>JBGCEY010000004.1:0-72097 GCA_045106645.1 Ilumatobacter sp.
CACAAGGGAGCTTGACTGCGAGACCTACAAGTCGAGCAGGTACGAAAGTAGGGCATAGTGACCCGGCCATCACGTGTGGAAGTGTGGTCGCTCAACGGATAAAAGGTACTCCGGGGATAACAGGCTAATCTTGCCCAAGAGTCCATATCGACGGCAAGGTTTGGCACCTCGATGTCGGCTCATCGCATCCTGGGGCTGAAGCAGGTCCCAAGGGTTGGGCTGTTCGCCCATTAAAGCGGTACGCGAGCTGGGTTCAGAACGTCGTGAGACAGTTCGGTCCCTATCCTCCGCAACCGAAGGAATATTGACAACGGCTGTCCTTAGTACGAGAGGACCGGGACGGACGTACCTCTAGTGTGTCAGTTGTTACGCCAGTAGCATCGCTGATTTGCCACGTACGGAATGGATAACCGCTGAAAGCATCTAAGTGGGAAACCAGGTTGAAGATGAGTATTCCCATACGGTAAACGTAGTAAGGCCCGTGACGAGACCATCACGTTGATAGGCCGGAGGTGTAAGCGTGGTAACACGTTCAGCCGACCGGTACTAATCGGCCGAGGGCTTGGTTTTAAACTAGCTCGTGCTTGCTCTGGAGTTGTTGGGGTGTATCCCCGTTCACCTGTGTGGTGGACAATTGACAACCAAAGATTTGGGTGGCCATAGCGACAGGGCCACACCCGTTCCCATCCCGAACACGGAAGTTAAGCCTGTCAGCGCCGATGGTACTTGGGGGTAGACCCCCTGGGAGAGTAGGACGCCGCCCGATTACTACATACGAAAGCCCCACATGGACGAGAAGTCCGGTGGGGCTTTCGTCGTTTTCGGCGTCCGGACGCAGGTTCATCAGACGCTTGCCGGTGAATTGACGAGCGTTGGAACTCGCTGTCTCTGCGGAACGGGAGTGAGTGTTGCAGCGGTAGCGTGGATCACCATGTCTGAGCAGCGTTCGAACCGGTCATCGTCAGGCGGCCGTAGTGGGCGCGCAGCGCCAGGTGAGCGATCGCGAGCATCCGGCGGTTCCGGATCGGGTGGGCGGTCAGGCGGTGGATCAGGCAATGGTCGCGGTCAGCGTTCCGGCACTGGTCGTTCCGGTGGTCGTACTGGCGGGCGAGACGATGATCGACGCGGTGCAGGGCGCGGCGGTCCGGACGGTCGTGCCAAGCGCAACGACCGTGGTCGCCCACCGAGTAAGGGCAACAAGTTCACGCCGAAGTGGCGTGAGCAACTCGATGAGCCGATGACGGAGGCGAAGCGTCGCGCCGCAGAGGTAGAGAGTCGGCGTGGCCCCCGTGCACCGATTGACCCCGATCGAGACAAGCGGTGGGCGGATGAACGAGTCACCGAGCAGTGGGTGGACGAAGGCTCGGTCCGCGAAGTTGCATCCGCAGCAGCGGATCGAGCGGCCAGCGAGGTTCCGACCCGACGTGAGCCGGCTCCACTCGATCCAGACATCGGTGCGGAGTTGGTCGATGCCCTCGGTGGACAGCGCGGAACTCGCTTGTCCGAGCGTTTGGCCCAGGCATCAGAGGCGCTCGACCGTGAGCGCTTTGACGAAGCTCGCCGCCTTGCTGCGGCGATTGCGAAGGAGGCTCCAACGGTGTCTGCGGTGCAAGAGGTACTCGGTCTTGCGTCGTATCGACTGGGTCGCTACAAGCCGGCGGTCGCTGCGCTGCAAGCAGCTCAGGAGTTGCACGAGAATCCTGCGCTGTTGCCCGTTATTGCTGACGCCTACCGTGGTTTACGGCGCTGGGCAGCAGTCGAACGTGTCTGGGGCGAGATCAAAGCGGCATCGCCACCCCATGACGTGCTCGCGGAAGGTCGCATCGTGATGGCGAACGCCCTGGCTGACCAGGGTGATGTCACGGGGGCCATCTCCGTGATGGAAGAGGGCCGAAAGTCGCCGAAGCGCGTTCGTGACCATCACCTTCGCGAGTGGTACGTCCTGGGTGACCTCTACGACCGGTTGGGTGATCCAATCCGGGCGCGACGCTGGTTTGCTTCGATCGTCGAGCACTCACCGGACTACTTCGACGTGCACGACCGGTTGCGCGGCCTCGGCCGCTGATCGTCCTAGGCTGCGCCGACCATGGCGAGCATGCATTTTCGAGCAAACGTCGTTGCGATTGTCACGAATGCAGCGGGCCGGGTGATGGCCTTCGAGCGCAGCGACCTACCGGGACAGTGGCAATTGCCCCAGGGTGGCATCGATGATGACGAATCACCGCTGCAAGCCGGGTGGCGAGAACTCGAAGAAGAGACTGGTCTGTCAGAACACGACGTCGCGCTCGTCGGCGAGTTCTCGGAGTGGACTGCGTACGAGTACCCCAACGGTGCGCGCAAGGGCGGGCGTCTGGGCCAGGTACAACGATGGTTTACGTTCCAAGTGCGCGATGACGGAGTGGAACCCGAACCCGACGGCGTGGAGTTTCGTGATTGGAAGTGGGTCGATCGATCATGGCTGGTGGACAACGCCGTTGACTTCCGCCAACCGTCGTACCGGCGAGTGTTGCTCGATTCCGGTGACTGATGGCTGAGGATCTGTTCGGGGCGGCCGCAGAGACCGCCAAACTCACTCGGGCGCCGCTGGCATCCAGGTTGCGTCCACGAACCATCGATGACGTCGTCGGCCAGACGCACCTGGTTGGGCCCGACCGCCCGTTGCGTCGACTCGTGGAGTCGGATCGGTTGACGTCAGCGCTGCTCTGGGGGCCGCCCGGAACCGGAAAGACCACGCTTGCTCTTGCGGTGGCTGGAACCACCGACCGAGCCTTCGAACAGCTGTCGGCGGTCACCGCGGGGGTCAAAGACGTTCGAGAAACGATCGAGCGAGCCAAGCAGCGCCTCGGCGAGAGAGGACAGGGCACCATCTTGTTCCTCGACGAGATCCATAGGTTCTCCAAGGCGCAACAAGACGCACTGCTCCCCGCAGTGGAGGATGGGACGCTCACACTCATCGGGGCCACAACGGAAAACCCGTTCTTCGAAGTGAATGCTCCACTTCGAAGCCGTTCCACCCTGTTTCGCCTCGAACCGCTCGAACCCGACGACATCGAGGTACTGATTCGTCGCGGTCTGCAAGCAGAAGCGGCGACCGCTGATGAAGTGGCGATCAAACTGTTGGTCGACCGGTCGGGCGGAGATGGCCGGCAGGTGCTGACATCGCTCGAGGTCGCCTGTGCGCTGTCGAACTACACGCACGTGGAACTCGAGCACGTTGAGGCAGCGCTCGGCACGAGTGCGCTGCGGTATGGGCGCGACGACCACTACGACGTGGTGAGTGCCTTCATCAAGTCGATGCGGGGCTCAGATCCGAATGCGGCGGTGTATTGGCTTGCCCGAATGCTCGAAGCGGGCGAGGATGCACGGTTCATTGCTCGGCGGATGGTCATCTTTGCAAGCGAAGATGTGGGCCTGGCTGACGCCACTGCGCTCACCACCGCAGTGGCGGCCGCACACGCGGTGGAGCATGTCGGGCTTCCAGAAGCGCAACTCAACATGGCTCAAGCAGCGGTCCACCTGGCTACTGCCCCGAAGAGCAATCGCATTGCGTTGGCGATCTGGAACGCCCGGTCGGACGTGAAGAACGGTGCCACCGGCGAAGTGCCGGCACATCTGCGCGATGGCCACTATCAGGGTGCAGCCGCACTCGGCCACGGCGATGGCTACGAGTATCCTCACAACCATGATCAGGGTTGGGTCGAGCAGCAGTATCTGCCTGACGCGCTCGTTGGGCGAACCTGGTACGCGCCCTCGCCCTATGGAGACGAGCAGCAAGTGGGCGAACGAATGAGCGGTCGCGGCTCATGACGGCGGCGGAGTTGGTGGTGGTGATCGCCGCCTTCGTCTTGATCGTCGGGTTCACCGCACTGGTCGTGGTGCTGCTGCGAGTGCTCGACACGGTTGGCCTCCTGCGGCGAGAGGTCACGGACTTGCGCGACGAGACGCGATCGTTGATCGACGATCTGCGCATTTCGACCGACGACGCTCGTGACACGGTCGACGAAGCACGTCACGATCTCGAGCGGTTCGACAAGGTGCTGGGTTCCGCAGAAGCGATTGGTGACGCCGTCGGGGCCACGGTGGCCCGATCGAGTTTCTCTACCCCAGCGATCAAGGCAGCCGGCCTTGCCCGGGGAGCGTCGCGCACGGTCGCCCGACTCCGCGGCAAAGCTCGAGAACCGCAGCGCAACGTCATTGACGTCGCGCGAACTACCGAATTTCTGCCCGAGCAGCGAAGGAAACGAGCATGATCAAACGTCTCACCTGGTTCGTCGGCGGCGTGGCTGCCGGAGCCACCGGTGCCAGCTACGCCAAGAAGAAGGTGGTCGAAAAGGCCGCCCAGGTGTCACCGGTGGCGGTGGCGAAGTCTGCAGCCGGTCGGGCGCGTCGCACTGCCAGCAACGTCGTGGATGCGGTTCGTGAAGGGCGCGAGGCAATGGGGCAGCACGAGGACGAACTGAAGGCACGCCGGGACGGACGTCTCGTCTCGCTGGATGAGCACGTGGCGCCCGGCGACCAGGTCTTCGTTGATGGTGTCGAAGTCGAGTCAGGCAGCGTCATCGTGATGCGCCCGAAATGACCTCGACGACGTCGACGACCGACGTCGTTGCAGCGCTGCGATCGCGGATCACGTCCTCGAAGGTTCGCTCCGGCGCCACCGAAACTCGGTTGTATCGACGAGATGCGTCGAACATGACCGGCGTTGCTGGCGTGGTGGTGTTCGCCGAGAGCACCGATGACGTGCAAGCAGCAGTGCAGGTTGCCGCAGAGTTCGGTGTTCCGTTCTTGGCGCGCGGCTCCGGCACGGGCCTTGCGGGAGGTGCGGTGCCTCCCGATGGCGCGATCGTCATCTCGACGTCGAAGATGGACCAGGTGTTGTCTGTCGATGCACTGAACAGGCAGGCATGGGTCGAGCCCGGCGTGCTCAACTTGGACCTGTCGAAACAGATCGCGCACTTGGGGGTGCACTTTGCTCCGGACCCGAGCAGTCAGCAGACGTGTTCGATCGGTGGCAACGTGGCCAACAACTCGGGTGGTCCGCACTGCCTTGCCGACGGAGTCACGAGTGCCCACATTCTCGGGATGGAAGTGGTGTTGCCCGATGGGTCGGTCACCATGTTCGGCGGCGAAGATCCAGAGCCGGCAGGGCTGGACTTGCGTGGAGCGTTCGTCGGGAGCGAGGGAATGTTCGGCGTCGCGACGAAGATCTGTGTCCGGCTGATGCAGAACCCACCGGATGTTGCCACGATGCTGATGGAGTTCGACTCGGTTGCCGACGGTGCGCAGCTGGTGAGTGACATCATCGCCGATGGCATCGTGCCCGCAGCGGTCGAGATGATGGATCAGCTCTGCCTGCAGGCTGTTGAAGCCTGGTTGCACGCTGGACTGCCGACGCATGCGGCAGCGGCGCTGTTGATCGAGTGTGTTGGAGAGCCCGGCCAAGTGGCGGCCGATGTCGAGCGAATCAACGAACTGGCACGCGAACGCGATGTGGCAAACGTTCGCACCGCAGCCGACGATGCGGAACGGGCGGTGCTGTGGAAGGGGCGCAAGGGTGCGTTCGGCGCGGTTGCTCAGGTCAAGCCGAACTACTACCTGCATGACACCGTCGTGCCGCGGGCCCGACTCGCCGAGGTGATCGAGAAGGTCTATGAGATCACCACTCGGTATGGGATCGACGTGATCAACGTCTTTCATGCGGGTGATGGCAACCTTCATCCGCTGCTGGTGTACGACGCACGCGAGCCGGGGATGGTGGACAAGGTGCACGCTGCTGGCCGTGAAATCGTGACCTTCTCGGTCGAAGTCGGGGGAGTGCTGTCGGGAGAACACGGCATCGGACTCGAGAAGCGTGACCTGATGCCGCTCATGTTCTCCGAGATCGACCTGTCGGCCCAGGAGGCGTTGCGCGTAGCGTTCGACCCTCAGTTGATTGCCAACCCGAACAAGGTCTTGCCGAATCCAGCGACCTGTGGGGACATGCACGCCGTACCGGAGGGCGCATGGATCTGACGCTCGACGAGTTTGCTGCGAACGTCGGCGTGGGCGACCACGTGTCGATTGCCGGGCTCGGGACGCGAGGCGGCGCCACGGCTACGGCGCGTGTCGTTGCTGCGCCGGTTGGCATCGATCGCATCGATGCTGCGGAGATGGTCGTGGAGTGTGGCGCGGGAACGCCCGTCGATGAGCTCCTCGATGCACTTCGGGACCACGGCCAGACCGTGTCGCTGCCGAGTGGCGGGACCGTCGGGGGAGCGTTGGCGGTCGGAAGTAGCGACATCACACGACTCGGACACGGCGCGATGCGCGACGTGCTGCTCCAGACCCGGTATGTGTCTGCGGCGGGCAAGCTCACCAAAGCCGGCGGCCCGACGGTGAAGAACGTGAGTGGTTTCGATCTCTGTCGGCTCTTTGTCGGAGCCCGAGGAAGCCTTGGCTTCTTCGGCGACGTGATACTGCGCACACGCCCATTGGCTCGCACGTCGCGTTGGTTCACCAGTGACCGCGACCCCTTCGAGCTGCTTGGCGAGCTGCACCGTCCGGTTGCGCTGCTGTGGGATGGCACGACCGCCTGGGCTCGTCTCGATGGTGACGCCGACGATGTTGAGCGATCGGCGCAGCGGTTCGACCTCGCAGGAGCGTCCGGTGGGCCGGAGCTGCCACCGCACCGCTGGTCGCTACCACCGAGCGGTCTTCCCAAGCTGAAGAGCGAGGCGGTCGGAAGCTTCGTCGCCGAGATCGGTGTGGGCGTCGTGCATCGACACGAGCGAGCGCCGAGCTTCGCCGTGGACTCAGCGACCCGACAGCTTCACGATCGGATCAAGGCACAGTTCGATCCCACCGGGCGGCTCAACCCGGGAACGGATCCAGCGTCGCCGTGAGGCCCTACGTCGACCGTCGTGTCGATGACCACGTGGGGGCGAGCGAGGCGGCGGTACAAGCCTCGAAGCAGTGGGGCCTGGTTGCTCCGGAGCTCGTGCGTCACGGAATGAACGCCATCTTTAGATGCGGCGACGTCGTACTGCGTGTCGCTACACCGAGCGCTCCCGCCGAGGTGTCACTCGAGCTCGCAGCGTTGCTCCGTTCGCGTGGCATCGCGGTGCCCGACGCTGTGCGTTCTGCGCCGCTGGTGCTCGGCGCATTCTCGGTCACGGCATGGGAGCATGTTGTCGCTGACGGACGAGAGATCGACTGGAAAGCGGTTGGCACCGTGGTGCGAGCGGTACATCAGCTCGACGTGGGCGACCTCCCTGGCGGGCTTCCTACCCCATCGCCCCTCGATTTCCCGTGGTGGCATCATGAGCAGTTGTTGGACGAGGTCGACGCACTGATTGATCCACCAGCGAAGCGTGGTCTCGAGGCGGCGATCGAACGTCATGTCGGGTGGCGCGAGTTCGCCCCATCGGACTGCGTCGTGTGCCACGGCGACGTGCATCCCGGCAATGTGATCATGAGTGCATCGGGTCCGGTGTTGTTGGACTGGGACCTGCTGTGCGTTGCGCCACGCGGCTGGGACCACGCACCGATGATGACGTGGGCCGAGCGGTGGGGAGGTTCGCCCGGGCAGTACGCCGATTTTGCGTTGGGCTCTGAATGGTCGGCTCACGGCGATCGTTACGGCGATGCGTTTGCCGAGCTTCGATTGGTGTCGGCCACGCTGATGCGACTGCGTGTGGCGCGCAGCCATCCAGCTGCGATGCCCGAAGCGCAGCGACGGCTTGCGGTATGGCGTGGCGACCCGGACGCGCCCGCGTGGCAAGCGCAATAGCGCAGGTAGCGGACGGCGTTGCGCAACGGTTGACTAGCCACCGTGCCCGAAGGTCTGGAAGTCAAAACGTCACCAACCGGAGCGGGTCGCGGCGTCTTCGCAACCCGGTCCTTCAAGAAGGGCGACGAGATCGAGCGCTGCCCGATGCTCGTTGCCGAGCCCGACCGAGGAGACGACCTGGAGTCGGGCGCCGAAGGTTACGTCTTTGGCTGGGGCGATGGCAGAACGGCGCTCGCGCTGGGATACGGCTCGTTGTACAACCATCGCTACGACTCGAATGCCACCACCACAGAAGTCGCCGACGAGTTGGTCATCTCTGCACTCCGCAAGATTGCCGTAGGCGACGAGATCTACATCAACTACATGGGAACCGCCCAAGAGGGCGTTTGGTTCGACGTACTCTGAGCCATTCATGAGGTTCACTCGCCGGTGAGCCAGGGGTCGCCGTGATCGCCTCCGCACGCTTGGTGGTCTAGCGTGAGGCCGTGGGACTCGCAGCGTGGCTTGATGACACCGATGCGCTCGCAGCGCTCGACTCGGCCCATGCGTCAGCCTGGAATGCGACCGATGCTGCGCTGCTGGGGCTCTGCCGGGATCGCGTCGCAGTGATGCTCGGCCATACGCCGACGCTCGAAGCAATGTCATCTGACCTGCTGCGTTCGTTGAGCGGATGGACGAGTTCCGATGCATTCTCTGAAGTCGAGCGCGCCGCGCTCGACTTCACCGAGCAGTACATCATCGACGTGGCGTCGATGTCGAATGTTCAGGCGGTCAGGCTCAGGGAGCATCTGGGAGATGAGGGTCTCGTGACGTTCGTGAATGCGCTGCTGGTGATCGAGCAGCGGATGTCGTTGGAGCTGGCACTCGCTGGAGTGTTCCGGTGAGCGAGATGCGCAGCGCACGGGTGGCCCCCGGAACCCGGGGGGACGCGGTGCTGGTGGGAGCGCTGATGGAGTTCGCAGCGGCGGCAGTCCGAAACAACGCAGTCGACCCGGTGACCACCGAGCTGGTGCGCCTGCGTTGTGCGACCTACCACGACTGCCACACATGACTGTCGCTGCGCCTGGCAGTTGCCAAGCAGCACGGACTCGATGAAGACCTCATTGCCGAGGTGGCCAAGCCCGCCCCCAAGCTCTCCGAGGCGCACCTCGCGGCGCTCGAGTTCGCGAATGCGCTCGTGATGGAGCCTGCGAACATCTCGGATGATCTGAGCCGTCGGTTGCGGCAGCATTTCTCGAAAGAACAGATCATCGAACTCGCACTCGACGTCATGAAGTGGAGCTATCAGAAAGTCCCGGTCGCGTTGGGTGTTGATCGAGCAATACGGCCAGGGGAGCTGACCGACCTCGCATTCGACAGCAACGGCAACTGGATTCGACCCGGTTAGGAGCGCGCATCGGTCGGCCCGGTCAGCGGGGCGACGCCCGAGTCGATCCGTGCAGCACGGGACTGCAAGTGTGAGCCGGTGAATACCGCGACCGGCTCAGCAACCGCTGAGATCATCCCTTCCGAAGCGTGGAAGGCGTTGGGAATCGGTGCGGCAGGGTTCGTGCTGGTTGGCTTCAACAGCACGGCGACCAATATTGCGTTTGGGGACATTGCTGCGTCGTTCTCCGAAGTTCCCGAGACGACGGTGCAATTCGTGTCGTCGGGCTACTTCATCGGCACCGCTGCGTTCCTCCCGTTGGCGGGGCGGATCGCTGATCGGCGCGGGCGAGCGCTCGTGTTCAAGATCGGCGTCGGTCTCTTTGCGCTGTCCGCCGTGCTGTCGGCCCTTGCCCCGACGGTGTGGATGCTCATCGGTGCTCGGGCGCTGCAGTCGCTTGCTGGCGCACTGATCATTCCTGCCTCGTTGTCGATGGCTCTCCCGTTGTTCCCGGCGAGCCGTCGTTCCACTGCGGTTGCTGCATGGGCTGCATCGGGCCCGCTGTCTGCAGCGGTGGCCCCGTCCTTGTCGGCTGGCGTGCTCGAGGTGAGTAGCTGGCGATGGCTCTACTTGCTCACCGCTCCGGCCGCACTCGTGATTCTCACTATCGGGATCCGGCGGCTCGCGGAGGCGACGCCGCCGGCAGACGAAGGACGTCTCGACGTGTTGGGCGCCGCACTCGGAACCGCTGGCATTGCGTTGCTGGTCTTCGCCGTCGGTAAGGGAGGCGACTGGGGTTGGCGGAGCGTGCCGATCGTGGGGTGCTTCTCGGCAGCAGTGGCCTTCACTGCAGCGTTCGTCGCCCAATCGCACCGGCATCCTCGGCCGATGATCGACTTCTCGCTCTTTCGTGTTCAGCCGGTGTGGATGACCAATCTGGCCAACTCGTTCATGTCGGTGTGCAGTCTGTCGATCTGGCTGGTGTGGCCGCTGTACTTGGGTCGGGTGTGGGGTTACTCCAGTCTGCAGGTCGGGCTCGGCCTCACCGCTGGCCCGGTGGTGGCAGGGTCGATGACCCTGGTGGGAGGACGAGTGGCCGAGCGCTTCGGGCATCGCATTCCGATCCAGGTCGGGAGCTTGGTGATGGTCGCTGCGGTCGCGTGGTGCTGGTTGGTCCTCGACGCCGAGGGTCGCTACCTGACGTCATTTCTGCCCGGCATCGTGATGTTCGGATTCGGATGGGGATTCTCGTCGCCGACGATGAACGGCTTTGCCCTCGAAGCGGTTCCCGAAGCCTCGTGGGGCACCATGAACGCCGCGTTCAACATGTTCCGCAACGTCGCTGGCGCAGTCGGTGTCGCCGCCGCGGTGGCGTTCGTCGGAGCAGATGACCGCATCGACCTGGTCGAAGCATTCGATCGGGCCTGGTTGTTCCTCTTCGTCACGACGCTGATCGGCGCAACGACGACGATCGTGTTCTATCCCCGCAGCTCGCGTTCGTCTCGGTCCCTGTAACTCAGACCGGTTGACAGGTTGGGCACCAGTACACGGTGCGGTTTGCCATGTCGGCCATCGAGATTTCGCTGCCGCATCGCAGGCATGACCCGCGCTTGTATGCATAGGTTGCCTCGGCGCGAGGAATTCGCTTGCCGGGTGGCACGCCCGATTCCTCGCGTGGCACCGTGAGGATTCGCCCGGCTTTGACCCCGTCGCGCAGCATTCCCTGAGCCGTGGCCCAGATTGCTTCGAGTTCGACCCGATCGCAGTCTCGGCCCGGGCGCCGAGGGTGGATGCCATTGACGAACAGGATTTCTGCTCGGTATACGTTGCCGACCCCGGCCACCACTGCCTGGTCCATCAACAACTCGCCAATGGTGCGTTTGCTGCGCGAGATCTTGTCGTACATCGGTTCGGGCTTCGCGTTGCGATGGATCGGGTCGGGGCCGAGCCGGGCGAGGATCTTGTCGCGAGCGTCTGGTTCGTCGATCGTGCATGCGGTTGGCCCGTTGAGGTCGATCGTGGCATGTGGCGCAGTGAGGCGCATGCGCACCGCACCTTTGGGTTCGGGCGGTTCATGGGTCTTGTAGACCTTGTACTTGCCGAACAGTCCGAGGTGGACATGGCCGACCTCGCCGGTCGACCACTCGTAGAACAGGTGCTTGCCGTACGGGAAGATCTTCTCCAGTACCGCGCCGTCGACGCGTTTCGCGTCCGACGCGAATCGTCCTTGCGGCGACGACACCGCTACTGACTCACCAACCAGCACTTTGCTATGGTCCTTGGCAATCTTGTGGATGGTGTGGCCTTCTGGCATAGCCAGAAGCTACGCCCCGCCATCGGTCCCTGTCGCTGCCAGCATGGGCTGTCCAAGATTTTCACCCCAGGCATCACATACAGGCGAAATCGGTGACACTATGGTCTTGACGGACGGTTCGACGAAGTTGGGAGATCGAAGTGGATCAGGGTGGTGCAGCGGTGTATAAGCGCGTGACCGACAGCGTTGCGCTCGAAGGCGAACAAGCCGACGACGCTGATGCAAACGCAAGTGCGGCGTCGGAAAGTGAACTGACCATCGTCGGTGTCGGCGCCAGCGCAGGTGGGCTGGAAGCGCTGCAGCATCTCGTCGCCAACCTCGCCGAATCCTCACGCATGGCGTTCGTGATCGCACAACATGTGTCTGCCGACTATCGCAGCATGATGGTCGACCTCTTGTCGCGCCACTCCACACTCGAGGTCAAAGCTGCCGAACACGGCCAACAACTCCAAGTGGGGCAGGTGTACGTCTGTCCTCCGGGTTTCCACATCACCGTTGCCGCTGACGACATCGTCCAACTGAGCCCTGTCGACGAGTCGATCTACACCACCAAGCCGTCGATCGACTTGTTGTTCAAGTCGTTGGCGGACGTGAAGGGTCCAAGGTCGATCGGCATCATCTTGTCCGGCACCGGCTCGGATGGTGCCTCCGGGGTCGGGGCGATCAAAGACGTTGACGGGTTCAGCATTGCCCAGGATCCGTCGACCGCGAAATACGACGGCATGCCGGTCAGCGCCATCAAGTCGGGCAAGGTCGACCTGATCCTGCCGCCCGAGGACATCGGTACCGAGCTGTTGGCGATTCTGCCGCTGGCCGACCGACCGATCCCCGAGTTCCGATCCGGGCGCAACCGCGACGCCTACGAGCGCATCCTGCGATTGCTGAAGCGGGACCACGGTGTGAACTTCAGCCAGTACAAGGACAAGACGCTCTCGCGTCGGATCCTGCGGCGCATGGTGGCCACCAAGACCGAGTCCATCAGCCAATACGCCGAACTCCTCACCACCGAGTCCGAAGAACTGAACGAGCTGTTTCATGACCTGTTGATCGGGGTGACCGACTTCTTCCGCGACGCGGACGCCTACGACGATCTTCGGGTTGCGCTCGAGGAGTACATCGAGGAAAAAGCCGACCCGTTCCTGAGGGTGTGGTCGGTCGGCTGTTCGACGGGGGAAGAGCCGTATTCGATTGCCATGTTGATCGCCGAAATCCTCGGCGATCGCCTCGACGAGTACCGCATCCAAGTGTTTGCGACCGACGTCAACCAACGATCGATCGACCAGGCTCGTCGCGGGCGTTACTCCGCCTCGGCGGTGAGCGGCATGCCCAAGGAGATGCGCGACAAGTACTTCGTGTTTGTCGACGGGCAGTACGAGGTGGCGAAACGGATCAAGCAGCTCGTCGTGTTGTCACAGCACGACATGGTCCAGGACCCACCCTTCCTTCGCCAGGACCTTGTGGTGTGTCGCAATGTGATGATCTACTTCGGCAGCGAGCTCCAGGAGCTGCTGTTGCCCACGTTCCACTACGTCTTGCATCCCGGAGCGTTGTTGTTCATCGGTCAGGCCGAGGCGGTTGGACCGCACCATGAACTCTGGAACCCCGTGTCGGTGGCTGGCAAGATCTTCAGGGCGTCGGCTTCAGTTCATCGCAGCCTGCCAGCGATTGCTCGCAACTCTGAGTTCGCGTGGCAGCCCGAACGAATCGAATCCAAGGCGCGGGTCACACCGAAGAAGCGCACCGAAGCCGAGATCGATGCCGCCGTTGCGTTGCAGCTCGAAAAGATGTTGTCGCCCAACGTCATCGTGCTCAACTCGTCGGACAACATCTTGTACGCGCACGGTGACGCCAATCCGCTGCTGCAACGCAAGGCCGGCTTGGCAACCGACCACGTCTTCCAGAACGTCGTGCCCGACGTGGTGGTCGACCTGCGAACGGCATTGCACCGGTTGCGAGCCGGTGAAGAAATCGTCAGCACCGACTACCGAAGCGTGGAGGTCGGTGGTGAATCTGCCTGGGTCCGTCTCGTGCTCGGCACGACAGCGTCGCCGCAACTCGGTGACCTGACCATCATCTACTGCCAGGTCGAAGAATCCCTCGGGGCAGTTGTGGTCAGCGACGAGAGCTTGGGGACCACCTCGGCTTCGGTCGTGATGGAGCACGAGAAACAAGTGTCTCGTCTGCGTGAGCAACTGGCCATCGTGATGGAGCAGCTCGACTCATCCAACGAAGAGATGCAGGCGCTCAACGAGGAGTTGCAGAGTTCCAACGAGGAGTTGCAGAGTTCCAACGAGGAACTCGAAACCACGAACGAAGAGTTGCAGTCGACCAACGAAGAGTTGCAGACCGCCTACGCCGAACTGCGCATTGCGTTCGATGAAAAGGCCACCCAGGAAATGGCGGTGGAGGCAACGGCGGTTGAGCTTGCCGAATCCAACGATCTGTTGATGATGGCTGAATCGGTTGGTCGTACGGGATCGTGGCGCTGGCGACCGAGTGATGATCCAATGATGTGGAGCCTGGGCCTGCACTCACTGCTCGGAACCGATCCGCTTGCTACCGAACCCAGCATCGACCAACTGCTGCGCAGCGTTCACAAAGACGATCGAAGCGATGTCGAGAGTCATCTCGAATCGCTGCTGCGCGGCGGTGACGATGGCAGTGTTGCGTTCCGGTTGAAGGATTCGGATCCAGTGGTGTGGCTGTCGATGGTGTCCGAGGCGTCGCTCGGCCAGTACAAGCAGGTGCAAGAGGTGCACGGCACCGTTCGTAACGTCACGCAACAGCGCGAAGCCGAAACGTTCGCAGAGCTGCAACAGGCCCGGATCGACGCCGTTGAAGACAATGTTCGCCGCATGCTCGACGAGAACGTGAACGGCGTGTACGTGTTCGACTTGACCACACAGCTGAACGAGTTCGTGAACACCTCGTGTGTGTCGTTGCTCGGATACTCCCGAGAAGACTTCGACGCTCACGAAGAAGGTGACTTCGTGAGCCTCTTTCACCCCGATGACACCGAACGGGTGCTGTCTCATTTCGCAGCGGTTGCCGCGCTCGGCTTGGGTGAATCGCGGACCATTGGATACCGCTTCAAGCACAAAGATGGCCACTACCTCGACTTGTACTCCAGCGACAGCGTCTTTGCCGTGAACGAAGAAGGGGAGGCCATCAAGACGTTGGGCTCCTTCGTGGTGGTGAACGAGGCGGCGTACTGATGGCGCTGACTCACCAGCACGTGGACGTGGCGAACTCCGGCGCCACTTCGTGGTCGGCTCGAGAGGGGGTCACTACGACAAGCGAGTGGGGTGCTCCGAACGATGTACCCGTTGCGCTGGTGTTGCTTGATGCCGACAACAACGTGGCCGACTTCAACGAAGCGGCAGCGACACTGTTGGGCGGACACGGACTCCTCCGGTCGGGAATGCCGTTTCTCGCATTTATGGGACCGGCAATGCGTAATTACCTCCGCTGGCGCAACTCCGATGATGACGAAAGTCTGAAGACCTCGCTGCGTACCGGATCTCGGCTCATCCCGGTTGAAATGTGGCAGTCGAAGGTCGCAGGCTCCGAGGGCAATGTGGTGATTTCCATTGTTTCCGCTGGTCGGAGCCATCTGTCAAAGGCTCAGGGCCTTGCATTCGAAGAAGCCCAGGTGGGGATGTTCGTGACGGGGAGTGGCGGTGACGTGTTGGCGGCGAATCCAGCGCTGCTCGAACTCACTCGTCTCGGTCGTGACGATGTCGTCGGCATGAACTGGCAGCAGCTCTTCTTCGCCAGCTTGCCACCGGCGTTCGTGAGCGAGGTCAATGCCGAACTGCGTGAGAACGATCGGTGGCGCGGTCGAGTCGTGTCGAACGTCGCTGAACGTGGTGACCGGATCTTCGATCTGACCTTGCGGGTGCGCGAACTGGACGCCAACGAACCCGAGGAACAGTGCGAGAACAGCGTTGTTCGGGCGGTGGTTGCGTCGGTGACTGACGTGACGGACGGCAGTTCGGTCGAGCAAGCGCTCAAGCAGCAGGCGCGTCACGATCAACTCACAGGGCTACTGAATCGCGCAGGTTTCCTCGAAGAACTCGAGTTGCGTTTCGACCGTGCGCAGCGCGCCGGGACCGGGCTGTCGCTGATGTATCTCGACCTCGACCACTTCAAATCGCTGAACGATCACTTCGGTCACCGATACGGCGACATCTTGCTCGAAGCTTTCGCCAAGCGGTTGCGGTCCTCGCTCAAGTCCACGGACGTGATTGGTCGGGTGGGCGGCGACGAGTTCACCGTGCTGTTCGATCCGGCGCTGTCGCCGGTCACGCTCGACAACGTGGCGCACAAACTGAAGGGAACCCTGCTGCAGGACTATCAGCTCGATGAGCTGAATTACACGTGCACGGCGAGTTTCGGGTCTGCCGGCTACCCGTGGGACGCCTCCACCGCCGACGAGCTGTTGGAGTACGCCGACCACGCGATGTACCAGGCCAAGACGCTCGGACGAAACAAGCACACTCGCTTCGACCGCAAAGAGTTCCGCAACTGGGTCGATCGCGAAGAAATGATCAAGTCGATCGAGGACGGCATCGGCGACATGCAGTTCGTGCCGTACTACCAGCCGATCTTCGACGCTGAGACCCGGCGGCTGCGCGGTGCGGAGGCATTGGTGCGATGGGTGCACCCAGATTCGCCTGATGACCCCCGACTGCCCGCAGAGTTCTTGTCGCTGGTGGATGGCAGCCCGGCCGGCGTTCACATGGGCACGCGCATGCTCGACCAGGTCGTCGTGCACATGCGCTCGTTTGCCGAGACCACCCAGCCGGTGTCGATCTCGGTCAACCTGAGCGCGGCGCAGTTGCGGTCCGAAGACGTCGTGGCCCATGTCGAACGGCTCGCCCGTAGCTTTCCCGAGCAGATGAAGCAGCTCCGCGTCGAGATGGTCGAGAGTGCGTTCTACGATGGTGACCCCATCATCGCAGAGAACCTCGCACGGATCAGCGGTGTCGGCGTGACGCTTGCGCTCGATGACTTCGGCACCGGTCACTCGTCGATGCTGAGCTTGCGAGCGCATGATTTCACCGAACTCAAGATCGACCGAGAATTCTTGTGGGCCGCGTCATCTCGCAGCCACGAAGACGTGGTCGTGTTCGAGAGCATGATCGAGCTCAGCCGGAAACTCGGAATGCACACCGTGTGCGAAGGCGTCGAAACCGAAGAGCAGCTGCGATACGTACAAGATCTGGGCTGCAACAGCGTGCAAGGCTTTCTGCTCGGCCGCCCGATGCCCAAGGACGCGTTCCGATTGCTGCTGGCGACAACGGAACGAGCCCCAGAACTCGCGTGACCAACCGGTCGACCTCGACGATCTCGTAGAGTCTGAGGGTGCCCGAACCATTTCTGCAGCTGGACGAAGAACGGCTTTCGGCCTGTGTGTCGTGTGGGTTGTGTTTGCCGCACTGCCCGACGTTTCGTGTGACCGGTGAAGAGGCCTACTCGCCCCGAGGGCGCATCGATGCAATGCGTGGTGTGGAACTCGATGGGGCCCCGATCGACGATGAGTTCATCGAGTTCATGGAAACGTGCGTGCAGTGTCGCGGTTGCGAGCCTGCTTGCCCCAGCAATGTGGAATTCGGTTCGCTGATGGAGCAGACCCGGGCGGCGCTTGCGTCGACCGGGCGGATCACACCGTGGTGGCAACGACTCGGGTTTCGCGTGCTCGGTCACCACCGGCTGCTGCTCGCGGGCTCAACGGCGTTGGCGCTTGCGCAGCGAACCCGGTTGGTTCCCGCGCGACTGGGGCTGGCGCGGCTGGCACTGCGGAGGCCTCCTGCGCTCGTTGCCACGGGCACCGATGTCTGGCTGTATACGGGCTGCGTGATGGACGCTTGGCAACGATCTACGCACCATTCGACCGCAGCGCTGATCACCGCAACGGGAGCCAGCTACGCGCTCCCCTCCGCAGGAGGGTCGTGTTGCGGGGCGCTGCACGTGCATGCCGGGCTCCATGATCAGACCGTGCGGCTTGCGGAGCGTGTCATGGCCTCGATGCCGGGGGAGGCGGCAATCATCGTCAACTCGGCCGGGTGTGGGGCGGCGCTGAAGGACTACGGGAACATCGTGGGGACCGAAGCCGCCCAGAGGTTTGCCGAGCGAGTCGTGGATGTCAACGAGTGGTTGGCAACCAGAGTCGACCTGCTGCCGCCGCCGAGTGGGAAACGACGTTCGGTCATCGTCCAGGACCCGTGTCACCTTCGCCATGTGCAACGCATCGATATCGACGTGCGCACACTGCTGTCCCACGTCGCCGACGTGGTGGAGTTGGATGACGATGGCTTGTGCTGTGGCGCGGGCGGGGCATACTCCGCGCTGCAACCCCAGCTCGCTGCCGATATCCGCGACCGCAAGCTCTCAGCGATCGACCGGGCCGTCGCCACAAGCCCGGCAAGCCTGTTGGCGAGTGCGAACCCAGGATGCTCGATGCACCTGGGTGCCTCATTGAGCGACCGTTCGATCGATGTGCAGCATCCGGTCGACATCGTTGCCGAGGCACTCGAACTCACCACTCCGCGATGAACAGCGATCTCGAGCGGATTGCGAATCAGCTCGATGGACTGTCCGAACAGATCGATGAGCTCGCCTTCGACCGACTCAGCGAAGCAACAGCGGCCGGCCTCGTCGATCGACCTCAGAGCGACAAGCGTTTGATGCAGGCGCGCCGCTCGCTGGACAAAGCAGCGCACCTGCTGCGCTCGATCACGGACTGAATGCGGCGGTCGTGCCGGTGAACTCGAAGTAATTCACCGAGAACAAGGTGGACTCACCGTCATCGAGGAACCAGGTGATTCGGTCGTCCTCTACCTCTTCGTCTCGAACAGGCGTGCCGACCGCAGCCTGCAATGCATCGGCAGCGGCGCGTACGGTGTTGTCCTCCGACACGTCCCACTCCACGCGGCCAGTTTCGAACAGATCACCGGAGAACGAGCTGATGCTCAGCGAGTGGGTGAAGCCGGTGATCGTCCATCCGAGGTCGGCACCCGTCGTCGCTGTTTCCTGCAGGAGTGGCTGAGCTGGGGCGGCGATGTTCGCCACGACGCCGGGTACCACGGTCAAACGGTCGACCCGGATGACGACCACGCCGGGAAGCTCAGCATCCTGGGATACCGACACATCCCAGTTGCCGAGTTCGAGGTCGAAGTCGGTCGGTGAGGCCTCGACCGCAACGGTGTCGACGCCATCGCTACTCGCCGTTGACTCGCTGTAGTCGAATTCGACCCCGAGTGACTCGATCGCGGTTCGGTAGTTGGCTACGACTTCTTCGATGGTCAACGAGGTGGCGGCGGTCATCGTGAGTGACTCGCTGTTCGTGTACTCGACTTCGTCGCCGAAGCTCGAGTCGCTCCGGCCGACACGAAGCTCGACGACGTTGGTGTTCGGTGAGAACAAAAAGCCTGCGATGTCGTAGCTCGCAAGGACCTCTTCGGCACTCTGGTCGAGCCCAATGGCGGCCCCGGGGCCTGTCGAGCCGATGTCGACAGGGGTTCCGCTTTGCGCAGCAGTGGGCGTGGTGTCGGATGCATCGGTGGCGACGGGGGCATCGGTCGCTACTGGTGCGTCGGTGGCCACCGGTGCATTGGTGGTGTCGGGGGCTTCGGTCGACATTGGCGCTTGCGTCGTCGTTGTCGTGGTGCTGGCGGTCTCCTCGGCGACCGGTGGTGCGGTGTCGGGTGCCGAGTCGGTTACTGGAGGAGCAACGACACCGGGATCGGTCAGGTCACAGTCGAACGCATCGAACTCCGCAACGAGATCCTCGACGGACTGTTGGTCCAGGCCTTCAGCGATCGAATCGATGTCATCCACATCGATTCCGGAGTCGGCGACGCCGTCGAGGTCAGCTAATCGTTCGACTTGGCGAACCACGCCGTCGCGATCGCCTGACGCTGTCTCGTCCACGAGACGTTGTCCGACTCGACACGCTCGTTCGGCGTCGAACTCAACCGCTGCGTCGCTGCCGCCACACGCAGCCAAAACCAGAGCACCAACCAGTGCTGTCGAGACAAGATTCTTGGTCACCTCGACATCGTGACAGATGGGGGTGGTCCGACCGGGGTGATTCCGATCAGACCCAGGAGTTGATCTCCGCGATCATGGAGATCACGTCGCCGTAGCCGTGTTTCGTGAAGTCGAACGAGATCCGCTGCAAGCCCAGAGCGTCGTCGTCGCGACGTTCGGCCCGCGTGGGGGTCGCCCGCTCGATCCGTCCGCTTGCGCACAGGTGCGCAAAGCGAGTGTTCAAGTGGTCGAGTTGTGCGTCGTCAGGGCCCTGTGCGAGACGCAGGACGAGTTGATCACCAACGAAGCGCAGGGAGCGATAGTTGGCGTAGAAGCCTTCGATGATCGCGCATGCCTCCTCGCAGGAGTCGGTGATCGAGTACAGACCGGTGTCATCGGGGGAAACGAGGCCTCGAGCGATCAACTGCGACCGCACGAACTCGTCCACTTGCTCCCAATATGGATCGCCAGGTGCGTCGAGGAGAACAACCGGCACCGGCAAACTCTTTCCCGTTTGAATCAGCGTCAGCAGCTCAAAGGTCTCGTCCAGGGTGCCGAAGCCACCGGGAAGGCAGACAAACGCCTGCGACTCCTTGATCAGCATCAGCTTGCGCGTGAAGAAGTACTTCATCGACACATGCTTCTCGTCGCCGGCGATGATCGAGTTCGCCCCGGACTCGAACGGCAACCGAATCGACACGCCGATCGATCGTTCCCGGCCAGCTCCTTCCATTCCGGCCTGCATGATCCCGGGGCCAGCACCGGTGACCGTCATCCAGTTTCTCTCGGCGAGCGATGCAGCGAGGTCACGGGCCTGTGCATACAGCGGGTCATCGGGCCGTGTTCGCGCGGAACCAAAGATCGACACCTTGCGCTCGTCTTTGTAGGGAGCAAAGACTTTGTATGCCTCGCGCATCTCCTTGAGCGCCGCTTCGGCGATCTTGAGGTCGAGCGTGTCCGGCACATCGGACACCAGACCGATCGCTTCAGAAACAAGTGATTCCGACAGCCGAACATTCTCCGAAACTCCAAGTTCTTCGATCACAGAACGTGCGCGGGCGGAGAGGGGATCGGGTACACCTGTACTCATGACAACGGAATTCTACGAGGACACAGCACGGGATGCGGGTGAACCCGAGCAGGGGTCGCCCGATCCGCTTCGGGCGTCGTTCACCTCGCCGGAGGCACCGTCGCGTTGGCGCGGTCTGGCGCTTGGCCTGCTCGCCACCGGTGCTGGGCTTGCGGTAGCGGAGCTGATCGTGGCCATGGTTCGTGGGGCCTCGTCACCGGTCGTGCCCGTCGGCCAGGAATTCATCGACTACACGCCGAAGTGGCTCAAGAACTGGGCCATCGAACAGTTCGGTACCAACGACAAGGCCGTGCTCGTCGCCGGAGCGCTGATCGTCATTCTCGGACTGGGTTCGATCATCGGCGTGTTGGCGGTGCGTGGATCGAAAGGGCTGGCGTATGCGCTCACTGCAGCCGTTGGCATCATCGGAGCGTGGGCCGTGTATCTGCGCCCGGACCCCACGATTGCAAAGCTGCTGCCGACGGTCATCGGCACCCTCGTGTCCGTGGGCATCATCTGGTGGCTGTCGCCACGCAACGGTCCGCCGGCCGCTGATGGTCGGTCGACGTCGATTGGACCGGATCGCCGACAGTTCGTCACCGGCGCCGTCGGTGTTGCGTCGGTCGGTGCCATCACGGGTGGAATCGGCCGCGTGATGCAACAGCGCAACGAGATCAGCGAGGAGCGCAGTACCGTGGTGCTGCCGGACGTGCAACCAAGCGAGGCTGCTCAGGCAGCTCCCACAGAGTTCTCCATGGACGTGGAAGGCGTCACCCCGTTTGTGGTGCCCAATGACTCCTTCTACCGAATCGACACCGCGCTGGTGGTGCCGCAGGTGGCCAAGGACACCTGGAAGCTCAACATCTCGGGCCTCGTTGACAACCCGTTGGAGCTGACGTTCGATGATCTCCTCCAACGCGAACAGATCGAGCGCCACATCACGCTGTCGTGCGTGTCGAACCCCGTGGGCGGCGAACTCGTGGGGAACGCTGTGTGGCAGGGCGTGCGTCTGGCCGACATCTTGAACGAGGCGGGTCTCCAAGAAGGCGCCGAACAGGTTGTGTCGCGATCCATCGACGGTTGGACCTGCGGATCGCCGACCGAGGTGATCATGGACGGGCGCGATGCCATGCTCGCCATTGCGATGAACGGCGAACCGCTACCGGCCCGCCACGGCTACCCCGTGCGGATCGTGGTGCCGGGCTTGTTCGGGTACGTCTCGGCCACCAAGTGGGTCACCGACATCCGCCTGACCCGCTGGGACGACTTTGACGCCTACTGGATCCCACGAGGCTGGTCGAAGCTCGGCCCGGTGAAGACCATGGCGCGCATCGACACACCCCGCAGCGGGTCGAACCAGAGCGGCGAGGTCGCAATCGGCGGCGTTGCCTGGGCGGTGCATCGAGGCGTGTCCGGCGTGCAGATCCGCATCGACGAAGGGGAGTGGCTCGACGCGGAGATCGGCAGCGTCCCCTCGGCAGACACTTGGGTCCAATGGGTCTACCGGCTCGACACGTCAGGACTCGACGGGCGCCACATCGTCGAGGTTCGTGCCCTCGACGGGCAGGGCGAGCCGCAGCCGGAACAACCCCAGGCAGTCGCCCCCAACGGCGCCCAGGGCTATCACCGCATCAGCTTGACGGTCTGAGGCTGGCGGCTTTTGCTTCGAGGGCTTCGATCAGTTCGTCGAACGCCTTTTCGAAGCTCGCTACGCCTTCTCGTTCGAGTTGCGCAGCGACATCGTCCATGTCCACGCCAACGCCCGGGAGCGCGGTCCACACGGACTCGGCTGCATCGACATCAGCGTCGACGCGTCGAGCCACGGTGCCGTGGTCCACGAATGCATCGAGCGTGCCGTCCGGCAGCGTGTTCACGGTGTCGGGGCCAATGAGCTCATCGACGTACAGCACGTCGGAGTAGTCCGGGTTCTTCGCGCCGGTCGAGGCCCACAGCGGGCGTTGCACGCGTGCGCCACGAGCTGCCAACTTGTCCCAGCGTTCGCCCGAGAACCGCTCGGTGAACAGTTGGTAGGCAAGCTTGCCTTGCGCCACCGCAGCCTTGCCGCGCAATGCCAACGCCTCGTCGGAGCCGTGCTGCTCGAGCCGCTTGTCGACCTCGACGTCGACGCGGCTGATGAAAAAGCTGGCAACGCTGGCCACCTGCGACAAGTCGGCGTCGGGGTCGGCTGCGAGCGTTTCGAGCCCCGCAATGTAGGCCTCGATCACATCGCCGTAGCGAGGCAGCGAGAAGATCAAGGTGACGTTGATGGAACGACCCTCCGCAATCATCTGCTGGATCGGTGCAAGCCCTTCCTCGGTGCCCGGAATCTTCACCATCAGGTTGCGCCTATTGATGCGTTCGTGGAGTTCACGCGCCGCAGACTCCGTGCCTGGACCGTCGTGGGCCAAGCTGGGTGCAACCTCCACGCTCACATAGCCGTCGACTCCGTTGGACTGGTCGTAGACCTTCGAGAACACGTCGCACGCCCCGTGGATGTCGCGGATCACCAACGACCAGTAGTCGTCCACGATCGAACCGCCATCGCCTGCGATCTCGTTGAACTGCTCGTCATAGTCAACAGAACCCTGGATTGCCTTCTGGAAGATCGACGGGTTCGACGTGAGCCCCCGCACACCGCTGTCGCGAACGTCCACCAGCTTGCCCGAGGTGATGTAGTCGCGGCGCAAGTTGTCCAACCATGCGCTCTGGCCTTGGGTCTCGTACAGGTCGTGTAGGCGATCGCTCATGAGGTTCTCCGGTCTGTGTCGTTGTTCGATGCGTGGTGAGTGGTGAGTGGTGAGTAGGCGAAGTGGACGGTTCGTCAGTTGACGAGGGCGGTGGCGTGGTGGACGACGTTCTCGACGTTCATGCCGAGCTTGTCGAGCACCAAACCACCAGGAGCGCTTGCACCGAACCGGTCGATGGCGACCGACGCATCGGCGTACTTCGACCAACCCATGGACACGCCGGCCTCCACCGAGAGCACGGGAACGCCGTCGGGGAACACACTGGCGTGATGCGCTGCATCCTGCTCGTCGAAGCGATCCCAGCTGGGCATGGACACGACCTGGGTGGCAATGCCGTTTCCAGCAAGCACGTCGGCGGCCTCGACACAGAGCGACACCTCGCTGCCGGTACCCACCAGCACCACCTTCGGCGACTCGACCGCTGCGATCACGTCGGCGCCCTTGGCAACGGCGGAACCGTCGGTGGTGACCGTGATGTCCTGACGGCTGAGCACCAGCGCCGACGGACCGTCGTGGCGAACCACGTCGGCCCACGCCTGGATGGTCTCGTTGCCATCCGCTGGACGAATGACGTGCAAGTTCGGGATGACGCGCAGTGACGCCAGCTGTTCGACGGGTTGATGGGTGGGGCCGTCCTCGCCGACACCGACCGAATCGTGGGTGAACACGAAACACACCTTGGCGCCTGACAGTGCAGCGAGGCGGATGGCGGGGCGCATGTAGTCGGCAAACACGAAGAACGTTGCCGTGACCGGGATGACCCCACCGTGCAGCGCAAGGCCCACCGCAACGGCGCCCATTGCGTGCTCACGGATGCCGTAGTGCACGTATCGGCCGTCGGGAGCGGTCGAGGAGAACGGGTGTGAGGCGCCGAGCGCCACGCCGTTGCTGCCCTTCAGGTCAGCTGAACCGCTCATCAGCCCCGGCAGGTGGGGATCGGTGGCGTCGAGTGCCTTCTGGATGGCTTTGCGCGTGGCAACCGAATCGCCGTGCTCGTAGCTCGGCAGATCGCTGTCCCAACCGGAGAGCCCGGTGGCGCCAGCAGCGGCAACCCATTCAGGACTCGATGGTTCCGAGCGTCCGGCTCGAGCGGCTGTGGCCTGTTCGGCAACGGTCGAGCGGTAGCTCGCAACCAGTGCGTCGGGAGCCCAGAACGGCTCGTCCGGGATCCCCATGACCGCTTTGGTGCTGGTGACGTGTTCGGCCTTGAACGGGTTGCCGTGAGCGCTGTGATCATCGGTGAAGTCGGGGGAAGGGAATCCGACCTTGGTCTTCAGCATCAGGAACGAGGGTTGTTCGGTGGCCTTTGCCGCGTTCAACGCGGCTTCGAGGGCGTCGACGTCATTGGCGATGTCGCCGAGTTCCACGACGTCCCATCCGTAGGCGCGCATGCGCGCTGCCATGTCGACACTGGTGGTGATGTCGGTGCGGCCGTCGATGGTGATCGAGTTGTCGTCGAAGATGCACACGAGGTGGTCGAGTCCGAGGTGACCGGCCAGATCGGCTGCTTCGTGGCTGATGCCCTCCATCATGCAGCCGTCACCCACCACGACGAAGGTGTGGTGATCCACGGCGTCGGACCCGAACCGAGCTCGCTGGTTCGCTTCGGCAATGGCGAGTCCGACCGCATTCGCGAATCCCTGACCGAGCGGGCCTGTGGTGACTTCCACGCCAGCGGTGTGGCCGACCTCGGGGTGGCCAGGGGTCTTTGAGTCCCACTGACGGAAGTTCTTGATGTCGTCGAGTTCGAGCCCGTAACCACTCAAGAACAGCATGGCGTACTGCATGATCGACACGTGTCCGACCGACAGGACGAACCGGTCGCGGTCGTGCCAGTGCGGGTCGGCCGGATCATGCTTCATGACCCGGCTGTACAGCGCATGCGCGAGTGGCGCCAACGCCATCCCCGTGCCTTGGTGTCCGCTGTTCGCAGCCAACGGCCCGTCCATCGAGAATCCGCGGATGAGCGAAACAGCGTGTGAGTCTTGTTCTGTGGTCAACGGCACGCGGGCGAGGGTAGTAGACCCGTCGACGATCTGTTCAGAACGACCCCGGCGAGCGAGACCGAGCCGGGTTACTCCACGGGTGGCAGCAGGGTGAACGGCACGATGGTGAACGGGTTCTTGTCGACCCGGCAGTGAGCGAAGATCTGCCCGTAGTCGTCGAAGTCCAACTCGCCTTTCACCAGGCGATACGTGAACTTGCCCGGCTCGACGGTGAACGGACTCACATTGCGCGCCACTTGCTCACTGTCTTCGTCGACGCCTCTGCGGAACACCACTTCGAAGACGCCGCTGCCCGACTGGCCGGCGGGACAGAAGATCAGGGCGACGAGATGCGGACTGATGGTGAGGGGTGCAGGTTGCGGAGCGGCTTGAGAGAACATCACGCCGGTCATGTCGATGCGTGTCGACGGCCCAGGAGCCTGACGCATCTCGAAGTTCTCGACGAAGACAGCGGAGACGATCTGCATGGGGTGAGATGGTACCGATCGAGTGATCGGGCGCTACTGGCTCCACTGGAACAGCCGGGAGACGATCTCCCCGTGCTGACCGGCAATCACGGACACCGCGAGCGCAACACACAGTCCCGATCCAATCCAGCCGAGTTTCGACGCGACATCGAGCGGTGGCTCCACAGATCCGTAGATGAGACCGAGGATCACCAGCGGCACGGCAATGCCGGTCATGAAACCAACGGTTGGGAACAGTTGCCCCCACGGATCGCTCGGCGCATTGGTCAACAGCGAACCCAGTTCTTCGCCGACACAGGGGCGCCACCACTGGGTGACCATCATCGCAACCACGGCACTGAGCACGCCGGCAACCAGTGGCGACTGCACGGTCGACCCGATCGCGCGCATCAACCGAGGGCGGTCCCGATCGAACACCGCCGGAGCGCCCAATGCGACAACGATGACGATCACCAGGCTCGCAGTGATGCGCAGTTCCGTCTCGCTGATGGCGCCGAAGCGGTTCGAGACGAAGAACCACCCACCGACCACGACGCCCGCAACCGCACCCAGCGTCACTTCCCATCGGCCGCGCGCTGCGACGATCGTCAGTGCAACGGGGGCGAGGATCACCAGATGGCACACCTGAACGATCGAACGCACGCCCTCGACGAATGCATCGACCATGGAAGCAGCGACCCCGAGGTCAGGCGTTGGCTTCGGTGATCAAGGCGCCGACCGCAGCGTCGATCTCGTCGTAGGCGCCCTCACCGATGTGGTCGTATCGAACATTGCCGTCAGCGTCGATCAGAATCACACGAGGCCAGAAGCGACGCTCCTGCCACGACCGAAAGTTGAGCTTGTCGTTGTCGATGGCAATCGGCCACACCAGCCCGTTGTCTGCAGCGGCTCGGGCAACGGCGTCGACATCGCGTTCGAAGTCGAACTCGGGAGCGTGGACACCCACGATCTCGAAGTCATCGCCCGCGTACTTCTCGTACAGTTCGCGCATGCGCGGCCACGTGGCCTGGCAGTTGTGACAACCAAACGTCCAGAACTGAACGGCAACGACCTTTCCGTCGAAGTCATCGAACGAGGTCGCCTCGGTCTGGATCCATTCCTGCACCGGCAAGAACTCGGGGTGCGGACCACGGTTCGGTAGATCAGGGGTGTTGGGGGCCACCGCTGGGTCGGCTGCTTGTTCGGGCGCCGTTGCGAGGGTGTCACGAGGCTCTGAGGCGGCCGGTTTCGGGATCGCCGAGGTGACCTCATCAGACGCAGCGGATTCGGAGTCGGCGGACGCTGGAACCGGTTCGGCAGCGGTGATCGGCTGCTCGTCGTCGCCAGCGGTGGCGATCAAACCAATGACCACGGCTCCCACGAGACCCAGCGAAACCGCAGCGGTGATTCGGCGTGCTTGCATGCTGACAAGTGTCGCAGGTGGACTGAGCCGGGGTACGTAACGCGGGCGAACGGTTCACGAAACTGGCAACAGCGTTGCGCGAAACCGGTCGAGCTACATCCAGCGACGAGGGATGCGAACGATCACTCGGTACGAACCCTCGACTCGAACCGGTCCGAAGTGGCGTGAGTCAACGGTGGGTACCGATGTGTTGTCGGACAACATGTCCATCGTTGCCTCGCTGGCACCGTTGTCGGCGACCACGGAGTGGACGCGCTTCACCATCCAGAAACCCGGGCGGTGCGGGTGTTCGAAGCAGCGCAATTGGCCAGCAGCCGCACGCGACGATCGCACGCCGACCAGACCCTGTCCGTGGACGAGCGTGGGTTCCATCGACCGATCCGCAACAACGAAGCGCCGAAGTGTGCGGCGTCGAGATTGCCGCGAGCCAGGTGGTGACGTCGTCACCCCAGGAGTGTATGTTTCGCAGGTACATCAGTGGACACGCCAGCGCGTGTCTCGTCCTCGACATCCCCCAAGGAGACCCCCATGTTCCGCAAGTTGTTCGCTTCTGCGACCGTTGCCCACGCCCACTGCGACCTCTACTGCGGCGTGTACGACCCGGCGCAGGCCAAGATCGAAGCGCTCTCGGTCGTGAAGACCGCAAAGAAGTACGCCGAGTCCGATGACGAGGTCTTCCGTGCCCGCTGCATCTCGATCAAGGAGGCCCGCGCCGAAGAGACCAAGCACCACCTCATGGTGCTCTGGGCGGACTTCTTCGCACCCCCGCACTTCGAAGCCCACCCGAACCTGCACCAGCTCTTCTGGGACGCCATTCACCAGGCTGGCGAAGCCAAGAAGACCATGGATCCTGCCGCTGGTGAAAAGCTCGTCGAACTCATCGATGAGATCGCTGTCATCTTCTGGAGCACCGAGAAGTCCCAAGCCATGGGCGTCTACCCTCCGGCCTGATACTGACTCCGACTCCGAGGGCCTTCGTGTTCTCGTGTTCGTTCTCGGACCCGCTGTTCCCATTTCGGGGCGGCGGGTTCGGTCGTTTTCCGGTCCGATAGCGTCTGTCGATCTATGTCGGACGAAGTGACTGCAGGGCGCACCACGCGTGTGCAGATTCTCGATGCTGCCCGGCAGTGCTTTGCGCACGCCGGGTACAGCGCGACCTCGTTGAACGACATCGCTGCCGAGGTCGGCATTCGCCGACCGAGTCTGCTGCACCACTTCGCATCGAAAGAGGCGTTGTACGAAGAGGTCTTCGAGCAACTGCTCTCCGACTGGTTCTCGCGTCTGGCCGACTCCATCACCGCCCCGTCGCAGGGGTTGGCGAAGGTGGAACAGGTACTCGACGCCGGTTTCGGGTTCTTTGCCGACAACCCCGCCTACGTCACGCTGATGCGTCGCGAGGCCATCGATGGCGGTAGCCACTTGGCCATCGACCTCGCCGCCACCCTTCGTCCGCTCTTCGATGAGGCGGTCGGCTACTTCGAACGCGAGATGGCCGCTGGCGTCTTCCGCGACCAAGACGCCGCGCAGCTTTTGCTCACGGGGTACGGCGCGCTGCTGAGCTATTTCTCGGATGCGCCGTTTCTCGAAGGTCTGCTCGACGAGAACCCGTTGACCGAGGCTGCGCTTGCCCGGCGGCGAACCCACATCATCGACTTCTTCCGATCTGCACTGGAGCTCCCGCAATGAGCGGTTTCGAATCAACCCGCGCCGAGAACTACCCGGTCCTCGATGCCGAGACCACGCAGCGGTGGATGAAGTTCGGAACATCTGGAACCACCACGTACCCGATGCTGCTCGGACTCGTCGTCGAAGACATCCGGGCCGACTACTGCAGAATGCGGCTGCCGTTTCGTTCTGAGTTGCTCCAAGCCGCTGGCTTCATGCACGGCGGGGCCATGGCATCGCTGCTCGACCACGTGATGGTCCCGGCCGTCGGCGCGCTGATCGAGCGCGGCGTCAACTACTCGACGGTCGACATGCATGTGCAGTACATCCGCGGCATCGTCGGAGGAGATCGCGCTGAGGACGCCGTAGCCGAAGGTTGGGTCACGCGGCGCGGCCGTCGCACGGTGTTCTGCGAGGCCGAGGCATACGGCGCGACCACGGGAGACCTGCTTGCCAAGAGCGTGCTCACCTACGCAGTGTCGGTGCCGAAGGGCTGAAATCGACCCGAAACGCCTCGCTTTGCGCTGTTGCGCCGGCGTCGCGGTGCGCCATGCCGGTCTCGACGGTTGCGGCGAAACTACGCTGACCAGCAATGTCGGCTTCACAGACCATGTCCGAACGCGCCTCCAAGGCGCTGCTTGCTGATCACGGCGTGCCCATTGCTCCGGAGCACTTCGTTGCAAGCGCTGAGTCCGCAGGCGATGCCGCCGATGCGATCGGGTATCCGGTGGTAGCGAAACTCAATGGCGACGCGATCGCACACAAGACAGAACGAGGCCTGGTGAAGCTGCGCCTGGGTGACCGTGCCGCCGCAGTGGCTGCTGCAACGGAATTGTTGGCCGCAGCACGTCCGGACGACGGCGATGTCGATGTCCTCGTGGCACCGATGGTCTCAGGAAATCGTGAGCTCATCGCAGGGGTGGTTCGAGATGCGCAGTTCGGCGCCATGGTCATGCTCGGGGTCGGCGGAATTCTTGCCGAGGCTGTTGCTGACGTCGTGTTTCGACCAGCTCCGCTCGACGAAGCAACGGCCAACGACATGCTCGATGGACTCGCAACCCAACGCCTCCTTGGCGAGTTCCGCGGAGAAGCCGCTGTGGATCGCGATCAAGTGGTCGAGTTGCTGGTGGGGCTTGGTCAACTCGCCGAGGCTCGACCCGACGTGGCGAGCGTGGACATCAACCCGTTGATCGTGCAAGCCGACGGGCGCGTGGTGGCTGTCGACGGTCTCGTCGAGATCGGTGAGCCAGCAGTACGCACCGCATCGCTGCGCGAACGCCCCTCGGACGAGCAGTTCCGCGCACTGTTCGAGCCGCGGGGCGTACTCGTGACCGGAGCGTCAACGCACCCGGGCAAGTTCGGCTTCGTGTCGCTGCACAACCTGCTGAGCAATGGATATGGGGGCAAGGTGTTCGGCACCAACCTGAAGGGCGAGAACGTGCTCGGCGTCGACACCGTTGCCGACATCGAGTCGCTGCCCGACGGCGAGATCGACCTCGTGTTCGTGTGCACACCCGCAGCAGCCAACCCCGAGTTGCTTCGAGTATGCGCCGCGAAGGGTGTGAAGGCGGCGTTCCTCACGTCTGCGGGCTACGGAGAAGCAGGCGATGACGGGATCAAGGCGCAGGCCGACCTGGTGGCGCTTGCGGACGAACTCGGCATCTTGCTCGCTGGTCCGAACGGTCAGGGAGTGGTGAGTACGCCCGTGGACATGTGCGTCCAGATCGTTGCTCCGTACCCGCCTGCCGGGGCAATCGGCGTAGCCAGCCAGTCCGGCAACTTCGTGTCGAGCTTCCTGAATCATTCCAAGGCAACCGGCGTCGGTATCAGCCGAGCGGTGTCAGCAGGCAACGCAGCAGCGGTCGGTGTTGCTGACTACCTCGACTTCTACGCCGACGACGACGCAACCGCAGTCGGCCTCGCCTACATCGAAGGCATCACCGATGGGAAGGGTCTGATGGATCGCCTCGCGGTGGCTGCTGACCGCAAACCCCTCGTGATCGTGAAAGGCGGATCCACCGAGGGCGGCGCTGCAGCAGCCGCCAGCCACACCGGAGCGCTGGCAGCTGACGACAAGGTGTTCGACGGCGCATGTCGGGCTGCTGGGCTCACTCGTGCAGACAGCATCGAGTCCGCATTCGAAGCCGCAGCCACGTTTGCAAGCCAGCCACTCCCGATCGGTCCGAACACCGCGGTCCTCACGACCGTTGGCGGCTGGGGAGTGGTGACTGCAGATGCAATCACACGCGACCCCGACCTCGTGCTGATGGAGCTTCCCGATGACCTGATGGCAGCGATCGACGCAAAGCTGCCTGCCCGCTGGAGTCGAAACAACCCCATCGACTGTGCGGGCGGCGAAACCCGAGACACGATTCCCGAGATCATGGAGCTCGTTGCTACCCACCCGGAGGTGCACTCGATCATCTACCTCGGCCTCGGCATTCAATCGAACCAGGCGCAGATGATGCGCCACGGCAAGTTCTATCCGGACCATGGCATCGAACGAATCGTCGAATACCACGAGCGCCAGGACACCCGATTTGCTCAGGCGGCACACGAATTGAGTGTCCAGACCGGCAAGCCGATTCTGACCTGCACCGAACTCGCCGTTGCCGACCCGTCGAACGCCGGCCCCGTTGCAGTTCGCGACACCGGACGACTCTGCTATCCGAGCGGCGAGCGAGCCGTCACGGCGCTCGGTCACATGTTGCGCCGCGTTCAGCACCGCCGAGCCCGCCCCTCGTGAGTCGTCGCGGTGAGCCGCCGAACTCGGCAATGAATCGACTGGCCGCCCGACAGCCGCCACCCAGGCGAACCGGTCCGGGCCCGATGATCGTGCTCGGACTGTTTGCGCTCGTGCCAGCGCTTGCCCTGTACGCGTGTTTCGTCTGGGCGAGTGCGAAAATCGACGACAACGAAGCGGCCCCGCCCCCTCCGACCACGATCGTCGCACCTCCGCTTCCCGACGGTCCGCTGGCGAACTCGATGCTCACGTTTCGTCGGCTTCCCAATGTCATCAGTCGCGACCTGAACGTCGAGCAATTCGTGGCCGATGTCGCACCGTTCCTCGCGACGGTCAACGACCGAAGCTGCGCATCGATTGCCGTCGACGGAAATCAGGTGGGTGTTGCGAACGGTGCGCTTCCCGTCATCCCGGCGAGCACGATGAAGATCATCGTCGCAGCGGTCGCTCTGGAGCGTCTCGGCCCCGATCATGCATTCACCACGAGCGTGGTTGCCGCTGCGTCGCCGGTCGACGGAGTGTTGGACGGTGATTTGGTGCTCCTTGGCGGTGGGGACCCGCTCCTGTCGTCGGACTGGTACCCCACCTCGAATTTGGAACGACGGCCGGTGTTCAACCCGACGTCGTTCGACGCCTTGGCAGACCGCGTGCAAGCCGCGGGAGTCACCCAGGTGACGGGGTCGGTGCTCGGCGATGGATCGCGGTACGACGACGAGTACTTCGCGCCGGGTTGGGGCAACGGCGTCGCAGGGCTCGAGGCCGGACCTTATGACGCCCTCATGGCCAACGATTCGCGGGTGCTCGGAGAGGAACAGCGGGCAAACGACCCGAACAGCGGCGCAGCGCGCGAGTTCACGCGACTCTTGAGCGACCGAGGGATCACGGTGGCGGGCGCGCCCGGCCAGGGGGCTGTCGCCGATCTCGGTAACGGATCGGTCGAGATCGCCACGATCGACTCCGAGCCGTTGACCGATGTGGTTGCCGAGATGCTCACGAACAGCGACAACAACACCGCTGAACTCCTCGTGAAGGAGCTCGGCGTCGTCGCGGGAGGTCCAGCCACCACGAACTCGCGCGAAGCCGGCCTTGCCGTGATGAACGATCAGCTGGGGCTGTGGGGTGTCGACACCACTGCGATTGTCCTGGGGGACGGCTCTGGTCTGAGCCTCGACAACCGCCTCACCTGTGATGCGTTGCTCTCGGTGCTGGAATGGTCCGGGCCTGGCGGGACCATCGGTGCCGCGCTGCCGGTGGCGGCCCAAACCGGAACACTCGCTGACATCTTCGTCGACCATCCGGTGGCCGGTCGGCTCCTCGGCAAGACCGGCACACTCAACAACCCGCCGTTCAACCAGGACCCGCCAGCGGTCAAGGCACTGGCGGGCTACCTGCCCATCGAGGGTGGGGGAGCAGTCGAGTACGTGCTCGTGCTCAACGGTCCGACCATCTCGGATCAGAGCGAGTACCGGCCCGTTTGGAACGAACTGGTGGACGCACTCGACACGTACCCGTCGGGAGCCACACCTGCTGACGTCGGACTCCGCTGAACACACGCCATGATGGGGCCTCGATGGTGACGGACGACTTCGACGACGGGATGTGGGGCTCGTCCAACATCGACCTGGTCGCGGAACCGGTCCGGTACCCGCGCTCACCGTTGATGGCGCTGCTTGCGTTGGCGATTCTGCCCGCCATGGGACTCCTGGTGCTGCATCGTTGGGCCGACGGAGAGGCCGACGCCTACGAGGCGAGCAGCGACTCAGCGGGGCTGCTGGTCAGAACGCTCGATGGTCGCGTTGCGTCCGATGACGACCCGGCACCTGCGGAACCAGCGTCAACGGGCGATGATGTGTTCGCTGATGAGGTTGGTTCGGTGCTCACCACGTCCATCTTCGACTACCGGAGGACTCCCGAAGCGGTGTCGGCGGTTGCCAGCGCTGGTCAACTCAGCGACGCGGTCGACCCGGTGTTCGGCTTCGTCGGTGACACATCGTGTGCTGCGGTGGCCGTCGGCGGGGTCACGGTGAGTTCGGCAAACATCGACACGCCGGTCATCCCGGCGAGCAATCAGAAGCTGCTCGTTGCCCTGGCTGCACTCGAAATCCTCGGACCGGAGTTCCGCTTCACCACCTCCGTCGCAGCGCCTCCAGCGGTCGAGGGGGTGGTCGATGGCGACATCTTCTTGATCGGAGGCGGCGACCCGCTGCTGACCAGCGATGACTATCCGACCAGCGATGACGCACAACCCGTGGTGAACGCCACGTCGTTTGATGCGCTTGCCGACGACGTCGTCAACGCCGGAATCACCCGGATTCGCGGCACGGTGATCGGCGACGGGACCCGGTATGACGACGAATGGGTCATCGAAGAGTGGGCAGACGATGTCCCGTTCGTCGAAGCAGGGCCATACGACGCGCTCCTGGCCAACGATGCTCGCGTGTTGGGTCGATCCGGCCGCCAGGACGACCCGAACGCTGGCGCAGCGCGGGAGTTCGTTCGACTGCTGAACGAGCGTGGCGTGCGTGTGGACAACGGATGGGGAAGCGGAGTCGCATCGACGCTGGTGCCCGTGATTGCCTCGGTCGATTCGGCGCCGCTGAGCGACGTCGTCGTCGAGATGTTGCTGACCAGCGACAACAACACCGCCGAGATGCTCGTGAAGGAGATGGGGCTGGCAACATCTGGCCAGGGCACGCGTGCGGCCGGACTGGATTCCATGTTCCAGGCCCTCGTCGACCTCGGCCTCCCGATGGACGGCGTGAGGCTGCGTGACGGATCGGGACTGAGTGTGGAGAACAGGGCAACGTGCGCGGCGGTGTTGAACGCAGTGCAGCTCGGCCGAGGAACAGCGATCGATGCCGGCCTGCCTGTGGCCGCAACCAGCGGAACGCTCACCGGCGAGTTCGTGGACTCCGAGATGGCCGAGCGGTTGCGGGCCAAGACCGGCACGCTCACGGGCGTCAAGGCGCTCGCGGGAGTCGTGGACCCCGACGACGACGATGCCGACACCATTGAGTTCGTGCTCGTGTTGAACACCGAGGATGCAGCGAGCGAGGATGTCTACGTGCCCCTTTGGACAGTTCTCGGTGAACGGTTTGCGACGTACCCGGCGGGTCCGTCGACCGACGTGTTGGGGCCCGAGTAGGGGTTGCGCGATGGGTGTCATGGCGATGTTCCCGCTGGGTTCGGTGTTGTTGCCGGGAGGGGTGCTCCCGCTCCACGTGTTCGAGCCGAGGTACCGCCAGATGGTGATCGACTGTCTCGCGTCGGACGGCACGCCCGAGTTTGGTCAGGCCCTCATCACCCACGGCCGTGAGGCAGGCGGCGGCGACGAACGAGCAATGGTCGGCACCGTTGCGCAGATGATCCAGGTCGAAGCCCTCGATGAAGAGCGCTACGCACTCGTGGCGGTGGGGGTCCGCCGGATTCGAGTGAATGCGTGGCTGCCTGACGATCCGTACCCGCTTGCTGACGTGGACGACTTTCCCGACGTTGACCCCGACCCGCCCGGCCTGGCGCTGGATGTGGCAGCGACCCACGGCCGCGTGAGGTCGGCGCTTGCCTTGGCGGTCGAGCTCGGTGAGGTCGAAATGGATGTCGAGGAGACCGAAATCGCCGACGACCCGTTGGTTGCCACATACCACCTGGCATCGCTCGCTCCAATCGGCCCTGCGGACCGCTTTCGTCTGCTCGCAGCAACTGGTCCAAAGCAGCGACTCGACCTGTTGGACGAAGTGCTCGACGATGTCGAAGCAATGCTGAAGTTCCGCCTGTCGTGATCATCTGATAGAAACAGCGTCGTGCCAGACAGCAAGCAAGACGCGTCACTCGGCGAGGTCATCGACTTCCTCAAGACCTATGCCAAACAAGAGACGGTCGGTCCGCTCAAGGGCGCCGGGCGTTGGCTCGCCTTTGGCGCTGCTGCGGCCTTCTGTATGGGGCTCGGACTGATGCTCGTGCTGCTCGGGGTGTTGCGCCTCGTGCAGACCGAGGTCGATCGCCTCGCCACGGGTTCGCTGTCATGGGCGGCGTACCTCGTGACGCTGATCGTCACGCTCATCCTGCTGGTCGTCACGCTCCTGCGTGTCAAGAAGACGACCCTCAACAAAGAACCCAAGTAAGAGACAGAGCGACGGGGACCACCACACATGGCAAAGACCACAGACACCACGCCCTCGAAGATCACTCCGGACGACCTGCGCGACAAGCTGCAGGCGTTCCAAGGTGACGTGCAGGGCAAGGTCGACGACCAGAAGATGTCCATCGCGACCGTCGCCGGCGGCGCTGGCATGGTCCTGATGCTGCTGATGTTCCTGCTCGGCAAGCGGTCGGGCAAGAAGAAGAGCGCCATCGTCGAGATCCGTCGGGTCTGATGGCGGTCCTTCCGTACGCGCTGCGACCAGCGGTCATCATTCGACGCAAGGCGATTCGGCAGGGCCTGCTCGGCCCCAGCATGTTCTGGAAGATCGTGGCGGGTTGGGTCTTCGGGAAGACCACGATCAAGAAGTTCTTCGGCAAGAACGACGAATCGCTTGGCACCTGGACCGTCGGCTCGAACAAGTTCGTGAACGTCATCAACGCCAAGCCACCGAGCAAGAAGGAACGCAAGGCGATGACGACCACGCCCAAGCAGCGTCGCGCTGCCGTCATTGCCCGAGCGGTTGCCGACACTCAGCGCTCCAACCCGGACGCGAAGATCGTCGTCAAAGCCAAGTGATCGTCAAAGGTGCCAGGCACCTTTGACGACCGGCACTGTTCACCGCGTTGTCCCACCTAACATTGGCGCCCCATGTTGGTGAGAATGCGCAATCCGAAGCGTGAGGTCGAGATGCCCGCGAATCGCACGGTGAACCGGTTGCTCGATGATCTCGACCTGGTACGCGAGTCCCATCTGGTGATCTGTAACGGCACGCTCGTACCCGGCGACGCCCGGCTCGCCGACGACGACGTGATCGAGATTCGACCGGTCATTTCCGGTGGGGCTGGCTGAATGGCAACGTCGGGAAGCAAGTGCAAGTCGTGCAAGGTGCCAGCGGTGATCGACCTGCCACGCCACAACGCCAACTTTTGTGCGGAGCATCTGTTGCAACTGTGTCGCCGACAGATGGCCAAGGCAATCGACGACTACGGGATGTTCGGGATGGATGACCGGATTCTCGTCGCGGTGTCGGGCGGCAAGGATTCACTCGCGGTGTGGGACATGCTCGTGGAAGCCGGCTATCAGGCCGATGGTTTCTACGTCGGCCTGGGAATCGGGGAGTACTCCGATGAATCGGGTCAGTACGTCCGTGCGTTTGCCGACGACCGTGGCTTGAAGCTGATCACGGTGGACCTCCGTGACGACTACGGGTACGACGTTCCAACGGCAGCACGCGCCACAAAGCGAGTTCCGTGTTCCGCGTGCGGCATGTCGAAGCGCCACCTGTTCGACAAGGCAGCCGTCGACGGTGGATACGACGTCGTGGTCACCGGCCACAACCTCGATGACGAGGCCGCAGTACTGCTCGGCAACGTGTTGCACTGGGACGTGGACTACCTCGCCCGCCAGCTGCCGGTGCTGGAAGCTCGCCACGGTTTCCCGCGAAAAGCAAAGCCGTTGGTTCGTCTGACCGAACGTGAGACGGCGGCGTGGTGTCTGATCCGCGGCATCGACTATCTCGTGGAGGAGTGCCCGATTGCTGCCGGCAACCGGCACCTGCATCACAAGGATGTGTTGAACGCCATCGAGAAGGAATCGCCGAGCACCAAGTCGGCGTTCTATCTCAACTTCATCGACAACATGGCGCCGCTGCTGGCCGGGCAGTCCGCAGCTGCAGCTGGCGATTTACGTCACTGTGAACGATGTAGCGCGCCGACCACCGGGTCGGTGTGCGCCTTTTGCCGACTGGTCGATACCGCCAGCGCACACGAGCCGGTACCAGTGGAACTGGTACTCGGGAAACGAGGACGACGATGAGCACATTCACCGCAGGCGACAAGGCCGTTTTGTTGGATGCAAAGAAGCGCCGCTACCTGGTCGACTTGGCCGACGACGGCGAGTTCCACAGCCACGCCGGGTTCGTGCGCCACGCCGAGATCATCGGACAACCCGAAGGCTGTCGGGTGCGGTCCACCAAGACGGCTGAATACATCGTGTTGCGCCCCACGCTCGAGGACTTCGTCATCCAGATGCCACGCGGGGCACAGGTGATCTACCCGAAGGACCTGGCGCCCATCTGCATGCTCGCCGACATCGGCCCCGGGATGCGGGTCTTCGAGAGTGGGATTGGTTCCGGGGCGCTCTCGACGATGATGCTGCGTTACGGCGCACACATCGTGGGCTACGAAATCCGCGAGGACTTCGCGAACCGGGCGCAAGCGAACGTGCGCGGCTTTCTCGGTGAAGAAGCGCTCGAACGCTACGACGTCCACATTGCCAGCAGCTACGACGGGATCGATGCCGAACACGGTCCGTTCGACCGGGTAGTGCTCGACTTGCCCGAACCCTGGCAGGTCGTTCCTCATGCGGAGTTCGTGTTGCGCCCGGGCGGCATTCTGCTTGCGTACACGCCGTCGATCACCCAGGCGGTGCAGGTTCGAGAAGCAATGAAGGGCAAGTGGATCGATGCACGCACCATCGAGGTGCTGCACCGTGGCTGGCACATCGAAGGCCAGGCAGTGCGCCCCGACCATCGAATGGTTGCCCACACTGGATTCTTGAGCGTCGCTCGGTTCCTCGGCAAGAACGGCACGGACTGAACCATCGATGGGAAGGTTTCGCGCCGCCGCAGGGGCCGCTGCCGCGTGTGGGTTGCTCCTCGCTGGTTGCGGCGTCGACACGCCGTCGAGCGGTGCTGCCCTCGGTCCGTTGGCGTTCACCCAACGAGCTCGTCTCGTCTCGGTTGACTTCGTCGAATTCGTCGACGCCGATGTGAAGCTCGTGACCATCGTCGAGCGGCCGGGCGATGAACATCTCTACGGGATCGACAAGCTTGGCAGAGTGGTGCGCATCGAGCGACCGACGCTGAACGATGTCGACTCCTCGGGTCGCCTCACGGCTGAGTGGCGAACGGTCGAGTCGCTGGACGACGTCGTCCTCGATGTGTCGGCGAACACGCTTGCCATTGCCGAGGAGGGACTGATCGGTCTCGCATTCGACCCGACGGGAAACCTGGCGTACATCCACCACAGCAGGGTGGGCGACGGACACTCGGTCATTGCCGAGTACTCGGTGGCGCCGGACGGGCTGTTTGACGCCGGGTCTCGGCGTGAGTTGTTCGTGGTCGAACAGTTCGACGTGTTCCACAACGCAGGTCAGTTGCTGTTCGGACCCGACGGCTACCTGTACGTCGCCATGGGTGACGGATCGCCGTTCGTCGACCTGGAACGCAAGGCGCTGGACGTCACCTCGCCGCTCGGCAAGATCCTGCGAATCGATCCGACGCCGAGCGGCGAAGCCGAGTATTCCGTGCCAGACGACAACCCGTTGGTTCAGTTCGCCGCCGCTGATCCCCGGATCTGGTCATGGGGTCTGAGGAATCCGTTCTCGTTCTCGTTCGACTCGCACACGGGTGATCTGTGGATCGCAGACGTGGGGCAGGAGGGGTCCGAGGAGATCAACTTCGCCCCAGCCATCGACGGTCGTGACGCAGGTCGCGGGCGCAACTTCGGATGGAGCGCATTCGAGGGATTCGAGCGGTACAACCTCGACCAGCCCGAACGCGATCACACACCACCACGGCTCGTGTACAGCCGAGACGACGATGGCGGATGCGCTGCGGTTTCTGACGGCCTCGTCGTCCGTGATTCCGCTGTGTCGTCGCTCGACGGTTGGTACACCTACGGCGACTGGTGCTCGGGGCTGGTGTGGGCGCACGATCTCTTGCAGCCGACCGCTGACTCCGTGGTGCTCGGCCAGATGACCGGCTTCACCCAGATGCTCCAGACCGAGGACGGCAACCTGTACGTGTCGTCGCAACTCGGCAAGGTTGCGCTGGTGGTCTCGAACTGACGGTTCAGTTCGGCCGAACCAGGCCGAGTGCACTGCGCAGCCCGTGCAGTTGTTCGCTGATTGCCGGCCATTCGACATCGGGATGCGAGCTGTTCAGGTCAACAATGCCGTGGATCCACGTGTGAACCTGCACGGCAACGACATGCGTAGAGCGACCGTCATCGAGCGCTCGAAGCATCTGGCCCACCAGGTCGACGAGAATCATGAACGTCGCATTCGCAACCACCGTGGTTTCGGCTTCGATCTCGATGTTGTGGGAGAACATCACTCGGTACTGCCCGGGGTTTCTCGTAGCAAAGTCGGCATACCCGAGACCGCAGAGGTCGAACGCCTCGAACGCGTCGCTCCCGGCATCGCGTGCCTGCTCCAAGGTGCTGAGGAAGTTCAACCAGCAATGAGCGACGGCGTCTTTGAGAAGATCGTTGTGGTCGGTGAAGTGTCGGTACACAGCGGTTGGGGACACGCCGGTCCGGCGGGCGATCGCCCGCAGCGAGATGCCGTCCACCGAACCATGTTCGGCAATGAGGTCCGCCGCTGCGTCGAGCAAGTCGGTTCGTAGCTGGTCGCCGTGGCCCCGAGCGTTGCGCTGGCGCTGTTCGCTGACCGTCTGGGACCCCACGCGGCCAGGCTACCGGTGGGCTGGAATGGTGCTCAGCACTCCTCGACGCTCGGCGGGATCACGATCTCCAGCCCCGGCGGGAAGACCGAGTAGCGGGGTGTGTCCTCGTTCGCCTGATCCAATGCGTTCACCTCGACGCAGAACCGTCTGGCGACTCCGATGCGGGTCGTGTCATCAACCGTGATCGTGTACGAACGAAGCTCGCACACTCGTTCGTCATATCCGATCGGGATGGCGAGTCGAGTTCCCACGTCGAGACGTATTGCGTTTGCGTCGAACCAGCCGTTGACCCTGGCAATGGCATCGCCGGACACGCAGGTGGCCGCCTCGATCGATGCCATGGTGTCACGTGCGCCCACGACGTACGCCTCGGCTCGAACGTCTTCGGCGCGCAGCGGATCGTAGGGGAGCGCCCCGGGACGATCGATGGCGAGGGGGCCGAGGGTGGCGACGAGTTCGCAATCGGTGAAGCGCGCTCGCCCGGTTTCGTCGGTCCCGAGCGGCCCGGTGCAGGCGTAGTCACCCCTGTCGCTCTCGGTGGCGGACTCGCACGTGCCGAACAGAAAGCGGTCGGTGGCATCGGTCCCGAGCGGGTTGCTGCAGAACCAGCGAACCGATGTTGGAGCGGGCCCTGCGGTTGCGATCGAGATACTCGGAGCCGTACAGCGCATCGAACGTCGGGCGCTCCAAGGAGCCCGAGCGTGGTTCGGACTCCGGTTCACCCACGTCGCCGTCCGTCGAGGTCATTGCAATGTCATCTTCTATTGAGTCGCCACGAGCTCGATTGGTTCCGGAGGCGCATCGGAATGGGGAGAAAAACGTCGAAGGCCCCGGGACGAATCCCGGGGCCTTCGATGTTCTCAGTCACCCGATGTGATCAGGGTTCGATGTAGATGCACTCGCCGGGGCACTCCTCGGCGGATTCCACGACTCCATCGAGCTCTTTGTCATCGAAGTTGGCGAGGCCTTCAGCGCCCTGCAGGTTTCCCTTGGCCTCGGCAAAGATCTTGTCACCTTCGACAACGTAAGCAAGACCATCGTCGAGCAGTGTGAACACATTCGGGGAGATCTCTTCGCAGAGACCGTCGCCGGTGCAGAGATCCTGGTCGATCCAGACCTTCATGTCAGTGGTTGCTCCTTCGTGGGACGTCGTACGAGGCAGTTCGCCTGTGACGACTTTACACGGTGGAGCACGTGCAAACATGTTCTCGGGCTCGCGTGTACGTTGGCGTGTATGGCGATGGATCCTGAACTCGCACTGCAGGTCGAGGCGCTGAACGAGGAGATAGCGCATCTCCGGGGTCGGCTTGCCGAGTCGCCCCGTCGAGTGCGTTCGCTCGAAGAGCGACTGCTCGAAACCAAGGGCCAGCTGTCGCAAGCGGTAGCTCAAAACGAGAAGCTGTCCTACACGTTGCGCGAAGCGCGTGAGCACATTGCAACCTTGCGCGACGAGGTCGACAAGCTGTCGCAGCCACCGTCGGCATACGGCGTCGTGGTGGGCAAAAACGACGACCGGACCATTGACGTCCTGACCTCGGGCCGCAAGATGCGTGTGTCGCTGCACCCAGATATCGACCACGAAATGCTGGACCGCGGCGCCGAGGTCGTGCTGAACGAGAGCATGAACGTGGTCATGAGCCGCACTGCGGACGTGACCGGAGAAGTCGTGACAGCGCGACAGGTGATGGAGGACGGCATCCGTGTCCTCGTGGTCGGACGAGCAGACGAGGAGCGCGTGTGTGAACTCGCCGATTCACTGCGCGGCACGCTGATCCGCAGCGGCGATCACCTGCGCCTGGATCCGCGCTCCAACCTGTTGCTCGAGAAGCTTGCTCGCCCCGAAGTGGAAGATCTGCTGCTCGAAGAGGTCCCCGACATCTCTTACACCGACATCGGTGGTCTCGATGACCAGATCGAGCTGATCGCTGACGCCGTGGAGTTGCCGTTCTTGCACCAAGATCTGTTTGCCGAGCACCGGCTGCCAGCGCCGAAGGGCATTCTGCTGTACGGACCGCCCGGCTGTGGCAAAACCCTGATCGCCAAGGCGGTTGCCAACAGCCTCGCCAAGAAGGTTGCGGACAAGGTCGGCGAGGGCAAGGGACGCAGCTACTTCATCAACATCAAGGGCCCCGAACTGCTGAACAAGTACGTCGGTGAGACCGAGCGTCAGATTCGTTTGGTGTTCCAGCGGGCCCGCGAAAAGAGCGACGAGGGCTGGCCGGTCATCGTGTTCTTCGATGAGATGGATTCGATGTTCCGCACCCGAGGCTCTGGGATCAGCTCCGACATGGAGTCCACGATCGTGCCGCAGTTGCTGGCCGAGATCGACGGCGTCGAAGGGCTCACCAACGTGATCGTCATCGGCGCGACGAACCGCGAAGACCTGATCGATCCGGCCATTTTGCGCCCCGGTCGCCTCGACGTGAAGATCAAGATCGAGCGACCCAACGAAGTGGGCGCAGCATCCATCTTCGCCAACTACCTCACCGACGAGATCCCGATCGGCGCCGGATACTCCGTGCCCGACATGATCGACGAGACCGTTGCCGAGATGTACAAAGACGACGAGGCGAATCGCTTCCTCGAAGTGACGTATCAGAACGGTGACAAAGAAATCCTGTACTACAAGGACTTCTCCTCGGGAGCAATGATCGAGAACATCGTGCGACGAGCAAAGAAGCTCGCCATCAAGCGCGTGATCGGCGGCGGGGAGCGCGGCGTGATCACCCAGGACCTCCTCGACTCCATCAAACAGGAATACAAAGAGCACGAAGATCTGCCGAACACCACCAACCCTGATGACTGGGCGAAGATCTCGGGCAAGAAGGGCGAACGAATCGTGTTCATCCGGACCCTGGTGTCGGAGAACAAAGACGACGACGTGGCTGGAGGCAAAGCCATCGAGCGCGTCGCCACCGGCCAGTACCTCTAGCTCGCCCTCGTTCGCTTCGCTCCGAATCGCGCCCTCGCTGCGCGCTCGGTCGGGGCAAGGCCATCCCGCGAACCGACAGCGCTATGACGTCGCGTGCTGGTGCTCGAGGCGGTGCATGGCCCAGGCGCCGAGGACCGGGCCTGGCACGAGGAGGGCGAAGGCCCAGCCCCAGCCGTGTGCGTCGCGGATCACGGGGACCAAGAAGATCGTGAAAACGGTGAGGACGAAGCCTGCCGCCAACTGCAGCGTGAGCGCCGTGCCGACGTACCGGCGGTCGCAGGTTTCCGTCACGATTGCCGAAAACTGGGCGCTGTCCGCAACGACCCAGAAACCCCACACGATGCCCGCCACCAGCGGGATGATCGGGGGAGCGTCGACCAGGAACCCGGTCACCACCGCAGCAGCCGCTGACCACTTCATCGCCAACCCAGCAGCACGGGGTCGGGAGCGCCGATCGCTGACCACCCCCATGTACACCGAACCTGCCGCACCGGCCCCGATGGCGACGAACGCCGCAAGGCTGGCAATGCGACCCGACTCGAACACGTCACCGTAGAACGCGGCGATCCACGCCCACATCGCATACAGCTCCCACATGTGTCCGAAGTAGCCCGCGCTCGCGAGCCGGAACTCTCGATTGGCGATGATTCGACCAATCTGGCGAGCGTCGAATGGTGCGGGCGGCGATGCGTGCGGACCGGGAACGCATCGTTGATCAGCGATTACGCCGCCCACCAAGGTCAACGCCGAAGCGGTCAGCAACGTCACTCGCCAGGACAGGCCACCGAGCGCATTGATGAGGTGCGGCAGCGCTGAGCCGACGGTGAGCGCACCGATCATCACTCCGAGTGCCAGCCCGCGACCTGCCACGAACCACGCGGACATGGCCTTGAGCGCCGGCGGGTACACCAGCGCCAAGAACGCTCCGGTGGCCAGCCGAGCCGCCACAGCGCCCGGGAATCCGTCGACTACCACCACCAGTGCGTTCGCTGCAGCTGCGCCGACCGAACCAATCAGGATGAGCCGGAGCGGAGTGATGCGATCGGCGAGGTTCGTTGCCGACGACATCACGGCGCCGAGGACGAACCCGACCTGCACCACGATCGTGAGCCAGCTCGCCTGCGCGTCACTCAGCTCCCAATCGGCACGCAGCTGGCCGAGCACGGCCGCGGTGGAGAACCAGGTCGACATGGCCAGCACCAGCGCGATTGCCAGACCGATCAACTCCTTGCGCTCAGGCGGCATCGCAACGGTCACGCCGGGTGCAGCCTGCTGACGCCCACCGATATTCCGGTACCGTTCGAACATGGCACGAAACTCTCGAACCCACGACATCGTTCTGTTCGGAGCAACGAGCTTCGTCGGCCAGATTCTGACGCAATACCTCGTTGACCGACACGGCAACGACGGCGATCTGAAGTGGGCAATGGCCGGGCGCAGTGAACACAAGCTCGCCGAGGTGGCAGCTGAGACCGGAGCGGATGTCGCCCAACTCGTGGTCGATGCCGACGATGTCGACGCACTCGCTGAAATGTGCGCCCACACGAACTTGGTCATCTCCACGGTTGGCCCCTACGCGCTGTATGGATCGAAGCTCGTCGCAGCGGTCGCGGAGGCTGGAATCGACTATGTGGACCTCACTGGAGAGCCGCAATGGATGCAGCGCATGATCGACCGCTATCAGGACCGAGCAGTGGAAACCGGGGCACGGATCGTGCATGCCTGCGGCTTCGACTCCGTGCCGTCTGATCTCGGCGTGTGGTTCATGCAGGAGGAGAGCCGCGAACGCTTCGGCGCTCCATGCACCTCGATCAGCATGGCGGTGAAGGCCATGAGCGGGGGAGCGAGCGGGGGCACCGTTGCCTCGATGATGAACATGATGGAAGAGGTGTCGGCGGACCCGAACCTGCGCAAGGTGCTGGGCAACCCGTACGCACTTGCCGAGCAGGGAGACCGCAAAGGCCCGCCGCAACCGAATGTCACGTTGCCGGAGTTCGACGAAGGGCATGACACGTGGCTGGCACCGTTCGTCATGGCTGCCACCAACACCCGAGTCGTGTTCCGAACCCACTCGCTCCTCGATCACGAATGGGGAGCTGACTTCACCTACGGCGAGGCAATGTCGATGGGCGACGGGTTCGGTGGACGGGCCAAAGCCCTGGCGATGGCTGGCGGTATGGGCGGCTTCATGGGTGCTGCTGCGCTTGGCCCGATGCGCAGCGTGATGAATCGATTTCTCCCTGCCCCGGGCGAAGGACCGTCGCCCGAAGCACAGGAGAAGGGTTTCTACGACCTCCGCTTCCACGGCACGACCGATGCGGGCAACGAGTTGATGGTGAAGGTCACCGGCGACCGTGACCCCGGCTACGGGTCCACCGCAAAGATCCTCGGTGAGGCGGCGACGACGTTGATGGACAGCGAAGCAACCGGTGGGTTCTGGACACCGGCGACCGCCCTCGGCAACCAGTTCATCGACGCGTTGATCGAGCATGCTGGGCTGACCTTCGAGGTGCTGGGGTAGAATCTGCTCATGGCCTTGCCCAAGGTGTGCGGCATCGAGACCGAGTACGGGATCGTGGTTCGCGGCGCGGACAACAACCCCGTCACCGCTTCGTCGCTGCTCATCAACGCCTACCTCGCTGACGTGTCGCGAGAGCGCCAACGAATCGGCTGGGACTTCGAGGACGAACAGCCGGACAACGATGCCCGCGGGTTCTCACTTGCGGATTCGATGGCGCCCGAGGTCGAAACCACCTTGGTGAATGCGGTACTGACAAACGGTGCTCGCTTCTACGTCGATCACGCCCATCCGGAGATCTCGATCCCCGAAGTGCGCACCGCCTTCGAAGCAGTGGTGTGGGACCGCGGCGCGGACGAGATCGTGCGACGCGCCATGGTCGCTGCCCGCTCGATGCTGCCCGACGATGCCGAGATCGTGATCCACAAGAACAACTCGGACGGCAAGGGCAACAGCTACGGCTGTCATGAGAACTATCTCGTAGCCCGCGAACTGCCATTCGGTCGCCTCACCCGCCAGATCACGCCCCACTTCGTCACCCGCCAGGTGTTCACCGGGGCCGGCAAGGTCGGTTGCGAACTCCCTGGTCGTCCCCACGATGACGTGGGCTATCAGCTCAGCCAACGTGCCGACTTCTTCGAAGAGGAGATCGGTCTCGAGACGACGCTGAAGCGTCCCATCGTGAACACCCGCGATGAGCCGCACGCCGACCCGCAGAAGTACCGCCGGCTGCACGTGATCGTGGGCGACGCGAACATGAGCGAAGTCGCCACCTATCTCAAGGTGGGAACCACTGCCATCGTGTTGTCGATGATCGAAGACGACGCGTTGGGCGACGACTGGACGCTCGGCCATCCGGTGCCGGCCATTCGACAGATCAGCCACGACACCACGTTGAGGCAAACCGTCCAGCTTGCTGACGGGCGTCGTGCCACCGCGCTCGAGATCCAGTGGGGTCTGCTCGAACGAGCCCGCAAGTACGAGCAGTCGCATGGGCTCGAATCCGTCGATGCCGAGGTCGGCGCCGATGTATTGGAACGTTGGGAACAGGTGCTCACCGGGCTGGAATCCGATCCGGACACGCTGGCGCATCAGATCGATTGGGTCGCGAAGAAGCGATTGGTCGACGGGTATGCGTCGCGCCACGGCATCGAGCCAGGTGCTGTCAAGCTCAAGGCGATCGACCTGCAGTACCACGACATGCGTCTCCAACGTTGTCTGGCGCTTCGCGCCGGGCTCGACACCATTGTCGATCAAGCTGCGGCGACGACATCGATGACCCAGCCGCCCACTTCCACGCGGGCGTACTTCCGAGGGCGTTGTCTCGAGAAGTTCGCCGACGACATCGTTGCCGCGAACTGGGATTCGATGGTGTTCGACGTTGGACGCGATCCCCTTCGCCGCGTGCCGATGATGGAACCGTTACGCGGGACCGCCGAGCACGTTGCTACGTTGATCGACGAGAGCGAGACCGCGCGAGTTCTACTCGACCGTCTCGGCGATTCGAACCCCAACTGACCGAACCGACCAGGAGTACCGATGGCTGAACGGCAACAGAAGTCCAAGCAAACAAGCGATCGGGCCGACGAGACGGTCGAGGAAGCTGCGCCACCGGTCACCGAGCGCGGCGATGAACTCAAAGCGGAACTCGACGACCTCCTCGACGAGATCGACGAGGTGTTGGAGACCAATGCGGAGGACTTCGTGAAGTCCTACGTCCAGAAGGGCGGAGAGTGAACGGTGGCGATGCCGTTCTTCTCGCCGGGTGACGATCCCGGTTCGAATTTCCCTGAACTCCTTCGCCGAATCGGGCTGGACACGGTTGCTCCGGTGACGGGTTCGATGTCGGGAGCAGATCTCGGGGTCCCTCACGCCACCACCTGCGTGGCGCTTCGTTACGAGGGTGGTGTGGTCATGGCGGGCGACCGTCGAGCCACGTCGGGCAACTTGATCTCCCATCGCACCATGGAAAAAGTCGTGCAGGCCGATCGTCACAGCGGTGTGGCGATTGCCGGGTCGGCCGGGCCGGCCATGGAGATGGTGCGGTTGTTCCAGCTGCAGTTGGAACACTACGAAAAGGTCGAAGGTACATCGATCAGTCTCGAAGGCAAGGCAAACCAGCTGTCCGCAATGGTTCGTGGCAACCTCCCAGCAGCCATGCAGGGCATGGTCGTGGTGCCGATCTTCGCCGGATACGACCTGCTCCGATCCACCGGTCGCCTGTGGGACTTCGACGCCACCGGAGGCCGCTACGAGGAACGCGACTACGTCGCCACCGGTTCTGGCAGCCTTCACGCCGGCACCGTGGTGAAAGTCGGCTTTCGTGCGGGACTCTCGCGAGACGAGGCAATCGACCTGGCTGCCCGTTCGCTGTGGGAGGCTGCGGACTCCGACTCGGCGACCGGCGGCCCTGATGTGCTTCGCGGTGTGTACCCGGTGGTGGCGTCGATCGACGTCGACGGCTGGCAGCGAGTGGCGGACGAAGAGTTGGCGCAGCGCTATGAGGGAATCATCGCTGCGGTTGCCGAGAGGAGCGCAGCGCAATGAGCATGCCGTTCTACGTCGCTCCCGAACAGATGATGAAGGACAGAGCCGACTATGCCCGCAAGGGCATTGCTCGGGGGCGTGCGCTGGTGGCAATGCGCTACGCCGATGGCGTTGCGATTGTCTCCGAAAACGCCTCGGAGACGCTGCGCAAGGTCAGCGAGATCTATGACCGCATCGCTTTTGCCGGCGTTGGCAAGTACAACGAGTTCGATCAGTTGCGAGTTGCGGGGATCCGCTCGGCAGACCTCAAGGGCTTCCAGTACTCACGCGATGACGTCGATGCGCGGAGCCTGGCCAACAACTACGCCCAAATGCTCGGCAACATCTTCACCCACGAGATGAAGCCCATGGAAGTGGAGATTCTGGTTGCCGAGGTCGGCCGTGAGTCCGAACAGGACCAGATGTTCCACATCCTTTACGACGGCACCGTCGTCGACGAGCGGGACTACGCGGCCCTCGGCGGAGATGCCGAAACGATCCGCACTCGTCTGGCCGACACCTGGACCGACGGGCTCGATCTCGCGGGAGTGGTACGAGTCGGCGTCGCGGCGCTGGCAGGCGAGGATCGGGAGATCCCGCCGTCAGACCTCGAAGTCGCCGAACTCTGTCGGGGCAATGGGCGACGATGCTTCCACCGCCTTGCAGTGGCCGACCTCGCTGCGCTCCTCGCCGCGACCTGACTCTGCGAGCGTGTCTCCGGTCACGTCGCCGGCGGCGGTGATGGGTACCGTTGGACCATGACCTACGCACCTGCCGATCGGCCGTTCTATGACGCGGACAGCCACATCATGGAGCTCCCCAACTTCTTGATCGATTACGCAGACCCGACGATTCGTGACCGTCTGCGCCCGGTGAGCTACCAGGCGTCACTGGTCACCGACGACGAGGTGGCCGAGATCGTCGCCAATGGTTCGAAGCACTCGGTGGCTCACGTGGAGAGCCAGGTCGCACTCGGCGACCGTCTCATCGCGGAATCCAAGGAGATCCAAGCACTCGGAGCGTTCGACCGTGACGATCGTTCGGTGGCGATGGACATGCTGGGATTCAAGAAGCAGCTCGTCTTTGCAACCCACAGTGTGGCGACACCGTTTTCGGCCAGCTCGAAGCTTCCTGACGAGCTGCGGTACGGAGCGACCCGCGCCCACAACCGAGCAATGCGTGACTTCGTGGCTCACGATGATCGCCTCATGGGCGTTGCGGTGATCCCGTTGAACAACCCAGACCTTGCCGTTGCGGAGGTCGAGTTCGCACTCGAATCGGGGCTGGAAGCGGTGTGGGTGCCGCACCATCCGGCCGGGGAACGCTCGCCGAGCCATGTCGATCTCTGGCCGTTCTGGGAACGCCTCGCCGATGCAGGATTGCCGTTCCTGCTCCACGTCGGGGGAGCGCCGCTCCAGCTCGACCCGGTGTGGAGCGCTACCGGCCGTGAAGCCGTTCGGGACTGGATGGGCGGCGGGGAGAACGTTCGCAGCAAGGACATGGCAGTGATGCACCAGGGCCCCGAGACGTTCCTGTCCGTGTTGGTGATGGACGGGGTCTTCGAACGATTCCCCACGTTGCGTGGCGCCAGTGTCGAGCTGGGCGCTGGCTGGGTGCCCGCGATGATCGAGCGGCTGGACTGGGTCGTGCGGTCGTGGAGTCGCGTCGACAAATACCTCGCGGAGCTGCAGCGGACGCCGTCGGACACGTTGCGCGAACAGATGGCGTTGACGCCGTTTGCCTTCGAAGATGTCGGGATGCTCACCGACACCTCGTTCGACGACCTGTACTTGTTCTCGAGCGACTACCCGCACGTCGAAGGTGGCCGGGATCCGATCGGGCGATTCGAGAAGTCGTTGGGTGATCGCAGCTCAGCGGTTCGTGACCGCTTCTACGCCGAGAACTTCTTGAAGATCTTCCCGGCGGCACGCGTCCACTGACCCGCCGCTCGGCCGGCTGACATCAATTCGCCCAGGTCACGCGGCCAGACCGACTACCTTCTCAGACATGTCAGACATGCCGAACGATCCGTCCGTCCCGCCGCAGAATCCGCCGATGGGTGCCACGCCGCCCCCGCCAGCGCAGCCAATGGGCGCCACACCGCCTCCTCCTGGCGGACAACCACCGTTCAACCCGCAGGCCGCGCCGCCCCCAGCGCAGGCTCCGTATGGCCAAGCGCCGTATGGACAGCCGCAGCAGGCGTTCGGTGGCGCAACGACCAAAGACGAGAACACGATGGCGATGCTCATCCATGTGACGGCGATCTTCACCGGATTCATCGGCCCGCTGATCGTCTGGCTGATCAAGAAAGACGAGTCTCCGTTCGTCGATCGTCACGGCAAGACAGCGCTGAATTTTCAGTTCACCTTGCTGATCGCGTACTTCGTGTCCGCCATCTTGGTCCTCATCTTGATCGGCATCTTGACCTTCCTGGCATGTCTGATCATGGGTTTCGTGTTCCCGATCATCGCGGCGCTGGCTGCGAACAAGGGCCAGGAGTACACGTACCCGCTGGCGATCAAGTTCTTCAAGTAACCCGACCTCTCGCCGGACGGGACGCTGGGTTAGGTTGCGCTGATGGAGCGTCGGATCTATGGACTCGAGAACGAGTACGGGATCACGTGCACCCTGCGGGGCCAACGCCGGCTCAGCCCAGATGAGGTGGCGCGCTACCTTTTTCGGCGGGTCGTGTCGTGGGGGCGCAGCTCGAACGTGTTCCTCCAGAACGGTGCTCGGCTCTATCTCGACGTCGGGTCGCACCCGGAGTACGCAACTCCGGAGTGTGACTCGATCTATGACGTTGTCGTGCACGACAAGGCAGGGGAGCGGATCCTCGAAGAGTTGGTCGAAGCAGCCGAGCAGCGATTGGCCGAAGAATCGATCCGTGGCACGATCTACCTGTTCAAGAACAACACCGATTCAGCTGGGAACTCCTACGGCTGCCACGAGAATTTCCTGACGAGCCGCGACGACGACCTCGGCCACTACGCCGAAGTGCTGATCCCGTTTTTCGTCAGCCGCCAGATCTACGCAGGTGCCGGCAAAGTGCTCCAGACCGCTCGGGGAGCCACGTACTCGATCGCCCAACGAGCGGAGCACATCTGGGAAGGCGTGTCGTCAGCCACGACACGCAGCCGTCCGATCATCAACACGCGTGACGAACCCCATGCGGATGCCGAGAAATATCGTCGGCTGCATGTGATCGTCGGCGACTCGAACATGAGCGAATACACGTCGTTCGTGAAGATGGGGGCGGCAGCGTGCATGTTGCGCATGCTCGAAGATCCCCAAGTCGTGCTGCGCGACATGACCTTGGAGAACCCGATCAGGGCCATCCGCGAGATCAGCCACGACATCACGTGTCGACGCACGGTGCGACTCGCGAACGGCCGCGAGGTCAGCGCACTCGACATCCAACGCGAATACCTCGATCGTGCGTTGCGGTACGCCGACGCCCAAGGGTTCCCACCGCTTGAACAGCGGGCGCTCGAGATGTGGCAGCACTGCATCGAGACCATCGAGGACGATCCGCTCAAGCTCGACAAAGAGGTCGACTGGGTCATCAAGCACAACCTGATCCAGAAGTTCCGGGAGCGTCATGACCTGCCGCTCGGCCACGCCCGGGTGCAACTGCTCGACCTGCAGTATCACGACGTGAATCGGTCGCGGAGCCCGTTCTACAAGCTGCAGGACCGTGGGCTGATCGAGCGGGTGTGTTCCGATGCCGACATCGATACGGCGATCGATACCCCGCCTCAGACCACCAGGGCTCGACTGCGCGGCGAGTTCGTGAAGCGGGCCAAGGAACGCAAACGCGACTACACCGTCGACTGGGTGCATCTGAAGCTGAACGACCAGGCGCAGCGGACCGTGCTGTGTAAGGACCCGTTCAAGAGCCGAGACGAACGCGTCGAGCGGCTCATCGAAACACTCTGAGTCGTCAGATGCTGACACTCCGGCCCGGTCACGTTGTACCGTGAGCGTCTCGTGACCATCGAAGCCAACAACTCTGAGCCGGAACGGCTCGCTTCCACGCCGTCTGGAGCTGCATTGGTCACCACGAAGTCCGGCGACGCACGGCCCAACGATGACGATGAAATCGGGTCTGGGGCTCGGGCCTTCGTCGATTGGATCGTGGTCGTTGCCGTTGCGCTCACCGTTGCGTTCCTCGTTCGCGGCTTCGGTCTTGCACACTTTGTCGTCGATGGCTCCTCGATGGACAGCACCCTGGCCACCGGTGACCGAGTGTTCGTCAACAAGCTGTCGTATCGACTGCACGATCCGAACCGAGGCGATGTGGTCGTCTTGCACCAGATCAGTGGTGCGGCAGAGCGGGACCTCATCAAGCGAGTGATCGCACTGCCGGGGGAGACCATCGAAATGACGAACTGCGAGATTCGCATTACCGAGTCCGGTGCATCCGGGTCGCGCGTGCTCGACGAGCCATACCTCGACCTCGATGTCATCTCCTCCACATGTGGCGGCGATTTCGAACCGGTGACGGTGCCCGAGGAACACGTGTTCGTGATGGGTGACAATCGCAGCGGCTCCCAGGACAGCCGATCCCTGGGCCCAATCGCAGAGTCGGACCTCGTGGGGCGCGCGTTCGTCGTGTTTTGGCCGCGTGCGGACTGGCGCTGGCTGTAGCTCTCGTACCGCGGCTGGTTTCGTCGAGCCGAGTCGGTGATGCAACAATCCTGCGATGACCGGATCTGAGACACCTGACCCTGCCGTGGCTGTTGCTGCCACAACCGGAAGTGCGACGGTGCACGTCGATGCGTCACCCGCCGAGGTGTTCGCGCTGCTCACCGACCTTCAGCGTTTGCCGCAGTTGAGCCCCGAGAACGATCGCTGCGAACTGCTCGAGGGATGGTCGCAGCTCGACGTCGGTGCGCGCTTTCGTGGACACAACAAGGCAGGCGACTACGAATGGCATGCTGACTGCGAGGTCACGGTGTTCGATCCGGACCGCGAGTTCACCTATGTGGTGCCGCCGTCGTTCGAGCATGCAACGATCTGGAGCTACGCCATCACGCCAGCTCCGGACGGCCAGGGCTGCTCGGTGACGGAATCCTTCGTTGCGCCGCTGCTGGCACTCCCGGACATCTACCCGGGCAAGATCGAAGGACGTCGAGACAACCTCGAACGAGCGTGCGAAACCACCATGGCGAACCTGCAAGCTGCGTTCGGCGACTGAGCGGAGATCAGCGAACTCAGCTGGTACCGACCTCGCGGCGCAACACGTCCATCATCGTGTCGGTGTGGTCGCTGTAGACCGCGTCGACGCCCATACGCACGGCGGTTTCCAGCGCGTGCTCGAACTGTAGATCCCAGCTGAAGGTCAACACATCAAAACGGTGGAACAGCACCACCAGACCTCCGTTCCAGTCGGTGTGATGCATGTTCATCACGTCGATCCCAGCGTGGGCGAGCTGTGCCGCATGGAGTTCCGGGCTGACCTTGAGCCGCCCGAGTCGGGTGGAATGCACCAATCGGAAGTCCGACAACTCGTCACGGCGTCCGACGAGACGGTCGAGGTCAGGGTCGCACAACCAGGTGCGACCTGCCACGTCGGGGCCTTGTCGACGCGTTACCTCGGCGGTGGGGCCGTAGGCCGCCGGATCCTTGATGTCGAGCGAGAAGTCGAAGTCTGAGCCGCACGTTGCATAGAACTCCTCGAGGCTGGGAATGTGCTCGGGCAGCTCGTCTCGCTGACAGTCGCCGATGGCACGGCGTCGCAGCCCGCGGCGGACAACGCCATCGTGGTCGAGGACCGCCACGCCATCGGCGGTGACCCACACGTCACTTTCCAGGCCGGTTGCGCCGAGTCGCAGGGCGAGCGAGAACGACTCGAGGGTGTTCTCGGGTGCGTGTGCGCGGGCGCCCCGGTGGGCGAAGGCGATTGGAGGGTCGATGCGAGAGGGGAGCCGTTGCTGCATTCCAGATCATGATGACATGGCCGTAGACTCGATTCGTGTTCAATCTGCAGGGCAGCGAGATCATCTTCATCTTGCTGATCGCCCTGGTCGTGCTCGGCCCCGAGAAGCTTCCCGGCGCCATCCGGCGGGTCACCAGCGTGTACGCCGAGTTGCGCAAGATGAGTACCGGCTTCCAGAACGAATTCAAGTCAGCACTCGACGAGCCAATTCGCGAGATGAAGAGCACCGCGGACCTGGTGAAGAACGCCGCCGATCCCAAGCGAATTGCCGAAGAAGCAGAGCGTGAGGCCGAACTCGACGCCATTGCCGAGCGCAAGGCCCGCGAATCCAAAGACGCCACCGACGCCATGCAGGCTGCGGGCGCAGCGCACCTTGCAGCAACCGCCACGCCGGTGGCCCGCGACGCCGACGCTGTTTCGAACGATGATGATTCAGGTAGCGATGCCTTTGCTGATCCGGTCGACGAGCCTGATGACTGGGCCGACGCCGAGGCCGAGGCCGACGCCGAGGCCCATGATGCGCTCGATGATGCACGCGATGACATCGCAGTATCTGAGTCGGCCCACAGCGATGCCTCCGAGCGCGGTGCCTCCGAGAGCGATACCTCCGAGAGCGATGCCTCCGAGCGTGACGAGCCCGACGACGTGGGTGCAGTGGCCGACGCAGGCGATTCGGGTGCGGGCGAGCGCCACGATGAGGCAGAGACTGCCGTGAGTGAGGATTCGCCGACATGACCGCCACCCAGGAAGAGGCCACCGATGACCAGATGACGCTCACCGAGCATCTGGCCGAGTTGCGCACCCGCATCATCCGCTCTCTGCTCGCCGTCACCATCGGCGGAATCGTGATCTTTGCGTTCTACAACGAGGTGCTGCAGTTTCTGGCCCAGCCATACATCGACCTGTGCAACCGAGAGAGTGAGTCGTTTTGCCCGGACGGGCCCACGCTGAACGCCTTCAGTCCAACCGAAGGCATCTCCGTGCGTATCCGAGTGAGCATGTACGGGGGGATCATCGCTGCGCTTCCCGTGATCTTGTGGCAGGTGTGGCGCTTCGTCGTGCCAGCGCTCGAGTCCAAGGAGAAGAAGTACGCGATTCCCTTCGTGCTGTCATCGGTCATCCTCTTCAGCGCTGGCGCAGCATTGGCGTACTTCAGCGTCGATGCGGCACTCGATTTCCTCATCAGGTTCTCTGGCGACGGTGTCAACGAGGTCTTCGGTGTCGATCGCTACATCAACCTCGTCAGTTTGATGATCTTTGCGTTCGGTGTCGGGTTCCTGCTGCCGGTGCTGCTCGTGTTCTTGCAACTCGTCGGTGTCGTCACGCCGCGCCAGCTGCTCGCCGGGTGGCGCTACGCGATCGTCGGGATCTTCATCCTCGCTGCGCTGATCACCCCGTCTGGTGACCCGGTCACACTGATGACGCTGTCGGGGCCGATGATCCTGCTGTACTTCGTTGCGGTGCTGATCGGCTGGGCGGTGGCGCGAGGCAAGCTCCGCAACGCCTCGGCGGCCTGATCCGTGGCCTCGCCAGGCGTGCGCGCCGATCGCGACGCGCTGCTGGCTCGGCTGGCGTTTGCGCCCGATCGCTTTCAAGTCGATGCCTTCGACGCACTCGATGCCGGACGCAACGTCGTGGTGGCTGCACCGACGGGGAGCGGCAAGACGGTCGTTGCGGAATACGGCATCGCCGCCGATCGAGTCGACGGTCGTCGGTCGTTCTACACCGCCCCGATCAAGGCGCTGTCGAACCAGAAGTACCGAGATCTGGTAGACGTCCACGGCGCCGACGCGGTCGGGCTGCTCACCGGGGACAACTCGATCAACGGCGACGCACCGATCGTGGTGATGACCACCGAAGTGCTGCGCAACATGATCTATGCAGGGCGCACCCTCGATGATCTCGGCACCGTCGTGGTCGACGAAGTGCATTTCTTGCAGGACACGTTCCGCGGGCCCGTGTGGGAAGAGGTGATCATCCACCTGCCCCAGCACGTGCGTCTGATTGCGCTGTCGGCGACGGTGAGCAACGTCGATGAGCTCGCCGAATGGATCAGCACCGTCCGGGGGCCCACCGATTCGATCGTGGAACGTCAGCGGCCGGTCGCGCTCGACAACAAGTACCTCGTGGCAGATCGTGATGAGAACCGCCTCCATCTGATGGAGATGTTCATCGGTGGCGGGCTGAATCGCGATGCGCTCAAGCTCGACGAGTCGGCGGTCCGGCGTCGCCCACGTCGCGACGAGCACGGTAGCAATCGTCGAAAGGGGGGCAATGGGCCGGGAGGCCGTCGCCTTGCCACCCCGGGGCGAATCGACACCGTCGAACTCCTCGACGACAAAGGGCTGCTCCCGTCGATCTTCTTCATCTTCAGTCGAAACCAATGCGACGAAGCCGCGAAGTCATGTGTTGATGCCGGTATCTCGCTGACCAGCGAGGTCGAGCGTGCGGCGATCTCTGCGATCATCGACGACAAGCTCACAGCAATCGACGCAGCCGACCTCGAGGTGCTCGGCTACGACCGATTCGTGCGCCAACTCCTGGCCGGTGTGGCAGCGCACCACGCCGGGATGGTGCCGGCGATGAAAGAGGTCGTGGAGGCCTGTTTCATCGAGGGCCTGGTCAAGGTGGTGTTCGCCACCGAAACACTGGCAGTGGGGATCAACATGCCGGCTCGCTCGGTCGTGATCGAGAAGCTCACCAAGTTCACCGGCGATCATCACGAACAACTGACGCCGGGCCAGTACACGCAGTTGACCGGTCGCGCTGGGCGGCGCGGGCTCGACGAGGTCGGCGACGCTGTGGTGCTGTGGTCCCCATGGACCCGTTTCGACGAGGCAGCACAGCTGGCGAGTAGCGCGTCGTTCCACCTTCGCTCGGTGTTCCGGCCGACCTACAACATGGCGGCGAATCTCATTCGTACGCACTCCTCGGATGAGGCGCATCGCCTGCTGAACCTGTCGTTTGCCCAGTTCCAGGCGGATCGCGACGTGGTGCGAATCGAGGCGCGGTTGGAGCGAAAGCGGCACACGCTTGCCGAGAAGCGCTCCGAGGCGGAGTCCCCGTACGGCGACATCGACGAGTACCGACGGCTGCGCGACGCTGATTCAGCAGATCGTCGCCAGCGGCGAGCCGCTTCTGCTGGTCAACTGCGGGGCGCAATGGCGAAGATCAAGCCGGGCACCATCATCCGAGTGGCCAAAGGCGACATCAAAGGCCCCGTCGTGGTGGTCGCTACCGCCCATCGCAAAACCGGTGTTCGGTTGACGGTGATCACCAAGGGCGAGCAGGTGATCCAGATCGACGGTGAGGACCTGGTGGACCTGCCCGAACCGGTCGGCTCGATCAAGCTCCCGCCGAACTTCTCGCCGCAGCGCAAGGGCTACCGACGCGAGGTCGCCAAACGGTTACGCACTGCCAAGGTGGGCTCCGACCGCAAGGTCGTGAGGTCGAACCCGTCCGGACGCCGACCGCTCGCCCCCGACGACCTCGATGTCGCCAGGGATCCCGATCTTCGTCGTCGACTCGAAGCCGCTGCTCGGGCTGACCGGCTCGACAAGGAGATCGCGACCCTGCAAGAACGAGTATCGGACAAGAATCAGTCGCTCGGTCAGGAGTTCGATCGCGTCCTGAACTTGCTCGATCGGTGGGGCTATGCCGACGTGCGAGAGTGGCGGCTGACCGATGCTGGCGAGATGCTGGCGAGGATCTTCAACGAAACCGATCTGCTCGTTGCCGAGATGCTGCGCAATGGCGTGCTCGACGATCTCAGTCCAGCCGACCTGGCCGGAATCGTGTCCTGCGTCGTGTACGAGCACCGCAGCCCGGAGGATCCACCGGCGCCATGGTTTTCATCCAAGGAAACGCGCAGTCGTTGGCTTCGTCTGGCGGCGATCAGCGACGAGTTGCGAGCTGCGGAGCGAAAAGTCGGGCTCGGCGAGCATCGAGCACCTGATCCGACATTTGCAGCGATTGCTCACGCGTGGGTGGCTGGCGAGGGCTTTGCCGAGATCGTTGACGAAGAGGATCTCACCGGCGGCGACTTCGTTCGAACCATGAAACAGCTCATCGACCTGCTCCGCCAGGTCGCGACCGTCGCGCCATCGGCATCGGTGCGCTCTGCTGCGACACGTGCCGTGGAAGCTGCTCGACGCGGCGTGGTGGCAGACGGGTCGACGCCGACGTGACGATCTCGAAGGGGGCTGCCTGGGGAGAAGCGGTGGACCGCCCCGGCACGCTTCGGCTGGCCGCCGACGACCGAGAGCTCGCGGCGATGTTGAGCGACGGAACGCAGGTTCCGACCGCGGTGCGCGCCGGCGACATGTTCCGCACCCTCGGGGCTCGTGCGATCGGCGATCGAACGGAGCTGTTGGCCTTTCCGGTCGATCTCGTCGAGGTACGGCTCGATGATGCGGCGCCGGTCATGTCGGTTTCCCATGTGCTCGCCCGATCGCCGTGGTGGCGCGGTGGCTGGTGGCGCGGGCAGGCGCTTGCGGTCATGAATGCCGAGTTCGTCGGGGAGTTCGACGTCGCTCCCCGTGGGCATCCCAACGACGGTCGGGTGGAGACGTTTCTCGCAGCGCCCGACATGAATGCTCGTCAGCGCTTGGAAGTACGCAATCGACTCCCCAGCGCTCGCCACCTCCCGCATCCTCAGATCGCCACGCGTCCGGTTCGGGCAGCGGAGTGGGCATTCGAAACCGCCCTCGAGGTGACCGTCGACGGCGTTCGGATCGGACGTGGGCATCGGTTGCGTGTCGCCGTCATTGCCGACGCTGCGGTGCTGTACGCATGACCCTCAACGGCTCGGGCGCGCTTGTCGGAGGACGATCCCGACTCCAGCAGTACGCGCGCCGTAGAGTGCTGCACCGTGGCTGTGTACGTCCCTGAGTCCTTCACGTCGGGCGAAGCCGATGTTCTTCGGCGGTATTTCACCAATCTGGATGGCCCGGTGTTCGCGCTGGTCAACCTCCCAGAGGTGGTGAAAGGAGCGCTGTTCGCTCGCTACAGCCGCAGTCCGAAGTCGCTTCGGCGGCTGTTCCTCGATGAATTCGTCGGCGACCTCGATATCGCCGGGGATCAGTCGATCGATGCCACTATCGGCCTCGATCGTGCCGAGCAGCTCTACGAGCGGGTGTTCTTCGACTACGGCGATGACTCCGTTGCCCAACTCGGTGGTGTTCACCTCGCGTGCGAGCAGGCATCGAACATGCTCACCAAGATCCTCGAGTGGGGTCGATTGATGAGCTATCTCGAGCAGAGTACGAGGTACATCTCCTACGACTCGCGGCTCGGTGGTCGGTACCGCTATCACCGCGACCCCGACATTCTCGCTGGACCGCTGGGAACCCGATACGTCGGCGACCTCGACCGAATGTTCGATGCGTACAGCCAGTGCGCCGAGTTCGTGACCGATCACGTTCGCAACACCGTGGCATGTGGCCCGGACGACAGCGAGTTCGTGTACCGAACGGCCACGCGGGCCAAGGCGCTCGATGCCGTGCGCGGCATGCTGCCTGCTGCGGCGACGTCGAATGTGGGCATCTATGGCACTGGCCAGGCGTTCGAGGCGCTGCTGCTGCGGATGCGAGCCCACCCGCTGCCCGAAGCTCGCGACTATTCGGAGCTGATGCTGCACGAACTGCGCAAGGTCATTCCCAGCTTCTTGCGCCGCGTCGACATCCCAGAGCGAGGTGGCAAGTGGAGCGAGTATCTGGCTGACACCCGAGATCAGTCCGCCGCAATCGTCGGGCAACTCCTGGGTGGCTCGCCGGTGGAACCAAGCCCCGAAGTGCAACTCCTCGACTTTGATCCGGACGCCGAGGACCACATCCTCGCAGCCATCTGTTACTCCCATTCGTCACTGCCGGAGTCGCAGATTCTCGACAAGGTGCGCAGTTTCGGCATCGACGAGCGGGTGTCACTGCTCAAGGCCTACATCGGAGACCGCTCCAACCGACGCCACAAGCCCGGTCGTGCGTTCGAGCGGAGCTTCTACCGGTTCGACATCTTGAGCGACTACGGCGCCTTTCGCGACATGCAGCGTCACCGGATGCTCACGATCGAGTGGCAAAAGCTCACACCGAACCATGGGTACACCCGACCGGAGTTGGCCGAAGAGGCAGGCGTCGGCGCATTGTTCGATGAGACGATGCAGCGTTCCGCCGATCTCCACGATGCGCTGCTGGAGTCGTATCCGGAGCAGGCGCCGTATGCCGTCGCCATGGCCTACCGGATGCGCTACAACATGCAGTTCAACGTGCGCGAGGCGTTTCACATGCTCGAACTGCGATCGTCGCCCCAAGGCCACCCGTCGTACCGCCGTGTTGCGCTGGACATGCACCGTCTCATCGGCGAACAGGCCGGACACCATGCGCTCGCAGCAGCAATGAATTTCATGACCACCGAGGCTCCTGAGCTTGAACGACTCGAGTCGGAACGCCGAGCTGAAGCCCGTCGAGACTCGTGATTGCTGGTGCCCGTGCCGCTTTCGCGGACCATTCGACGACGTGCGTGACGGGTGTCACAAGATCACCATCAGAGGTGAGCCGGTGCGTTGCGTATGCTCCGCCGAACACGGCCTGCGAACGCAGCGCTGAAACCGACTGACGAAGCGGACGATCCGAGCACATGGCTGACGACGACATCACCGAGAACGAAGACCTCGAAGAGGAGGTCGATGACACCGAAGCCGACGAAGATCCAGATGCTGACGAGCTCGATGATGACGACGACGATGTTGCTGGGATCGTTGGAGATGATGACGACGACGATGCGGACGATGCGGACGACGATGACGACGCCGAGGACGACACGCCCCGCACGAAGCGCAAGAAGCGCAAAGACGACGACGAAGACGACGATGACGACGATGACGTCGACGATGATGACGTCGAAGAGGATCTCGACAAGATCCTGAAGGACCGTCTCGTCACCGTCGAGGCAGAAGACGACGATGATGACGAGACCGTCGTCGTGGATGATCGCAGCGAAGGTGGAGAGCGGCTCCAACCCAAGCAGCAAAACGAGCAGCTGTGCTCGTCGTGCTTCCTCCTCGTGAAGAGTTCAGCGCCCAACTGCCCCGTTGGCGACGACGACTGCCCGATCTTTTCGTAGTGGCCCAGGACGCAACGGACCCGACAGTTCTTGCGCGAGCGGCGTTTGAGACATTGGTCTTTGCGCCGATCGGGCTCGGCGCGAAATTGGTCGAAGATGCGCCCGCAGCGGTGCGGCGAGTTCGCCAGGAACTGAACAACGCTCGATTCATTGGCCGATTGACCGTTGAGCAGGGTTCCGCACGGCTCCGTGAGCGCTCCAATGAGCGTCCTGCCCAGCCAACTGCCTCGGGGAGCGACACACCGCCTGACTTCGACACCGGGCTCCCTATCGCCGGCTATGACGACATGGCAGCGATCGAGATCGTGAGTCGCCTCGAGACGCTGTCGCCGCTGGAGCGCACGGTCATTGCCGAACACGAGTCGGCGAATCGCCGTCGCCGCACGGTCCTGGGCAAGATCTCCCAGCTGGACGCTGAGTGATGCCCCAGGCAATGCCGTGATCGATCCTTTGGTCCGCGCTGTCGATCCAGCAGATGCCGACGACATTGCACAGTTGGTGTTGCTGGAGGCAGAGGGACGCGCTGCGCTCGACGGTCAGCGCGGAGGCGAGCGCTGGTTGATCGAGCACCCCGAGGTCGCCGATGGATGGGCCGAGCGTTGCACCCGTCCGGGCGTCGACGTCGTTGCGGCACACGTGGACGCCGTCTTGGTCGGCTACCTCGCAGCTGAGCTCGGAGCCGACCGCATCATTCGAGTGGACCAGGTGTGGGTGACGCCCGATGCCCGCGAGAACGGTTTCGGTGACGCGCTCCTCGAACTGGTCATCGACCGAGCCAAGGAACGTGGAGCGGTTGGCGTCGAGGGGCAGGCGCTGCCGGGGGACCGGCACACGAAGAACCTGTTCGAACGTGCTGGAATCGTGGCCCGTCTGATCACCACGTATCGAGCGTTCTGATCGTCAGCGACCCGACCAGTTCGGGGCGCGCTTCTCGATGAAGGCAGTCAGGCCTTCCTTCAAGTCGTCGGACTTCATGACCGTACCCATTGCGGCGTTGGTCATTGCCTTCAGTGCATCGTCATCGGCGTAGTCGCTGGCGAGCACGACCTTGCGGCTCTCCCACACGGCAAGCGGTGCGTTGGCGGTGATCTGATCGGCCAGGCGCATTGCTTCCTCGGTGGCGTTGCCGGGCTCGACGAGTCGAGACACCAGGCCGAGCTCATACGCTCGATCGGCAGGAATCGGCTCACCGGTGAGGATGGCTTCCATCGCCGCCGACTTACCGATGGCGCGTGGCAGGCGGAACAAGCCGCCCGCGCCTGCAACCAGGTTTCGCTTCACTTCGGCGAGTCCGAATGCCGACTGGGTGGTGGCCACGACGAGGTCAGCAGCGAGCACGATCTCACAGCCGCCTGCGGTGGCAAGGCCGTCGACCGCGGCGATGATCGGCTTCTTGCGCTCCCGGTACACGAACCCCGCAAAGTTGCCGCGGGCGGTGTTGAGTCGGGCGGCATCGCCGCTGTTGATGGCTTTCAAGTCGGCGCCCGCACAAAAGACCGGACGGGTTTGGCCCTCGGTGTTTGCCTGTAGCACGCCGATCCAGACCTCGTCGTCGCCCTCGAGCTGATCGATGGCGGCTTCCATGGCTTCGGCCACGTCGCCGTTGACGGCGTTTCGGGCTTCTGGCCGATTGAGCGTGATCAATCCAATACGGCCGCGCGCTTCATAGGTGACGTTGGTGTTCGTGGCATCTGACATGAACTGAGGGTACGGCGCGCTGGACGCCGCGAGCGAATCAGCTCAGGTGTCGCCGCCAGCGGTCTCCGAGGCCGGGGCCTCAGGGGTCGGGGCCTCAGAAGCTGGAGCCGGGGCCTCAGAAGCTGGAGCTTCGGGTGGTGCCGCGTCGGATGCAGGAGTCGCTGGTGCGGCTGGCTCGGGAGCCGGTGCCGCGTCGGTCGTCTCCGTTGTCGAAGGAGCGGGCGCAGCAGCGTCGCTGTTTGGCGGCGTCACGGGCGCGCTCGGCTTGGGGCCCCGACTGTCCTTGCGGTCGTCGCTGCGACCGCCCTGTCCCTGGCTCTGCCCCTGAGCGGCGGGCTTCTTACGCTTGTTGTCTTTGCGTGGTCCGGGCCGCAGGGGCTTGGGGCGCGGTGCGTCAGCGGGAACCTCGACACCAAGCAGCGCAGCGATCTGGGGGAGCAGCGGTCCGAGCCGCAGCGCAGTTTTGCGGAGATCATCGGTGATGCTCGACGGGGGAGCAGCCGGGGTGACCAGCGTGCGCACCGGAGAGAACGCCGCTGCTTCCATCACTGCAGCCCAACGATCCGAGGAGTCCTCGGCCGTGAGGCCAGCAGTGGCGGCTTCGCCGAGCTTTCGCGCCAGCTCGGGTGGGAACATCACCCCTGCCTTCGGCGGCTGCGACGACAGGCGAAGTGCTCGGATCGAACGGCCGACCGTGAGAGCAGCATCGACATCTTCGAGCCAGAGCTTCAGTTCCTGCTCCTGCTTCTTGACCAGGTCTTCTTTGAGCTTGGCCGCGAGTTCACGGGTGGACTCGTCACGGGCGACGATCGGATCGTCTGACGCCGCCACCACGCTGCGCAGATCGCGCAGGTCCAGATGCTCCATCTGTCGTTGCGCTGCATCAGCACGATCGAGCCAGTCGGCAACGCGCAGCTTCGGAATCAATCCCTCTGCCATCTTGAGCACGCTGTCTTCGGGCATCGTGGGCTTGCCCTCGGCAGCCAGCTTCTTGTTGTCATCCGCCAGGCGCGTTCGTACCGCAGCCATGCCCTGGATTGCCAGCTCCGCAATGGGGCGCTGCTCCTCGGGAAGCTCCGCAAGGACCTCGTTACGACGAGCCTTGCCCGGTCGCAACCGCTTGGGCTTGGGCCGCTGGGGCACCTCTGGTGGCGGATCGAAATGGGGACGACGGGGCCCGCGCTTGTCGCCACGGCCCTCGCCATTGCCACCGCCGCGGTTGTCGCCGTCACGGCCTCCACGGCCGCGCTTGTCGCCACGGCCGCGCTTATCGCCACGCCCACCGCGACCGCCACGATCATCTCGATCGTTGCGGTCCCGCTTGGCGCGCGTCTCGATGACCGCTTGGAAGTTCTCCTCGATCGGCAGGAGTTCCAGCAGGTTGCTGGACGACTTCTCGCGGCCCTTGATGACCGACAGCACGTCGATGCTCTCGATGCCCTGCTCGATCTCGACCTTCAGCTCGTCTCCGACGGACGAGCCGTCGGGAAGAATCCCGCCGTCGAGCACACCCTTGGGAGCTCGGGCACCGGCAGCGCGCCATGTCCAAGAGCCGTCGGCGAGCGTGCTCGTCAGTTCGATGTCAATCCTGCGAGGCATAGATGTCAAACGTACCGGTTCGAAGTCCGCAATGCGATGTCAGTACCTTGTCGACGTGGCCATCTACGCACTCGGAGACCAGGAACCGACCATCAGCTCGGACGCATTCGTGCATCCGGACGCGACCGTGATCGGGTCGGTGACGATCGGCGCGCAATCGTCGGTCTGGCCGGGGGCGGTGCTGCGTGGTGACGGGGGAGAGATCACCATCGGAGATCGCACGAGCGTGCAGGACAATGCTGTCATCCACACCACACCGTTCTGGCCGACGATCGTCGGTAGCGACTGTGTGCTCGGCCATCTCATTCACCTCGAGGGATGCACCATCGAAGATCATGTGCTCATCGGGAATGCCTCGATGGTGTTGCACCGATGTGTCGTGCGCACCGGGTCGATCGTGGCCGCAAATGCTGTGGTGCTCAACGACACCGAAGTTCCAAGCGGTGCAATCGCGGTGGGTACACCTGCCACGATCAAACCGGGCCGCGCCCGACGCGAAGACATCGACATGGGGTCTCAGGAATACGTGCGGCGAGCCGCTCAGTATCGCAGTGAGCTCCGCCGACTCGATTAAGCCGGTTCGATTGAGCCGGTTCGATGAAGACGGCTTGATCGATGCGTTTCGGTTGCGGCGATGCTGCAATCAGCTGGCGCGGGCGCGCACGCCGATCGGCGCGATCAGGCGATAGCCGGCAGCGTGGCGTTCGTCCTCGGACTCTCCACCCCAAAACCCGTACTCGTGGTGATCACGGGCGAACTCCATGCAGTTGGTACGCACAGCACAGCTGTCACAGATTGCTTGAGCGGCATTTTCTCGTCGTTCACGCGCCTGCGGGCGCTCCGCCGCCGTCGGGAAGAACAGATGGGTGAGGCCTTTGCAGGCCCCATCGCTCATCCAGTCATCAGCATCCGGATCTGCGATGGAAATCGGCAGGTCAATCGTCGTCATAAAAACTCGGTCCCCTTCGAGTACGTGGCGACTGCTCTCCCCAGGTCAGCCGGCACTTCTGTGCGTTACGAGGACTGAGCGTAGAGCAAATAGATCAGGCAGTCAATTGTTGTCTGTGACGAACTTCTCCTGGATATCCCACCAAGAGCGGTCACGCGCGACTCAGCGCGCGTACACCTGCGGCAAAACGCTCGATGTCTTCCTGTGTGGTGTCCCACGCGGTCATCCAACGCACCTGGTGGATGGTCGGATCCCAATCCCAGAAGAAGCACCAGTCGCGAAGCGGCTCGATCATCGTGGGTTGCAGCGTTGGAAACATGCTGTTGACCTGGGGTTCTGGCCCGATGTCGACGCCGTCGATGCCGCTCACCAGTCCGTGGAGACGCGTCGCCATCATGTTGGAATGTGCACCGAGTTCGATCCACAGATCGTTGGCCAGCATCGCGTTGAACTGTGCGGCAAGAAACCGCATCTTCGACGGCAGTTGAGTCACCTGCTTGCGCACAAATTCTGATCCGGCCTCGACGTCGGGGTTCAAGAACACCACCGCTTCGGCCCCGAATGCCCCGTTCTTGGTGCAACCGAAGCTCACCACGTCGACGCCGGCGTCGATGGTGAAGCTGCGCAGTGTTGCGGCGTCGCCGCCGAGTGCTGCTGTCGCGTTCGCAATGCGTGCCCCGTCGAGGTGAACGAGCATGCCGTGGCGGTGGGCGGTGTTGCAGACCGCGGTGATTTCTGCAGCGGTGTACAGCGTGCCCAGCTCTGTTGGCTGCGTGATCGAGACGATTCCGGGCTGTGCATGGTGCACGACGCCCTGCAGGTGCGCGACGCCGTCGATCATCTCCGGTGTGATCTTTGCGTCCGGTGATGGGAGGTCGATCAACTTGGTGCCGAGTACTCGCTCGGGTGCGCCGGTCTCGTCGGCGTCGATGTGGGACCAGTTGGTGCAGACCACGGCGTGGTGCGGGCCGCGCAGTGACCCGAGCATCGTGGCGAGCGCCGCGACGTTGGCGCCGGTGCCGTTGAAGCAGAGGCGTGTGACCACATCCGCACCGAACAGGTCACGAAATCGTTGCTCGCAGTCGGCGGTGTACGGGTCGGCGCCGTAGGCGAGTGCATGGCCGCTATTGGCATCGACCACAGCTTGAACAACGACAGGGTGCGCTCCAGCGGCATTGTCGCTTGCGACGGAACGGTCTGGAGCAGGAGGGAGGGTGATCACCCGCCGAGTCTGGCATCGCTCGTGGCGAAAGGGGATGACGAACGGGGATGGCGAAACGGGGATGACGAAGGGCAGGTGTCGTCGTTGCTATGTTTACGTCATGACAGATTCCGATCGTGCCACCGATGGCGGGGGAGCGGCGATTCGGTGCCGCTGGTGTCGAGGAACGGTTGCTCGCAGCAATGGCCCCGGGAGGCCCCGAGTGTTCTGTAGTCAACGGTGCCGACAATGGGACTGGGTGTCGCGCCAGCGCGGCGCCGATCTGGCACTCGATGTCGACGAGGTCGTGATCCGCCGTGAAGAACTGGATGCACTGCGCGACGACCTCTACGTGCTCACCACGGCCCTCGAAGACGCCCAGCGCGACCTGGCCGCAGTCGGGGCGCCGACGAATCGCGAGCTCCGTGACGCATTGGATCTGATTGTGAGCGCCGCAACACCCCTGCAAGGCCGCCAGATCCAAGCATCCAGAGATTCGTCATGATGTAATTATTCGCAAGCTGCAAGCTGCAAGCTGCAAGCTGCGGCTGCGTCACTGTGAGATAGGCGCAAAGCGGCAGGTGCAGCCACACAGCGTCGAGCACAGCCGTGAGGGCAAGCCCCGCATTATCGGCGGTCCGCAGAGAGCAGGCGGAGCCCCAGCGTCGAAGACGCCCCGCCCACCCGGCGCTCCTGCGGAGCGCCGATAATGCCCGTTATGTCAATTGTCTTGAGGTGATCCAGAGAATTCCTTGACGTCGGCAACACTGTCCGAGCAACGTCGGGGACCTGCTACGTATGGGGTTCGTGAGGATGCGGGATTCAGGAGGCTGAATTCGCTGAACGGAATGAACCTCCGGATGTGACCGGAAAGTTAAGTCGTAGCGCGGGTGGGCCGAATCATTCTGCATGCAGGAGGACCGTCGTCCATGAAACGAATCGATCGTGTCGCACCCGTTCGCGGGCTGCGTCGCAAGCTGCTGGTACGAGGTGCGTGCGCCACTGCGCTCGCGGCGTTGGCGTGGGGAGCTGGCGGCCAGGTTGCATCCGCGGCCCCGGGCTCGGCGTTGCAAGCTCCACTGGTGGCATCGGCCTTCACCGGACTGCAGGTCGGCAGCCAGGGCAACGATGTCCAAGCGTTGCAGCAGGCCCTGATCAACGCGGGAATCCCTGTTCGCGGCGGAGCTGACGGCGATTTCGGTCCCGTGACCCGCCAGGCCGTCATCAACTTCCAGAATGCTCGGGGACTGCCTGCGACAGGCGTCGTGGACGAGTCCACGTCATCGGCACTCGCAACGAACAGCGGTGGATCAGGCTCGGACTCCGGTGCGGTTGACTCGTCGGGAATGGCCCGTGGCGCTCAGGGCGATGCGGTCAAACAGGTGCAGGAACAGCTGATTGCGTCGGGCGTGTTCGTACCCGGTGGGGCTGACGGTGTCTACGGGGCCGCCACCGAGCGTGCCGTGACGCAGTTCCAACGCTGGAACGGCCTGGATGAGACCGGCACGGTGAATGCTGCGACCGCGGCAAAACTCGGCGTGGCGGGGTCGAGCGGCAACGAGTCGACCGACACTCCCCCTGCCGTCACTCCAGAGCCTCCGGTGACGTCGGATGCGAACGAGTATGTCGGCTTGGCTCGCGGTGCTCGCGGTCCCCTCGTCGTCGAACTCCAACAAGCACTGCAGTCGACCGGTCTGGTCGTACGTGGCGGTGCCGACGGTGTGTTCGGTGGCGCCACCGAGTCCTCGCTGCAAGCGTTCCAACGAGTGAACTCGCTGTCCCAGACCGGTGTGGTGAGCGCCCGTGGCGCAGAGTTGCTCAAGCTCGGTGTCGACGACGCTCCCACCCCTCCCCCGGCCTCCAGCGACTACCTCGGCTTGAAGAACGGGTCTCGCGGCACGGCAGTCCAGACGGTGCAGCAGGCCCTGATCACTGCGGGCGTGAGTGTGCGTGGTGGCGCCGACGGTGTCTTTGGCAACGCAACCGCCACCGCGCTGACCAGCTATCAGAATGCCGTGGGCGTCACCGCTGACGGGACGGTCAATCAGGCAACGATCGACAAGCTCGGTCTGGACTCCGGGTCGGCTCCCGAGCCGTTCGAGTCCGCTCCCCCGGCGGACTCGACGCCACCGGCTGCAGACACCCCGGAATCGACCAACCCGTACGTCGGCCTGAGCGCAGGGTCCGCGGGTGAACTCGTCAAAGAGCTCCAGCAGGCGCTGCAGGACACGGGCCTCACGGTTCGTGGCGGAGCTGACGGAGTCTTCGGGAACGCCACGAAATCAGCGCTCATTGCGTTCCAGTCGGTGAACGACATTGCCGAAACCGGTGTCGTGACCGAGCGTGGTGCGCAGATCCTCGGGCTGGGGACGGGCAGCGTCGGCATCTCCACGCCGTCGCCGAACGGCAATGACACCCCCGCCGACAACGGAAACAGTTCATTCACCCTCGAACGCTTCCCCGTGCAGGGCAACTGTTTCTTTGGCGACACGTGGCACGCTCCACGCAGCGGAGGTCGCAAGCACGAAGGCGTCGACATCATCGCAGCGCAGGGCAATCTGCTGTACGCCGTGGCAGATGGTGAGATCTCGTTGCAGTACTGGGATCAGCCGGGAGCGCTCGCCGGCAACGGACTGCGTCTCCTTCAGCCGAACGGCACGTACTTCACGTACCTCCACCTCGCATCGTTTGCCCCGGGGATCAAGGTCGGCACGCAGGTCAAGGCAGGCGACGTCATCGGATTCGTCGGCAGCACCGGGTCGAGCGCTACACCGCACCTGCACTTCGAGATTCACCCCGGCGGTGGGGCGGCGATCAACCCGTACCCGCACGTGAAGGCAATCGACGACTGTGCCAACACCAGCCCGCAATACCAGAGCAGCTTTGCCTGATGTCCGGATCGACTGATTGGCCGACCCGCAGTCTGGATCGTCAGTCGATCGTGGCGTAGAACGTCTGAAGGACCTCGAAGGCGAGTTTTCGTTCGCCCTCCTCGCTCACGAGCCCCTTGCGGTTGTAGCCATCCTGGATTCCTGGGAGGACACGGACCGGGGCCCGGAAATCCTTGAGAATCCAGGGAGACAATCCCGCAACGACGCCATGTCCGGTGTCGGAGCGGTTGGCATCGACCATCTTCACCTGCTCGGAATACAGCGCAGCCTGGAATTCCTCGGTCCAGATCTGCTCGGCGTCGCCGTGGTGCCCAGCTTTGGCGCCGCCGCCCATCTCGGTGAAGATCACCGGCTTGTTGAACGGCGTGGACCAGGTGGTCGACGCGATCGTGTCGCGGCTGCCGTAGTACCAGCCGAGGTATTGGTTGATCGCAATGACATCGACCACCTCGCCCAGAGGATCGTCGATGTGATGCTGTTCCGCACTGGTCGGCAACGTGAGGAGTGCAGCCGATATCAGCCGGGTCGGGTCGAGTGTTCGCGCGTGACTCGCCAACGCCGTGAGAAACGCCGTGCGTTCAGGGGACGGCAGGGTTTCGTTCGCCACCGACCAGAAGATGACCGATGCTCGGCTTCGATCGCGTTCCACCAGCTCATCGAGCTGTTCGAGCCCGTTGTCGAGAACGTGCTGCTCGCCAAATGCAATCCCCCAGTACACCGGCAGCTCGCACCACGTCAGAATGCCTCGACGGTCGGCCTCCCGGACCATGTGCTCGTCATGCTGATAGTGCGCCAGGCGAACGAAGTTGACTCCCAGGTCGTCTGCGATATCGAACAACTCGACAGCATCGGTTGCGCCGCTGGAGCGGCGGCCACCGCTCGCAGCCTCGGCGTGCATGGAGATCCCACGCAGGAAGGTCACCTGGTCGTTGACGATGATGCGGTCGCCTTCGGTTCGCACCGTGCGGAAGCCGACCTGGTCGTCGATGCGATCGTCGCCGCAGGTCCACACCACGTCATACAGCCGCGGGGCGCCGGGGTGCCAGCGCTCCGGAGCGATGTCGAGTTCGAATTCGCGGCCGACCTCGATGTCAACGTCGAGTTCCGGTATCTGCAACCGGACAGATCCCGACGACTCGCCAGCGGCTGCGGATTCCACGTCGAACCCACCCACGACCTGCCCCGATGGGTTCATGGTGATCCAGGCGTGGCGCAAGAACGTGTCGGGAACGAACACGAGGTCCACCGAGCGCGTGAGTCCGCCGAAGTTCCACCAGTCGGAGCGCATCGCCGGAATCCGGTCACGTTCGCGCCGATTGTCGACCTGGATCACCAGCGAGTGTTCATCGGTCGTCAAGGCGTTGGTGACTTCGACGGCGTAGGGCCCGAATCCGCCGACATGGGTGGCCAACTCCTTGCCGTCGATGAAGACCCGACTGGTGTGATTGGCCGCTCCGATGTGCAAGAACAGCCGCCCGGCGTCCGCCCGGTCGGCAGGGAGCGAGACCTTGCGGCGATACCAGACGGTGCCCTCGTAGTAGTGCAACCGGTCGTCCTGAGTGTTCCAGTCCCCCGGCACTCGCAAGGTGGGCGACGTGTCGAAGTCATACTCCACACGGTCGCCTGGATGTCGCGGTGCATGGTCGCGGAAGAAACCGCGGTCGTTGCGTTGCTCGAGGATTCCGACATAGCCCATTTCGTACGGGTCGACGATCACGTTCCACTCGCCATCCAGCGAAACGCGATCGCGCTGCAAGATGTTGGACAGAGCAGTCGTTCCGACGTTCATCGTGAGATCGTGGCACGCCGTACCGTCATTCGATCGATCGAAGGTGGCGGACACTTTGGCGAGGAAACCATCGAAGGTGGCGGACACGTTGTGTAGGTTGGGAGGACAATCGAATTGCCGTCGTCTTCGATCGGGAGAGCTGGTCTCGTGCCAGCGCCGAAGGAGCAACCACCCCGGAATCTCTCAGGCACCCGGACCGGTCGAAGCAGGCACGCTGGAAAGAGGTCATCACGCCCCACGGGGTGGAGGTGATCCGCCGACGGGGAACAAACTCTCAGGCAACGTTGACAGCGGGGGCTCATCACGCCCGGAGGCGCCGTGCCCACTCCCCTGTCTGAACTCTTCGAAACCGACGAATTCGTTCGCCGCCACATCGGCCCATCGCCCGATGACCTGACCCGAATGCTCGAGGTGCTCGGCGTCGACTCGACCGATCAACTCCTCGATCAAACGTTGCCAGCGACGATTCGAGCGGCGGAACCGTTGGCGTTGGGTGCAGCAGTCCCCGAAGACGAGGCGATTGCTCGGCTCCGCTCGATCGCTGCGAAGAACACGGTCGTCACCAGCCTGATCGGCATGGGCTATCACGCCACGATCACCCCTCCGGTGATCGCTCGTAACGTGTTGGAGAACCCGGCCTGGTACACCGCGTACACCCCGTATCAGCCGGAAATCAGCCAAGGGCGTCTCGAAGCGATCCTGAACTTCCAGACCCTCGTGACCGAGTTGACCGGGCTCGACGTGGCCAAT
>JBGCEY010000040.1:0-79207 GCA_045106645.1 Ilumatobacter sp.
CGGTGGGAGTTCGGACCGACGGGCAGCGACGTACGCCCCGACGGAAGCCGCGAGCGCAACGAAGACGAAGCCGGTCACCTGGAAGAAGCGGCCGTTCGAGTGCCAGACGAGGAACAGCGCAAGCATGGCTGCAGTAGCAACACCTGCACCGATGCGGGCGGTGGTCTCGGAGTGCTCTTGCCCCCGGGCATACAGCAGGGCAACGCCGCCGAGCAGAACGGGGACGAGCAGTACTCCGGCCCAGCGGAACGCAGCGCCCTCGCCCGACAGCCCGAGCACACCGACGAGCACGACGATGAAGGGCAAACCAATGCAGAGCGACCGGCCGGTCGGGCGGCGGCGGGTGGCCTGCACACCGCCATAGGTCAGGCCCAAGCCGAAGATCAGCAAGAAGGTGCCGAAGCCGCTGAACTCGGTTTCGGGCCGGTTCTCGATATCGGCGACCGTGTCCGTGGCGAACATCAGCAGCAGCGCCATGACCGTGGCGAACACGCCTGCGGCGGTGGCGAGCGCGCCCGCTGCGAGCAACGGAATGGTCGGGTCGCCCGAGGCTGGCGCCTCGGTGCGAGCGTGCGTGGTGGCAGCTTCGACTGTGGTCATACGTGTGATGCGGTTGCCCCCGACGGAACGCAACCAACTTCCCCCTTCTTCACAACAATCGGGACAGTAGTACGACGACTCCCGTCACGTCAACGTTGACGTAGCACCAGCCGCCGTGGTAGCCATTCGGTCCGATGCGGGCGCCTGTCACGACCATCGAGCGGAGTGATCGCCGGTGACCGAAACGATGCACCGCGATTCGTCGCGGCCGTCCACCTTGCACGACGTCGCAGCGGTCGTCGGCGTTTCGCCACGCACCGTGTCACGGGTCGTGAACGACCAGGGCGGGTTCAGCGAAGCCACCCGCGCCAAGGTCATGGCGGCGGTCACCGAGCTGCACTACCGACCCAACGCGATGGCGCGCGGCCTCATCACTCGGCGCAGCAACACCGTTGCGTTCATCGCACCGGTGCTGAACGACCCGTTCTTTCCCGAGGTTGCCGAAGCGGTGCAGCGAGCGGCGCGCACCGCTGACCTGACCATGCTGTTCGCACTGAGCAACGGGTGCGTCGACACCGAACAGGACGTGCTGTCGCGCCTCGACGCCCACTCGCCTGACGGCGTGGTCATCTTCCCGGCCGGCGGCGGCGCTGACCATCTGCACGACTATCTCGACCGGGGCATCCGCATGGTGGTGATCGATACCGTGATCGATCACCCCAACGCCACATCGGTCATGTCGGATCTTCGCCGCGGCACGCAGCTGGCTGTCGAACGTCTCCTCAACCGAGGGTGCCAACACCTTGCGATGATCGCGAGCTCGAGCTCTCCGGTTGGGCACCGACGTCGCCAACCGGCGTTCGTCGACTCACTCCCAGATGCCATGGAGCCAATCGTCGAGTCGGTCGTGCCGACCTACGAGAACGGACGCCTTGCAATGGCGCAGCTTCTCGAACGGGCGCCGCACATCGACGGGGTGTTCGCCTACAACGACGTGATCGCGATCGGCGCGATCGAAGCGTTGCGAGCCGCTGGCCGTTCGATTCCTGACGATGTTGCGATCATCGGCTGCGACGACATCGAGATGGGCGCACTACTCACTCCGTCGCTCAGTTCGATTCGTATCGATCGCGAACGCCTCGGTCACGAAGCGGTGCGCGCTCTGGTGGCGCTCACAGAAAACGAGCCGATCGACTCACCGAGCGTCCTGCCCGTCGAGCTCGTCCTTCGCGACTCCGGCTGACGCCGCATCGGCGTCGGCACCATCAACGTCATCGTTGTCTTCGTTGTCAACGGCTTCGGCACCATCAACGTCATCGACGTCTTCGTCGTCGCCAGTCCGGTCGAGTGATTCATCGGCATCGGGACGGTCAGCGTCATCCAGCGGATCATCGGACTCCGTTGCTGGCTCAGGGTCGAGCCGGTTCCGCAACATGAAGAACGCAGCGAGCCCAACCACGATGGCTGCCAGCGCAACCCACTGGTTGAAGCGGAACGGGCCGACATCGTCGGCGGGATCCACTCGCAATCCTTCGACCCAGAAGCGGCCGACGCCGTACATCGCAACGAAAAGCCCGAACAGCGAGCCGCCGCGTGGCCGCCAGCGCTTGTCGATGTACAGCAGCACGAACACCGTGGCGGCACTCCACAGCGATTCGTAGAGGAACGTCGGGTGGAACGCGGTGCCCGACAAGAAGTCCACGCCGGTCTCGGGGTTCGTGACGAGATGTTCGTCGTCGATCCGCAGCGCCCAAGGGAGGTCGGTGGCACGACCGTACAGCTCCTGGTTGAAGTAATTACCCCATCGGCCAATGGCCTGGGCAACGGGCACCGCTGGCGCGGCACACGTGGCGGCAATGGAGATCGGCACACCCTTCTCGCGTGCCATGTAGAACCCCATCGCCGTACCGAACAGCAGCCCACCGGGGATACCGAGGCCGCCCTCCCAGATCTTCGGGATGTCTGCGTAGTTGTTTGCAAACCGGTCCCAGTCCGTCGCGACGTGGTACAGCCGTGCCCCGATCACGCCGGCGATCACGGCCCAGATTGCGATGGAACTCGCCGTGTCAGAGTTGCCGAAGCGGCGGGCTTCGAGGCGTTTGCCGAACAGCCACACGCCGGTGACGATGCCGGCCGCGATCATCAGCCCGTACACGTTCAAGCTGAGCGGCCCGATGTCGAGCGAGTTGAACGACGGGCTCGGAATGGAGGCAATGAGTGCCATGGTCAAGCCGTGACTCGCTCGATGAAGTCGATGCTGCGTTGGCTGATGAGGTCGCGGTCGTAGTCCTGCGTCGCCACGTGGAAACTGCGCTCGAGGCTGACGAACTCCACCTCACCACCAGCGGTGTCGCGCAGATGCACACTGCTCTCGGGCGGCACCACATGATCATCGACCGACGAAAAGACCAACATCGGCACGCTCAGTTCGCCGTAGCGATCGGTGATGGGCGCGAGGCCGTCGTTCGACAGCGACATCAACTGCCTGAGCGGTGTGCCCTCGTAGGCGATCTCGCTCACGTCGGGGTCGGCAATGTCGGAGCCGATCCCGGGCATTGCGTCGTTGCCTTCATCGATCATTTCCTGCACCATCGCCATCACGTCATCGGGCTGTGGTGCAGTGGCGGCGTTCACGCAGATGAGACCCTTGAGCTTTGGGTCGCTCTGGCGTTCGAGCCCGGTCCACAACGTGAGCGTGCCGCCCATGCTGAGCCCGATCACCACAATGTGGTCGACGCGCTCGGCGAGACGGTCGTAGGCCGCGGCTGCTTCACCGGACCAGTCCGACCAATCGGTGGTCATCATGTCTTCGAGTGTGGTGCCATGGCCGGGCAGCCGCGGCTGCTCGACGTGCAGCCCCGCTGCGGCGAACGCTGTGGCCTGGGGAGTCATCGATGACGGGTTCCCGGTGAAGCCGTGGATCACCAACGCTCCGACCGAACGCTCGCCCACGTGGGAGAACGGCTCACAACCGGGCATGACAGCGGGTTCGCTCATCCCCACTGTCTACTCCCGCAAGCACCAACCGATGGAGAACTCCTCCGGAACAATCGAACTTCACCGCGTCGCCACGACCCCAACGAGCACTGCCGCGCACCGGTTCGGTCAGCCGCCTCCGGCCTGATGGGTGCGGCGCGCCACCCCAGCGCGGGCGAGTTCGTCGCGATTGTGTTCGCCCACCGCCATGAAGGCGCTTCGCCAGTCGTCACTCCCCCACCGTTGCGGCGCCTGGACCGTCGTGCGCGGAACCATCGCGCTCGATGCCACATCGAGTGCGAGTTCCGCGATCGATCGTTGCATCGCTGCGTCGCCGGGCTTGCCGGTGGGATTGCCGAGCGGGAAGTCGACGAACAGCAACCGCGGCACGCCGGCCTCTTCGACGATGTCTCGCGCACTTCCCACGACCACGGTGACGATGCCGGCAGCTTCCAACCGGCGCGCAACCAGACTCACGGTCTGGTGACATACAGGTCAAAGTGGAACGAGTAGCGCGATGTCGACGCCGTCCTCTTCGCACCACGAGGCGATCTGATCGGCATCGAGGCCCGTCTTGCGCTGGCTGTACTCGGTGGGCACCCCGAAGAACCGCTCGTTCACCGAGCCGATCGTGCCGGACTCGACGAGCGACGCCAGCGCCCGCAACGGCAAGAACGACTCCGTGTCGTCGGTGTGCGTTGCTTGTTTGTCCCAGGAGAGGTCGGCGGTGAACATCCGCTCAGGCGCGTCGCTCACTGGATGGTGATACACGACCTTGTCCGTGGCGGGGGCGCCCCAAGCGGACTCGTGATGATGCAGAAACGATGTGGTCACGACCGCAACCCGCGAGTCGGCCAGCGGCTTCGTTGCGGGAGTGAACGGCACCTCGTCGAACGCAGCCCACCGGTAGGGGTGCTCGTAGCCCTGCGCCTGGTAGTACTCCCGCGACTTGTCGATGTAGCTGACGAAGCTGCGGTTTTCGAGCTGACGGTCGGCCCTTGCTGCCATGTCCCGAACCTACCCCTCGCCCCACCGGCAATCGAGTGTCGGGCGCCCGGTCACTCACGCACACCGAGCTTGCACTCACCGACCAGGGCGAGCGCCACGTCACTGCCGTGTGGCCGCTGTCCGGCCCACCGGAGACAACATTTCTGGACACCCTGGACACTCTGGACGTTCGCCGAAGCGACGAACGTCCAGACGTCTCGGAGTGGAGCTAAGGAGAATTGAACTCCTGACCTCGTCATTGCGAACGACGCGCTCTACCAACTGAGCTATAGCCCCGAGGAGTTCGGGAGTGTATCGGTACCACGACGGATCGCCCAGACGTCCGGACGAATCGGCAGCGTCAGTACGAATCCATCCAGCCGTCATACGAGCCGGTGGCTTCGCGCTGACGGACCTGGGCAAGCATCCAGATGTAGCCACACAGGCTGATGAACGACAACACGAAGGCGTACAGCATCACGTCCGACGACGTGGTGGCCGCAAGGAACAGCGCGCAGGCCGTGGTGACCACCAAGACGAACATGATGTTCATCCGACGCTGCTTCGCGGGGGTGCGCATCTCACCCGTGGCATTCGATGGACGATGCTGCCCACCGGTCGGGTCTCCGTGGGTGCGACGACCCGACGCCGTGCGAACGGGTGCCTCGTCGCGGAAGCGGGCCTCATCGTGGCCATGCTCGTCACGGTATGGCCGAGTGTCGCGTTGACGACGCTGCCCTCCCGTCGGGTCACCGTGACTGCGATCATCTCGTGCACGAACCTGGCGCTGAGCCGGACGGCGCTGGCCCCCGGTCGGGTCACCGTGGCTACGAAAGCGCGGCTCGTCCGGGCGTTCGAGATTGTTGCGCGTGGGCGCGTCGCTGCGTTGCTGCGCAGCGAGCTCCGACGCCGTGGCATGGCGGGTGACGCCCGAGCGCAACTGTGGCTGACCCGGCCGGCCCGCAGCGACGGGGCGAGACAGTGGCGACTCGGTGAGCGGACGCCCCATGGAGCGCACCGCTCCACGTGGAGGGGTTGCGGTGTTCTGCAGCTTCGTGAGCTGACGGCGGAAATCCGTGACCGAGGAATTGGGACGGTTCTCGACGCGCGAGCGAAGCATCGGGGGGATGAGGACGGCGAGCCAAGCGGCTGCCACGACGAGCAAGATGAGTTGAGCCATGTGAGATACGTGAGAGGTGTGTGCGGAGAGGATCGAATTCAGGTCGCTTGGACCAGCCCGCTTCGCAAGTATGACGAGTCTATGACGTTTGTGACGAGTGATGCAACGACCAGCGTGTCTCGCGTCACCTCACCGAAACACCCGATTGGGCCAGTGGAGACCAGTCGACGAGCGAAAAATCAGCCAGCTTGCACTTCGCGCCGGTACGTGCCGGATCGTCCGCCGGTCTTCTCCCACAGCGCAAGATCGGTGATTGCCATGCCCCGGTCAGCCGACTTACACATGTCGTACACGGTGAGCGCAGCGACGCTGCACGCATGAAGCGCTTCCATCTCGACGCCGGTTCGCTCCACGCAATCCACGTGTGCCTCGATGGCGATGTGATCGTCTTCGAACTCGAAGGTGACCGACACGCTCGCGATCATCAACGGGTGACACAGCGGGATCGTGTCGGCCGTGCGCTTGGCCGCCATGATCCCAGCAACGCGAGCAACCGCGAGCACATCACCCTTCTTCACTTCACGGTTCACGATCGCCGCGATGGTCTCAGCCTGCATCATGACCTTGCAGCGGGCAACAGCGCGCCGGTGCGTTGGTTCCTTCGGCGTCACGTCCACCATGCGGGCCCGTCCGAGGGAATCGAGATGGGTGAATTCTGGATCGCTCATGCACGTGGCACGGTAGCCGCACCTGTCGCGCCGGTCGAGCGGTACCGTTCGCGTGATGGAGCTCTCATTCGATCCCGTTGACGTGGTGGCTGCGAACGGAGCGGCATTCATCGACATGGTTCGCTCCAACGATCACGCCACCCCGGTTCCGTCGTGTCCCGGGTGGACGGTCGGCGACATTGCGGACCACATGGCTGACTGCTGGAACTTCTGGAGCCACGTCGTCGGCAACGGCATCACCGATCGCGGCAAGCTGCAGACCATCGAAGGCCGCACCGGGTCGACGGGCAATGAGCTCGTCGAGTGGTTGGCCGCCACCCACCAGGCATTGGACAGCGCGCTTCGGGTCGCACCAACGACTCAGCCGGCGTGGTCCTGGGCCGGCTCGAAGCTCGACGTTGCCTGGGTGAGTCGGCGCATGACGCACGAGTCAGCGGTCCATCGGTGGGATCTCGCACGAGCCGTCGGCACCGACTACGAGATTCCCACCAACGTCGCAGCCGACGGCATCGACGAGTTCCTCATGTGGTTCATGGGCCACCGCCGTGGTGAAGGAGAGATGAAGGTCGGCGGCACCGTGCACCTGCACTGCACGGACACGACCGACGCCGACACCGCCGGCGGCGAGTGGTTCGTCGCGAGCGTGAAGGAGCCCAACTGCTCGTTCACCCGGGAACACCGCAAGGGCGACGCAGCGATCCGCGGCCGCGCCCACGATCTGCAGATGTGGCTGTGGCGCCGCAACGGCGACCGGCCCGCCGGCGTGGAAGTGATCGGGAACGACGTGGTGGCACGCAGGTTCCGGGCCTACAGCGACCTCGGCTTCTAGCCCCGACTAGCCACCGATCTGGGACATGGACTTCGAGGGACGAGTGAAGTTCACCTGGTTGATCTGGTGCCCCGCCCACTTCGTTGCAACGGCCGCCTCGATGCGCGCAGCGATCTGATCATCTGACTCACCAGCGCGCAGCGCCTCGAGCAACCCGAACTCCTTCGTGGCGAACAGGCAAGTCCGGAAGTCCCCTTCCGACGTGAGCCGCACTCGGTCACAGTCACCACAGAACGGTTTGGTGACCGTGGGGATGATGCCGATCTTGGCGCCGGGCGATGCAGCGTCGCCATGGAGGCCGCCGTCGAGATACCGGAACCGATCGGCCGGCGCCGCTCCACGCGCGGGCATCACCTCGATCGGGTACACCGCGTTGATTGCTTCGACGATCTCGTCTTGGCCAACGACCTTGTCATTCATCCAGTGTCCGGTCGCGTCGAGCGGCATGAATTCGATGAAGCGCACCTCGACGTTCTGTTCACGCCCGTAGGTGGCGAGTGCAACGATCTCGTCATCGTTCACACCACGCTCGATGACGGCGTTGATCTTGACGGGCTCGTACCCGGCTTCCTGCGCCGCCACGATGCCGTCGAGCACGTTGTCGAGTTGGTCGCGCCGTGTCATCCGATGGAACTTCTCGCGGTCGAGCGTGTCCAGGCTGATGTTGACTCGCTTGAGACCCGCGTCACGGAGCCCGGCAGCGACCAGGCGCATCGTTGCACCGTTGGTGGTCATCGACAGATCGATCGGCCCGTGCTCGTTCTCGAGCGCCGCAAGCTTGCGCACGAGCACCGGGAGGTGGGCGCGCACCGTCGGCTCTCCGCCGGTGAGGCGGATCCCGCGCACGCCGTATCGTTCGACGAAGATCCGAGCGAGGTGTTCGATCTCCTCGAACGACATGACCTGTGATCGGTCGAGCCAGGTCATGCCTTCCTCGGGCATGCAGTACGTACAGCGGAAGTTGCAGCGATCGGTGATGGAGATCCGGAGATCCTCGATGACCCGCCCGAACGGATCGACGAGGTCCTGATGGTCAACAGCCATGGCGCGAGCTTACGACCCCGGCCTCACCCAACCAGCCTCGGAATCGGCAACGAACTCAAGACGGACCATCGTCGCGCCGATCAACTGACATGCGCAGCCGCCCTTTCATTTTCGGCCTCGTGGTCGCGGGCCTTGCCACGACCTCGTGTTCGAGCATCGCCCGCGACGCTCTGGTGGATGCCTACGAAGGCGACGACACCGAAGTGGGACAGGCCGAGGCGTGCCAGGTCGACGCCAAGACACTGGAGACGGCAAGCGAAGCGTTCTTCATCGACAACAGCACATCGCCCACCAGCTTCGACGACCTCGTACCGGGCTATCTGGTCGAGGCACCAGCGAACTGGGTGATCGACGACGGGGTCGGCGTCGTGTCCAACCTGTTTTCTCCGATCTCGGGCGGGCCCTGCGATGGCGTGGACCTCACCGCGCCCATCACCACCAGCGACGACAACTCGATCGGCAACATCGGCGCGGAGGCGATCGCTGAGACGCAAGTGTTCGATTGCAGCTATGACAAGCGCGTCCTCGACGTGGCGATCGAGACCTACTTCGTGCTCAACGAGGTGAACCCGTCGACGATCGGCGACCTCGTCCAGTTCGGATTGATCGACGATCAGGACGAACGCTGGATCATCGACCCGACCACGAGCGGCACCGCTGCTGCCACAGCGATCCCCGCCGTCGGCAACGGCTGCGATCAGTAGCCCAGCAGACCAGTCCTCACGACACGTCGCCGAGCAACAGCACAGCCACATCCGCTCCAGCCGGCAGGCCATCCCCATCGGGCAGCACCACCATCGCATCAGCTGTGGACGTTGCTGAGAGCTGGTGGCTTCCTTGAGCGACAACGGGCCGCACGTGATACCGGCCGTCGTCGCCGAACTCGCCGTGTACGCGAGCGAAGTGAACCTTGCCGTCCGGATTGCGCCGGAACTCGGTGTCGGCGATTGCGACCAAGCTCGTACGGGACAGACGCGTGTGCCCCATCATCCGCCGCAACGCCGGGCGCGCCATCAGTTCGAAACTCACCAGCGAGCTCACGGGGTTGCCCGGGAGTCCGAAGATCGGCACCGACGCACCGTCAGCGCGTGCGAGCGTTCCGAAAGCAAACGGCTTCGCCGGTTTGATCGCCATCTGCATCCACGTCATGTCGGCAATCCGACCGAGCACGGCCTTCACCACGTCATAGTCGCCCATCGACACCCCGCCGCTCGACACGATGGCATCGCAATCGACTGCCGCACCGCGCAGCACACGTTCGAGTTCGTCCTCGTCGTCGCGCACCACTCCCAGGTCGACCACCTCGCAGCCAGCCTCGGCCAACATCGCCGCCAGCATGGTCTTGTTCGACTCGCGGATCTGACCGATCTCCAGTTGCGATCCGTCCTCGATCAATTCATCGCCGGTCGACAGCACCGCCACGCGGGCTCGCGGGTACACGCTGACCGTCTGGGCATTGATACTCGCGAGGACCGCCTCGATGGCCGGTGTGATGCGAACGCCAGCCGGGAACATCTCGTCACCGACCTGGACGTCATCACCAGCACTGCGGATCGCTGCGCCGACCGGGACCGTTGCCGAGAGCCGCACCCGCTCGACTCCAGCATCATCGACGCCGAGGCGCTCGGAGTCCTCGACCATCACCACTGCATCGCACCCCTCGGGCAGCGGCGCTCCGGTCATGATCCGAATCGCTTCCCCCGACTCCAACGCACGGTCCGGTGCTGCCCCCGCCGCGATCTCTCCAACAACCACGAGGTCGACGGGAGACTGCGATGCGGTGGCCACATCGCCCGCCTGCACGGCGTAGCCGTCGACCGCCGTGTTGTCGAATGGTGGAACGATCTCGCTCGCCACCACCGGAGCGGCCAGTACCAGCCCACCGGCGAGCCGCCGATCCACCTCGATCGGCGGCTTCCGCGGGCACTGCCCCAACACGAATTTCTGGGCGTCTTCCAACGGCGTCATGAGGTCACGGTATCCAGGGGTCTGCACGAGCCGAACCTCGAGCAGAGCTTCTAACCTCGATCCGGTGACGACGGCGTTGACGGCATTTCCAGCAGACGGTTACACCGCCCGATGGCAGACCTGGGGTGAGGACGGGGACGAAACCGTCACCTTGCGGTGGGAGAACGAAGGCTGGACTGCGCTCGGCGAAGTCGGCCGCGAAGCCGTGTCGTATGTGATTCGACTGTCTGCGACCTGGCAGGTTCGTCAGTTCCTTCTGTTCCGCGACTCCGACGAACCCGACCTCTGGCTCGGCAACGACGGCTCCGACCGGTGGGGCGAGATCAACGGCGCCCATCGCCCAGAGCTCGATGGCTGCAGCGACATCGACCTCCACAGCACCCCGTTCACCAACACGCTGCCGATCCGCCGCCTCCAGTTGGAGCAAGGCCACGGCGCCGACGTCACGGTCGCCCTCGTCGACGTGGAAACCCTCGGGGTCATTTCCGTGAAGCAGCGCTACGAGAACCTCGGCAGCGGGCTGTGGCGCAAGACCCACGTCCGCACCGGGACGGCGATCGAATTCCGTGTCGACCAGTACGGGCTCGTGCAGGACGAACCCGAGCTCTTCCGCCGCGTCTGAACTAAGCCGCCACCGTTCGTTACGGGCCTGGCTCGTAACGAACGCCGTGTTCGTTACGGGCCTGGCTCGTAACGAACGGTGACTCAGAGCGTGTCGAGGAACGAGCGGAGGTCGTCTTTCAGCTCGGGGTTGAGCAGACCCAGCTGAATCGATGCGGTGAGGAATCCGAGCGGGTTGCCGGTGTCGAAGCGACCAACATCGGACAGCACCGCGTGGAACGGCGAGCGAGCGGCCTGCGCCTTGAGTGCATCGGTCAGCTGCAGCTCACCGCCGCGCCCGGGCGCGAGTGCATCGATCTCGTCCCACGCATCGGCAGTGAGCACGTATCGGCCGGTGATGATGTAGTTCGACGGCGCCTCATCCATCGGCGGCTTCTCCACGAGATCCTTCACCGGAATCACGCCATCGTCCGACAACGGTCCCGACGGGTCGATCACGCCGTACGAGCTGACCTCATGCGGGGCGACCTCCCCGACAGCAACGACGCTGCCACCGGTCGAGGCACAGACACCGTTCATCTGTGCGAGCAAGCTCGACGACGACATGATCTCATCGGGCAACATCACCGCAAACGGCTCGTCGCCCACCGCAGAGCGGGCACACCCGACAGCATGGCCGAGGCCCTTTGGATCGTCCTGATACACGAACGACACCCGCCAATCCCGACCAATCGAACGGAGTCGCTCAGCCGTTTCGGTCTTCCCCTTCTCATCCAGACCGGCCAGCAACTCGGCGTTCGGAGTGAAGTACTCCTCGACCGCCGGCTTCGAACGGCTCGACACGATCACGATGTGATCGATGCCTGCGCCGAGGGCTTCATCGATGACCACCTGGAGCGCAGGTTGGTCACCAATCGGGAACAATTCCTTCGGAACCGCCTTCGTTGCAGGCAGGAAACGAGTTCCGAGCCCTGCCGCGGGAATGACTGCACTGCGTACCTGCATCCGTCGGACGCTATCTTTTCGACCGTGCCCACGTACGTCTACAAATTCGTCGAGACCGGCGAGACCATCGAGGTCCAGCAGGCGTTCTCCGACGACTCGCTGACCGAATATGCCCACCCTGACTCCGGCGACGTACTCGCCGTGAAGAAGGTGTTCCAGCCCGTCGGGGTGACGTTCAAGGGATCCGGCTTCTTCAAGACCGACAATCGGGGCTCCAGTGCGAGCACCCCGCCCGGGTCCACGACCGACTCCTCATCGAACTCCAGCTCTGATCCATCGTCCTCGAGTACCAGCTCGAGTGGGGACTCGAAGCCTGCAAAGGAATCCTCGTCGACGTCGTCCGACTCGTCATCGAGTGCTGCTTCCAAGAGCAGCTCTTCGGGCTCTTCGTCGGGTTCTTCCTCCAGCTCCTCGAGCTGAACGTGCAGGTCCCACCCCACGAGTTGGCTGCCGAACACGGCGCCGACGTGGGCGTGTTCGGCGGATCCGGTTTCTACGACTTCATCGACGATGCCATCGACATCGATGTCGACACGCCGTTCGGCCCACCGGCTGCACCGGTGCGGGTCGGCATGCTGGCCGGGCGGCGAGTGGCGTTCCTCGCTCGCCACGGACGTGGGCATCGGTTCACTGCTCACCGTGTTCCGTTCCAGGCCAACGTGTGGGCTCTGGCCTCGCTGGGCGTGCGTTCGATCATCGGACCCTGCTCGGTCGGCTCACTCCAACCTGGCCTCGACATCGGCGACTTCGTCGTGGTCGACCAGTTGGTGGATCGCACGCAGGGACGAGCGAACACCTTTCATGACGCCGGCGCGGACAACGGCCTTCCCGGCTCGAACGGCCCGGTCCATCACCAACCGTTCGCCGACCCCTACGACGCTGACCTTCGAGCCGCGCTCGTAGAAGCCGGTCGATCCGTTCCCTCGGTCACCGTTCACGACGGCGGCACGATGGTGGTCATCCAGGGCCCTCGGTTCTCCACTCGCGCCGAGTCGCAGTGGTTCACCGCAATGGGTTGGGACGTGGTGAATATGACCGGCCATCCCGAGGCGGTACTCGCTGCCGAAGCCGGTGTTCGCTACGCATCGATTGCCCTGGTGACCGACCGCGACGCTGGCGAGGCCAACAGCGGTGAGCACGTCACGATGGAGGCCGTGATGGCGGTGGTCGGCAAGAACGTGGACAACGTCAAGCGGCTACTCGTCGCCGCACTCCCTCACGTGCCCTGACCCAGCTGCTGCTGCGTTCAGCACCGGATACGCTCCGGGGACCGGCTCCCTCCTCTCGATGTTCGATCGACAGGAGCACTCATGGTTTTTCGACGTGACCGAATCGGCCCGGCGCTGCGCCTCGCACTCGCCCGCCGACCTTGGATTCGCTGGCTGGCAGCGGGACTCGCCGCCGCTGCGACCGGATGGTTGGTCCTCGGCCAACTGCAGGCAGTAGACGCAGCTCGCGCCGAATGGACCGACCTCCAGACCGTGCTCGTGGCTGCACACGAGCACGAGCCGGGCGACGAGCTCACCGTTCGAATGCGCGAGCTCCCCACGGTGGCAATCCCTCGCGACGCGACGCTGGAGATCGCTCCGGGCACCCTGGTCCGTCAGCACATCACCGCCGGCGAGGTCATCACGAACGCCGATATCGCCAGCGCTGGCGGACCAGCAGCGGCGGCTTCGAGCAGCGACGTCGTGGTGCCGATCCAGGATGGGCTCCTCGCTGCTGGACTCGACGGCCTGAGCGTCGGACTCGACGTTGCAGTGCACAGCGAAGGGCTCGTGCTCGCCGAGGCAGGACGAATCGTCTACCTCGAACACGACGTGGTGTTCGTCGCCGTCGACGCAGATGTTGCCGCCGCCGTGTCCGCAGCCGCCCAACAGCGCCTGGCGGCCATCGTGTTCCTGGCGTGATCAGGCAGCGCCCGAGCGCACGCCCGTGGCGATCAACACGAGCACCAGAACTCCAGCAGCGATGCGGTAGATCACGAACGGCATGAAGCTGCGAGTGCGAATCAGTCGCAGCGTCCCCCACACGGCGGCCAGGCCCGATACACACGAAGTGACGATGCCGACGGCCATGGGGATGTACAAGTCGCTGTCGACCGGATCGGTGAGCAGACCCAGCCCCTTCACGAACACCGCACCTGCGATCACGGGCAACGACATCACGAAGCTGATGCGCGCTGCGGAATCCCGATCGAACCCGATGGCTCGCGCCGCCGTGATCGTGATACCCGAGCGCGAGGTCCCCGGGTTGAGCGCCAACGCTTGCGCCACCCCGACCTTGAGCGCATCAGGCGCTCGGAACTCTTCGAGCTTGCGCTTACCAGCCACACGGTCAGCCCAACCGAGGAGCACACCGAACACGATCAGCGAGATCGCGATGATCAGTGGCGTGCCGAGTGCCTCATCGATGACGTCTTCGAACAGCGCTCCGATCGCGGCAGCCGGAACTGTTCCCAACACGAAGAACCACGCGAGGCGACCTTCGAGCGTCGTCGGCTTCTGACGCGAAAAGACCAGCTTGGTGCCCTCGCGAACGTACGCGATGACGTCGTTGCGAAAGTACCCGAGCACCGCAACGAACGTGCCGAGATGGAGCGCTACATCGAACGTCTTCTTGACCGAGGCTCCTTGCTCACCATCGAAGTCCTCCCAGCCAAACAGCCAGGGCACCAGCAGCAGGTGACCGCTCGACGAGATCGGCAAGAACTCCGACAAGCCCTGCACGAGACCCAGAACGATCGCATGAAAGATCGGCACCCGGATTGTCTATCGCTCCGTGCACCCACCGGGGCGGACCCACCCCACCCGGCGTAGCTTGAGTGCGTGAGACTGCACCGCAAGCGCCGGGTGATGTTGGTGACCGGCGCGTCCGGGTTTCTGGGTCGCCACCTCGTTCGAGGCCCGGCGTCCAACGACTGGGAGATCATTGCTCCGTCGTCGCTGTCGATGGATGTCACGAACCGAGCGCGCGTTCTCGACACCATCACCGGATGGAAGCCCAACGTTGTGGTGCATCTCGCATACCGCAAGGAACGACGGGTGATCGTCGACGGGAGCCGCCATGTGGCCGAAGCAGCGGTTGCGGCGAAGGCACGTTTGGTGCACATGTCGACCGATGCACTGTTTGCCGGACGGCCGACGCCATATCGAGAACTCGATGTGCCCGACCCCGTCACCGAATACGGAGTGGACAAGCGCGACGCCGAGCGGCTGGTTGCGTCGATCGCCCCGAACGCCGTGATCATCCGCACGTCGTTGATGTACGGCACCGACCACCTGTCCGAGTTCCAACAACAGATGCAGCGTTCTCTGCACACCGGACGATCGCCGATGACGTTCTTCACCGACGAGTTCCGGTGCCCCGCACACGCGGACGACGTTGCCGCCGCAATCTCGACCGTGGCGCAGCAGCGCAAGATCAACGGCATTCTCCACGTGGCCGGACCGGAGCGCCTCTCCCGACTCGACTACGCACTCGCATGCGCACGCCACCTGGGAGCGTCGGCTCCACGGTTCCCGAGTGCGACCATCGCCGAGTCAGGTGTGACCCGACCCGGCGATGTGACACTCGATTCCGCTCATGCCGTGTCGCTCGGCATCACCTGTCGCTCCATGAGCGACGCGCTGGTCTGACGTTCAGCTCGCTGCGGCGGCGAAACCCTCGCGCAAGTCGGCGAGGATGTCGTCGATCGACTCCAGGCCGACCGAGAGGCGCACGAGGCCGGCGGTGACACCGCTCGACACCTGTTCTTCAGCCGTCAGCTGACTGTGCGTGGTGGATCCGGGGTGGATCACCAAGCTGCGCGCATCGCCGATGTTGGCCACGTGGCTGTGCAGCGTGAGTCCTTCGACGAACTTCTTGCCCGCTTCGTGGCCGCCCTTGATCTCGAACGCCAGCACCGAGCCGTAGCCCTTGCCGCCACCGAGCTCGGTTGCACGCTCGTGCCACGGGCTCGACGGGAGTCCCGAATAGTTGATCGACTCGACCTGATCGTGAGCGTCGAGGAATTCTGCGACGGCGTGCGCATTCGACCAGTGCCGCTCCATACGCAGGCTGAGCGTTTCGAGACCCTGCAGGAACATGAACGCGTTGAACGGCGAGATCGCCATGCCAACATCGCGCAGCAGCTGCACGCGTGCCTTGATGATGTACGCGCCGTGCCCCAGAGCCGGCCAGTAGGCCAGGCCGTGGTAGCTCGGGTCCGGGTCGTTGAAGTTCTTGAAGCGTTCGGCGTTGCCGTAGTCGAACGTGCCACCGTCGATGATCGCGCCGCCGATGGACGTGCCGTGCCCGCCGATGAACTTGGTCAAGCTGTGCACGACGATGTCGGCCCCGTGCTCCAACGGACGGATGAGGTACGGGGTGGCAACGGTGTTGTCCACGATCAACGGCACGCCGACCTCATGAGCCACGCCACTGACACCCTTGATGTCGAACACGTCGTTCTTCGGATTCGGGATCACCTCGCCGTAAAAGCACTTGGTGCGATCGTTCGAAGCCGCACGCCACTGCTCGAGGTCATCAGGATCATCCACGAAGGTGACCTCGATACCCATCTTCGGCAGCGTGTAGTGCAACAGGTTGTAGCTACCGCCGTACAGCGACGGTGACGCCACGACGTGGTCGCCCGCTTCGGCAACGTTCATGACTGCGAGCGTGGAGGCCGACTGCCCCGAACTCACCGCGAGCGCACCCGGCAGGCCGATGGCGGTCATGCAGCCACCCTCGAGCGCGTTGAGGCGAGCTTCGAGCGCACCCTGGGTGGGGTTCATGATCCGGGTGTAGATGTTGCCGACCTCGGCCAGCGCGAACAGGTTCGCTGCGTGATCCGAGTTCTGGAACTCGAACGACGTCGTCTGGTAGATCGGCACCGCCCGCGCACCGGTGGTCGGGTCTGGTTCTCCCCCGACGTGAATTTGCTTGGTTTCGAATCCCCACTGGTCGCTCATGGCAAACACCATAGACAGGTGATTCCCGACCCCACAAGTCGGGAATTGGCCGGTCCGGAGCAGAGCCCACCACAAGGCGCCGAAAACGACAACAGCGGGACCCGAAGGCCCCGCTGCCGTCTTCCACGTCGGTCTCAGTCACACGGGAGGGATGGTGAGGAGAGACAGACGAGGCGAACAGTTGAAATGTATCGGCATCACACGGGCAGTCGACGACCGAGTCGACATTTTGTCACCCGAGCGCAGTTTTCGAAGCTCGAGCGACGAGGGCACCGCCGCGAGAGAGGCAGCAACGGGCCGCAAGGGCCCGTTGCCGCCGTCCGAGCCGACCTTGGTCACACGGGAGGGATGGTGAGGTGAGGTCGGCAAGGAGATCTGGAGAGACAGTTCGGCGAGCGGCCGAACGGCCGGCAGGCAATCGCTGCGATTGGTGAGGTGGCGATTCATCTTCGTCATCAGGCGCTTCCGGTGGTCGGATTCTCGACAGACGAATCGGGAGCGTCGACACGATGCCTCGACAGGAAGTCCCGAAGAAACTCGCCACTGCGACGCTGATCATCTTCCAAGATCCGGTGTTCCACTCCTTCGAGTGAAGCCTCGTCCCGGTTCTGATTGTCGAGTTGTCGTGTCATCACGTAGGGGACGAACGGTGAGAGCAGAAAGTCGCGAGATACCGAAAAACTTCGCGACCGCATCAACGGCGTTCGAGTTCGGCCTCCGCATCAGCTGGCTCAGGGCGATCGCGTTCGACGATCGAATCGAGCAACCGCGAGTTGGGAACGAACACGGTCGTGCCGCCAGCATCGAGTTCGACCGCGGTCGGGTGCACATCCACCACCACGCCGACCAGAGCCGCAGGAGCTTCATCACCGCGTCCAGCACCGGAGACCACCGCACGAATCCGATCGCCCGATCGCAGCGACGAGCGCCACGCTCGCCCGGCCGCCAACTCGCCAGCCACCTGTCGGCCGCCCAAGCCGGTGAGCATGGCCAGCGACAATGCAACGCCGAACAGCATTGCGGCCACGGCGATGTTCACGACGACGGTGTCGATTCCGGTCTGGCCTGCAGCGATGATCGCACCTCCACCGAGGAGCGCAAACTTCGTGATGATCGGGGCGAAGCGAGCCGCGGCACCGGTGCCCGCGAGCGATCGAGCGACCGCTGCGGCGGCGAAGGTCGAGGCCACGTTCGCTGCGATCACGATCACCAGGGCGGCAATTGCTTTGGGGAGGAACGCAATCGCGTCGTCACCGAGTTGGTCCAACTCGTCAGGGGCGATGAACCCCAGCGCCACGAGCAGGCCAACGATCACACCGACCGACAACGCAAGCCCGGCGAGCGGTGCTGCGGACTCGCGGAGCGCATCGACCTTGCTGCGCCCCAGCACCTTTGCAACGACGCGTGACGCGATCGTGCCGACGACGATGCCGACGGCCATCGCGATCGCTGCGCCAATCCATGGATTCATGTCAGTGCTCCCTCTCGTCGAGCTCGTTGCTCGATGTGTCTTCGTTTACTTCAGACGGCAGTAGCAGGTCCACCGTGTCTTTCGGGATCGAGAACAGCCCGAACAGTACGTTCAACTCACGATCCGCGAGTCGTCGCTGCTTGATCTTCTCCATCACGCGATCGTTGATGTCATCGGGCGGTTCGTACGCCTCGCGAAGTGCGTCACCGAGCGACGTGGCCCTCAGCGCACCATTCGATTCGGGTTCTTCGGCGAGTTCTTCCGCGAGTTCTTCGATCTTGGCAGCACAGCGATCACACTGTTCGACGTGTTCGGTGATGCCCGAGTTCTCCTCGGTGGCATCGAGCCACGCAAGCAGACGCTGGCGCGACGGATGAGCAAATGCGAGGCGCGCCATCACGACCTCCACTCTTCCAGGACCACGCCAAGTCGTCGGCGCGCTCGAAGCAGGCGGGTCTTCACCGTTGGAATCGGAACGTCGAGCGTCTGGGCGATCTCGTCGTACGACATACCTTCCACCTCTCTCAACACCACGATCTCGCGAGTCAAGTCGTCCAGTTGTTCGAGCGCGTCGCGCAGATCATCGGCAGCAAGACGCCCCTCGACGACCCTCGTTGTCGGGATCGGGTCAGCTGCATGCGGCAGTTTCACGGGATCCGTTGCGCTGTCGCGAATGGTCCGCAACGTCGAGACCGCCGTGTTGTGTGCAATCCGCAGGATCCAGCTCCGCAAGCTGCTGCCGCCTCGAAACGTGTCCAGGTGCTTCCACACCTTGATGAACGTCTCCTGGGTGACGTCATCAGCCAACGCCGAGTCCTGAACGACCGAACGCGCCAGCCGGAACACCGCTGCGCTGTGTTCCACCACCAGGTCATCGATGCTCGGCACCTCGAGCCCCAACGGAGCGGGGCCGTGCCCAGACGCGCCACGACGCCCGGCCGTGCGGGCCGAGCTCATTGCGTGAGCCTGTCGAGGTTGGATTCGAACATTGAGATTCCAGTGTGTCGCAAACGCGTGACGGACCGAGACGCCGGTGATCGCCGCACCGCACCGAAGTGCATGAGCAGCGACCACGTCAGCGTCTCGATCCAGCGTCGGTCAGTCGGCGGTGGTCCCGGCGTCGGCCGAGCTCTCCGAAGCGACTTGGTCATACACCGCCGGCCAGAAGCGGTCACGGGCGGCCCACACGCCGCCGACACCGAACTTGATGACGATGATGAAGCCGAGGCTGTAGACAATGGTCTGGAACAGCGTGTCGACGACGTCCTTGGCAACCTGAAGCTGATCGAGTGCAGCGAAGCCACCGATCAACCAGATGCCAGCAACGGCAACCTTCTTGAGGAGGTCACCAGACGACAGGTGCGAAACCGCCGGGCTGATGAGTTCGCGGACGGCGTTGGCGATCACGCCGGTGATGATGATGATGACGATTGCCACCACGAGCTTCGGGATGAAGGCCACCATGTCGTCGATGGCGTTCGAGATGTCGCTGTCACCAAACACACCCACGGCGAGCTGGAGCACCAGCAGCATCAGGCCGAAGTAGATGATCTTGCCGATCAGATCCACCGAGTTCGGGTAGCCAGCACGCTCGAGCGGTGCGCCGATGCCGGCCTTGTCGACGTAGCTGTCGAGGTTCACCTTGTTCAGCACCCGAACAATCACCTTGCGGATCAGTTTGGCGATGAACCAGCCGATCAGAAAGACGGCGACGGCACCGACCAGTTTCGGAACGAACGACGCAACGTCGTTCCAGGCTTCTTCGATCCCTTGAGACCATTCGATTGCGAGCATTTCTTACATTCCCTTTCTCGAGGGCACCGAATGTGCCTCCCGGAAAGAGGACGTTCACCAGTCGAAGAAGTCGCGAGAAGGTTCAAGAATTCTTCAGCAACCCAGAACAGCAACGGAAAACCGAAACGTCCCTCCCGGCCGAGGGCCGAGAGGGACGTCGATGACTCGGTGCGTCAGATGGTCAGACGTCAGCGCCGCCGGAAGCTTCGGCGACCTTCTGCTTGCCGGCGTTGATGAACGGCATGGCCGCACGCAACTCGGCGCCGATCTCTTCGATCGGGTGAGTCTTGCCCTCTTCTTGCATGCGGTGGTAGTTCTCGCGGCCTGACTCGGATTCGGCGATCCACTCTCGGGCGAACTCACCACTCTGGATCTCTCCGAGGATCTTCTTCATCTCTGCCTTCGTGTCGGAGGTGACGACACGCGGGCCGCGAGTGAGGTCGCCGTACTCGGCGGTGTCGGAGATGCTGTAGCGCATCCCGGCAATGCCCTCTTCGTACATGAGGTCGACGATCAGCTTCACTTCGTGGAGGCACTCGAAGTACGCCATCTCCGGGGCGTAACCCGCCTCGGTGAGGGTTTCGAAGCCAGCGCGGACGAGCTGCGTGACGCCGCCGCACAGCACGGCTTGCTCGCCGAACAGGTCAGATTCGGTCTCTTCCTTGAACGTGGTTTCGATGACTCCCGCGCGGGTGCCACCAACGGCATCGGCGTACGACATGGCGACGGCGCGAGCGTTGCCCGTGGCGTCTTGAGCCACGGCGATGAGTGCGGGAACGCCGCCACCCTCGGTGAAGGTACGACGCACCAGGTGCCCGGGACCCTTCGGCGCGATCATGATGACATCGACGTCATCGGGAGCCGTGATGAGGTCGAAGTGCACGTTGAAGCCGTGAGCGAACGCAATCGCGTCGCCAGCGTCGAGGTTCGGTGCAATGTGCTCTTCGTACACCTTGCGCTGCTCGGTATCGGGCGCCAGGATCATGATGACCTGGGCAGCCTTCGTGGCGTCGGCAATCGACATCACGGCAAGGCCGGCTTCTTCGGCCTTGGCCTTGGAGGAGGAACCCTCGCGCAGACCGACGATGACGTCGACGCCCGATTCCTTCATGTTCAGCGCGTGAGCGTGGCCCTGCGAGCCATAGCCGATGACCGCGACCTTCTTGGAGCGGATGATCGAGGAGTCAGCGTCCTCGGCGTAGTACAGGGTGACGGCCATGGGGGCCTGCCTTTCAATGGGGTGGTGTTCGAGAGCGGTGCGACTCTATCTGTGACGAGCCACGGTGCTCGTTGCAGAAAACAGTGAAGAAGTGCCAGGCACTTCTTCACTGTCAGTTGACGACGCGGAGGCGGCTGGAGCGATCGAGCTTGGGGAGCGCCACGCGCCCGGTCCGCTGGAGTTCCACGATGCCGTATGCGCTGATCAGGTCCTCGAAGTCATCCAGCTTGTTCGGGTGCCCTTCGAGGCTCACCGTGATGACCTCATCGGACACCGCGATGATCTTGCCTTCGAAAATGTCGACGAGGCTGGCGAGCTCGCTGCGCTGATCAGAACCAGCACGAACCGTGGCGATCATCAGTTCCCGCTCGACGCTGCGCAACGGGTCGAGTTCGGAGATCTTGATCACGTCGATCAGCTTGAACAGTTGCTTCGTGATCTGCTCGAGCGGCGCCGAATCCAAGTCCACGACAATGGTGATGCGACTGCGGTTCGGGTCCTCCGCCGGCGCCACTGCCAGGCTGAAGATGTTGTAGCCACGCCGTGCAAACAATCCGGCAACGCGTGCCAGCACGCCAGGTCGGTTCTGGACGAGGACCGAGAGGATGTGGTGGTTCATCTCGGTTTTGTAGGTGTTCACGCCGTGCTCGCGGGTGCGGGACATCTCAGTGACCGTCTTTCAGCTTGTCGTCCACGGGTGCCGGCTCCGGCTTCAGTCGTTCGGCCTCACCGCGCTGGCTCTCGTGCAGGATCAGGTCGGTGTTACCAACCCCGGCGGGCACCATGGGGAACACGCCCTCGGATGCATCGGTCCGGAACTCCACGACCACGGGGCGATCGTTGATCGCGTTGGCCTTTTCGATGGCCGGGCCGACCTCTTCGGGCGACTCGACGAGGATGCCGACGCAACCCATGGACTCCGCCATCATGACGAAGTCCGGCACGTTGGCACTGTCGAGGAACACCGACGAATAGCGTTCGTCGTAGAACATCTCCTGCCACTGGCGAACCATCCCCAGGTAGCTGTTGTTCAGCAACGCCACCTTGATCGGCAGACCCTCGAGCGTGGCGGTGATCATCTCGGTGGCCGTCATCTGGAAACAGCCGTCGCCGTCGATCGCCCACACCGCTCGGTCCGGCATCGCCGCCTTGGCGCCGATCGCTGCCGGAATCGAGAAGCCCATCGTGCCCAGGCCGCCGGAGTTCACCCACGTGTACGGGTCGTTGAACTTCCAGTACTGCGACGTGAACATCTGGTGCTGGCCGACTCCCGACGTGACGATGGTGCCGTCGGACGCGTGCTCGTTGAGCTGTTCGATGCAGTACTGCGGCTTGAGCTTTCCTCCCGGCTCCGACATCTCATAGGTCATCGGGAACTGTTCTTGCCAGCCGGAGATCTTGCTCTTCCACGCCGAGGTGTCAGCTTGCAACGAGCCTGCGGCGAGGAGTTCTTTGATCTCGCGAATGATCTCGAGGATCACGTAGTTCGCATCGCCGACGATTGGCACATCCGGGCGACGCACCTTTCCCTGCTCGGCAGGGTCGATGTCGACGTGGATGATCTTCGCATCGGGCGCGAACTCGTCGACCTTGCCGGTGATGCGGTCGTCGAAGCGGCTCCCGAGGGCCACGAGCAGATCGCTCTGCTGCATCGAGGTGATGGCGGTGGCGTTGCCGTGCATGCCCGGCATACCCAGACAGAGCGGATGCTCGTCCGGAAACGCGCCTCGAGCCATCAGCGTGGTGACCACGTGGGCATCCACGAGTTCGACCAATTCGCGCAGCGCTTCGGCTGCACGCGCTTTGAGGATGCCGCCGCCTGCGTAGATGATCGGGCGCTCGGCCTCCAGAATCATCGCTGCTGCCTGCTTGATCATCTTCGGATGACCCTTGACGTTCGGGCGATACCCGGGCAACGACGCCAACACTTCTTCATCCGTTGGCCAATGCCATTCCATCTCGTTCGTGAGCGCGTCCTTCGGGACGTCGACCAGCGTGGGCCCGGGACGGCCGGTGGTGGCGATGTGAAATGCCTGGCGAATCGCCAGGGGGATCTCATCGGCCGACATGACGAGCTCGTTGTGCTTCGTGCACGAGCGGGTGATGCCCACCGTGTCGCACTCCTGAAACGCATCAGAGCCAATGGCAGCGGTCGGGACCTGACCGGTGATGGCGACCATCGGAATGGAGTCCATGTAGGCATCCATCAGCGGCGTCACCAGGTTCGTGGCGGCCGGACCGGACGTGACCATGGCAACGCCCGGCTTGCCCGACACGTGGGCGTAGCCCTCCGCAGCGTGGCCCGCTCCCTGTTCGTGACGAACCAGCACGTGACGGATCGACGATTCGAGCAGCGGGTCGTATGCCGGCAGGATGCAGCCGCCCGGGTAGCCGAACATCGTCTCAACGCCCACCATCTCCAGCGAGCGAATCAGCGCCTGGGCGCCGGTGATGACCTCGCCGTCGACGTGCATGGACGTCGTGCTGGTCGACGTGGTGCTCGATGTGTCCTGATGTTGGTCAGCTGCGGTATCAGCCATGGTGTTGCCTTTGTCTCTGAGGGTGGTGTTCAGTGTGGTCGATGTCGTGCTGCTTCGGCGACGAACAGGTGCCGAAAAAGCAAAAGACCTCCCGGCTGGGAGGTCGAGCACGCGCAGTATGTGGAGGCGCGTGCTAGCGAATTACTACGACGAGGAGTTGAGTCGAGTGGTTCACGTCCTCCATACAACCAGCATCGGCATGCCACGCGCAACTCATGAACCGAATTCTGCGTCGCGCACCGATCCGACGGTTTGAATGCTGTGATGCGCTTTGGCCTCGACAGCACATGGCATCGCGCCGGCAGCGATGGTCGAGCAGTGCTGGCCGGGTCGCCGCTGCGCATGTTCCGCCTCACCAGCGCCGGCGCTGATGTGGTCGATTGCATCGAGCGTGGCGAGCACGTGGAGTCCACGCTGATCGACCGGCTGGTGGACGCCGGAGCGATCCACCCCGTCGCAGAGCACCCAGCGGCCTTCACCGCGGCCGACATCACGATCGTCACTCCGCAGCTCGGCGGTTCGGTCGTCAGCGACGGCCGCATCACCATCGACGACAGCAGCATCCCACCGCTGGCGGGCGCAACCGAGCGGCTCGGGGTGAATCGAGGTCCAGCGGCGGCCCGCAATGCTGGCCGACGCCATGTGAACACACCGCTCGTGGCGTTCTTCGATGCCGACGTCGATCAGCGATTCGACGACCTGACGACCGACGCTGCCGCCGAGTGGTGGGCTCCGCTGCTTGCGCACTTCGATGATCCGAACGTCGGACTCGTTGCACCGCGCGTGCTGGGCGACGCGACGTCGTCGCTGGACCTCGGCGCGGAGCCGGGCCGGGTCAGCGCCGGCACACGCGTGAGTTACGTGCCCGCTGCGGCGATTCTCGTTCGCGTCGCCGCATTCGATGATGTCGGAGGGTTCGACGAGCAACTGCGTTTCGGCGAAGATGTCGACTTCGTGTGGCGTCTGGCCGATGCCCGCTGGCGCTGCCGCTACGAGCCCTCGGTGACGGTCACGCATCACCCCCGAGCAACCTTGCGGGCCCGTCTCTCACAGCAGGTGGGGTACGGGTCGAGTTCGGCGCCGCTGGCGATGCGCCACCCGTCAGCTCTCGCACCGATGCGCACCAGCATCTGGACCGCAGGGGTGTGGGGGTTGGTGGCGCTTGGTCAACCGGTGGCGGCGGTTGGGCTCGCATCGGCGAACGCTGCGCTCGTAGCGCGGACCCTGCCCGACGTCGCTGCGTCGACCATCGCCCGCATCGCCGTTCGGTCACAGTTGCGGGCGGGGCTACAGACCGCTGAAGCGACCCGACGCGTCTGGTGGCCGTTCGTTGCATTGGTCGCCCTCGTCTCCCGACGGGCCCGGTGGGTAGCGATTGCTGCGATCGCTGCTCGCCCCCGACGCACGTTGTTGGACCTCGCGTTCGGGTGGGGCGTATGGGGCGGTGTGATCAAGCACCGCACATTGGGACCGATTCTTCCCCGAATCGTTTCCACGAGGAGCGGCTGACCGGTTACCGATCAGGCCAGGCCCGAACGGCGACCCATTCCTGTGAGGAGCGGGTCGACAGCGGCACGGCCCGGGCGCCGACTCAAGGAGCGATCACTTCGGTCTTGATCTCGATGCCCGAGAGGTCCGCAGCGTTGGTGCTGGTGGCGTTGAGTGAGATGAGTCCACCGATGAGTGCACCAACGGCGAGTGCGCAGGCGATGCTGCGAGCTCGAACCGGGCACCGGTCACGGGCGCAGGAGGCGCCGGCGAGTGAGAGGTTCGAGGCAGCGGCGGGGTGCTTGGGCTGGAGCTGAAGGGTTGCGGTCATGGCTCTCACTGTGAAGCAACCGGCCGGGGCACGGAATGGGGAGAACTACCCTCCGGCACCCCCATAGGCTGCAAGGACTCCATGGCAGCGTCCCCATCACCCCTTCGGCGTGTCGCCGTCATCGGCGGCGGGATCACGGGCGCGGCCGCAGCGTTCGAAGCATCGCTTCACCTTCCGAACGGCAGCGCCTCGACCACCCTCGACAGCGTCGTGCTCTTCGAATCCGGCCCCGCCATCGGTGGTCGAACGCGCAGCACGGCGTTTGCCGGACTCGACCACGTCGATGCTGGCCCAGATGCGTTTCTCGCCCGGGTCCCCGATGCCACCGCACTCGCAGCTCAGGTCGGACTCACCAACGATCTGGTGCACCCCAACCGTGTCGGTGCAGCGGTGTGGCACCACGCACTTCACGACATCCCGGAAGGCCTCGTGCTCGGCGTGCCCGGCAACCCGTTGTCGCTGGCGCGTTCGCCGCTGCTGTCGTGGCGCGGCAAGGCGCGCGCTGCACTCGAACCGTTCCTGCCACGCACGTCGACCGAACCCGATTCGATCGGCGAGTTCATCCGAGCACGCTTCGGCAACGAAGTGCACGAGCGCCTCGTGGATGCACTCGTCGGGAGCATCTACGCAACCGACACCGACCGCTTCAGCCTCTCCGAGATGCCACAGTTGGCGGCACTCACATCGAGCCGGAGCTTGCTCCTCGCAGCCCGAAAGACCGCTGCCAAGGGCACTGCGTCGGCGTCTGCGGCACCGATTTTCGCCGCACCCCGGTCCGGGCTACACACCCTCGTCACCGCCACGGCCGACGCTGCGGAAGCGAACGGTGTCAGGACCCTGGTCGACACCCCTGGCGATGTCACCCGCGGTCCGGGTTCCACCTGGCTTGTCGACGGCCAGACCTTCGACGACGTCATCATCGCAACGCCCGCGGGTGCAGCGCACTCGATCCTCGAGCCGGTGGCACCCGGTTCGGCTGCTGCGTTGAGCAGCGCCGAGACCTCGGATGTGGTGTTGCTGAGCTTCCATATCGATGCCCGCGAATGGCCGGAACGACTGTCCGGTCGCAGCGGCTATCTCGTGCCCAAGCCCGTCCAGCACGACGTGACCGCCGTGTCGTTCGGGAGCCAGAAGTGGGCGCACTGGCAGCCTCCCGCAGGCGGCGAGATCCTTCGTGTCTCACTCGGACGCGACGGCGCGCCAATCCTCCACCTCGACGACGATGAAATCGTCGAGCGGGCGCTCGCTGACCTCTCCCGACATCTCGACACCAGCTTCGCTCCGTGCGAAGTTCGCGTCAGTCGCTGGCCGGGAGCGTTCGCCCAATATCGGCCGCATCACCGCCGCTGGGTGGAATCGGTGCGCCGTGAGCTGCCCGCTGGTCTGCACGTCGCGGGCTCCAGCTATGACGGCATCGGCATTCCCGCGTGCGTCAAGAGCGGGAGAACAATTGCGCAACACGCGGCCACTCGCTCGCTCACCCTGCCAGAATGATGGCTCATGTCCGTGCCCCCGCCACCTTCTGAACTGCATCCACCCGCTGCACCGGTGACGAGCAGCGCGTCGCGATCGAAGATGCTCACCGTGGGGCTTCCCGCAGTGATCGCAGTCGCCGCACTCGGCGGAGCGGCGTTCGTCGTGTCGGGGAGCGCAGACAGCGCGGTGCGCACGGGTGATGTAGCAACGACCACCACCACCACCACGACCACCACGGTTGCGCCCGACGATGTCTTCACCTCAGCTGGCGTGACGGTCGAGACCACGACCGCTCCGACGACCGCAGCGCCGACCACCACGGTTGCGCCCACCATCACCGCTGCGCCGACCACCACGATTGCGCCCACCACGGTGCCCCCGACGATCGCATCCACGTTGCCAGAACAGCCGTCGCAGCCGATTGCGCCGCCACCGGATCCGAGAGGCTGGGAAGAAGAGGTCCGCCTCGGCGGGATCTCGATTCCCAAGCTCGGCGTGGACGAACCCCTCTTTTCCGGCATCCGACTCACCACCCTGGACAACGGCCCGGGGCACTGGCCAGGAACCGCACTTCCTGGCCAGGTCGGCAACGTGGTGGTTGCGGCTCACCGGACCAGCCACGGCGGTCCATTCCGCAACATCGATCAGCTCGTTGCTGGTGACAGCGTCATGTTCGACACCGCCGACGGCCAAGCCGAGTACGTGGTCACCGGAACGCAGATCGTCAACCCCGATGCCATCTGGATCGTCGACCCGACCGACACCCCCACCGCCACGCTGTTTGCCTGCCACCCTCCGGGCTCGGTTGCGCAGCGCATCGTGGTCAAGCTCGAACTGAAATCCTGACAACGGATTCTGCAACCCGGTTCACGAGCCCGTTCTTCGCAGCAGTGTCGAGGGCAGTCCAACCAACGCCCGGTAGAACTGACGCCGTGACCGACGTGGAGACGCCTGCCGAGGTCGAGACGCCCAGCACCTGGTCCGAACGTTTCGCCCCGGGGTTCCTCGCACTCGGTGCTGGGACGCTCGTGGCGCTCTCGCTCCCTCCGTGGGGTTTCTGGCCGCTCGCATTCGTCGGTATCGCGTTGTTCAGCGTGTCACTGGGTGACGCGCCAACGACCGCAGCACGATGGCGGCGAGGCTGGTTGTTCGGCGCCGGGTGGATGTTTCTCGGTACCGGCTGGATGATCCAGCTCACCGGTCCGGGCTACGTGGCGGCTGGTGCGATTTTTGCCGGGTTCCACGCAGCCGCAGCAAGGGCAGCGCCGACCGGTCGATGGGCTGTGCTCGGCCGCCCGATCGCTCACACGCTCGTGGAAGCGTTGCGCTTCTCGTTTCCGTTCGGCGGCGTTCCGCTTGCGACACTGGGAATCTCACAGGTCGGCGGCCCGCTCAGCGGCGTCGTCCGGGTCGGAGGCGTCGTCTTGCTCACCTGGGTGACCTTCCAGTTCGGATTTGCGATCCTTCCAGGGATCCGCGCCGCTCGACGACGCATCGCCGCAGAGAACATTGCAGCAGGTGCCGAACGCCCCGATCACGAAACTGCTCTCGAGCGGGACGACGACCGAGAACAGCGGCCGATCTCCATTGCGCTGGGCCTTGCGATTGCAGCGGTTGCGCTGTCTGCGATTGCGCCCACGGGCACCGACACCGGGTCCGAGTTACGGATCGCCGTCGTCCAAGGAGGTGGTGAGCAGGGCACGAGCGCCCTCGATGTCCCGTCCGTCGTCGTCACCGAACGCCACCTCGAAGCAACCGCCGCAATCGACGCCGACCCCCGTCTCGACCTCGTGTTCTGGCCAGAGAACACCATCGATGTGGTCTCGTTCGAGACCTCGGAGATCGTCCCGCTCATCGTGGCCCAAGCCCAGCGACTCGGGGTGCCGATCGCTGTCGGGCTCACCGAGGACGTCCGGGTCGACGGCAAACGTCGCTTCACCAACGCCCACGTGGTGGTGACGCCGGACGGCGAACTGTTCAGCCGTTACGACAAGGTGCGCCGCGTCCCATTCGGTGAGTACGTGCCATTGCGTTCCGTCATCGAGCGCATCTCGTCAGCCGTGGATCGCGTGGGTGACGCAGTGGCTGGCACGACGCCTGCGGTGCTCGACCTGCCGACCGGCGAGCGACTCGCCACGGTGATCTCGTGGGAAGTGTTCTTCGGTGGGCGAGCTCGCGAAGGGGTGGCATTGGGGGCTGGCGTTGTGGTCAACCCGACGAATGGGGCGAGCTACACCGGCACCATCGTCCAGACCCAGCAAGTGGCTTCGAGTCGACTGCGGGCAATCGAGACCGGGCGCTGGGTCGTGCAGGCTGCCCCCACCGGGTTCAGTGCCTTCGTGGCACCGGATGGTGAGGTCGTCGAGCGCACCACGCAACGCGAGCAGGTCGTCATCACGCGCGACGTTGCGCTGCGCTCGGGCAGCACCTGGTACGTGTCGCTCGGCGATCGACCGTTCATCGTGGCGCTCCTCGCCGGGTTCACTCTGGTGATGGTCAGGTCTCGACGATCAGCGTGACCGGGCCGTCATTCACCAGATCGACCTGCATGTCGGTTCGGAATCGCCCGGTCTGCACGTCGGCGCCTGCCGCACGCAGCTGAGATACCACCCGTTCCACGAGTGGCTCGGCATGCTCCGGTCGGGCAGCAGCCACCCAGCTCGGGCGTCGCCCTTTGGCCGTGTCGCCGTAGAGCGTGAATTGGCTGACCACCAGGAACTCGGCCCCCACATCAGCTGCGCCGAGGTTCATGACACCGTCGTGATCACCAAAGATCCGCAACCCGAAAAGCTTCGCCGCCAAGCGATCGGCTTCATCCATGCCGTCCTCGTGGGTCACCCCGACCAAGACACACGCCCCGGGCCCGATACGACCCACCGATTCATAGGGCTGATCGGAGGTGGATCGACTCGTGACTTCTGCACGACGTACCCGCTGGACCACTGCTCGCATGTCGCCATCGTCGCAGCTGGGAGCGGTTCGCTCGCCACGCGACCGACGACCGCGATCGCAGCTTCCTACAGTGCGAACCATGACCGAGGTCTTCGAACTCATCGCCGGCGACGCCAACGACAGCGTTCGCGTGATGGTGTCTTCGCTGGGAGGGCGGGTGACGCGCATTCTGGTGAGTCGAGCAGACGTGGAGACCGACGTGCTTGCGCAGGTCCCCGACGCTCATCCACGGTCCACGAGCTGGGGGTCATATCCCATGGCTCCGTGGGCCGGCCGCATTCGCCACGGGCGATTCGAATTCCTCGGCGAACAGATTCATCTGGACCTCAATCACCAGGACGGAGCCGGTGCGGGCGGCGGGCCGCTCCACCCACATCATCGCGCTCCCACCGGTGAGATCGGTCCAGAAGATCGCCACCGCCATGCCATCCACGGCACCACACTCACGCGGACGTGGACGATCGATTCGAGCAGCGAACGACACGTCGAGATGTCCTGCGAACTGACCGGCACGATGGGCTGGCCGTTCTCCGGGGTGGCCCGCCAGCGGATCGATGTGCGCACGACTGGTGTTGATTTTGCAATGAGCGTGGAGTCCTCGAACGGGTCGTTCTTTCCCGCAGCGATTGGCTGGCACCCGTGCTTTGCGCCAACCGATCAACTCGACTTCGCTCCGATCGCCATGTACGAACAAGATGACATCGGCTTGCCGACGGGCCTCCTCGTGACGCCTCCATCGGGTCCGTGGGACGATTGCTTCATCAATCACTCGCCGATCCGGCTGCACTATGACCGTCCGGTGGCGCCCACGGTGACCGTGACCTCACCCACCGATCACTGGGTGATCTACAACCGTTCCACCGAGATCACGTGCGTGGAACCTCAAACCGGGCCTCCTGACGCCGTCAACGTTCGACCCGAAGTCGTCGCATCCGACCGCCCATTGCGACATACCATGTCGATCGACTGGGAATGACGGTCACGGCAACACACCGCTGACACCGAATCACCGCGTTTCCTGCCATTCGGCTGCTGCCGACCGACCCGTTCGAGAAAGATCGAGAAAACCGCAAGATCGCCTCCGCTCACCGCTCTGGACAGGTGAGGAGGAGGCCCAATGGCCCATGACAACAACATCGAGCGACGCCGTATTGGTCGCCGGCCACCTGGCCGGAGACCCCAGCGCGCTCGGCGGCATCTACGACCGCTACGCCGACCCGTTGCACGACACCGCTGCCGCGATGCTCAACGACCGCAGCGAAGCCGCCGACGTACTGCACGACGTGATCCTCATCGCCGCCGAACGATTGGGCCAACTGCGCGACCCCGACCGCCTGAAGCCGTGGCTGTTCGCCATCCTGCGCAACGAGGTGTACCGGCGAACCAAAAAGCGTCGTCGCACGATCGCGACCGACTTCTCGGGATCCGACGACGGGTACGACATGGCTGACGAACGCCATCTGGACCCATCCGACGATGTCGTGGATGTCGCAGCCGGCGACGATCTGGCTGAACTGGTGCGCAATGCTGCGCGCGGCCTCGACGAACGAGATCAACTCGTACTCGAACTCTCGGTGCGCCAAGGCCTCGGAGGACAGGACCTCGCAGATGCGCTCGGCGTGAGCACCAACCAGAGCTACACGCTGGTCCATCGCATGCGTGAACGCATCGAACGAAGTCTCAGCGCCTACGTCGTTGCCAAAGCAGGCCGAAACGACTGTGATGACCTCGACTCGCTACTCGGATCGTGGGACGGCGAATTCACCGTACTCATCCGCAAACGCGTCGCCCGTCACGTCGAAGCGTGCGAGGTCTGCGACACGCGACGCAGCAAGGTCGCACCGCTGGCGATGTTCGCATCCGCCCCCGTGTACGGCGCTCCGGCAGCACTCCGCGACCGCGTCCTGGCGGGTGCCGTGGCGAATGCAGCCGCACCGACGACGGCGTACCAGTTCACCGCCACCGACGGGTTCCCGCAAATGGTGCGGGTCGTACGCAAGGTCGCAGCGTGGGTCGCTCCCACCGCTGCTGCGTCGTTGATCCTGGTGGCGGGCGGATTGAGCCTGTGGTTCATCGATCGAGACAACAACGAAACGATCCGCGACGACGCTTTGGCCACCGTTGTCTCCAACGCTCCGTCCACCACCGCCGCATCCACCTCACTGCCCGCTGATACCGAGGCTGCAGTTCAACCCAACGACACCGCTCCGCCGCCGGTCACGTCGGGAGCGAGTAACGACACGGTTCCCGAGCTGTCCACCACGGTTGCGGCCACGATCCCCGCCGACGGCGTGCCACCCAAAGAGCAGGTCACCACCACGTCGACAACCACCGTTGCGCCCGTCACCACCCCGGCACCGCGCCCGGTCACCACACCGGCGCCTGCACCCCAACCAACGCCGACGCCGACGCCGACGCCAACGCCGACAACCGTCAGCTCAGCACCGACCCCGACGTCTCCGCCGACCACAACGATTCCTCCCACGACGGCACCACCTGCCGCCCCCGGTCAGCTCGCCGTCAGCGGTGGCTCCATCGACCTCGGCACCAACTCATCATCAGGCTCGATCACGCTTTCGAACACCGGCGACCTGCCTGTCGACTTCACGGTCAGCGGTGACCCCGGCCCCTTTGCGGTCTCGCCAATGAGCGGCACGATCCCCGGGGGAGCGTCGATGCCGTTCACTGCTGCGCTCGATCGAAACGGTCTCCCTGAGGGCGCGAACACGATCGGCGGCGTGCAGATCTCCGGCGGTGGGCAGTCGTTCACCGTGAATCTGTCTGCTCGGGTTGAGCGTGATCCGGTCCTCAGCGCTCCGAGTGCGGGTGGTAGCTGCTCTCCGTTCAGCAGCGAGGGGCGCGTAAACATGTTCGGCTCCGTTGCGATCTCGGACGAGTCGAGTGTCTCAGCAACGATCTCGTTCGGCGGTCCAGCGGGCCAATCCGTGTCGAGCTCGATGAGCTTCGACGCCGGCCGATGGTTCGGGTCGGCATTCGTGGACTACTCGACCAACAACCCCTCGTCCGTCCAAGGTTCCTGGTCGTACTCGATCACCGCCACGGACTCACGCGGCAACTCGGCATCCACCAGCGGCAGCTTCAGCGTCTCGGGCTGCTAACCACGGATGTTCCAACCCGGTTCGAGAATCGGGTCGCAGAATCCGTCGTCAGCGTGTGCGTCACTTACCAATCGGTAACCGGCCAGCGATAGCCTCTGCTGGATGGTGCAGAGCGGATCGGGCAACGTATTGGATCCAGATGCACCATTGAAGATCGCCTACCTCACGTACCGCGGCAAGCCCCACGTCGGCGGGCAAGGCGTGTACACCCGCCACCTCACCAAGGCGTTGGCGGATCTCGGCCACACCATCGAAGTCTTCGGTGGCCAGCCGTATCCGGTGCTCGATGACCGAATCGAGATGCACGAGCTGCCGAGCCTCGACACGTTCAACGACCACTTCCCGGGTCGTCTTCCCGGCTACTGGGAGATCAACGATCGCTACGACGTCATGGAGATGGCCGAATTCATCAGCGGCACGTTTCCCGAGCCCCGTGCGTTCTCCGCTCGAGCCGCCAATGCGCTCAAGGCGCGCACCAAGGACTTCGATCTGGTCCACGACAACCAGTGCCTCGGCACCGGCATCTTGAAGATCGAAGAGCGCATCCCCACGATCGTCACGCTGCACCATCCGATCACCAAAGATCGCGAACTGGAGATGGCGGCAGCGAAGAATGCGTACCGCCGCTGGTCGATCGGACGCTGGTACTCGTTCGTCAAGATGCAGGGCAAGGTGGCATCGAAGATGCCGCGAATCGTCGTGGTGAGCCAGAACTCGATCGATGACATCCACAAGGACATGGGCGTCAGCAAAGACCGCATGCGTCTCGTGCCGGTCGGCGTCGACCCCGATCTGTTCAAGCCCGTGTCGGGGGTCGAACGCACACCTGGGCGACTGATCACCACTGCCTCGGCAGACGTGGCACTCAAAGGTCTGTCCTACCTGCTCGAAGCCATGGCCAAGCTCCGGACCGAGCACGACATCACGCTCACCATCATCGGCAAGCCCAAGCCCGGCAAGTCCATGAAGCTGATCGAATCACTCGGGCTCAAGCCACATATCGAGTTCGTGTCCGGCGTGCCCGACGAGCGCATCGTCGAGCTGTACTCCGAAGCGGAGTTGGCAGTCGTTCCGAGCCTGTACGAAGGTTTCAGCCTCCCGGCGATCGAAGCCATGTGCTCGGGGACACCGCTCGTTTCGACCGATGGCGGGGCGCTTCCGGAAGTGACCGGCACCGATGGTGACACCACGTTGCGCTGCCCCGCTGGCGACAGCGATGCACTCGCTGCTGCAATCGCACGCGGGTTGAACGACCCCGAGCTCCGAGCGCGGATCGGCGAAGCGGGCCGCCAGCGCGTGCTCGATCGCTGGACGTGGAAGCGTTGCGCTGAGCTGACCGTCGATCAATACCGAGAGGTGTTGTCCATGCCCGACAACGTCGCCAAACTCAAGCGCAACGGCCGACTCTGAGCACGAGAAGAACTGCAACATCATGCTGACCATTCGTTTCGATCGCCTCGACCTGCACGCAGGCGACCGCATCCTGGACGTGGGAGCCGGATTCGGCCGCCACGTCTTCGAGTGCGCACGCCGCGGCGCCGACGTGGTGGCACTCGATTACGCCGAAGACGAAGTCGTCGACACCCGAGCAACCCTCGGCGCGATGGTCGACGCTGGCGAAATCGACATCGAGCGGTTCAAAGGCGTATTGCGCGGTGACGCAACGAAGCTGCCGTTTGCCGACAACTCGTTCGACAAAGTCATCACCTCCGAGGTGCTCGAACACATCCAGGACGATGTCGCAGCAATCTCGGAGATGATCCGAGTACTCAAGCCCGGTGGGATGTTTGCAGCGACCGTTCCAGCATGGGGACCCGAGAAGATCAACTGGATGCTCAGCGACGAGTACCACGCACCGAAGTCGGTCGGCGGCCACGTTCGCATCTATTCCAAGACCGAGCTGGCCGCCAAGCTTCGCACCGCCGGGCTCGAGCTGCGCGGCACCCACCGGGCGCACGCGCTGCACTCCCCCTACTGGTGGCTCAAGTGCGCCGTCGGGCCGCGAGACGAAGACCACGCCCTCGTTGCCAAGTACCGCAAGTTCCTGGAGTGGGACATCATCGAGCAGCCCACCTCCACTCGAATCGCCGAAAAGGTGCTGTCACCGGCACTCGGCAAGAGCATCGTCTTCTACGGACACAAGCCGGCCACGGAGGCCGCGTGAGCGCCATTCCCGCCCTCGACGGCGTGATGACCGCCGACGAATTGCGCAGCACGGCGGAGCATCTGGCGTCGCTGCAGGTCGACACCGGCATGATCCCGTGGTTTCCCGGTGGTCACTGCGACCCGTGGAACCATGTCGAGACCGCCATGGCCCTCGACGTCGCAGGTCTCCACAAGGAAGCGGAGCAGGCGTACGAGTGGTTGCACGACATCCAGCGCCCCGACGGCAGCTGGCATGCGTACTACGCAGCTGACGGTTCCGTCGAGGATTCCAAACTCGACACCAACGTGTGTGCTTATCTCGCCACCGGTGTGTGGCACCACTGGCGCAGCACATGGGACCGTGGTTTCGCCGACAACATGTGGCCAACGGTGGAACGCGCGCTGGAGTTCGTGCTGTCGCTTCGCCGCGACGACGGCCTCGCCCTGTGGGCGATCGAACCAGACGAACGACCGTGGGACTACGCACTGATGACCGGCACGGCCAGCATCCAGCACGCCCTGCGCTGCGGTGCGCAACTCGCCGACGCTCTCGGCGACCCCAAGCCACATTGGAGTCGCGCCGCCGACGAGATGATCCTTGCCATTCGCACGCAACCCGACGCATTCGAACCAAAGCATCGCTGGGCCATGGACTGGTACTACCCGGTCCTCACGGGTGCGCTTCGTGGCGACGAAGCCAAGGCGCGAATGGGCAACGGCTGGGACACCTTCGTGATGGAAGGTCTTGGCATCCGCTGCGTGAGCGACGAGCCGTGGGTCACCGCATCAGAGACCGCAGAGTGCGCACTCGCCTTTGCGGCCATGGGCGACATGGACACCGCCACCGATCTGCTTCGTTGGACCCGTACGCATCGCACCGACACCGGGTCGTATTGGACCGGCATCGTGTACCCGGAACCTGGCGGCAAGCACTCAGAACCTGTGTTGTTCCCCTTCGACGAGTACAGCAGTTACACCGCCGCTGCGGTGATCCTTGCGGTCGACGCCATCACGCAGACCACTCAGGCGTCGGGTCTTTTCGTCCACTGAATTCACCTCGGATGGAACCCAACGGCGCTACTGCCGACCGTCAGTGGCGTAGCGGCGTGAGCTGCGAGGCGTCGGTATCGAAGTTGCTCGGGTCGAGCCATCGCTCGAACTCGCTGCGACGCTCGGGCCATTCGGAGTCGAGCATGGAGAACCAGGCGGTGTCGCGGCTGCGGCCCTTGTAGATCGCGGCTTGGCGGAAGGTGCCTTCGTAGCTGAATCCCAGTCGCTGCGCGGCTGCTCGCGATGGCGCATTCAGCGCGTCGCACTTCCACTCATAGCGCCGGTATCCGGCGTCGAACGCGCGCTGCATCATCAACAACATTGCCTCGGTCGAGGCAACGGTCTGCTGCAAACGGTGTGCGAAGTGGATGCTGCCGACCTCGATCGATGCGGCCTGAGGTGCGATTCGTAGGTACGCAGCCATCCCGCACGGTCCGGCCGCATCGGAGATGACGAAGTACAGCGGATCCGTGCTGCCATCGAGCGACTCCAGCCATCCCCGAAACGCATCCAACGAGTCGAATGGACCGTGATACAGGTATGTGAAACCGCGAACGTCGGGGGCTGCGGAGTACGCCTCGAACAGCGCGTCGCCGTGAAGCGCCGGGTCGAGCGGGTCGATGCGGCACGTTCGCCCGATCATCGACGCCACGGACGGGACCGGCCGCGGGAGCTCGATCTCGACCGACGGGCCAACTGGCTGGCCGAGGTCATTGGTGCCATGACGCTGGTTCCGACCACCGGTCTCATCGATCGGTTGATGGGTCGGTTTGCTCGATCCTGCATCCATGAATCGAGACCATATGTGCTGCACGTAGAGTCGCCCCGATGGGTTCCAAAATCGTCAGGACGGTGCTCTCCATCTGGGGATGGTTCGTACTCGGCGTCTTCACGCTGTTGTTCACGCCCCTCGTTGCGTTCGTTCGCCTCGTGACGTCACCGTTCGATCGCGGCGCCTACATCGCTGGGTACGTCTTTCGCAGGATTGCCATCGGACCCAGCGCGCTGAATCCGCTGTGGACATTCCGCACATCGGGAACGCTCCCTGTCGACATGCGCCGGCCCTACGTGATCGTGGCGAATCACGAGAGCTTCGTCGACATCTTGCTGATCTCGTTGCTCCCAGCGGAGATGAAGTGGTTGTCCAAGGTCGAGATCATGAAGATCCCCTTCCTCGGCTGGATGATGCGACTCGTGCGCGACATTTCGATCGACCGCAACGATCGCAGTTCCGGTGCCAACGCGCTCGCTGCGTGTGCTGCACGCCTCGACTCGCGGGTGTCGGTCATGATCTTCCCAGAGGGACGCCGGTCGACGACCGATCGGTTGAACGAGTTCAAACCCGGAGCGTTCAGACTCGCAATCGAGGGCGGCTACCCAATCCTCCCGATGGCGCTGTTCGGAACTGCGGACTGCCTTCGACCAAACGACTGGCGTATGGGCCGCGCCACCGCCGAGGTACGCGTCCTCGAGCCGATTGAGACCAACGCACTGACGCTTGACGACCTTGCTGGACTGAGCGACCTCGTTCACAACACGATTTCCGAAGCGCGTGAAGACATCCGCCGAGAGCATCACGCCCTGGATTCGAAGTCGAGTTGACCCTGCAGGTTCCCGTCCGACTGCTGCAAGCAGCACACATCTCTGTCAAGCCGGTCGTGCTCGCCACCGTGGCGTCCAGCACGGCGGTCTTCACGGCCACGCCGTTCCTGCTACGCCCGATCGCCGACGAGTTCGACGTCACCGTGGGCGCAGCGGGCTGGGTGTCCACTGCCCAGCTCGCGGGGTTCGTTCTCGCATCATGGTCCGCAGGCCGATTTCTCCGGCCTGTTCGGTGGGTCTTTTTGACCTTTGCCTTCATCGGGCTGTTGGCGAACCTTTCGTCCGCGTTCGCGCCGACGCTCGAATGGTTGGCCGTCGCACGCTGCGCGAGCGGCATCTCACTCGGACTCGCTGCATGGTTTGCCTGGCAGGACGCCTTCGGGAACCAGGAGAAGACGGGCGATGTCGCAGTGGTCGGTCCCTTGGTCGGCGTGGTGCTGCCGCCACTGATCACCGCGCTGCTCGCTGGGGCCGGCTTCGAAGCGCTGTTCATCGCCATGGCAATCGTGTCGGCAACACCACTGCTCTTCACCGGTCAGGTGCCGAGGGTCGATCGGCTGCGCCCGCACCGAACACGGCACGCCTCGACCCGAGGGGCCAAGGCAATGCTCCTTGCGCTGAGTTTCGTCACGCTCGGGGGTTCGTCCGTGTTCGTGTATGCAGCGGCGATCGGGACCGAATACAACGATCTGTCTCCCTTTGCGGTGTCGCTCGGCTTCAGTGCGAACGCACTCGTGGCGATTCCCGCTGCCAAGTGGTCCGGCCACCGTGGTTCGGCCGGCGTGTGGTTCGTCGGTACGGCGACGCTGGCGTTGATCATGCCGAGCGTTCACGTGCCGGCCGTGTTCCTCACCGCCCTCGTCGTGTGGGGCGGCTTCTTCTTCATGGGAGTTCCTGCTGCGTTCACGCTGCTTGCCTCACGATCGAACTTTCCCGAAGAACGCGCCGGCGATGCTCAAGCCGTCATGGCGCTCGGCCGCGTGTTCGGGCCGCTGCTCGGCGGAGCGTTCCTCGCTTCCGGGCACACCACGCAGATGGGAATCGCAGCATCGGCCATGATGCTGTGCGCGGCGATCCTGATGCTCTATGTCGACAGAGATCGGTTCGCGGTGCATCGAGCCGACGCGTAGCGCCGGTCGACGCCGAGGTCAGATCCGCCGCAAGATGCGCAGACTGCCGGTCACGCCGACTTCTTCGAATCGTCCCGACTCCACCGACGGTCGGTAGATCAACTCATACGGCGGACGGCCCCCATCGGCTGGGTCCGGGAACACGTCGTGAATCGCCAACGTGCCCCCGGGAGCCACGTGGGGCGTCCAGCCCTCATAGTCCTGTCGAGCCGGCTCGTCACCGTGCCCACCATCGATGAAGAGGAAGGCCAGTGGTGTCGTCCACACCTGCGACACCTGCGGAGAGCGTCCCACCAAGGCAATCACCGATCGTTCGAGGTCGGCGTCATGCATCGTTCGCCGGAAGAACGGCAGTGTGTCCATCTTCGCGGTCTCGGGATCCACGACGTCGGTGTCGTGGTGCTCCCAGCCCGCCTGATTCTCTTCGGAACCTCGATGGTGGTCCAGGGCGAACAGCACACGCCCGGAACGCTCCGCCGCATCTCCCAACCACACCGTCGAGCGACCGCAGTACGAACCGACCTCGAGCATCGCCAATTCGGGGACCGCAGCGGCCGCTGCGAGGGCAGCGTCGCGCAGCGCGTCACCTTCGGCTTCGGGCATGAACCCTTTGGTGGCCAACGCAAGAGTGCGCCGGCTCAAACTCATCCGCTCATCAGTCATGGCGTCACGCTACGGGGCGACGCGCCGACGACGAACGCTCAGCCGTTCCAGCTGTCCCAATGGATGATCGTGTCGGGGTCGGGGCGGCCCGCTGGCTTGAAGTCGGTACCGACCGTGTGGGCCAGTGGACTCAAGCAGGCCTGCTGCACTTCGTCGAAGGGAATCCCGACCACATCGGCAATCTCTTGTTCCATCATCAAACCGACCGTGGTCCACGCAGTGCCGAGGCCGCGGGCACGAGCGGCGAGCATGAAGCTCCACATCGCGGGGAGCACGTTGCCCATGCTCGACGCCGACATCATTGCTGGGGCACCATCGAGGCGACCGGACTTGGTGCAAGCAATGACCAATGCGGGTGCCTGGCCCATGGTGGCCGCAAGGTGTTCGGCGGAGTTCGTGACACGGTCCTGCTGTGCCTGCTCGTCGGTCGTGTCCTTCTTGATGGATCCGGCGTACACGCCATCCATGGTGCGGTAGATGTCGAAGCACTTCCCGTAGATCTCACCAATTGCAGCGCGCTTGGCCGGGTCCTGCACGATCACGAACTGCATCGTCATCGAGTTCGAGCCAGACGGCGACTGCATGGCGATCCGGACACAGTCGCGGATATCGGCATCGTCCACGGGCCGGTCATAGTCGAGCCGCTTGCGGACCGCCCGAGTCGTGGTGAGGAGTTCGTCGTTGGTCAGGTTCAGCAATCCCATCGCCGCACCATAGATGTCCATGTCACGTCGGTCACGACTGCAGCAACGAAGCGGTCCGTAGGGGCCGGTTCGTGCCAACATGTGCAGAACATGACAGACGCGAACATCCCCTCGCCCCAGGAGAATCAGCAGGCCCTCGACGACCTCGTCACACTGCTCGATCTGGAGGTCATCGAGGTCAACATCTTCCGCGGCGCCTCGACCGATGAGGACCGCGTTCGAGTCTTCGGCGGCCAGGTTGCCGGCCAAGCACTCATTGCAGCCAGCAGGACCGTGGACGAGCCCGGGCGTCACGTTCATTCGCTGCACGCCTACTTTCTCCGACCTGGCGATCCGAAGCAGCCCATCCTGTACGAAGTCGACCGGATTCGCGACGGCCGCAGCTTCTCGACGCGGCGTGTCGTCGCGATCCAGCATGGCAAGGCAATCTTCAACCTCCAGGCGAGTTTCCACGTGGAAGAACCGAGCGGCCCGGATCACCAGATCGACATGGACGCCGGGCTCACTCCCCCGGACCGACTCCCGGACTTCCACACACGGATGGCTCCTCACCGGGAGCGGATCGGCGACTGGTATCACCGGCCACGACCGATCGACCTTCGCTACGTCGACGGGGATCCAATGAGCCGTGATGGCGGCTCTCACGATGGCCAGCACGTGTGGCTGCGCGCCAACGGAACCCTGCCCGACGACCCGGTGCTGCAAGCGTGCATCTTGACCTATGCCAGCGACATGACGCTGCTCGACACCACGCTGTTGCCGTTCGGGTTGGCGTTCGACCACCCGGGGTTGCAGATGGCGAGCCTCGATCACGCCATGTGGTTCCATCGCCCATTCCGCGTCGACGAGTGGTTGATGTACCAGCAGCAAGCAATTTCCACGGGCGCTGCTCGGGGTCTCGCCGGCGGTGCGATTTTCACCGCCGACGGCTCGCTCGCGGTCAGCGTCGTTCAGGAAGGACTTGCGAGGTTCACGCAATGATCGATCGTCGACACCGTTCCTCGACACCCCCGCGCTGCAAGCTGGCCGCGGCATTGGCCGCCATGGCGCTCGTGGCCACAGCGTGCGCCGGGTCCGGGGACTCTGACGCCACCGCCAACGGGCCTGCGGTCACGTTGGGCACGGTTCCAGATCCTTCCAGCAGCACGTCGGATGAACAGACGCAGAACACCGACACGTCGGCAACGGTCGCCGACACAACGCCCACTGTCGCCGCAACCGATCCTGCGGCAACCCAAGATCCTGCAGAAGCGGGTGCGACGACCTCCACGATGCTGCTGCCCTCGCCCGAGGCCGATCTCCCAACCCAGGCCACACAGACCGATCCAGCTCCCATCACGACCTTGCCGGGTCCGCTTCCGACGCCAACCGTCAGCCTGATCGAGATCACCCAGTTCAACGAACCGGTCGAGGCAACGGGGGCTCCCGGTGACACTCGGCTGTTCGTGGTGGAGCGCACCGGGACGGTCATTGCGGTCGATGACGAGTCGAACGAGGTCGTGCTCGACATTGCCGAAGTGGCGGCGACCACCTTCACCGACGATGGCGGGGAGCAGGGCATGCTCGGTCTCGCCTTTCATCCAGAACGCGAACTCGCCTACGTGCACTTCACCGATGCAGACGGAAACACGGTGGTGGGTGAGTTCGCCCACGACCCGACCACCTATGTCTTCGACACGACATCGTTTCGACAGGTTCTCAGCATCGACCAGCCAGCCACCAATCACAACGGCGGCGAGTTGGTGTTCGGTCCGGACGGATTCTTGTACGTCGGCGTCGGCGACGGTGGCTCAGCTGACGACCCCGACCGAACTGCGCTCGATGTGTCGTCACGTCTCGGCAAGATTCTGCGCATCGACCCCCTCCCCGCCGACGGTGACCCGTTCACTGCGCCGGACGACAATCCGTTCGTCGAGGTGGAGGGCGCCGACCCGACGGTGTGGACACTGGGGCTCCGCAACCCCTGGAAGTTCTCGTTCGACTCGCTCACTGGAGACCTCTGGATCGGCGACGTGGGACAAAACCGGCTCGAAGAAGTCGACCTCGCCCCTGCGGTGAACGGTCGCGACGCCGGACGTGGCGTGAGCTTCGGATGGAGCGCCTTCGAAGCCGAAGAGCGCTTCAACGACGACCAGCCCGGTGACGGCCACACGCTGCCGGTCTTCTCGTACGCACACGAAGACGGAAATTGCTCCGTCAGCGGCGGCGTCGTCGCACGCGAGTCGACCTATCCGGACCTGAACGGTTGGTTCATCTACGGCGACTATTGCTCGGGGCGAGTATGGGCGCTCGACACCACCTCGGTCACGTCGACGCCGTCCGGTCCGCAAGGCACGCCGATCACCGTGGAGATCGCCACCGTCCCACTCCTGACTGCGATCGTCGAGGGTCCGTTCGGCGACATCTACGCGCTCGCCGGAAGCGGGCAGCTGTACCGACTCGGCTCGGCCTGACTCGTTCGTTACGGGCCTGGCCCGTAACGAACGCCGCGCTGACGATCGGTTGTTGCGCCTCAGCCGACGCGGTCGAACTCGACGCGACGCTCGGTCACGTCGACGCTCACCAGCTTCACCTGGATGTCGTCGCCGGGATCAACGCGACGTGCGACGGTCCGAGTCACCACGGCCGGCTCACAGATCTGAATACGCGCGCCACGGTCGTCTTCGTCGGTGACCACAGCGTCGAACACCTCGCCTTCGCGACCCTGCAGGAGGATTGCCTCAGCCAGGTCGATCGCCGCGCGGTCGACTCGATTCGCCAGCGTGGTCCCGCGCCGCATAGCGGTCGGAAGCTCCTCGAACGCCGTCTCGATCTCCTCGGGCACCTCGCGCCCGTTCCCTACCGCCAGCGCCGCTTCGATCACGTAGCGATCAGCCAGACGCCGCAGTGGAGCGGTGGCGTGCACATAGGTCGCCGCCAGTGCCGCATGCCATGGTTTGCCGTCTTTGACGCCGCCATCCTTGGGCCCGCCGTCGCGCTCGAACTCGTCGAAGGGCGTGTACGACGCTCCTCCCGCAGCCCGTCGAATCGCCAACTGGAACGCCGAGGTCCGTGGTTCTCCCGACGGGAGCGACCGCTCGAACTCGCCGAGTTCCATTTCTCTGGGCCACTCGAGGCCGAAGGCACGAGCGGTGTGGCGCAGCCGTCCCAGGCGCCGATCATCGACCGGAGGCATCGTGCGGAACAACCCGGTTCTGGCATCCCACAGCGCATCTGCAACGGCCATGTTCGTGGCGAGTGACATCGCCGCGTTCTGGCCTTCGGCTTCGTTACGTGGACGGAATCCGAGGGTGAACCCGCCTCCTTCGACACGGTTCACCTCCTGCTCCGGCCAGTTGATTCGGTCAGCCCCACGCGCTTTTTCGGCGATCTCGATGCGGCGAGACAACTCAGGAAAGGCGTCGGGAAGATCGGCTGGCGTGACGGTGGAGTAGGCCAGCTTCGCCCGGTTGCGGATCATTGCTCGCTCGACCCCATCGAGGCGCACACCACCGTCATCGGCCACTCGAACGGTGAAGACGATGGCCGGCTTGGGGGATCCGGGGAGCAGGCTGCCGGCATCTTCCGCAATGCGTTCTGGGTGCAGGCCGGCGCGCCCGTCCGGCAGGTAGATGGTGGAGCCGCGCTGCCACGCCTCACGGTCGATCGGGTCACCGTGTCGAACGAACCAGCCGACGTCGGCAATCCCATAGTGCAGGATCACGTCGTCGCCAGCTCGAGATACCGCAAAGGCCTGATCGAGATCCGTGGACGAGGCGGGGTCGAGCGTCAGGAACTCGATATCGGTGCGGTCGACGTGCTGCCAGCGCCCCGGGTTCGGGCCGGGGGCCACGACGTCGAACGGACGAGCCGCTGCGTCCTCGGCAGCAGCCTGGACCTCGTCGGAGTGATCCCCCGGCACATCGAAATCAGCGCGCAGCTTTGCAAAGCCCGCTCGGAAGTCGTCGGTCGTGTCGTCGGGAAGCGTCATCCGCCCAGTTCGCGCCATGCGGCACTCTACGCCCGCAGCAGCTGCGCTGTTTCGGTGAATCCCCAGCGAGTGCGGATGTTGCAACCGGGTTCGAGCATCCGTGGTTCAGCTCGCTGAGCGGCGATCACGGCCTTCTTGTCGCAAGCCGGCCGACGACGGCGCCTCACGGCACCGAGGAATTCGGCCAACGCAGCGAGATGGAAACCTGGCGGCGCTCAGATCAGGGGCGAGCGCCCATGAACATGCCCTTGAGCGCTTCGTAGTGTTCGATGACATGGCCAGCGCCCAGCACCACTGCTTCGAGCGGCACGTTCGACATCCGCACGGGGACCTCGGTTTCGCGTTCGATGCGTTCGGCCAGGCCGCGCAGGAGACCGCCACCGCCGACGAGATACATCCCTCGCACGAGGAAGTCCTGGGACAGCTCGGGTGGCGCCTTCGACAAACAGCGAATGACGGAGGCAACGATCGACGAGATGACGTCTTCGATCGCGAAGCGCACTTCTTCGGGGGTTAGCAGCACGGTCTTGGGGAGCCCGGTCATCAGGTCGCGCCCACGAACCTCGGCCTGGTTTTCGTCCTGGGTCGGGTCGGCTGAACCAATGGCGACTTTGATCTCCTCCGCGGTGCGCTCGCCGATCGCGATGCCGTGCTCACGTCGCACGTGATTCTGGATGGCGGCGTCGATGTCGAACGATCCGACCCGAACCGCTTCGAGCGACACGATGCCACCGAGCGAAATGACCGCGGTTTCCGACGTGCCGCCGCCGATGTCGATCACCATGTTGCCGACCGGCTCGTCGATGGGCAGATCCGCACCGATCGCCGCAGCCATCGGCTGCTCGATGAGGTTGGCGTCGGCAGCGCCCGCACGCCGTGCCGCATCCGTGACCGCGCGCCGCTCCACCTCGGTGATGGCGGACGGGACACAGATCACGACCTTGGGCCGTGTGAAGCGAGACACTCCGACGCGCTGCAGCAGTAGGCGGATCATTCGCTCGGTGATCTCGAAGTCGGTGATTGCCCCACCACGCAGCGGACGCACCGCAACGATGTAGCCGGGCGTGCGACCGATCATCTGCCATGCCTCGCGTCCCGTGGCGAGGACTTCGCCCGTCTGGCGATTGAGCGCAATGACGGATGGCTCGTTCAACACGATGCCACGGCCCTTCATATAGACGAGCGTGTTCGCCGTCCCGAGGTCGATTGCAAGGTCACGAGCCATGGAGGCCGCCCATCATGTCGGAGTCGACGCCGAAGCGGACATGGTGTTCGTTCGCCGTCGACTCAGGATGCATCCCGCTCAGTCTCGCCTGAATCCTCAGCGGCGTCGCGGACCTGATCGATCGTTGGCCGACGGGCTTCAGGGGACAGCGCATCGATCTGGCGGCGAAAAGAGTCGACAGGATCGTTCTTCGGGCGCACCATGAGCGCAACGGCGACCGCTGCGGCGACGATCAGCACACCGATGATGATGTAGAGGATCACTCTGCTGTCTCCACCGCACGCGGATCTGTCACGTCATGGGCGCCGGTTCCCCAGTCCGCCCCGTCTTGCCAGACCTCGTGCTTCCAGATCGGGGCCGCCGCCTTGAGCGCGTCGATTGCATAGCGAGCGGCTTCGAATGCTTCGGGCCGATGCGGAGCGGACACGACGGCGATCACCGATGACTCCTCGAGTTCGAGGCGACCCGTTCGGTGCAACAACACCACCCGGCCCGTGTCAGGCCATCGCTCGCGCAGTTCGTCGACGATGGTCGAAAACACCGGGACGACCTGTTCGTCATACGCCTCGTAGGTGAGATGCGCGACACCGCTTCGACCCTCGGCGTGATCACGGACCGTGCCGCTGAAGAGCACCGCTGCACCACAACGTGGAATGACCGCCCAGTCGTACGCAGCTCCAACCGGAAGCTCCTGGTCGGTCACACCGAGCCAGTTGTCTCCTTCGTCGGGGGGCGTCACGTCGGTGGATCGTAGTCTCACGCGACAGCGCGCCTGATTCGCGCAGCGACATCGCGCGACGAAATTCGCCATTCCGCAACGTCATCGACGCTGGCCGGACACGTTGCGAGAATTTCGATGCCGACAATGCGACCCGCGAAACCAACGGACGTCGCGTCATGGCTACTATCTGTCACCCGTGGCACCTGCTCCGCAACCTCCTCATGAACGGGCCTGGCGGCATCCGTCTGAGTTGGCACCCACAGCGCTCGACGTCGTCGCTCCCAGCGAGGGTGGCGGGCGTTCATTCCTGCTCGCCACCGGCGTTGCTGCAGTGATGCTCACCGCAGCCATGGTCGTCGCGCTCACGCCACCCCGCTCGAACGCACCGACTGCGGTGAGCGCCACCACGATGCCTGCAGCAACGGTCCAGTTGCGCAGCTCGGCAGCACAGATCGACGATGCAGACCCCACCGCCCGCGATGCGGAGCCGGTGCAACTCAACCGCAACACCGTCACCCGCAACAACGCTCTGGCGCTCGTGGGATCCCCCAACGCCATCTCCGCCGCACCTACTGCGGATCCCGAGTCGTCCGATGTTGCCGAGCAGCTGCCTGGCGACAGCGACCCGGTCTATCTGCTCACGAACTCACACACCTACGCCATGGATTGGGCCCAACTCGATCGCATCATCGCACCAGACGGCTCGGTCGTGGTGACCCCCGATGGCGGTCTGCTTGCGTTGTTCGTCAACGGCGAGCTGTTGCTGCTCGTCGATTGAGCAAGCGTTCGCTCAGCTGTTGCGCTGGCGCCACCACCGACGCCCGAACACCACGGCCACCGCTGTGACCAGCATCGCTCCCACGACGGACAACCCGAGCGTCAGCTCCTGGCGCCGCTTGGGAGACACCATGGTCCACCAGGGAGCATCGGTCGCTTCGACGTAGGCCTGCTCGTTCGTGATCGTCGGCGTCCATCCCTCGTCACGCAATCGCCCATTCGAGATGATCCACGGCTCTCGCGCATAGGAAGCAAGCCCCGGAGGAAGCGGCCCGCGCTGGAATCGCCATCGCAACGACGCCACGACCTCGGAGAATCGTTCCGGTAACGGGAACCTCGGCCTTTCACCGGAAAGGGCTCGCACGCGTTCGCCGGGCACCCACCCGTCCGGTGCCACGTTGAACACACCGTCGAGCCGCTGCCGGATGGCCAACACGACTGCGGCGGCCAGATCATCCAGGTGCAAGAACTGGCTCGGCGGATCTGCTTGGGCCACCCGTCGACCAAGACCAGACACGACCGAACTGGCGAGTCGAGAACTGTCCCCCGAGGCCAGTGAGAGCGCCGGACGCAACACACTGGCTGCACGGCCTGCCCGCGCACGCCGCCACTGATCGACGAGTTCCTCGGCCGACGCCAGTTGACGTGCGAACACGAACTCGACATCTGGGCGCAGCACCGCGTCTTCTGTCAGCGGCTTGGGGTTGTTCGGTGCAGCGCCATACACGAGTGCCGACGACACGAACACGATCTGATCAGCGCTGAAGCGGTCGGCAGCAGCGAGCGACGACGTGACGAACTCGCTCGCGCTCTCACGGCGTTCGGCGCGACGGTCATAGTCGCTGGTACCCAAGTCGACCACCACATCAGCCGCTGGCGGCCACAGATCCGAGCCGGCCGATGCGGGATGGACGCTCTCGTCCAACACCACGACCTCGGTGTGCTCATCGGCCAGCAGCGCAACGACGCGGACGCCCAGCGGGCTGTCCGCACCGGTGAGAACTGCGGTCGTCATGATGGCGACGCTACCGCTGGAGCACAGATCACTCGTAACATCGGGTCATGGCCGACGACGATGGCGACGACGCCAACATCAACCCCTTCGACATGTTCGGTGGAATGCCGATGTTCGGAGACATCTCCCGGATGCTCTCGGGCCAAGGGCCCTTGAACTGGGATGCCGCTCGACAGTTCGCGATCATGTCCGCAACCGGCGGAACCATGGCGCCAGGCGCCAGCATGGCGGCGCCCGCGTCACCCAACATCGACCCGAGCGTGCGTATCAAGTACGCCGAGTTGGCCAACATCGCGCGGCTGCACGTTGCGGATGTGATGGGCGTCGATGTGCCCGAGGTGGAGCCGTCCGTCGCCACACCAGAGCAGTGGGCAGCCGAAACGCTCGAGGCATACCGACCGCTGTTCACCGACATGGCCACGTCGCTCGGACCCGCGGCTGACGAGGATCCGGGTTCGGACCCCATGGCCCAGATGATGGCGGGACTGTCCAAGATGATGGCTCCGGCAATGCTCGGCATGGCGGTTGGGTCCATGGTCGGCAACCTTGCGCGCCGCGCGTTCGGTGTGTACGACCTCCCGATCCCGAGGGCCACTCCGGCGCTCGTGCTCGTGCCACCCACGATCGACGCGTTTGCCGAGGAGTGGGAGATCACCCTCGACGAGATGCGGCTGTGGGTGCTTGCCCATGAGCTGGCCGGATTGGCACTGTTCTCGATCGATCACGTGGCCGACCATCTCCGCGGGCTCGTGCAGCGTCACGTCGGAGCCTTCCAGCCAGATGCGTCCGCGGTCACGGACAAGTTGTCATCGATGGAGATGGACCAGTCTGACCCCATGGCAGCCATGCAGCAGGCATTCGGTGACCCCGAAGTCCTTCTCGGCGCCGTTCGATCGAGCGAACAGCTTGCGATGGAACCCACGCTCGACGCCGCGGTTGCCACCGCGATCGGTGTCATCGACTGGGTGGTCGACGCGGTCGCCGTGCGCATCATCGGTGGAAATGCCTTGCAGATCGCCGAAGCGGTGCGTCGACGCCGCGCCGAAACGTCACCTGATGACCTGTTCGTGGAGCGGCTCCTCGGCATCCGCCTCGGCGCGGATCAGACCGCCCGCGGCAAGGCATTCGTGCAAGGCGTGGTCGACCGCGCCGGTGAGCGTGGTCTCGACCCGCTGTTCAACGATCCGGAGGCCGCTCCGACTCCGAACGAGATCGAGGCCCCTGGCCTCTGGCTGGCCCGCGTGTCCCCTGATCTCGACGCGTAGGCGGGCGCTTGCGGCCACGGCCGTTCCCACGTCGACCCTTCGCACCGCGTTGGCGGTTCCGGCCGGGACCTGACCGAGCTCCTCGCTGCGGTGGCCGCCGCCTCCGACGTTTGCTCGGCCGCCGTCGGCGCTCCGACTCAGGCCGCTGGCGCTGGATCATCACGTGCGCGAGCGTGCCGAGTGCTCCGATTCCGACCAGCAGCAAGCCAATGGCACCCGGCGCTCGAATGGCCACGGCGAGAAACGCCGCCACGGCCCAGGCGAGTTGGAAGCGGGTCTCGAACGTTGCGAATGCTCGCCCCTGGTTCGCCTCTGGCGCATCGCGCTGCACGATGCTCTCGAAGCCGAGCCGGCCGAGCGCTGCCACGAAGTTCACCAGCGCAGTGAGCGCGATCCCGGCTGCCGGGCCGCCAACGAGCGCCAAGCCGATGCCTCCGACCGCGCTCAAGATCAACGCCGAACCGAGCATGGTCTCTTCGCGCATCATCCGTCTCACCCGCGGCGCCAACGCGTTTCCCGTGAGCGTTGCGAGCGCGGAGGCTCCCACGGCCGCGCCGAAGAGTGCGGTGCCGTTGTCGAACGTCCGAAGCCAGAAGGCGAGGTGGAAGAACGTGAATCCAACGTTGGCCCGCAATGCGGTCATTGCGATTGCGCCGAGTTGCAACGACGGCGACTGGAGGTCTTCAGCTTCTTGCTCGCCGACAGAGGTCGCAGCCACGACCTCAGGCGCCAGCTGGCGGGCAGACGCGAACGCTGCGGTGAACAGAATCGCGCCGTACACGAGCGCTGCCTCGGCTCCCACCGTCTGCAACAGGATCCCCGCCGGGATCACGGAGACGCCGCCGAGCAGCCCGGACACGAGCCCGAGCTTCGAGTTCGCCTCCACCAATTCGGTTTCGTTGTGCACGGTCGATGGCACCAGCGACGACTTCGAGATGACGTAGGTCTTCTGGAGCACCAAGGAGGCGAACACGAGCGGGAAGAGCGCCAACCCGTCGATCGACCTGGCCATCAACAGCAACAGCACCACACGGGTCACCGCAACGAGCTGGATCACCAGGCGTCGACCGCCGGCCACTCGGTCGATCATCGGGCCGATCAGCGGTGCGACGAACAGGAATGGTGCGAAGCTGATGGCGAGGAACAGCAGCACTTGCGTGCGCGCCGCATCGAGGTCGACGCTGAAGAAGAACGAGTCGGCGAGCGACACGACCATTGCGGCGTCGCCACCCATCATCAGGGCATGCGTGATGGCAAGGCGTGTGAACTTCGACATCGGCGCGTTGGTCGGCGCGGGCGCAGGTCGGTTCACTCGCGGCAGCTTACGACTCGCTTGCGGCTGACGCGAGCAAGGTCATCAGCTGCGGTTTCGGGTGACTCATTGGAAGCGACCGTTCGATTGCTGTGTTGCGAGCCGTGATGTCGCCACGAAAGGGTTTTGGTGACGGATCGAAACCGTCGTGATCGTGATCGTGATCGTGATCGTGGACGGCGACGTCGACAGCGCCCGGGCTCGATCCCTGCACATTGCCCACTGGCGCGACATGGAACCACGATGCGATTCGGTTGAAGCGTCAGTCGGTGGAGCTCATGAGTTCGAACACTGCGTGGGCTCCGCCGCCGAACCCCTGAGCCATGGCTGGCCCGATCCAACCTCCGATTGCGTAGCCCGGGGCGGTGGCACAAGACATCGCAGAATACAGTCGGGTTGGTGACGCTCTCCGACCGCATCCTCATGGGCCCTGGTCCGTGCAACCCCTATCCCGAAGCAGTTGCAGCGCTCGGCCGACCGATGCTCGGTCACCTCGACCCCGAGTTCATCGCATTGCTGGACGAGACCAACAACCGGTTGCGCAGCGTCTTCCAGACCGAGAACGCACTCACGTTCCCCGTTTCCGCCACCGGTTCGGCTGGCATGGAAGCGTCGATCGTGAACTTCGTTGGCCCGGGAGACACCGTCGTGGTCGGGGTCAACGGCGTGTTCGGCGGTCGCATGGTCGATGTGGTCGGGCGTACCGGTGCCACCGCGATCGCCGTGGACCACGAATGGGGTCAACCGGTTGACGTGCAGCGCATGCTCGACGCGCACCCGGCCCCCGCCATGTACGCCATGGTTCACGCCGAGACCTCCACGGGCGTCCGGAGCGATGTGGCAGCGATGGGCGCCGCCAAAGGTGACGCGCTGTTGCTCGCCGACTGCGTCACGTCGCTCGGCGGCGTGGACCTGCGAGTGGACGAATGGGGCGTCGACATCGCATACAGCGGCACCCAGAAATGCCTCGGCGTTGCTCCCGGGCTGTCCCCGCTGACGGTGTCGGATCGAGCGATCGAACGCATCAAGGCGAAGCCTCAATCCTGGTACCTCGATCTGAACATGATCGCGTCGTACGTGACGGGCAGCGGTGCACGGGCCTACCACCACACCGCTCCGATCTCGATGATCATGTCGCTTCATGCCGGTCTGGGCGCCGTCCTCGACGAAGGCCTGAACGAAGTTCGTGCCCGCCATCAGGCCGCCGGTGATGCGGTGAAAGCCGGCATGGTCGAGCTCGGGTTCGAGTTGTTCGCCGCCGATGGCCATCGGTTGGCGCCGCTGAGTTCGATCGTGATCCCTGACGGCATCCTCGGCGAGCAATCCGAGGCGGACGTTCGAGCACGCCTGCTGCGTGAATACGGCATCGAGATCGGCGGCGGGTTGGGTCCCGTGGCCGGCAAGGTGTGGCGGATTGGAACCATGGGTCACACCGCTCGTCAGCGCAATGTGAAAACTCTCCTCGCTGCGCTGGCCGACATCATCTCCTAGCGCAGCCGAGCACCCATCAGGTTTCTCGTGAAGCTCGACTGCGGCGGAAGTCGCTGATGTCGTCGAGGCGCGTCAACGCCTCAGTGGACAGCGGGTTGTCGAGATCCCCGATGCTTGCGTGGAGTTGTCCGACGCTGTTTGCTCCAACGATCGGCGCGCTCACCCACGGCTTCGAACGGAGCCAACTCAGGGCGACCTGCGCCGGGGTCTGTTCTTCCTGCGCTGCAACGCTCACCAAGGTTTCGATGATCTCCCAATTCTTGTCGGAGAATCGGTTGTCGGCGTTCTCTTGGGCTCGCGCTCCCGGCGGCAGTGGCTGATCTCGCCGGTACTTCCCGGTGAGAAGCCCTGCACCGAGCGGACTGAACGGAAGCATCCCAATGCCGAAGTGATCACAGGCCGACGCGAGTTCCATCTCGACATCAGACCGGGTCGGGTCGAGCAGGCTGTACTCGGGTTGCACCGAGACGAACGCCTCCAGGTCGCGGCGATCCGACGCCCACAGCGCTTCGACGAGGCGCCATGCGCTGAAGTTCGAGCAGCCGAGGTAGCGGACCTTTCCTTGCCTGACGAGATCGGTGAACGCGGACATCGTCTCTTCGATCGGCACCATCGAGTCAATGAAATGGGCCTGATACAAGTCGATGTGGTCCACGCCGAGTCGGCGAAGGCTGTCCTCGCATGCCTTCATGATCCAACGTCTCGACAGTCCCTCTCGCTGTGCGGGAGTGCCGCGATGGTCTGAGAAGAACTCGCCCATTGCCGCGCGGACCTTCGTCGCGACGACCATCTCGTCGCGGTTGCCACGAGCCTTGATCCAGCGGCCGATGATCTCTTCGGACACACCGCCGGGATTGGACGGTCCGCCCAGGTTGGCGGACCACGTGCTGTAGCAATCGGCGGTGTCGATGAAGTTGCCGCCGAGCGCCGCATAGGCGTCGAGCACTTCGAAGGAGCCGGGCTCGTCGACGGACCATCCGAATTGCATCGTCCCAAGGCCGACCCGATAGACGAACAGTCCGCTTCGACCGACCTGCACATACGGCTCGGTACTGGTGGGGGTCATTCGGATTCCTTCGAGTCGGTTCCCAGAGAGCAACGCAACTCGTGGTCGACCAGGCGCAACGCAGCGCGGCGCCCAGCCATCGGTGAGGGGGTCAGCGTGTTTGTCGTCATGGGCACCATCGAACAACCTCGTGTGCACACCAGGTCAAGCCCGAATCCGAGAAATGCCACGCCAGACGACAACGGTGACGGCGAGCAACTGCGTCGGGCGCCCATCAACCTGAACGGGGGCGCAACAGACGGTTGACCTGGAGCGAACTCCAGACCTCTCAGCGCGAGTACTTGTAACCGAGGCCGCGGATCGTCGTTATGCGCGTCGGTTGGCCTGGGTCGGCTTCGATCTTGCCGCGCAGCCGCTTGATGTGCACATCGAGGGTCTTGGTGTCGCCGACGTAGTCGTGGCCCCACACGCGATCGATCAGGGTTTCACGCGGCAACACCCGCCCCGCGTTCGCCAGCAACAGATGGAGCAGTTCGAATTCCTTGAGCGGCAACGTGAGCGACTCACCATCCACCGACACGAGATGCTGCGTCGGGTCGAGGCTGACGCCGTTCACCTCGAGGCTGTCCGAGTCGAGCAAACGCGTGTCCTCGCCCGTCGAGGCACGCCGCTGGAGCGCCCGGATTCGCGCCACGAGCTCACGGATTCGGTAGGGCTTGGTGACGTAGTCGTCCGCTCCCACCTCGAGCCCGACGACGGTGTCGATCTCGGCGCTCTTGGCCGTGACCATGATGATCGGAACCTGGCTCTTCTTGCGCAGCTGTCTACACACGTCGATGCCGCTGATCTTGGGCAACATCACGTCCAGCAGCACGAGGTCGGGGTCCACGTCGTCGAAACGGGCCAGCGCTTCGGCTCCATCGGTGGCGGTTTCCACGGAGAAGCCTTCACGGGACAAACCAATCACGAGTGCGTCGACGAAGCTGGGTTCGTCTTCGACGACGAAGATGGTCGTTGCGGTCATCAGAACTGGTCCTCCGTGTTGGCGTGTGAATCAGCTCGCAGCGCCACAACGTCGTCGACGATCAACGACGCAGGCAGACGTAACACGAAGGTGGAGCCTTCGCCTTCGCTCGACGAGACGAGCACTTCGCCGCCGTGGTTCGACGCAACGTGGCGCACGATCGACAGCCCGAGGCCGGACCCGCCGGTGTCGCGGCTACGTGCCCGATCCACCCGATAGAACCGCTCGAACACTCGGTCGAGATCACGAGCGGGAATGCCATCACCCTCGTCGGCGACCGCCACCTCGATCGATGAATCATCGACACGAGTACGAACCTGCACCACGCCACCCTGCTCGCTGTACTTGACCGCGTTCTCGACGATGTTGCCGATGGCGGACACGAGTTGGCGGCCGTCGCCCGTCAATCGAATCGGTTGCTCGGGCTCGACGGCGGTGACCACGACGCCGCTGGCCGGATCGACCACACGGCCGCGTGCGATTGCCGACTCCACCACGTCAGCCAGTTCGACGATCTCGGTCCGCCGCGGCCCCGATTCGATTCTCGACAGCTCGAGCAGATCGTCGATCGACCCGACGGCACGGTGCGACTCCTCGACCATCCGCCCGGCAACACGGTCGATCACCGCCGGATCGGATTCCCCGAAGAGCGCTTCGGCAAGCACCGCCAACGCGCCCACCGGGGTTTTGAGCTCGTGGGAGATGTTCGCAACGAAATCGGTGCGCATCGATTCGATCCTGGCCTGCTCGCTGACATCTTCGATGGTGGCGATCGAGTAGCCGCTGGGCATCGGTTCTGCAATGAGCTGTAGCGACAGCCGCGGCGGCCCGTGCAGCACGACGGTGTCGTCGACATGCTCGCCTTCGCGCGCCCTCGACAGCGCCCGCTCCAGGTGATCCTCGATGATCACGCCCGTATGGGTTCCTGTCAGCGCTGCGGCTGCCCGATTCCGGTACACCGAGCGCCCCGCGGTGTCACCAACGACAACACCGAGCGCAAGTTGATCCACCGCTGCACGCAACGTGTCATCGATTCCGTCAGGCGATGAGGCCACGCCAGGCGGCGTTGCCGAAACGATCGACGTCTGCTCACCCAGCGGCAGAACGGACTCAACCGGGCGACGCGAGAACAGCCTGCGTTGAGCGAACGCACCAATTCCCGCTCCCACGACCAGCGCGATCAAGATGGCGAGCGACATGGAACCTCAGGTGGACGCAGAGTCCGTCGCCTCGGGGAGATCGTTGTGGCTCTCGGCGTGCGGCGCGTCGGGAATCCACCCGTCGACGATGTATCGAGTGCGCTCGGCCACGTTCACCGCGTGGTCGCCAATCCGCTCGTAGAACCGAGCGACGACGGCGAGTTGCACAGCGACCTGGAGGTCGATGGTGCCAGCAGCGTGGCTCTCGAAGATCACCTGGATGAACTGACGGTGGAGGTCATCCAGATACGCATCCATGTCCGGGACCGCAGCGGCCCGAGCGCCGTCGTTGTTCAGGTACGCCTCGGTTGCCTCCTTGAACAGCAGCGACGCCTGACTGCCGCACTTCTGGATGATGCCGCGGAGGTGGGCGTCGAGTTCGTGGCTGTAGATACGGCGCGCCGCTTTGCAGATGTTGACGCACAAGTCCGCAGAACGTTCTACGTCGGAGATGATCTTGATCGCTGCCACCAACGCACGCAGGTCGCCTGCAACCGGAGCTTGGAGCGCGATCTGACTGAAACACATCTCTTCGAGTTCGAGTGACTTCGTGTCGTACACGTCATCGCCCAAGATGACGTACTCGGCACCTTCGAGATCTCCATCGAGCAGCACTTCGGTCACACGCGGGACCAGTTCGGTGACCCCTGCGCTCAGGCGAGCAATCCCGGTGCGGACTTCGTCGAGCCGCTCGTGGAAGTTGGATCGAAGTTGATTCATCCGAACCGCCCCGTCACATAGTCCTGAGTCTCTTGTCGCGCCGGGTTCGAGAACATCTTCTCGGTGGCGTCCATCTCGATGAGCTTGCCCGGTTTGCCGGTGCCTTCGATGGTGAAGAAGCCCGTGCGATCGCTCACCCGCGCCGCCTGCTGCATGTTGTGCGTGACGATCACGATGTTGTACGAATCCTTCAACTCCAGCATCAGTTCTTCGATTGCAAGCGTCGAGATCGGGTCGAGGGCTGAGCACGGCTCATCCATCAGCAACACATCGGGTTCCACTGCGATCGCGCGAGCGATGCACAGGCGTTGTTGCTGTCCACCGGACAAGCCCGACCCGGGCTTGTCGAGACGATCTTTCACCTCGTTCCACAGGTTCGCTCCCTGAAGCGACTGCTCGACCAATGCGTCGGCATCGCTCTTGGACATCCGCTTCGAGTTGAGCTTCTTGCCGGCCAACACGTTGTCGGCAATCGACATGGTCGGGAACGGGTTGGGGCGTTGGAACACCATGCCGATCTTGCGGCGCACCGCCACCGGATCCACGCCGGGGTCGTAGAGGTTCTTGCCGTTGATCACGACGCTGCCGTCGACGTAGGCCCCGTTGATGACCTCGTGCATCCGGTTGAGTGAGCGCAAGAACGTGGACTTGCCGCAACCCGACGGACCAATGAGCGCTGTGACCGACTTCGGGTTGATGGTCATCGACACACCTTGCACCGCGAGGAAGTCGCCGTAGTAGATGTCGAGATCGGTGACGTCGATGCGGTTCGGCGCATCGACGGGTGCGTTCGGATCGATGCGTTGAGCCGGCTCGGGCTGCATGGTTTCAGCGGCGCTGACGGAATCGGTCATGGGGCGAGGGCCCTTCGTGAGAATCGAGTGTTCGTTGGTCGGTGCTGCCGGAGGGATCATTTGAGGCCCTTCGGCTTGAGAATGGAAGACAGAATACGTGCCAGCGAGAAGAGCAGGACCACGATGATCACGAGCGTCAAGGCCGCAGCCCAGGCTCGGTCGATACTCGCCGCTGGCGGCAGCGTCGGGAACTTGTAGGAGTTGTAGGAAAACACCGGCAGGGTCGCCATGCGCCCATCGAGCGGGTTCCAGTTCACGTTCGCGGTGATGCCGACCGTCACCAACAGCGGTGCGGTCTCGCCGATGACTCGAGCAACCGCCAGCACGATGCCGGTGAGGATGCCGGACATTGCCGTCGGCAACACGACCTTCACGATGGTCTTCCAGCGCGGCACGCCAAGTGCATAGGACGCTTCGCGCAGTTCGTTGGGAACCAATCGCAGCATCTCCTCGGACGTACGCACCACCACGGGCGTCATCAACAGCGTGAGCGCCACGGCGCCCGCCAAACCGGATCGGTGCCCCACGCCCGTCGACAACGCGGTGAGCGCCGGGACATCGTCGAGGAACACGAAGAACGCATAGGCGAACAGACCGGCCACGATCGAGGGGATACCGGTCATGACGTCCACCAGCGAGGTGACCGCACGGGAGAAACGGCCGCCGTTCGCATACTCGACCAGGTAGATCGCCGTGAAGAGCCCGAACGGGATCGCGAACACGGCGGTGACTCCGGTGACGAGGAGCGTGCCGATGATGGCGTGGTAGCCGCCGCCGCCCTCGCCGATCACGCCACGCATCGTCGAGGAGTAGAACTCCCAATCGAAGCGCTGCGAACCCCGCTCCACCACCGTCCACACCACCGAGATGAGCGGAAGCAGCACGATGACAAACGCACTGGTCATCACTGCGGTGGCAAAGCGGTCGGTGGCCTGGCGTGGCGACTCGACGATGCGAGAGATGATCAGGGTGGCCGTCATGTAGACCATCAGCGCAACGACCGCCCACAGCGCCCAGTTGACCGAGCCGAAGGCGAAGTAGCCCGCCGCGCCCGCCGCTATCGATCCAATGGCGACACCCCGCATGGGCGTTCCGTCGAGGCTGCCCGAGGTCATCGCGCCGCCGTTGCCATCCAGTTCGGGGTCGAGTCCCGCATCACGGGCGTCGGTGAGGCTCATGCGCCACGTCCATTCGGGTCGGCAACGACACACACCGCAGTGTTCGTTACGGGCCAGGCCCGTAACGAACGGTTGGTGAGCATGCGGCTCATCCTTCCGCTCCCGAGAATCCGGCTCCGGCGATGCGGCGCGCAATGGCGTTGACGGCGAAGGTCAAGATGAACAGCACCAACCCGGTCGCGATGAGCCGATTCACTTCGAGTCCCGACGACTCGGGAAACTGCAGTGCGATATTCGCTGCGATCGAGTTCGAGTTCTGAGCGGTGAGTACGTCCCAGAAGTAGCCCCGGGCGGGTGAGAGAATGATGGCGACCGCCATGGTCTCACCGAGTGCTCGACCGAGACCGAGCATTGCGCCAGAGATCACTCCGGAGCGACCGTAGGGAATGACCGCCTGACGGATCATCTCCCAGCGGGTTGCACCCAGGGCCAGCGATGCTTCCTCGTGCAGCCGAGGCGTTTGCAGGAACACCTCGCGGGAGATGGCGGTGATGATGGGGAGCACCATCACGGCCAGCACCACCCCGACCGTGAACGTGGATCGACCCGACTGTGCAATGGCGACGTCGGAACCGAACAGCGGGATGAACCCGAGGTTGTCGCGCAGCCACGGGAACAGGCTCTGCGAGATGATTGGCGCCAGCACGGTGATGCCCCACAGTCCGTACACCACGCTCGGGATCGCAGCCAGGAGATCGATGAAATACCCGAGGGTCTGGGCGAGCTTGCGCGGTGCGTAGTGGCTGATATAGAGCGCTACGGCAATCGCCACAGGTGTGGCGAGCACCAGCGCAATGCAGGAGATGTAGATCGTGCCGAAGATGAACGGCCCGACGTAGCCGAAGAATCCAACGTCACCGTCGAGTTCGGTGCTGTCGCTGGTGAAGATCGGCAGACCTTGCACGAACAGAAACAGTGCCACTGCAGCGAGGGTGACCAGAATCAGTGCTGCGGCACCGAACGACAGACCGAAGAAGACCTTGTCACCTGCTTTGCCGACGGGTTCGTCAAGCGGTGAGGGTTCGTCGGTCGCGCCAGGCGGGGGCGATTCGAGCATCGTCACGTGAAAGTGCTCCGTTTGGGAAGGGGTTGACAAAGAAACCAGCCGCTGCCCAACACAGCTCTGGTCAGAGTAGCTCGCACAACCATCTGGCCGGCAATGAACTCGGACGAGAGTTCATTGCCGGCCACGGTCATCAGGGTGAGCTGTCGAGTCGATTGATGAGATCAGCCAGCGAGGCTGATCTGGTCGATCGACACCAGGATCTCGTCACGCACTTCAGCCGAGATCGGAGCAGAACCGGCCGATGCCGCCGAGGCTGCTTGGCCAGCTTCGGAACCGACGTACGTCATGAACGCCTTGACCAGGTCCACCTCTTCTTGAGTGTCGTACTGGAGGCAGACAATGTGGTAGCTGACCAGTGCAATCGGGTACACCGTTGCATCGTCGGGGGTGCGGTTCACTTCGATGCCGAAGTCGAATTCGTTGCGGCCGTCGAGACGGGTGGATGCGTCGACGACGCGTCCGGCAGCCTCAGGGCTGAACTCGACGAACTCGCCAGCAACGCCGATGGCCGCAGCCGGGAGCTCACCGATCTGGCTGGCGTCGGCGTAGCCGATCGAGCCATTGCCCGCTCCAACTGCGGCCACGACACCGGACGTACCTTGACCGCCTTCGCCGCCGCCGGGCCCGTCATCGTCCCAGAGCTCGATTGCACCGAACGACCATGCGTCCGGCGCAGCCTGGCCCATGTAGTCGGTGAAGTTCTCGGTCGTGCCGGACTCATCGGAGCGATGCACCGGGTTGATCGCCAGGTCGGGGAACTCGGTCCCTGGGTTCAGCTCGGCGATTGCCGGATCATTCCAGTTCGAGATGGTGTTGGCGAAGATGCCACCGATGGTCTCGGGATTGAGGTTCAAGCTGTCGATGCCATCGAGGTTGAAGGGGATGGCGATCGGCGAGATGTAGTGCGGCAAGTTGATGGCACCACCATCGCCTGCGCAACGCTCGATCGAGGTCTCGTACTCGTCATCTTTCAAGAAGGCGTCGGAGCCCGCAAAGGTGGAGCCTCCGGACAGGAACTGCTCGCGCCCGCCGCCCGAGCCAATCGGGTCGTACTCGACGGTCACGTCAGGATTCAGCTCCTGGAAGCCGACCTGCCAGCCCTGCATGCCTGCGGCCTGCGACGAAGCGCCGGCTCCGACGAGCGTGCCGGAGAGGTCACTGCTGGCCGCCTCACCTGTCGAGGCTTCGTTGTCTGCTGCATCACCGGCGTCGGTGTCCTCATCGCTGCCACCGCATGCCGCGGCAACCAGTGAGAGAGCCAAGGCTCCGGCGAAAATGCGGCGTTTGCTGTTCACGCTGTCGTACTCCAATTGATTTGGTGTTGATGAGTGGGATGCGCCCGACTCGGAACCACCGGTCCCGTTGGCACACACCGCAAGGTACGCACCCAAGGTGAACCCGATCGCGCATCAGGTGAACGGAGGGTGAACGGAGCTCAGCGTTTCGACGAACTCAGCCGTGTTGGAGATCATCGCCCTCACCTGACGCGAAATCAGGAGTCCGAACAGATGCTGACCGAGAGTCCAAGCAGGTCAGTCGGTGGTGCGTTTGCCGACGGTCTGTTGCTCGACCGCCCACTCGTACATCAGCTCCTGAGGGTGGGGAGCAAACGAGTCGATTGGTCCCATTCGGTCCCACGTGTCATCTGGCTGCATGTCCCAGGCCACCACGTCGGGGTCGAGTGCGAAATCGATGGCTTGATCGAGCCACAGCACGTGGCGCGCATGGTTGATCGGCACGAGCACTTCCACGCGCCGGTTCAGGTTGCGCGGCATCAAGTCGGCGGACCCAATGAGGTACAACGCCGCTCGTTGGGCATCGTCGACGAGGTCGTCGTTGACCACGTTGCCATGGGCGAACCGATAAATGCGACTGTGTTCGAGGTATCGACCCAGAATCGATCGCACACGAATGTTCTCGGACAGACCCGGCACCCCGGCGCGGACACAACAGATCCCGCGGACGATCAAGTCGATCCGGGTGCCGCGGGCAGATGCTTCGTACAACGCTTCGGCCATCTCCGGGTCAGCAATCGAGTTGCACTTCAGCGTGATGTGTCCATCTTCGCCAAACGACGATTCGTGCTCGATCAGATCCAACAGCTGCGTGCGCAGTTCGCGTGGCGCCACGAGCAGCGTCTCGTAGTCCAACGTGCGGCTGTACCCGGTGAGATGATTGAACAGCTCGAGCGCATCGTTGCCCACCGCGTCGTCGCAAGTGAGCAAGCCGAGGTCTTCGTAGATTTTGGCCGTCTTCGCGTTGTAGTTACCGGTGCCGATGTGACAGTAACGACGGAGCTGGTCGCCCTCGTCGCGCACCACCAGCACGACTTTCGAATGGGTCTTCAGACCCACCATGCCGTACACCACGTGCACGCCGGCTCGCTCCAGCTGTTTGGCCCACTGCACGTTCGTGGCTTCATCGAACCGTGCCTTCAGTTCGACCAACACCGCCACCTGCTTGCCGCTCTCGGCAGCGCGGATGAGGCTGCGAATGATCGCACTGTCACCACCGGCGCGGTACAGGGTCATCTTGATCGACTGGACCTTGTCGTCAGCAGCAGCCTGAGAGATGAACTCCTCGATGCTGGTCGAGAAGCTCTCGTAGGGATGATGCAGCAGCATCGAACGTTGACGGATCGCGTCGAAGATCGGTCGATCCGCCTCGTCGACAGCAACCAGTCGACCTGCGGTGACCGACGGCCACGGCTCGTCTTTCAAGTCAGGACGGTCGAGCGACATCAGCTCCCACAGGCAGCTGAGATCGAGTGGGGACCTGTGGAACGTGACGTCAGCAGACGTCAACTCGAGCTCGCGCACGAGGAGTTCGAGCAGTTCTGGACCCACATCGTGGGCGACCTCGAGACGGACGGCCTTGTTGAAACGGCGGCGGCGCAACTCCATCTCGACCGCTTCGAGGAGATCCTCGGCTTCGTCCTCTTCGAGCACGAGGTCGGCGTTTCGACTCACACGAAACGGAACCCACTCCTCCACGATCATGCCGACGAACAACGTGTCGAGCTTGGCAGCAATCAGTTCCTCGACCGGCAAGAAGCGCCCAACCGCCACCTCGACGAGGCGCGGGAACATATTCGGCACCTTCAAGCGCGCAAAGCGTCGGTCGCCGGTGTCGGGGTCGGCAACGTTGATGGCAAGCGACAGCGCGAGGTCGGAGATATACGGGAACGGATGCCCTGGGTCGACCGCGAGCGGCGTGAGTACCGGGTACACCCGATCCTCGTACCAGACGTCGAGCGCCTCGATCTCGTCCGCTGTGAGTTCGTCGTAGTGGATGATCGCAACGCCCTCTTCACCGAGCGCGGGGATGAGCCGGTCCACGAACGCCGCATCGAGCGCTTCGACGAAATCTGGCATCCGCTCCATCACATCGAGCAGCTGCTGTGCGGGCGTTCGCCCATCCGCCGTCGGGCGGTCGACACCCCCGGCGATCTGATCCTTCAGCGCACCGACGCGCACCTGGAAGAACTCGTCGAGGTTCGTGGAGGCAATCGCACAGAACTTGGCGCGCTCCAACAGCGGGATCCCCGGTTCGCACGCGAGTTCCAGCACCCGCTCGTTGAACGCGATCCAGCTGAGCTCGCGGTTGAGAAAGCGTTCGTCCACCCCGAGGCGCACGTGAGACGCAGCACGACCCCCGAGCGGCAGCACCGCAGGCGTTGCCTCCGCATTGGGGTTCCTCGGCGCGGGCCAGGTCGCAGCGTCAGCCACGTTCATCGAGGCTTCGATCAGGCGCCCTCGGAGGGCGGGTTGTCGTCAGCAGCCTCGTCCGCGACGTCATCAGACACCTCATCGACAACTGGGTCGCCCGCTGCGTCGGCTGCATCTTCAGCGACCTCGGCGTCGTCGCCATTGTCGTCTGCCGCGGCAGCTTCGGCACGTTCTTCGGCAGCATCACTGCTGGTGATCGGCTGGGAGACCACGCCGAGGTCCCACTCGATCGAGATCATCTCTCGCTCGGCATCGCGCACGATTCGCTCGCGGTTGCGACGGAACTGTGGGTCCTCCCGGGGCAGCAGCACCAGGCGTGCGAGCACTCGGGCGCGGAACTCGTCGAGTGGTCCACGGTCGCCCCAATCTCCATAGACCTCCCAGTGCGGCGACACCGGTCCGAGGTAGACAATGCGGGCGTGCGCCTTCGGAGCAGTCGATTCTGCGAGGTCTGACATGGCGCGAACTCTATCGACTGAACACCGACTCGGTAGTCGCTCGACGCTCCAGTCCACACCATTCATCGGCGCGTCACGAACTGCATCGATGTGACTTGGTTGCATCGTTCATGTCAGTTGTGTTACAGTTCTCCTACGTTGTCGCAATGATGACCAGACAGAAACATCTGCAAGCCACCTAGAAACGAACGAGAAATTGGGAACCAGTTGGCGTTCCCAAACGTCAAGATGGGTAGCAGGTGTTCTCACGTCGACAACACCACTCTCCAAGAAGGGTCCGCCACATGATCAAGCGAAGCAAGCGAGCAGCACAGCGAAACACCGCTGGACTCAGTGCCGAGGCGATCGCCGAACTGAACGGCCGGCCAGCCGCACTGGCCACTGCTCCGCCGGACCCTGACTCAGACAGCGCCTGGATGGCAGACGGCAACTGTCGACTGCACCCACCGGCCACGTTCTTCCCCAGCGACGGGGTGGGCGTCGACAAGGCTCGCAAGATCTGTCGTGACTGCCCGGTGATGGGTCGATGCCTCGAGTACGCGCTCGAGGAACGCATCGACCATGGGGTCTGGGGCGGTTGCTCCGAGCGCGAGCGTCGGCGCATTCTCAAGTCGCGTCGCCAAGAAGCTTCCCAAGAAGCCACTCGCGTCGCTGCTGTCTGAGGCGTCAGCCCAGGCCGTAGGTGCGCCGAGCAGTGCCGGCGAACATCGCAGCTTGCTCGGCCTCGGTGTACGGCGCGGCCAGCTTCTTCATAGCGTTCCAGTACACGCCGTATGACAGCGAGAATCGATCGACTGGAAAGTTGCTCTCGAACATCGAGCGCTCGGGCCCGAAGGACTCGATGGCGTGCTCGTACCAACGCCGCTGCAACGTGAGGAACTCATCCGACGTGGGCGGCACCTCGGCCTGGTGGTAGCCGAAGCCGTTGTCCGGCATCGCCAACCCGCCCAGCTTGGCCACCGTGTTCGCACACGACGCAATGGCAGTCATGTCGAGGCGCCAGGTCTCGAATATCTCGTCGTGGCGCCCGGCATCTGAACCGATGGCTGCAGGCGTACCGAAGTGGTCGAGCACCATCGTGGTTCCCGGCGCAGCTTGCGCCAACTGGGTGAACTCGGTGTTTTGATAGTGGAAATGCCAGCTGTCGTAGGTGAGGCCACGTTCTCCGAGTCGCTGGACGCCACGCACGAACGCCGGATCTTCGAACTTGCCCTCCGCTGCGAAACTCGGAATTGCGTGGGCATCTGGTTCACGAGAGCGAGCCAGAGCATCTCGAACCCCGCGCAGTCGTCCTTGTGCAGCTGCCTCGTGCGCATCGAGCACGTCATCCAGATCATCCCGAGTCAGATCGACGCTCACCACGATGCCGGAGATCGGTGCTGCTGTTGGATGACGTTGTTCGAGCTCCAACGCACTTTGGGCAACAAACTCGGTCTCACCGAGCGATCGAAGGTGCTCAGGCCCCTCGGTGAGGTACGCCGCATGACACTCGATGAACACGGTCTCGACGATGCGATGACCGCCGGACGTGTCACCCACGAGATCATCGATGCCATAGGGCAGCGCCCCGCCTTGCGGCCAGAGATGGTGATGTGGGTCGACGATTTCTCGATCGGGATCAATCGGCGCTTCGGTGACCTGGGCCAGCCAGTCTGCAGTGGGTGGAATCATGGTCCGAACCTAACCACTCAGCAATGTGCGCCAAGACGCGGACGTGCCCCAGACCGCACGGGTCAGGGGCACGTGGCGCTACGTTCAAATTGTGGATGCCGAGCAGCGGCACCAGCGAGCGTCAGGACTCGGCGGACGTCTTTTCGTCGTCAGCGTCGGCCTTGCCTTCATCGAGTCCGTCCTTGAACTCTTTTTGCGCCTTACCGAGGTTGCGAGCCAGCTTGGGGACCTGAGCGCTCCCGAACAGCAGCACGATCACGCCGAGGATGATGAAGGGCTCGTACCCGTTGAGAAATGCGATCATCTCGCCATCCTAACGAGTCCAGCGGCCTGACGGCCAGCAGCCAGCGCTGCACCGCGGTCAGGCGCCGATGGTGCTGCGTGCCACTTGGGCGCGTTGACGCCGGATCCGACGGCGCTCACGCTCGGACAATCCACCCCAGATTCCGAACTTCTCGCCGTTCTGCAGAGCGAATTCGAGGCAATCGTGGCGCACTTCGCAACCACGGCACACTTCTTTTGCCTCGCGAGTCGAGGCACCGCGCTCCGGAAAGAAGAGATCGGGGTCGACGCCAAGGCAGTTCGCGCGATCGTGCCAATCGGCCTCCGGCTCAACCGGGGTCGCGCTGATCGTGATACTCGATGTGGTGATGAATTGCATGAAATGGACCTTCCCTGACGGCGCCGGGTCCAATTGGCGAGTTCGATTTGAGGAAACGATGTGGTTGCTCTGCCCTCAACCATCACGATCAATCCAAGGACTTGACCTCAGAGCGCCGATGATGCTTGACGTGACGAAGACAACGTTGTAACTACAGCGTCGCCATTCTGCCAGACGCACGACAACATCCGCAAGCGAAATGGTGGATTATTCGCGCGGAGCGCGCGAAGGTCTCGCGCGAACCGCGCGAGAACGAGTCTCGCTTGACGAACCGCGATCGCGGTAGGCCACCCCACTGCGCCCGCGAGTACGGTCAGAACATGAGTCCACGATTCACCTATTCGGCATGGGACGGAACGCAGACGGGATTCGAGTTCGACGCTGATGCAGCGTTCGATGAACTCACCGACGAACTCCTCTACCACGGTGACGTCAACGCGGCGCTGCGTCGGATGATGCAAGAGGGCATGCAAGATCGCGACGGCAACCAACTGGCGGGCCTGCGCGACCTGCTGGAGCAGCTGCGCGAGCAACGCGAGCAACGCCTCGCCGACACGAACCTCGGCGGCGTCTACGACGAGGTCAATGACGAACTGAACGACATCCTCGACGAGGAACGCCACGCCATCGACAACGCATTGCGCGACGCCCAGAACTCGGGTGACGAGCGCCGCGCCGAGAACGCCGAAGCTGCAGCACAGGACAAGAACATGCGCCTGGACCTGATGCCAGACGATCTTGCCGGCAAGGTGCGGGAGCTGAGCGGGTACAACTTCGAGTCGAAGGAAGCCAAGCAGCGCTTCGAGCAGCTGATGGAGAAGCTCAAGGACCAGCTGATGCAGCAGATGGTCGACCAGATGTCAGGGGCCATGCAGGACATGTCCGCCGACGACATGTCCCGCATGAAGGACATGATGGCGTCACTCAACGAGGTGCTGGAGAAACACCAGCGCGGCGAGGAAGACACCGGCTTCGATGAGTTCATGGAGGAGTTCGGTGATTTCTTCCCGGAGAACCCCGGGACGGTCGAAGAGCTCCTGGAACAGATGGCGCAGCGGATGGCAGCCATGCAGGCAATGATGAACTCGATGTCGCCCGAGCAGCGCTCACAGCTTCAAGAGCTGAGCGACCAGTTGATGGACGACATGGATCTGCAATGGCAAATGGGCCAGCTCAGCTCGAACCTGCAGCAGATGTTCCCGCAGATGCAGTGGAACCAGAGCTACGAAGGCCAGGGACAGGACCCCATGGGGTTCTCCGAGGCAATGCAAGCAATGCAGGAACTCGGCGACATCGACCAACTCGAGAATCTGCTGCGCAATGCTTCGTCACCTTCAGCGCTCGCCGAGGCCGACATGGACAAGGTGCGTCAACTCATGGGTGACGACGCTGCGAAGTCGCTCGAACGTCTCGCCGAGTTGACGAAGCAACTCGAGGCCGCTGGCCTCGTCGAGAACAAAGAGGGCAAGCTCGAACTCACACCCAAGGGTCTGCGCAAGATCGGGTCGAACGCACTCAAAGAGCTGTTCTCGAAGATGTCCAAGGACATGGCGGGCCAGCACGAAATGAGCCAGTACGGCGTAGGGCACGAGCGCACGTACGACTCCAAGGCGTACGAGTACGGCGACCCGTTCCAGCTGGATCTGAACCGCACGATCCGCAATGCGCTGCGTCGCCGGGCGGGTGACGGCGACACGAGCACACCGGTACGACTCTCCCCCGACGACTTCGAGATCGAACGCACCGAGCACCTCACCCGCTCGTCCACGGTGCTCATGCTCGACCTGTCCTTGTCGATGCCGATGCGCGACAACTTCTTGCCCGCAAAGAAGGTGGCCATGGCATTGCACCACTTGATCTCGACGCAGTTCCCGCGCGACTCGCTCGGCATCGTCGGTTTTTCCGAGACCGCCCGAATCCTCACCGCTGAGCAGCTTCCCGAGGTCTCCTGGGACTTCGTGTATGGCACGAACATGCACCACGGCTTCACCCTGGCGCGCCAGTTGCTGGCTCGAGAGTCGGGGAACAAGCAGATCATCATGATCACCGATGGCGAACCAACAGCGCACATCACCCCGTCGGGCTATCCCGAGTTCAACTACCCACCGTCACGCGAGACCGTCGAAGCAACCCTGCGTGAAGTCGTGCGATGCACCAAGAGCCAGATCCGAATCAACACATTCGGGCTCGGAGCCGACGGTTCGCTTCGTGCCTTCATCGAGCGAATGACCCAGATCAACCAGGGGCGAGCGTTCTTCACGACGCCAGAAAACCTGGGCGACTACGTGCTCGTGGACTTCCTCGACGGAAAGCGCCAGCAAGCTCGCGCCGGCCGCCGCTCCGCCTGACCAGTGAGGAAGTGCCAGGCACTTCTTCACTGAGGCGCCGTTGGTGCGAGTTGCTTGAAATACTTTGCAATTCTCAAGGTGTCGAGCATCTCGACCGAATAACATCAGTGACATGCGCGTACCTCGAACCTTCGTGTTCGTCGACCTTTCCGGGTTCACGAACTACACGGCAGCGTTTGGAGATGACGCGGCCGGGCGGATCCTGAGCGCATTCCGCACGATCGTGCGCACCGTTGCGTCCGAGCGCGGCGTTCGCATCGCCAAGTGGCTCGGTGACGGCTGCATGTGCGTGGCAGTCCAACAACGCGATGCCATCGCATTCGTTCAGGACCTCGAACAACGCGCCACCGACGTGTGCAACCCGCTCACGGTCCGAGCCGGCCTTGCCACTGGACGGGCACTGCTGTTCGAAGGCGACGACTACATCGGCTCGGCAGTCAACATGGCAGCGCGCTTGTGTGACCTTGCCAAGAACGTCGAAGTGTTGATGCCGTCGATGCACCTCGAGCGCCTGCCTGACGGCGTGACCGCCGAGCCCTATGGCGAGATCGAACTCCGCGGCTTCCCCGGCTCGATCAACGTGGTCGAATTGCGTGGCGTGCCCGAATCGGTCGACGCCGACACCGGCGACCTGTGGACCCGCACGCCGTTCATCTGACGGCACACCCGTTCACGACTCGATCACACCCGTCGAAGGCCCGGTCGCCGCGGCCTGCATCGAGCGAAGATCGCCAATCAACCCAACCAAGTCGGTCACCACCTCGCGAACGATCGGGAGCGCGGAGAACTCGACCCCTCGGATCAGTAGCGGAACAGTTCGCTCGATCAGCAGCCGAGTTGCGGCGGTCGCTTCGGAGCGATCGTGCACCCAGAACAGCACGACCCCCATCTGAAACAACCACAGCAGCTGGGGAAGTTCGCCACTGACCTCATCGCTGAGCTCGATCTCCGCACCGTCGACAACCCGACGCCACCCGTCGATCGCAAGCTCGCGCGCCGGAGCCGACTCGTTACTGAACGGGCTCAGCGGGCTCGACGGATCGGATGCGGTTCGCAAGAAGACGCCAGCGAACTCGTGAAACCCGGACATCTCATCGACCCATGCGAGGAGGTTCAGCGTCGCTCGCTCCATCAAGTCAGTGACCCCGTCGAGTTCGACGTCTGCTCGACGTTGGTGCTCGGCTGCGGCCCGATCGTAGAAGGCTTGAATGAGCGCCTCCTTCGAGTCGAAGTAGTAGTACGCATTCCCGACCGACACCTCGGCGCGCTCGGCAATGGCACGCATGGTGCTCGCCTCGAACCCTCGCTCTTCGAAGAGTGCGAGTGCTGCGTCGATGATCACGGCGCGCTTCTGCTCACCCTTCGTCAACGCTGCCGGCCGATCGGTGAGGGCGCTCATCGGTGACAAGTATCGCTGACGCAGCCCGCCGCTGCTTCGCTTGCGTCCTGTGCGTCAGCTCCAGGCGCATTCCAGCCAGCAAACGGCAGCGGAGGGACCAGCGGCGGTGGGGGTGTTGCAGCACCAGCGGTGACCTTGCGGGCGAGCTCAGCAGCACCCTTGACGGACCCGAACAGGCGTTGCTTGCGCCCGGTCGCCACATCGAGCGCCAGCGCCCTCGTCGAGGCGACCGCCCACAGCACCATGATCCATGCACGATCACCCTGGTAGAACCGCCCCTCGTCGTCGAGCACGGTGATATCGCGAAGCGTCGATCCATGATCGAGGTGCGGGAACCGGGCCGCTGCTTCGTTCGACCCGGCAGGCACGAAACTCAGCGGCACGAGCGTCAGCTGCCCGTCGACCCAGCTGCGAGCCCGGCGACACACGGAGCACTGCGAGTCGTACAGCACCGTGAGGTGGCGTACCACCGTGGCGTGCCGGGGCGGGGCGTCGTGACCGTGAACCGAGCCCTGTTCCTCGCGTGGCAGTCGTTGGAGTGGTTGCATCACTGCCCGCCCACGGGGGTCGGAGCGGGCACGGTCCAGCCGTCCGCGCCGACCGGCGCCATGACCTGCTGCTCGAGGGTTGCACGGCGACGGATCTTGTTGAGTACCCACACGTTGGCGAGATGCACTGCGCCGAGAATCAACGCCACGACGCCGACTCGCATCGTGAGCACTTCGAACACATCTTCGGCGTCGTTCACCACTGCATCGGTCTGCAACAGCAATGCGACATAGCCGAGGTTGAACAGGTAGAACCCCACGACGAGCAGTTGATTCACTGCGCCGGCGAGATCCTCCTTACCGTGGAACACATCTTTGAGGAAGACCCCGCCGTGTTTGAACAGCGTGCGTGCGACGAAGATCGTCAACGGCACCGTGGTGGCGAGGTAGAGGGCGTAGGCAATGACCTTGGCATTCATGATGACTCCTGGATTCGTGTGCAATGCCGACTCGTTCGTGAGTTGACATGGAGTTGAACGTGTTCAACTACGTTCAGTTTGAACGCGTTCAACTACGAAGTCAAGGAGTTTCTGAACGCGTTCAAAACAGGGCTCACAGCTTCGAGCCGCCGAGTCGAACCGGTCAGATGGTCTTGGGGTAGTAACCGCCGACTTCGGTCATCAACACATCCGAGGTGAAGTCGGAGTCGAACGGCCACTGGGCCTCCTCGCCCTCGACCGGCATCTGAACGAACTGGCCGTATTTGCCGCCGACCCGCTCACGACCGAGCAGCGACCACGCTTGTCGCTTGTAGGTCCAGTTGTCCGGTTGGAGACGGTGGCTCGCGTTGAAGTGTTCAATCGCAGCGTCTCGCTCCCCTGCTCGCCACAGATCATTGGCCAACTCGAAATGGGCTGCGCCCTGGGACATCGATGACGAACGCGGCTGGGATGCAGCGACCACCTCGTCGGGCGTCAGCGCGAATGCACTGTTGGCTCCATTGGCGACCCAGTCACGAATGGCGTCCGGGTAGCTTGCACGATCCTGGCCGGAACCAAGCACATCCCACTGTCCGGGTCCGTCATCGGGCGCAACGGGAGCGTTCGGCGCGGAGCCCACCTTGGGCATCGATGCAAACATGTCCGACGGCATCTCGTGGCGACCTCCGGGCCAGCCCGGCTCCGGCGGCCGAACGATCATTCCGGCCTCGTCGATCCACAACACGTTGGGAATGTTCACGACACCGAACAGTGAGTCCATCAGATGTGTTGGATCGAGCAACGACGGGTGTTCCGGCGACGCAGCTTCGATCAGGTCGCGCGACGCCTCAGGACCGCTGAGCTCCAGCGACACCGTGACGACTTCCAAGCCGAGCGGATGGAGTTCGTTGCGCAGTTCCTGCCACACGGGCAGGTCGAACGAGCAACCTCAATACGGCGCCCACGAGACGATCACGACTTTCTGGCCCCGCAACGACGACAGCCGAAACTCATTGCCGTCCAGGTCGTCGAGCACCAGTTCGGGCGCAACGGCGGTGGTGAGCGCGCGACCGCCAACCGACTCGGGGCCCAATGCCCACCGGCCTCGTGCCTCGTCGGGAACGAGCGCCATGCCGAGGCGTGCTGCTGCATTCTTCAGGTCGAAGTCACCGCCGCCGAGCGGCACGCACACGTCGCCCTTGCAGGCGCCTTCGGGTTTGATCTCCCAACCTGTGCCAGCGGCGAACGCTTCGGCAGAGATGTCCAGCGAGTCGACCAGCATCAGACGCGGCCGCGGTAGGTTGCCGACGCTCCGGAAGAATCCTTGTTCAGCCGCTTGCTGAGGTGCAGCCCTTCGAGGACGAACTCGACTGCAGACGCCAGCGCGCCCGGTGATTCGTCGCCTCCGGTCAGCGCCAGTACCGGCTCGCGCAGTGCCTCGACTTGGCCCACCAAGGCAGCGAGTTCATCGCTGGTGATGTCTTCGCCGGTATGGGCAACCGCACCTTCTTCGAACGCATCGACGACGGCGCGGGTCTGCGCCGGATCCACTGCGTTCTTGAACACGGTCAGCACGGCACCCTTGATGAGCGTGTCGAGAATCAGACCCTCGCGACCTTCCTCGAGGGACTCGATCTCGATCTTGCCTTGCGACGATGCCGGCAGCGCATCGAGATCGTCGACGCGCGCGACCACGTTGCGCTCTCCCGCCTTGAGGCCGCGACGCAGCGCGTTTGCAGACAGTGCTTCGTAGTTGCTCACGCTGAGTCGCACCGACACACCGCTGCGCTGGTTGACCTGGTTGCTCGACCTTGCGAGGTGGCTGAACGTGGCCACCACCTCGCCGAGGTACTCGGGCACGCTCACCGTGATGTCGCCATCGGGTGTGGCGATGTCCAGCGGGACCGCTTCTTGCAGCATGATCTCGATCTCTGTGGAGACTTCGAGCGGGTAGTGCGTGCGGATCTGAGATCCGAAACGGTCCTTCAGAGGTGTGATCATGCGGCCGCGGTTGGTGTAGTCCTCCGGGTTTGCCGACGCCATCAGCAACACATCGAGCGGCAAGCGCACCTTGTAGCCACGGATCTGCACGTCGCGCTCCTCGAGCACGTTCAACAAGCCGACCTGGATGCGCTCGGCAAGGTCGGGGAGTTCGTTCATGGCAAAGATGCCACGGTTCGTTCGCGGCACGAGCCCGTAGTGGAGCGTCAACTCGTCGGAGAGGTAACGCCCCTCGGCCACCTTGATGGGGTCGACTTCGCCGATGAGGTCGGCAATCGAGGTGTCCGGGGTGGCGAGTTTTTCGCCGTAGCGCCGATCGCGATGGACCCAATCGATCGGAGTGGCATCGCCATGCTCAGCCACCAAGTCGATCGCGTGCTTCGACACCGGGTTGTACGGGTCGTCGTTGATCTCGCTTCCGGCAACGATCGGCATCCATTCGTCGAGCAGGCCGACGAGCGAACGGATCATTCGAGTCTTTGCCTGGCCGCGCTCGCCGAGGAAGATCACATCGTGGCCTGCGAGCAACGCATTCTCGAGTTGCGGCATCACCGTCTGCTCATAGCCGGCCACCCCGTCGAAGAGCGGTTCGCCAGCAGCGATCTTGGCAATCGCATGCTCTCGGATCTCTTGCTTGATCGGCCGCGAGACCCATCCGGATGCCTGGAGTTCCCCGATCGTCGACGGGCGGCCGCTGTTGTCATCTGCCATCCGCCGAACCTACAACCTCGCCCACACCGCCTCCCATCGGAGCCGATGTAGAGGTTGGGGTCAGACCCAAAGTTCTACACGTAGAGGTTTGGGTCAGACCCCAACCTCTACATCGTTACGCTGAGCTACATGAAGCTCGATGGCCGTTGGGTCGCGCGTGAGGCGACCGACGACATTCGGCGATTCGGCATCACGATCGACAGCGACGACAGCGACTGGGACGAGATCGCCGTACCCGGCCATTGGCAACACACGCCAGCGTTCGCGACGAGCAACGGCCCGCTGATGTACCGACATCGATTCCAGTCCGAGCCGCCAGCCGACGGTCGGCGCCGATGGATCACCTTCGATGGCGTTTTCTACCAGGGTGATGCGTGGCTCGACGGCGCCTACCTCGGCGATCCCGAGGGCTACTTCTTCCCCCACACCTTCGACATCACCCCACTCGCCCGCATCGGTGAGGAGCACGTGCTCGCTGTCGAGATCGCGTGTTCGCCGCAGTCCAACGTCCGCACCAACATCACCGGCGTACTCCAGGGGTGGGACGGACTCCCCCACGGCTGGAACCCAGGGGGGCTGTGGCGCGGCGTGCGCATGTACGACACCGGGCCCGTTCGAGTCGATCGACTCCGCGTCCTGTGCCGTGACGCCGACGTCCGGCGAGCCCACGTGGTGCTCTCGGCGACCTTCGACAGCGACGAATCCCACGACGTGGTCGTGGTCACGCGACGCGATGGCGAGATCGTCGACGAACAGCGACCGATGATCGCCGCGGGAAAGAACGAACTCGAGTGGTCGGTCGACGTGCGCGATCCGGAACTCTGGTGGCCACACGAACTCGGCGATCAACCACTCACCGAGTTCACCGTCGAGGTGCTCGTGAACGGCGAACACAGCGATCAGCGGATGCGCCGCGTCGGGCTCCGCCAGATCGAGTGGAACGACTGGGTCTTCTCGATCAACGGGGAGCGCCTGTTCTTGCGCGGCGTGAACCTGATGCCGATCACCGTCGGGCTCGGCGACACCACCGACGAACTCATCGAACGAGACCTGGCCAGCGTGCTCGATCTCGGACTCAATGCAATCCGGGTACACGGCCACATCGGCCGACGGTGTCTCTACGACCGCGCCGACGAGCTGGGTCTCTTGATCCTGCAGGATTTTCCACTCGAACGGACGCAGGCCCGGAGCGTGCGCTCCCAGGCCATGACTCAGGCCACCGTGGCCGTCGATCAACTCGGGCACCACCCGTCGGTCGCCTTGTGGTCAGCACACAACGAGCCCGCCGACACTTCGATCGTGCCGCACAGCGACTGGCGCAGTCGCCTCCGAGACATCGCTGCGCAGCAGTTGCCGTCGTGGAACAAGTCGATTCTCGATCGATGGGTGAAACGCGCGTTCGAACACACCGATCCCAGCCGTCCCGCAATCGCCCACTCGGGCGTGGTTGCACACCTCCCGCAACTCGACGGCACCGATAGCCACCTCTGGTTCGGCTGGCGCAATGGCGAGGCACGTGACCTGGCGACTCGGGCCAGGCGACTTCCACGGTCGGTCCGCTTCGTCAGCGAGTTCGGCGCCGACTCGGTTCCGGACAGCGCAGGATTCATCGATGACCAGTTGGCCACCCGGTCGTGGCCCGACCTCGACTGGGCGGACATCGCCGAACGCTTCGGCTACCAGCGCGAGCTGATGGAGAGTCTGTTCCCACCCGATGCCTCAGCGGACTTCGATACCTGGCGCAAGGTCACCCAGCACTACCAATCCCATGTGCTCAAGGTGCAGATCGAAACGCTGCGGCGCTTGAAGTACCGACCGACCGGTGGCTTCTGCTTCTCCGCACTCGCCGACCCATCGCCCAACGTGTCGGGCAGCGTCCTCGACCACGAGCGCTCCGAGAAGGACGCCTACTCCACCGTTCGCGACGCTTGCCGACCGGTGATCGTGGTGTCCGACTTGCCGCCAGACTGGATCAACCCCGGCGACCTTCTGGCGCTCGACCTCCACCTGGTCAACGACCGCCGTAGCCCCATCAGCAACGCCGTCGTCACCGCAACGGCGAGCTGGGCGGGCGGTACGTCATCGTGGACATTCGGTGGCCCCGTCGAGGCCGACGACGTGGTCAAGATCGGCGTCGTGGAGCTCGAGGTGCCCGACACCCTCGGCGAACTCGCGATCGAGCTGGTCGCTACCGACGGCGACACGGTCATCGCCGGCAATCGCTACACCACCGCCGTCACGCTCCCACCCGAGTGACCGTTCGTTACGGGCCTGGCTTGTAACGAACCGAGCCAGCCGATGTAAGCAACCGTTGACCGCCGTTCGTTACAAGCCAGGCCCGTAACGAACAGCGGTACGCAACAACAGATGTCGTCAGCTCACTTACGTGAGAGCGATTTGCGGTTCTTGACCTTCGACTTGCGGTAGTCGGTGTTCATGACCGCGATGGAGTCGATGGAGATCTCCTTCGGGCACGCCGAGCTGCACTCGCCGTGGTTCGTGCAGGAACCGAAGTACTCCTCCATGGTCTCGACCATGGACTCGGCGCGCTTGTAACGCTCTGACTGGCCCTGGGGCAGCAGGTTCAGGTGGGTGAGCTTTGCCGAGGTGAACAGAGACGCTGCGCCGTTCGGGCACGCGGCCACGCACGCACCGCAGCCGATGCAGGCCGCGTTGTCCATGGCCGAATCAGACACCGGCTTCGGGATGGGGATCAGGTTGGCATCAGGCGCACCACCGGTGGGCGCCGTGATGAAGCCGCCCGATTCCATGATCCGGTCGAACGGTGCCCGATCAACCATCAGGTCCTTGATGATCGGGAACGCTGTGGCACGCCACGGCTCGATGACGATCTCGTCGCCCGAGTCGAAGGTTCGCATGTGGAGCTGGCAGGTGGCTGTGCCCTTCTGGGGGCCGTGGGCCTGACCATCGATCATCAGCGAGCACGTGCCACAGATGCCCTCGCGGCAGTCGTGGTCGAAGACGATCGCTTCTTTGTCTTCTTCGATGAGGCGCTCGTTCAAGATGTCGAGCATCTCGAGGAACGATGCCTCGTCGCTGATCTCTGGGATCTGATGGGTCTCAAAACGACCCTGACCGTCAGGTCCGTCCTGGCGCCAGATCTTGAGCGTGATGTTGGTGAGGGTGTGGCTCATGGTGAGTGTGTCCTGTCAGTGCTTCAGAAATTCGAGTGCGCGGTCTGCGTGGCCGAGAAACGCTGTGCCACGGTCACTTGTACGAACGGGTCGCAAATTTCACGACCTCGTACTCGAGTGCTTCGCGGTTCTCGATCGGGTTCTCCGGATCGCCGCTCCATTCCCAGGCCGTGACGTGGGCGAAGTCGTCGTCGTTACGCAACGCTTCGCCTTCGTCGGTCTGGTGCTCGGAGCGGAAGTGACCACCACAGCTCTCCTCGCGCACGAGTGCGTCCTTGCACATCAGCAGACCCAACTCGAAGAAGTCGTCGACGCGAGCTGCCTTCTCGAGCGTCTGGTTGAGGCTGGTACCCGAACCGGTGACACGCAAGTCGGTCTTGAACTCTTCGTACAGCGCAGGGATCTCGGCGAGTGCCTTCTCGAGGCCAACTTGGCTGCGATCCATACCGCAGTAGTCCCAGATGATCTGGCCGAGCTTGCGGTGGAAGTGGTCCGGTCCCTTGGTGCCACCGATGTCGAGGTAACCCTGGTAGCGGTCACGAGCTTCTTGCTCGGCTGCGGTGAAGGCTTCGTGGTTCTCGTCCGGAATCGGCTTGTTCAACAGATCGGACAGGTACGGAGCAATCGTGTACGGAAGCACGAAGTAGCCATCTGACAGCCCCTGCATCAGCGCCGAAGCACCGAGGCGGTTCGCACCGTGGTCGGAGAAGTTGGCCTCACCTGCAGCGAACAGACCCGGGATCGTGGTCTGCAACTCGTAGTCGACCCACAGGCCGCCCATCGTGTAGTGGCTGGCCGGGTAGATACGCATCGGCATCTCACGCGGGTCTTCACCCGTGATCCGCTCGTACATCTCGAACAGGTTCGAGTAGCGCTCCCAAACGGTGTCCAGTCCGAGCCGGTTGATGGCATCGGCGAAATCAAGGTACACGCCGTTCTTCAGCGGACCCACGCCCTGGCCAGCATCGACCGCACGCTTGGCAGCGCGCGACGACACGTCACGTGGCGCCAGGTTGCCGAAGCTCGGGTAGATCCGCTCCAGGTAGTAGTCGCGCTCTTCTTCGGGAATGTCGGACGCCTTGCGGGTCTCGTCAGGATCTTTGGGGACCCAGATACGACCGTCGTTGCGCAACGATTCCGACATGAGCGTGAGCTTCGACTGGAACTCGTCGGCCTGCGGGATGCACGTCGGGTGGATCTGGGTGTAGCTCGGGTTGGCGAACCCTGCCCCGCGCCGGTGCGCACGCCATGCAGCGGTGACGTTGCAGGCCATAGCGTTGGTGGACAGGTAGAAGGCATTGCCGTAGCCGCCGGTGGCGAGCACGACGGCATGCGCAGCGTGCGAGCGGACTTCGCCGGTCATGAGGTCACGGGTGACGATGCCGGCGCAACGGCCATCGATGTTCACCACGTCGACCATCTCGATGCGGTTCCACAACTTGACGTTGCCCAGGCCGATCTGACGAGACAGCTGCTGGTAGGCGCCGAGCAGCAGTTGCTGGCCCGTCTGGCCACGTGCGTAGAACGTGCGGCTGACCTGTGCTCCACCGAACGAACGGTTGTCGAGCAGGCCGCCGTACTCGCGGGCGAAGGGCACGCCCTGAGCAACCATCTGGTCGATGATGTTGACCGACACTTCGGCGAGACGGTGCACGTTTGCTTCGCGGCTGCGGAAGTCGCCGCCCTTGACGGTGTCGTAGAAGAGACGGTGAACCGAGTCGCCGTCACCCTGGTAGTTCTTCGCGGCGTTGATGCCACCCTGTGCCGCAATGGAGTGAGCACGACGCGGGGAATCGTGGAAGGTGAATGACTCGACCTGGTAGCCGAGTTCGCCGAACGTCGCTGCTGCGGACGCTCCAGCGAGGCCGGTACCGACCACGATGATCTTGAACTTTCGCTTGTTGGCCGGGTTCACCAGCTTCTGGTTGGCGATGTAGTTCGACCACTTGTCGGCCATCGGGCCTTCGGGGACTTTGGAATCGAGGTTGAGGGTCATTGCTTATTCCTCTCCTGCTGAGCTGTGGAGGTCGTGAACCGACACGACGGTCGGGTCGTATTCGATGACTCCGGCCATGACGGCGACCGGGAATGAAACGTTGCCCGCAACGATGAGCGCTGCGGTACCGATGGCGATGTTGCGTCGCCATGCGTTGAACTTCGGGTTGTTCCAGCCGAGCGACTGGAACAGCGACCAGATCCCGTGGAACAGGTGGATGCCGAGTGCGAGGTTGGCAACGATGTAGAAGAGCGCCACCGGGATCCGGCTGAGCGACTGATCGATGTTGTAGTAGACGTCGCCGCGGATCCAGTCAGCCCCGGTGGCACCCCAGGTCAGATCGGCGATGTGCCAGATGATGAAGAGCAACACGATGGTGCCGGTGTAGCGCATGGAGCGGCTGGCGAAGTTGGCGACCTGGTAGTCGCGGGGCGACTGGTATTTCACGGACCGAGCCTTGCGGTTCAGCACGGTGAGGCCCCACGCAGCGTGGATGTGCAGCAGCACCGCTCCGATCAGCACGAGACGCAGTCCCCACAGCAAGTAGGTGCGAGGAAGCAGCGGCACCGCGAGGTCTCGGAGGAACTCGCCGTAGATGTCGATGTCGTAGACGCGCTGGCCGTCCTCCATGATCGGCCCGAGGTACATCTTCAGGTTCCCGATCATGTGCGACACGATGAACCCGAGCCCGATGAGGCCCGTGATCGCCATGACGTACTTCTTGCCGACGGCGGTGCCGTACAGGTCGATCACGAATGGTTTCTTCTTCGCGGGTGCCTTCACGGCGGTGCCCGAAACAGGCCCCCGGCTCAACGTCTGTGCCATAGGTGTCTGAACCTAGCCCGCCGACGTCCGCCCTCGCAGAATCGATCGTTGGATCATTGGTGTGGGC
>JBGCEY010000041.1:0-328267 GCA_045106645.1 Ilumatobacter sp.
AGCGCTCGTTCGACATCGACGAAGACCTCCGCTTCGACGAACTGGACTGCTCGATTGTCGAAGTGAACGGCCCGCAGCCGTTCGGACTCGATCAGTAACGAACGGTGCTCACAGCGTCGTCGCGGAAATCCACGCATCGTGGAGGCCGCGGTACACGCCACTCGCTGCCACCAGTTCATCGTGGTGCCCGTCCTCCACCAGTACCCCGTCCTCGAGCACCAGCACGCGGTCTGCCCGGGCAGCGGTGGACAAACGGTGGGCGATGGCGATCGTGGTCCGCCCTGAGGCGAGGCGCTCGAGCGCACGAGCGATCCGCACCTCGGTGAGTGCATCGACCGACGACGTCGCTTCGTCGAGGATCAGCACGTCAGGGTCGGCCAATCCAGCGCGAATGAGTGCGATGAGCTGACGTTCCCCCGCCGACAATCCGTCGCCGCGCTCTCCCACCTTGGTCAGCACCCCATCGTCGAGCGCATCGATCCACTCGGTGGCTCCCAGGTCGGAGATCACCGCTGCGATGTCGTCGGCGGTCGCTGTTGGTCGAGCGAAGCCGATGTTCGCCTGAATCGTGTCGTCGAACAGAAACGGTTCCTGGGACACCACGACGAGTCGACGGCGCAGTTCCAGCGGGTCCGCACTGGTCAGATCCACGCCGCCGACGCAAATCGATCCGGCCGTTGGGTCGGCAAAGCGGGCAATGAGTCGACCGAGCGTGCTCTTTCCCGACCCTGTCTCTCCGACCATGGCCACCTGCTGACCTGCGGGGATCGCCAACGTCACCTGTTTCAACACGTCCACGTCGGTGTTCGGATATCTGAAGTTCACCGCATGCACCTCGATGCCGAGCGAACCGGCGGGCAGCGACTGCGGCGTTTCGGGCGCGGGCGGACCGAGCGGCATGTCCAGGACGGACAGGACACGACGGAGCCCGGCAACCGCGGTCTGGGTTTGATCGATGATCTCGGTGAACTCGGCAATCGGTTCGAGGAACCGATAGGTGAGGAAGACGAATCCGACGATCGCTCCCGCAGTGAGGCCTCCCCCGCTCCCGCGCCACACCCCCACCACGATCACCGCCGAGACGGTGAACACGGAGAACACTTCGCCGGATGGAAACAGGAACGCGCCGTACCAGGCCGCGCGGATCTGCTGGCGTGCCTTACGGTCGGTTGCTTCCCGGACGATGCCGCCCATGTGAGCACCGGCGCCGTACGCCCTGATCGGCGCTGCACCGGACACCACCTCGGCCAGCGCACCCAACATCTCGCCGTTGCGCTCGCGCGCCTCGCCGTGCGCCACCACCAGCTTCGATTGGACGGCGCGGAGCACCAATGCGAGCGGAAGCGCCACAGCGAATGCGACACACGCAAGCAGCGGGTCGTACACGACCATCACGGTCGACACGATGAGCATCAGCGCCGAGTTCCGCATCCACGACATGCCGCCCCATTGGAAGAACTGGGCCAACGTCTCGATGTCGCTGGTGACTCGTGCGACGAGACCACCGCGTCGTTCCTCGCTGTGGTCGGCGAGGCTCAGCCGGTGGATGTGGTTGATCAAGCGTTCGCGCAGGTCATAGAGCGCTCGCTCGCTCCGCACACTCAGCCGGTACGACGCCTGACGGAATGCAACGCCGGCAATGAGCACCGCAATCGCAGCAACTATCGACAGCCGTGCAACGAGTCCGACATCGACGGAACGACCATCGGTCGAGATCCCACGGTCGATGGCTTGCTGGATCAGAATCGGCACGACGACTCGACCGCCGGACCCGATCGCAGCCAGCAGGAACGTGAACCACAGCCCGTTGCGAAGCACCGGCGCTGCCTGCAGACCCCTGCGGATCGTCTTGATCGCTCCCTCGTCGGTCTCGATGCTCGACTGGAATCCCTGGCTCATGCGTTGCCCGCTCGGTCCGCCTCGAAGGCTTCGACGATCTTTCGGTACTCGGCAACGGTGTCGAGAAGTTCCTGGTGTGTTGCATGGCCGGCGATTCGGCCGTTCGCCAGGAACACCACGTCGTCGGCCAAGGCAATCGTCGACGGTCGAGATGCGACGAGGAGGACCGTGGCGTTCAGCGATGAGCGCAGTCGCTCGAGGATGACCGCCTCGGTTGCCGGGTCGAGTGCCGACGTCGTGTCGTCGAGCACGAGGATCACCGGTCGGCGAACCAACGCACGGGCGAGTGCCACGCGCTGTCGTTGCCCACCGCTCAGGCTGACACCGCGCTCTCCCACCACGGTGTCGAGCCCCGCCGGCAGGTCGGCCACGAAGCCGTCCGCAGCTGCGGTTCGCAGTGCTTCCCAGATGTCCGCATCGCTCACCGGCGACCCGAAGGCAACGTTTTCGCGAACGGTCCCCGCGACGAGGAAGGCCTCTTGGAACACGATGGAGCGGGGTCCGGGCACGAGCGACACCACACCACTGGTGGGTGCGGTCAACCCGAGAGCCAGGTCGGCCAGCGTCGACTTGCCGGACCCGGTTGGCCCGACGATGGCGGTGATCGTGCCTTGCGTCAAGCGCAGATCGATGCCTGACAGCGTCGGCTCGACTCCTTCGCCGTGCCGGAACTGCACGCCGGAAAACTCGACACCCACGCCAGCTGAAGGCTGCCCGATGAAGGTCTCCGGGTCGGTTTCGAGCGGTTCGTTGACGACCGCTTGGATCCGCGTCCAGGCCGCCATCGACCGCGGCAATTCGGACAGCGCGTACCCGATGAGGCGAAGCGGGAGCACCAGCAGCGTGAACAAGAAGATCACACCAGAGAACTCGCCGATCGTCACATCACCCGACTCGACGCGTGCTGCACCGAGCAGCACCAGTGCAATGTTGGCGAACGCGGGGATCATGTCGGTGAGCGCATCGAACCAGCTGCGCCGCGCCACCGCTTGCACCCGTGACGCCCGGACCTGGTCCGCCAGCGCCGCAAGCCGCTCGGTCTCACGTTGTTCGGCACCGTAGGCCTTCACGAGCTGCACACCCTCGAAGCTCTCGTGCACGCCCGCGGAGAACTCGCCCAGCTGGGTTTGCGCCCGGGTGTAGTGCGCTGCAACCGATCGTTCGTACACGACATTGGTGGCGACGACGATCGGGAACACGATGATGGCCACGATTCCCAAGGGAATGTCGATGATGAACAGCCAGATCGTCGACACGATGATCATCAGTACCGTGCTGGTCGCGAACGGGATCGGTGCAATGACGCTGACGGTGGTCTCGGCGTCCACGCCGCCGCGGGCGACCAGGTCGCCATCGGGGTGGCGACGATGCCACGAAATCGGCTGGCGCACCAGACGTTCCAGCACTTGGTCGGTGTAGGTCTGGGCCACGCGCCACATGCCCTCAGATGCATACGCCCGCCGGAACACCACCCCGATGGCGCGTACCACGCCGATACCGATGATCATCACGACGCCGGTGACGACCACGGACGCCGAGACACTCGACCCCGACGCCTCGTCGAAGCGCGCAATGATGACGTTGTCGATCACCCAGCGAATCGCGAAGCTCGACACGACCGTGGCCAACGCAAAGACGGTCGCCCCCGCGAACGACAGGACGAACTGGCGGGGATGCAGCGAGAGCATGGACCGGATCAGATGCCAGTTCTGTCGCATCCGGCCGTTGGTCACCGCGCGTTTCTACCAGCCCACTCGCGCCATAGTGTCCTGGATTGACGTGACGAATGGCAGCGACACATGACGACCACGAACAACCGACCAGATGGTTCTTACGGACTGGAGCCTCGTGAGCGGATCTTCACCCCGCTGCGGGTGCTGTTCCTCGTCGGCTTTGCTGCGTTTGTCGCATTCTGGTTCTGGGCCTTGTTTCTGATCGACAAGACCGCCGTGAACAAGTTCGAGGATCGGGCCTGGGCAGAGAACGCCGAAGAGATCTGTGCGCCGGTGAAGCGGGCGGTGCGCCAACTGGATCTTCAGGCCACCGATGACCTGCAGGGCCGAGCTGACCTGGTGGTGCAATCCACCGACATGTACGCCGTGATGCTCGACGACCTGGAGCGCGATCTTCCCGACGACCCGAAGGGCGCAGCGATCGTTCCCGACTGGATTGCCGATTGGCGCACGCTGCTGCAGGATCGATACAACTACGCCGAGCAGCTGAGTGCTGGCGAAGAGGTCCCGTTCACCGAGACCCCGGTGGAGGGCATCCCGATCACCGAGCGACTCGAGGCCTTCGCTGGCGACAACGAGATGGACTCGTGCGCACCGCCTCGGCGCGGGGTGCTCGCGTAGCGAAGGAGCGTCGGCCTAGAGCTGGCGAATCACTTTCGCAGGCACCCCTGCCGCGACACAGTTGTCGGGCAGCACGCCGCGCACCACGCTGTTGGCCCCAACCACCACATGACGGCCGATCGAAGCGCCGGGAAGTACGACCGTGCCGTGACCGAGCCACGACCCGTCGCCGATCGACACGGGTTGTTCGGGCATGATCTGCTTCGAAATCGGCAGGTCGAGGTCGTCGTACCCGTGGTTTTGATCGGTGATGTAGACGTGGTGTCCCGTCCAGACATCGTCGCCGATCCGAATCTCGAGGTGCCCCACGATTCCACTGCCTTTGCCAATGAGGCACCGGTCGCCCACTGCGATCACGGGATCGGTGACCATCTGCTGGCCGGGAACCATCCCTGCAGACAGGGTGACTTGCGGGCCAAAGAGCGTGCCCTCGCCGATGTGGATGTACTGCTCGTTGTAGAGCGTGTTCGGCGGGAAGCAGATCACGCTGTTGCGCCCGAACCGACCGAATTGCTTCCCGCGACGTGTGTCCGGTCCAATCGCACCGAGTTCGATCGCGAGGTTCCACCCTCGGTGCACTGCTTCACCTGACGCACGCTTCAGCCCCGTGAGCACGCGTTGTCTCAACGTGTCGGGCACCGGTTCTCGTTCGAGCACGCGGACAACGCTAGGCCGAGAGATGGTGCGTGAACACTAGATTCGAGTCGGTGACCGACAAGACAGGGAGCGACAAGACAGGCAGCGACAAGACAGGCAGCGACCTGGCGGGGATCGACCGCAACGGGGTGACGGAGTTTCGCGGACTGCGCTTTGCGTCGGCATCGAGATGGGAGCCGCCGACGGACACCATTGGCTGGCCTGCGGGCGCGTCGGCGCAATCGTTTGGGTGCCAAGCGCCTCAGACCGGAGGGCCACTCGAACGGCTGCTCGGTGACATCGACGTCACGATGGACGAAGATTGCTTGTTCCTCAACGTGTTCACCCCTGCAGCCGATGCGCGGGCGCGACCGGTCCTCGTGTTCATTCACGGTGGCGCGTTCGTGACCGGGACCGGCGCCATGCCGTGGTACGACGGAGCGCACCTCGCCCGGCTCGGCGATGTCGTGGTGGTCACCATCAACTATCGCCTCGGGGCGCTCGGCTTCCTCGGAAACCGCAACCTCGGCTCACTCGATCAGATATCGGCACTGCGCTGGGTGTCGCGACACGTCGGCGACTTCGGCGGCAACCCCGACAACGTCACGATCTTCGGCGAGTCAGCCGGCGGAGCGAGCGTTGTTTCACTGCTCGCCGCACCAGAGGCAGACGCGCTCTTCCATCGGGTGTGGGCAATGAGCCCGTCTCTGCTCCAACTCCGCGGCAACGACACCGCAACTCGCTTCGAGCAGACCTTCGTCGATCTCGTTGAGAGCCACGTCGATACTGGTTCGCTCGATGACCTGCAGATCGAACAGTTGCTCGAACTTCAACAGCGCATGCCCGTCGACCCCGCAATGCGGAACTTCTCACCGAGTGCTCCGTCGTCTGCCTTCCCCGACCCCGTGCTCGAACGCGCCGCCGACGACTGCCGCCCCGTGGTGATCGGAGCGAATCGCGACGAGATGTTGCTGTTCACCACCTTCGACGCTTCACGCTCGGGCTGGGACGAACGTGACGTCGAGCGCGAGTTCACCGCCCGCTTCGGTGACCGTGGGGGCGAGGCTGTCGACGCGTATCGATCACGGCGACCCGACGCCGATGCCAGCCAGCTGGTGTCAGCCCTGCAGACCGACGAGGTGTTTCGCCGCCCGGCGCAGCAACTCGCAGAAGCTCGAGTCGAGGCAGGGGCAACGACGTGGATGTACACCTTCGATCAGCCCTCCACGGCGCTCGGCGGCGCCTTCGGGAGCTGCCACGGCCTCGACCTGCCGTACGCGTTCCACACCCTCGATGCGCCCGGAGTCGAGATGTTCACGGGCGCAGGTGAGGACCGCATCGGCGTCGCCGATCAGTTCTCCGGCGCACTCGTCGCGTTCGCACATCGTGACCAGCCGGGTTGGCCCGAATTCGATCTCGACCGCCGTGCAACGCAACGCATCGGCCCCGAACCCGAAGTGGTCGACGATCCCGAAGCCGACCTGCGCCTCCTGTGGTCCTCACGTGAGCATGCGTGAAGTGAGCGAGCGGGCGGTGCCTGGTTCCGAAGCGCCATTCGGATCGATCACGGATGTCTCTGGCATCGGAGTCGGCCATCATCATCGCTCGAATCAGCGCTGGAAGACCGGCACGACCGTCGTCACCGCAGCGCATGGCGCCACCCCCGGCGTCGACGTGCGTGGCGGCGGCCCTGGCACTCGCGAGACCGACGCACTGCGGCCCGAGAACCTCATCAACACGATTCACGCCATCACCCTGACGGGCGGCAGCGCCTTCGGGCTCGCAGCAGCCGACGGCGTGATGTCGGTCATGGAAGAACGCGGGCTCGGGTTCCCGATCGCCGGCGGGATCGTGCCGGTGGTGCCTGCAGCGGTGATCTTCGATCTCGGCCGCGGTGGCGAGTTCGCCAACCGACCCGATGCCGAGTTCGGCGCACGTGCTGCGCGAGCCGCGCTGTCACTTCGAAGCAGTCGCTGGGGCGCGGTGGGCGCTGGCACCGGCGCACGAGCTGGAGGCCTCCAAGGCGGCGTCGGCACGGCAAGCATCCTCATCGACCTCGGTGGACAGCCGCTGCACGTCGGTGCGCTCGCCGTGGTGAACTCGAACGGTTCGGTGGTGGACCCGGCCACAGCACTGCCGTGGGAGCAGGGCGAGCTGTCCATGCATCGACCTTCGCTCGCCGAACGTCAGGCGGTCCAGCGCGCCGCAAGCGGTACCCAAGTGTCGTTGAACACCACGATTGGTGTGGTGGCCACCTCGGCACGACTCAGCAAAGCCGAAGCATCGAAGGTCGCAACCGTTGCCCATGATGGACTCGCTCGCGCCATCCGCCCGGCGCACTCCATGACCGACGGGGACTCCATCTTCTCAATGGCAACCGGCACGACGGCCCTTGCCGATGATCCAGCGGTGAGGATCCCGTCGATCAACGCAATCCTGCGGGCCGCTGCGGATGCCTTCGCGCTTGCCTGCACCCATGCACTGCTGAGCGCTGCCACCGTGGGCAACGCTCCGGCGTGGCGCGACCTCTGCCCGAATAGCCTGGCCTGATGATCACCATTGCAACCCCGTCGGCCATGCGGTCGTGGGCAGCCAATGAGCGTCGAGCCGGGCGCACCATCGGCTTCGTTCCGACCATGGGGGCACTGCATGACGGACACATGCAGTTGGTCGCCGATGCGAGCGCACGATGTGATTCGGTGGTGGTGTCGATCTTCGTCAATCCGCTGCAGTTCAACGAGGACGCAGACTTCGACTCGTATCCGCGCCCGATCGACGACGACGTCGCGGCGTGCGCTACGGCCGGTGCGGCTGCGGTGTATGCGCCGACCGCCGCGGCGATGTACCCGCCGGGGTACCAGACACGCGTGGTGCCTGGGGCGCTCGCCGATCTCATGGAGGGCCCGATGCGACCTGGCCACTTCGAAGGCGTGGTCACCGTCGTGAACAAACTGTTCGGTGCAGTCCAGCCCCACGTGGCGATATTCGGCCAGAAGGACTACCAACAGCTCCTCATCATCAGGCGTATGGCCGCCGACCTCGATACCGGTATCGAGATCATCGGGCATCCGATCGTTCGCGACCCGGACGGCCTTGCGCAGTCCAGTCGCAACGTTCGCCTCGATGCCGCCCAACGGGCCGCAGCCGTGTGCGTGCCGCGCTCACTCGATGCCGCGCTGACGCGGGCTCGTGTATCTGGCGCAACGCCGAGCGACATCGTGGAGGCGGCTTGCGGCGTCGTGCAGACCCAGCCGCTGGCGCGCCATGAGTACACCACCGTGTTCGATGCCGAACAGCTCACGGCCCTACCCGATCACGAACCGCTCCTCGCAAATGGCGCGGCGGCGTTAGCGGGTCGAGTGCGAATCGCCACTGCGGTGTGGTTCGGCGATGTCCGCCTGATCGACAACCGTGACGTGTTCGAGAGTGACGTGTTCGAGAGTGAGCTCAGCGACTGAGGCGGATTGATCGAACGGGTCGGGGTTGTTCTCCAGGATGCGATCCCGGATCCCCGTGAGCAAGATGATCATCACCACACCGTTGAAGATCGCATGGGCGACCATCGTCGGCCCGATGCGGCGCAGCCAATAGGCCGCTGCGCCGAACGAGATGCCCACGCCCGAGAGCACCACCGCCAGGCCGACGTTGCCCACCCCGCGTACCGGGTCGATGTGGGCCACGCCGAACAACACGCCCTGCAGGATGATCGCCACCGGCGCGCCGGCGACCGAGAGCAAGCTACGCATGACCAATCCGCGAAACACCAGCTCTTCCACCAGCGGTGCAGCAACAACGGCGGTGATGACAATGGCAATGGTGTAGGTGCGATCGGCGGAGAATTCTCCGATGTCATCGGTGTTGTTCGCGATCGGAATGTTCAGCACCAGCACCAGCACGGAGATCGCGGCCTGGACCATCAGTGTCGAGAACCAGATCAGCGGACCCCACGCCAGGTCGCTCCACCGCGGTTCGATCCCGACGTCGCCGAACCGGCTGCCACTACCCCACTGCTTGGTGGCAAACAGCCACCAGCACACCGACGGCCCGTACCCGCTGGCGCCGAGCAACATCACGTAGAACACGACGGGCCACTCGTAGTCCACGACGAGGTCCAGCAACAGCTTCGAACACAGGAGTGACACCGTCAACACCACGAGCGCTCCCAAGCCCGCAGCAAACGGCAGCGTGGGGTGTTCATCCTTCGGAGCGGAGAACGCCACGCCCATCGGCGTGGACGGCGGTGGCCAGGGCGCACCAGGTGGTGGCGGAGTCACCACCGACATCAGCGGCTCAGAAGTCGAGGGCACGAGTGGTCAGTCTTTCACCGATGGGTCGTGGTGTCGGTGACGTGCGCCCGATATCGCACCGTGTGCACGCTGTCCCCCGACAGGATTCCACCTCGCCCCAGCATCCGGCCGGACTGCCAATTCGACAGCCCCAGCTCGGGCTTGTCGAGGGCGTACTGCCCGTCGACCCAGCGGGTGAACCCGTTGCCGACAAAGGGAGCGTCGACGGCGGCGTAGAACCGCTCGTGCTCAGCCTCGTCGTCGCTGATCATCGACGCAACGAAGTGCGGGCTGTATCGATTGCACAGCTCGACAGCGCGAGAAACGCAATCCACCACGATCAGCGTGAGTTCGGGGTCGTTCTCCCACTCCCACTCGGTGGCCAGCACCGCCTCGTCGACTACCGACGCGACCGCAGCCCCCTCCGGGATGTGGTGTTCGCTTCCGGCCACGACGTGGACCCGGGGAGTTGCCGAGCGCTTCGTGCCCGCAGCTGCGACACCAGCGAGTGCAGCAGGCAGCAAGTCGCCGACGCGATCTTCCAGCACCACGAGGCAGTTCAGCGTGTTGCACACCTTGCGGTCAAGGGAGTGCTCGACGGCGTCGCGGAGTTTGCTCGGGTCGGCCGCTTCGCCCGCAACCACCCACGCTCCACCGGTGCCATGCAGGCTCACCGGAATACCAGCTTGGGACGCCACCGCTCCGAGTTGCGCAACCGCCGAGCCGGACCCTCGCGCCACGGCAAGGGCAACGCGTTGGTCACTGAAAAGCGCATGACCCGCGCTGCGTGCGGCTGAATCGACCAGTTGAACAGCGCCCTGGGGAAGACCTGCCGATACGAGCGCCGGACGCAGGGCATGCTCGACGATTGCACGGGCGGTACCAAGCGCATCGGAGCCGATCCGGAACACGACCGCATTGCCGCTGCGCAGCACGCCGCAGGCATCGGCGAACACGTTCGGTCGACCTTCGAACACGAACGCCACCACACCGAGCGGTGCTCGCCTCGCTTCGAGGTGCCATCCGTCGTGTTCGATGCGATCGGTCACACCATCGCGGGCAGCATCGGCGTATTGCCAGACGGCGAGTCCGTCGATCATGTCGCGACGCATCGCGGCGCTCAGTTCGAGTCGGGTCGTGGAGCGATCGCGGGAACGAGCTGTTGCCACGTCCACCTGGTTGGCAGCTGCGACCGGAGCGAAGGATTCGTCGTTGGCGAGCAACGCAGCGAACTGCGCGAAGAAGTCGGTGATCTGATCGTCGGAGCACGTAGCGAGATCTGCGAAGCCTGCGGCGGCGTTGGCCACCGCATTCTCCACAATCGCCTGCTCGGAACCTGGAACGTGCAGAAGGTCGCCCGTGTCCTGCACGACGACCAGGCGATCGCCCGGCTCGAACGCCGACGCGATTGCGTCGTCCACGATGGCCACGCGGTCGCCGCCGAACACGATCCGCTGGCCGGGTTCGAGTGCGACAAGCCGCTCGATCACCAGTCCATACCTTCGAGTTCGGCGAGGTCCGACATCTGCACGGGAAGTCCGGACTCGATGGATCGATGGGCGGCAAACCCGACCGCCGCTGACCGGAGCCCGTCCAGGAGCGTCACGCCAGCGGGGGCTCCGTTGCGGATCGCCTCGGCGAAGTCGACGTGTTCGAGATAGCTCGACCCGTGGTGCAGGCCGACGTGCTTGATTCCAGCGTGATGAATCTCATGGGTGTCCACGACATGCTGACCGTCAGCGCGGCGGCCGATGCGAAGCTTCGACTCCGTCACCAACGCCTCCATCTTGCCGACGTGACCGGTCACTGCGATCTCCTGTTCATTCACGCTCGCTTCGGCAAACATGCACAGGTCGAGGAGACCTCGTGAGCCATCGTCGAAGTCCACCACGACGTACGCATTGTCCAAGATGTCCGGTGTCTCACCGTCGTACTGCTCATCGAGATGGTTGACCGATTGTCCACCTGATGCGAACACTCGAACCGGTCGGGCTCGGGTGATCTGCATCATCAGGTCGAAGAAGTGGCAGGTCTTTTCGACGAGCGTTCCCCCGGTGTTACGGCTGAAACGATTCCAGTGCCCGACTTTGGGGAGGAACGGAAAGCGATGCTCGCGAATCGCCACCATCTTCACGTCACCGATCGTGCCCGCTTCGAGTTCTTGGAGGAGTCGTTGCGTGGGCGCCATGTATCGATACTCCAAACCCATCCAGATCACCCGATCGTGAGCGACTCGATCGGCGACCTCCACGACGTCTCGACATTGCTCCAGCGTCGTACACAGCGGTTTCTCGACGAGCACGTGCACGGGGTACTCCAGCACGTCGAGCAGGACGCGATGATGTGTGTGGTTCGGTGAGGCGATGACGACCGCGTCCACCAACCCGGACTCGAGCAGGTCGCGATGATCGCTGAACGTGGCGAGATCAGCGCTCAACCCGACCGCGATTCGTGCCCATTCGATCGACTCGGGGTGAGGGTCGGCCACTGCTGTGACCACTGCGCCATCCACCGCAACGATGTTGTGGATGTGCTCCACCCCCATCATCCCGGTCCCGATGACGCCGTATCGGATTCGCGCCGCAGCTTCAGGTTGCATCTTCCAAAGCGTACGGCCGTTTCTTACAGCCGACGGCGCGATGCATACGTCCCGCGTCGCGATTTGCCAGACTGTCGTTGATGTCTGACGACCGCTTGTACTTTCGCCAACTCCTGTCCGGAAAGGACTTCGCTGCCGACGACCCGCTTGCGCAGCAGATGGTGAACTTCGTGTACGCCATCGGCGACCGCACGACCGGCGAATGCGTGCTGGTCGACCCTGCGTATGCCGTCGACAGCATCATCGACGTCGTCGAAGCCGATGACATGGCCGTGACGGGCGTACTGGCAACGCACTATCACCCCGACCACGTCGGTGGCTCGATGATGGGCCACGACATCGAAGGCATCGCCACCCTGCTCGACCGGGTGGACTGCCCGATCCACATTCAGGCTGACGAGTGCGAATGGGTGTGCAAGACCACGCACGTCACCGAGGATCATCTCGTCACTCATGATTCAGGTGATGTGCTGCGAGTCGGCGAGATCGACATCACGCTGCTGCACACCCCGGGCCACACGCCGGGCAGCCAGTGCTTTCTCGTCGACGGTCGTTTGATCGCCGGAGACACGCTGTTCCTCGAAGGATGCGGACGAACCGATCTGCCCGGTTCGGACCCAGCGAAGATGGGCGACAGTTTGCGGCGCCTCGCTCAGGTCCCCGATGACACGATCCTGTTCCCCGGACACAAGTACTCGGTTGCATCGAGTGCCACGATGGACACCGTCAAGCAGATCAACTTCGTGTTCGACCAACTGTGACGGTTGTTGCTGACCAAACGTCAGCTACTGACGACCGTCAGCAGTCTTCGGTCTTGGCAGGGATCACGATCTGCAAACCCGGGAAGAAGGCGCTGTAGCCGCTCGTCCCGGCGTTCGCGGCATCCATTGCTTCCACCGTCACGTCGAACTTGTTTGCCACAGCGATTCGCGTCGTGTCGCCCGCTTCGATCGTGTAGCTCCCCGCCCCGCAGTTGCTGCCGAGTTCGTCGATGCTTTCGCCGACATCGCCCTCGGCCGCCGTTGCGGTGTCATCCGCCGACGTGCCGGCGGTCGTGGTGGAATCTGCCGGGCCGGTTCCACCCGCGGGAATCCTGATGACGGCTCCAATGCCAGGGAACTCGTTGCTCGGGTCGGCCCATCCGTTGATGTTGCTGAGATCTTCGAGTGACACGCCGAACTTGCTGGCCACCAAGATGCCGTAGTCACCAGCCTGGACGGTGTACTCCTGCTCGGCACCGAGCTCGGGTTCGGCGTCTTCAGGCACGGGCGCGTCGGTCGATGCCGGCGGGATGGTCTGATAGTTGGTTTCGCCGACTTCGAGCGTGACGGTCGGCCGCGACGCAGCGCTGCTGTCGCTTCCTCCGCAGGCACTCGCAACGAGTCCGGCCGCCAGCAGCGGTGCCACGATGGCAGTTCTCCGGTGCAATGTCCTCACGCTCATGCAACGAATCCTACGGTGTGCAGGCACCCCGTCGGTGTCACCCTCACTCACATCAGTGGGCGAGCCGTCGGCGGAATCGGCGCCGGGAGGCGCGTTTCGCCCATCAGGTACTCATCCACGCCGGCTGCCGCCGCACGGCCTTCGGCAATCGCCCACACGATCAGGCTCTGGCCGCGACCCATATCGCCGGCAACGAACACGCCGGGCTGATTGGTCATGTAGTCGTCTTTGCGCGCCACATTGCCACGCTGGTCGTAGTCGAGCTCCATCTCGTCGAGCCACGAGCCCTTCTCCGGCCCAACGAAGCCCATGGCGAGAAACACGAAGTCAGCAGGGATCTCCTGATCGGTGCCTTCGACCTGCTGGAAACGGCCGTCGACCATCTCCACCTCGTGGAGGCGAAGCGCCTTCACGTTGCCCTTGCCGTCATCGAGGAACTCCTCGGTGTTCACCGAGTACATCCGCTCGCCGCCCTCTTCGTGGGCGGAGGTGACCTTGTAGACCATGGCGAACTGCGGCCACGGGTTGCGCTGCGCAGCACGCTCTTCGGGTGGCATCGGCATGATCTCGAGTTGGGTGACCGACGCAGCGCCTTGACGGTGAGAGGTGCCGAGGCAATCGGCGCCGGTGTCGCCGCCGCCGATGATCACCACGTGCTTGCCGTTCACGTCGATCGGCGACTTGTCCATGTCGCCCATCTGCACGCGGTTGGACGGCGGGAGGAACTCCATGGCCTGGAAGATGCCATTGAGTTCGCGTCCCGGAATGGGAAGGTCGCGCCATTGCGTGGCACCACATGCGAGCACGATGGCATCATGCGACGCTCGCAGCACCTCCATGTCGACGGTCTCGCCGACTCCGGCATTCGTGCGGAACTCGGTGCCTTCGGCTTCCATCTGTTCGAGACGGCGATCGATGTGGCGCTTTTCCATCTTGAACTCGGGAATGCCGTATCGCAGCAGCCCACCAATGCGGTCGGCCCGTTCCAAGACCACGACCTCGTGGCCGGCGCGAGTCAATTGCTGGGCTGCAGCGAGGCCAGCAGGCCCTGACCCGATCACGGCGATCTTCTTGCCCGTGCGCACCGACGGGATCTGTGGCAGCACCCAACCTTCGGCAAAGGCGCGATCGATGATCTCGACTTCCACCTGCTTGATGGCCACGGGACTCTGGTTGATTCCGAGCACGCACGCCGACTCACATGGCGCTGGGCACAAGCGGCCGGTGAATTCCGGAAAGTTGTTGGTGGCGTGCAGCCGCTCGATCGCGTCCTGCCACTGGTTGCGGTAGACGAGGTCGTTCCAGTCCGGGATCAAGTTGCCGAGTGGGCAACCGTTGTTGCAGAACGGAATTCCGCAGTCCATGCAGCGCGCTGCCTGCTCGTTCAGTTCGTCTGCCGGGAACGGCTCGTACACCTCCTTCCAGTCCTTCAGGCGCACCGGGACCGGCCGGTGCTCGGGGGTGTTGCGTTCGAACTCGAGAAATCCAGTGGGCTTACCCATGATCAGACCTTTGCAGCTTCCATGATCTTGGCGACGGTCTCGTCTTCGGTGAGACCCGCCGCTTCGGAGGTTTCGATGACGGTGAGCACACGCTTGTAGTCGGTGGGCATCACCTTGCGGAACTTGCTGACCTCGACGGGCCACGAGTTGAGGATCGACTCCGCAACGGTCGAGCCGGTGAAGTGTTGGTGTCGACCCACCGTGTCGTGGAGCCACGTCCGGTCCGCTTCGGTCAGCTCTTCGATCTGCACCATGTCGCCATTGACACGGTCGGCGAAGTCACCACCGTCGTCGTACACGAACGCCACTCCGCCGGACATGCCGGCACCGAAGTTCCTCCCGGTCGGGCCCAACACGACCACACGACCTCCGGTCATGTACTCACATCCGTGGTCGCCGACGCCTTCGCTCACCGCGAGAGCGCCGGAGTTACGCACGCAGAAGCGCTCGCCGACGGTTCCGCGCAGGAACACTTCGCCGCTCGTTGCGCCATAGCCGATCACGTTGCCCGCGATGACCTGGTTCTCGGCAGCGAACGCCGAACGTTCGTCGGGATGCACGATCAGACGGCCGCCGGACAAGCCCTTGCCGAGATAGTCGTTGGTGTCACCGACGAGTCGCATCTGGATGCCAGCGGGCACGAACGCACCGAAGCTCTGGCCGGCGGATCCGGTGAAGGTGATGTCGATGGTGCCGTCAGGCAAACCTTCGCCCTTCCACACCTTGGTGACCTCGTGGCCGAGCAGCGTGCCGGTCGTCCGGTTGATGTTGCGGATCGAGGATTCGATCGACACCGGTGTGGCGTCGGCGATCGCAGCCTGCGCCTGAGCAATGAGTTCCTGGTCGAGCGCCACGTCGAGTTCGTGGTCCTGACCAACGGACTGGATCATCGTCTGCTCGTACGGGTTCTCGGGCACCTTCAGAATCGGAGCGATGTCGAGCCCCGATGCCTTCCAGTGATCGATGGCGGCGCGAGCGTCGATGCACTCCACGTGGCCGATCATCTCATCCATCGTGCGGAACCCGAGCTGCGCCATGATTTCGCGCACCTCTTCGGCCACGAAGGTCATGAAGTTCACGACGAAATCGGCTTTGCCCGAGAACCGCTCGCGGAGCGTCGGATTCTGCGTCGCGATGCCCACGGGGCACGTGTCGAGGTGACACACGCGCATCATGATGCAGCCCGACACCACCAGCGGAGCGGTGGCAAAGCCGTACTCCTCGGCGCCGAGCAGCGCGGCGATCACCACGTCACGTCCGGTCTTCATCTGACCATCGGCCTGCACCACGATGCGGTCGCGGAGCCCGTTGAGCATCAGCGTCTGCTGGGTTTCGGCCAAGCCGAGCTCCCAGGGGCCGCCAGCGTGCTTCAGCGAGGTGAGCGGGCTGGCACCGGTTCCACCGTCGTGACCCGAGATCAACACAACATCAGCCTTGGCTTTCGACACGCCAGCAGCAACGGTGCCGACGCCGGTCTCGGCAACGAGCTTGACGTGCACGCGCGCCGACGGGTTGGCGTTCTTCAGGTCGTGGATCAGCTGCTTGAGATCCTCGATCGAATAGATGTCGTGATGCGGGGGCGGACTGATGAGTCCGACGCCCGGTGTCGAATATCGCGTCTTGGCGATCCACGGATACACCTTGTGTCCCGGGAGTTGGCCGCCTTCGCCGGGCTTTGCACCCTGGGCCATCTTGATCTGGATGTCGTCGGAGTTGGTGAGGTACTCAGACGTGACACCGAAGCGACCAGAGGCCACCTGCTTGATCGATGACCGGCGTTCCGGGTCGTACAGTCGCTCGGCGTCCTCGCCGCCCTCACCGGTGTTCGACTTGGCGCCGAGACGGTTCATGGCAATGGCGAGTGTCTCGTGCGCCTCGGCCGAGATCGACCCATAGCTCATTGCGCCAGTGGAGAACCGCTTCACGATCTCGCTGACGGGCTCGACTTCGTCGATCGGCACGCTGGAGCGCCCGCTGGCCTCGCCGTCGTTGAACTCGAAGAGTCCACGCAACGTCATCAGCTTCTTCGACTGATCGTCGACGCTGTTCGAGTACTCCTTGAAGATGTCGTAGCTGCCGCTGCGTGTGGAGTGCTGGAGCTTGTAGACGGTCTCGGGGTTGAACAGGTGCGGTTCGCCTTCGCGACGCCACTGGTACTCGCCGCCCAGTTCCAGCTTGCGGTGTGCACGTTCTTCAGGTCGCTTCGGGTTGGCTGCGCTGTGGCGGGCAGCGACCTCTCGGGCGATCTCGTCGAGACCGATCCCACCGAGCTTGGAGATGGTCCCGGTGAAGTACTGCTCGATCAACTCGTCGCTGAGGCCGATCGCTTCGAAAATCTGTGCGCCCGTGTAGGAGGCCACGGTGGACACGCCCATCTTGGACATGACTTTCAGCACACCCTTGTTGGCGGCCTTGATGTAACTGCGGATGGCCTGCTGCGGATCGAGGTCACGCATCCCGTGCATTCCCTCGGCGATGAGATCTTCGATCGACTCGAACGCCAGGTACGGGTTGATCGCTCCGGCTCCGTACCCGATGAGCAGCGCCATGTGGTGCACTTCTCGGGCGTCACCAGCTTCCACGATGAGACCGGTCATCGTGCGCTGTTTCGTGCGCACGAGGTGGTGGTGGACCGCCGCGGTCAGGAGCAACGACGGGATCGGCGCGTCGATCGTGTCGGCGTTGCGGTCGGAGAGCACGAGGATGCGCGCTCCGCCCTCGATCGCCGCGGATGCCTGCTGGCACACGCGGGCGATGGCTGAGGCGAGGCCCTCACCGCCATCCTCCACTCGGTACAGCCCCGACAGCACCTTTGCGGACAGGCCGGGGTACTCGCCATCGTCATCGATGTGGATGATCTTGGCGAGTTCGTCGTTGTCGATGATCGGGTACGGCAGCGACAGCTGCTTGCAGCTGTCAGGACCCGGATCGAGCAGGTTCGCCTCCGGTCCGATCGTCGATGACACGGCCGTGACCACCTCTTCACGAATTGCATCGAGCGGCGGGTTCGTCACCTGGGCGAACAGTTGCTTGAAGTAGTCGAACACGAGACGGGGGCGCTCGGACAGCACGGCGAGCGGGGTGTCGGTGCCCATGGAACCGAGTGCTTCCATCCCCTTCGAGGCCATCGGCGCCAGCAGAATCTTGAGCTCTTCGTGGGTGTAGCCGAACAGCTGTTGGCGCCGCAGCACGCTGTCGTGGCTGAACACCACGTGTTCGCGCTCCGGCAGGTCTGGGAGGGCGACCATGCCCTGCTCCAGCCACTCCCCGTACGGGTGCTCGCTCGCCAGGGAGGCCTTGATCTCGTCGTCCGCGACGATGCGCCCCGCATCGGTATCGATGAGGAACATCTTTCCGGGCTGCAAGCGGCCCTTCGCCACGACGTTTTCCGGTTCGACGTCGATCACGCCGACCTCGGAGGCCATCACGACCAGATCGTCGGACGTGACCCAGTAGCGGCTCGGGCGAAGACCATTGCGGTCGAGCACGGCGCCGATGACCTTGCCGTCGGTGAACGTGACGCTGGCGGGGCCATCCCATGGCTCCATCATCGAGGCGTGGAACCGGAAGAAGTCCCGGAGCTCCGTGGACATGTTCTCGTCGTTCTCCCACGCAGACGGGATCATCATCATCACGGCATGGTGCAGCGGGTAGCCGCCGAGATGCAGGAGTTCGAGCACTTCGTCGAAACGAGCGGTGTCGGACGAACCGGGCGTGCAGATCGGGAACGTACGGTCGATGCCGGGGAGCAATTCGCTCTCCAGCATTGCTTCGCGAGCCCGCATCCAGTTCTGGTTGCCCTGCACCGTGTTGATCTCACCGTTGTGCGCCACGAAACGGTACGGGTGAGCAAGCGGCCACGACGGGAACGTGTTGGTCGAGAACCGCGAGTGAACCAGCAGCAGCGCCGACTGGATTCGGTCATCGGTCAAGTCGTCGAAGAATTCACTCAGCTGCGGCGTCGTGAGCATCCCCTTGTACACGATGGTGCGCGACGAGAGCGATGAAAAGTAGGTATCGAGATCGCCGACCAGTTCGCGGCGCATCCGCTTGCGAGCAACGAACGCCTTGCGATCCAGGTCGATGCCGGTGGATCCGTTGGGGTCGACCACGAAGAGTTGCCGAAAGGTCGGCATCGCGGCACGAGCGGTGGCTCCGAGGCAGTCGGGGGTGATCGGCAGGTCACGCCAGCCGAGCACGTTCAGCCCGACATCTGCCATGGCGCTCTCGATCCCGGCTTCGGCGCTCGCCCGCGCAGCGTCATCAGCGGGAAGGAATGCGATTCCGGTTGCGTAGGCACCGGCTTCGGGAAGATCGAACTCGACGACATCGCGGTACAGCTCGTCGGGAACCTGGAGCAGAATGCCAGCACCATCGCCGGTGTCCGGTTCCGCGCCGGTGGCTCCTCGGTGTTCGAGGTTCGTCAGCGCCCGCAGCCCCGTGACCACCAATTCGTTGGAGCGCACACCCTTGAGGTTCGCCACGAATGCGACACCACAGGAGTCGTGTTCTTCGCTGGGGTCGTACAGACCGGTGCGTCCGGGAGCCTTGATCATCGATACATCCTCGAGGTGAGCCCGGGCGCGCCCGGGTGGAGCAGAACAAACACTGCAGCGGTCGACGAAGACCAGCCGCAGAACCGGGGTCGCCATTGACCGACCGGACCCACCTCCACGCTGAGGTAGAACCCGATTCTAGGGCTTCACCGGCTGGTATGCACGGTTGTTCCCACGTGAAGCGCCGCTGGTCAGGCCAGGCGCGATTTCACGAGCTCCGCAACCGCCCGACCGTCGGCGCGGCCAGCGACAACGCCGTTCACGGCCTTCATTGCGTTCCCCATGTCCGCCTTGGTGGCGAATCCGTGTTCTGCGAAGACACCGGCGACGATCGCATCGAGTTCGTCGCCCGTCAACCCCGCAGGCAGGTACGCCTCGAGGATGACGATCTCGGCGCGCTCTGCAGCTTCGCGGTCCGCTGCACCACCCGCTGCAAATGCCTCCGCAGCATCGATACGACGCTTCACCTGCGCCTTGACCACCGCCATCACGCCGTCGTCATCGAGTGCCACCGCTTCCTCGCCAGACACCTCGGCCTCTTGGACCGCGGCGATGACCGACCGCAACGTGCGCTGCACGTCAGGTTCTTTGGCCTTCGTGGCGGCGGTGAGGTCGGCTCGAATCTGCTCGATCAGCATGCGTACAGTCTGGCGTCAGTCTGCGAAGACGGGCGCACGCTTTTCGAAGCTGGCCACCACCGACTCCTGCTGGTTGGCCGAGCCGATCTGCTCGCCGATCACCCGTCGCTCAGCCGCAAAGGCGTCTGCTGCCCCCTCGTGATCGAGGTCGTTGAACAACTGCTTTGCGCCGCGCACAGCTCCAGGGCTCTTGGAAGCAATCTCGCGTGCCGTCTCCATCGCATCGTCGTACGGGGTCTCACTCAACCGGGTGACCAGTCCGAGCTCCGCCCCCTCGGCACCTGAGAAGATGCGCGCCGTGTACGTCAGCTCTCGGGCCACGTCAGGGCGAACGAGCTTGGACAGCATGAAGGTGCCGGTCATGTCGGGCACGAGCCCCCAGTAGACCTCACGCACGGACAGCTTCGTGTCGGGGTGCGCAATACGGATGTCGGCTCCGAGCGCCACCTGCAGGCCGCCACCGAGGGCGTGACCGTGCACTGCGGCGATCACGGGAACCGGAATCTCCTGCCAGACCCAGCACACCTGCTGGCCAAGGTGGGTGATCCGGTCGCCCGCCATCTCGCCGGGGCTGCCGTTCGACTCGCCTTCGGGCTTCGGCGCGCCAATTGCCTGCATGCTGGACATGTCGAGGCCGGCGCAGAACGATGCGCCGTCGCCCGACAGCACCACCACCCGCACGCCCGGCTCGGTCTTGAGTCGCTCCCCCGCCTCCGCCAGCCCGAGGAACATGGCGTTGTCCAGCGCGTTGCGCTTGTCGGCACGGTTGAGGCGGACATCGGCAATGCCGTCGTTGATCGAAATGGTGACGCGTTCTGACATCTGACGATCCTGGCAGATCGACCGGGCTGGCCACGGTGTCGTGCTAGAACCGCAGCATGACCGATGGACCTTCCGAGTGGCCAATCGAGCCCAGCGCGTCACCTGCTCCCCCGAACCCCGTCCCGCCGGCAGGCCAGCCCGGCGCTCTCGCTCCCTACGGACAGCAGCCAGTCCAGCAACCGCACCAGCAACCGGGGGCTGGGCACTACGGCGCACCCCAGCAGTTGCCTCCCGGCTACAGCCCGTACGGCCAGCCGGTTGGTCAGCAGTTCGGTCAGTCGCACAGCAAAGCAACCACGTCCATGGTGCTGGGCATCGTGGGCCTTGCGTCGATCTTCTTCTGCTACGGCATCGTCAGCATCGTCATGGGTCCAATCGCGTACTTCATGGGTAAGTCGGCTGAGAAGGAAATCGCGCTGTCGCCCCAATCGTGGACGAATGCCGGCATGGCGCGAGCGGGGTGGATCATGGGGCTGATCCAGACGATCCTGTCGATCTTGCTGCTCCTGGCGGTGGTCGGCTTCGTCATCTGGGTGATCTCGGTCGACGACGCCAACTTCTGACGACCGACCCGGCGTTGGACGCACGACACGGTTCGCCCCGCTTGAGCCGCCACCGATCTGCAACGATTCAGCGATGCACCTCGACTTGTCCGCTCACGATGTCCTCACCACGACACGATCGGTCCGCAAACGCCTCGATCTCGAACGTCCCGTCGAGCGAGAGATCGTTACCGAGTGCCTCGAAACCGCGCTGCAGGCCCCAACGGGCTCCAACAAACAGGGTTGGCAGTTCATGTTCGTCGAGGATGCCGAGAAGAAGCAGGCGCTTGCGGACATCTACTCGCGCAACTTCCAGAAGTACGCCGGCGTCGCCGCTTCGAACGAGTACCAGCCGGGGGACCCGCGGTACGACCAGAAGGACAAGATCACGTCATCGGCAGAACACCTCGTCGAGAACTTCCACCGCGTGCCCTTGATGATGATCCCGTGCATTTCGGGACAACTCGACGGAGTTCCCACGTTCCAGGCCGCATCGGCGTGGGGGTCGATTCTTCCCGCTGTGTGGAGCTTCATGCTGGCCTTGCGCGAGCGTGCCATGGGCTCTGCCTGGACCACGATCCATCTGATGGACGGTGGCGACGCCGAGGCCGCCGAGATCCTCGGCATCCCCCACGACCAGTTCACCCAGGCCGGCCTGTTCCCCATTGCCTACACCGTCGGCACCGAGTTCAAAGTGGCCGAGCGCCTCCCGCTCGACACCGTCATGCACTGGGATACCTGGTAGCTGCATGACACCGCAAGACTCCAACTGACGCAGCGCCGATCTCGCTCGCGGATGCTCGACAGCTCCACCAGCGAGAAGCGCGCCGATCCGTGAAGGGCTACCTGAAGGCCACGTGCAACTGGTCGAACCACGAGGTGTCGATTGTCGTGGGCGGCTCAGTGCTTCCAGGTGACGAGGTCGCGGTCGATCTCGGCGAGCGACCTTGCTCCGGTGAGCGCCATGGTGCGCTCCATCCCGGTCCGGAGGAAGTCGAGCAACCAGTCCACTCCAGCTTCTCCCCCGGCGCCGAGCGCGAGGAAGTAGGGGCGCCCGAGCGACACGGCATCGGCGCCGAGCGCGATGGCTTTCACGATGTCGCTGCCGCGCCGGACTCCGCCGTCACAGATGATCGTGGCCTGATCTGCGATCTCCTGGCGGACGGGCTCGATGAGTGACACCGGGCTGGGTGCGTCATCGAGTTGACGTCCGCCGTGATTCGACAGCCCGATGCCCTGCACGCCCAGCGCCACTGCCTGCTTTGCATCTGCAACGGTCTGAATTCCCTTCAGCACGATCGGACCATCCCAGAACGAGCGGAGCCACTCGATGTCATCCCACGACAGCGCCTGGTCGAACTGACGTGCCACGTGGTCGGCAAGCGAGATAGCCGTCGACCCGTCTTCGTCGTGCTGGCCCACGATGTTTGCAAACGTGATCGGCCCGCCCTGCAGAAAGTCCAGGGTCCAGGCGGGATGGATCGCACCGTCGATCAAGGTCTTCGGTCCGAGCTTGGGCGGCAGCGTCATCCCACGTCGCACGTCGCGCTCGCGGCGGCCGAGCACTGCGGTGTCCACGGTCAACCACACCGCCCCGTAGCCAGCAGCTTTGGCCCGCCCCACCAGATCCTCGACCAGACCTCGGTCCTTCCACGTGTAGATCTGAAACCACTTCTCGCCGTTCGGATTGGCGGCTGCGCACTCCTCGATCGAACGAGTACCCATGGTCGACAGCGACCACGGGATGCCTGCTCGGCTGGCAGCACGCGTGACGGCCAGTTCGCCCTCACTGTGCGCAATGCGAGTGAAACCTGTCGGCGACAGGATGACCGGCATCGATGCCGGCTTGTCGAAGATCGTTGTCGAGGTGTCGAGATTCGACACGTCGCGCAGCACGCGAGGGCGGAACTCGAGTCGCGAGAAGTCCGACGAGTTCGAGTCGAGTGTCCGCTCGTCCTCAGCTCCACCGTCGATGTAGTCGAACACGCCGGCGGGCAACCGCCGCTTGGCCAGCCGCCGGAGATCCTCGACGGATGCGACCTTCTTCAACCGGCGAGCGGATGCGTCGAATTCGAAGGAGTCGAACTGGGCCACCGACCGGAAGGTCTTCCACATCTCACCGACGCTCATCGGTCCGACCCTATGCGACGAACTCGACTCGACGCATCGTGCTGGTCAGTAGTGGTGGTCAGTAGTGGTGGTCAGTAGCGGTGGTCAGCGGTGACGATCAGAGTTCAGGCCACGCTCCAGTGGACCAGTCGTCGCGCAACTTGAACTTCTGGATCTTGCCGCTCCCGGTCATCGGAAACTCCTCGACGGCGAACCACTGCTTGGGCGTCTTGTGTGGAGCCAGGTGCACGCGCAGGTAGTCGAAGAGCTCCTGTTTGTCGACCGTGTGGCCCGGGGCTGGCTTCACGAACGCTGCAACCGTTTCGCCCCACTTGTCGTCCGGAAGGCCGACCACAGCGATCTCGCTCACCGCGTCGTGAGCAAAGAGCAGGTCTTCCAGTTCCCGTGGGTAGATGTTCTCGCCGCCTCGAATGATCATGTCCTTCAGGCGCCCTTCGACGGTGCAGTAGCCGCGTTCGTCCATGGCGCACAGATCGCCGGTGTGCAGCCACCCATCAGCATCGATGGCTTCGGCTGTGCGGTCGGGCATCTCGAAGTAGCCGTTCATCACGTGGTAGCCGCGGGTGCAGTATTCGCCGACCTCGCCGAGCGGCAACGTGTCGCCGGTGGCCGGATCGACGATCTTGATCTCGACGCCGGGCATCGCAGGGCCGATGGTGCCCGCCTTGTCCTCGATGGTGTCGAAGGGCTGTGTCATCGACGACACGGGCGACGATTCCGTTTGGCCGAACACGATCGTGAACGGAGCGCCCAACTCCGCTTCGAGCCGGCGCACCAGCGGAGCAGGCACCAGCGAGCCACCCGAGCAGATTGCCTGCAACTTGGACAGATCACGCGTTGCGAAGTCCGGGTGTTCGAGCATCGCGATCAACATCGTCGGCACTCCGAGCATCGCGGTCGCCCCGTAGGTCTCGAACAGCTCCAACACCAGCCCAGGGTCGAACGCCTCGACGAGCACGATGGTGGAGCCGGTTCCGACCGCGCCGATCACCGAGCACACGCTGCCACCGGTGTGGAACAACGGCATGGGAATAACGAACACGCCGGGCTCGGACATGCCCATACGCATGCCGGTGTGAGCGCCGTTGTTTGCCAGGCCGATGTTCTGCAGCGAGGCACCCTTCGGGAAACCGGTGGTGCCCGACGTGTACTGGATCATGACCGGATCCGTCGGCGCAACGACCGGCAACTGCGTGCCAGGGTCTGCTGCAGCAATGAAGTCGTCCCAGTCATCGAAGCTCACGATTCGTTCCAGCTCCGGGCACTGCGAGTGCACGTCCTGCGCCACCGACAGCATGGGATTGCCGCGAAAGTTGTCGACCACGAACAGTGTCTGTGCACGCGACTGTTCGAGCACGTAGCGAACCTCATTCGAGCGGTAACCCGGATTCACCGTCACCAGCACGACCCCAGCGAGGCTGCAGCCGAACTCCAACAGGAGCCACTCTGCGATGTTGTGTGCCCACACCGCCACGCGGTCGCCCGGCTGATGATCGACGAGCAACGCCCGCGCAACGCGTCGGGACTGCTCGTAAAAGTCGGCGTACGTCCACTCACGCCGAGCCGACGCGTCGGCAACGCCCTCGATGATGGCCACCCGATCCGGGTCTCGTTCAGCTGCCTCGGCGAGCAGTTGACCAACGGTGATCTCTCGTACCGGTGGGTCGCTCGGTCCGTGGGCGTGAGAAGTGAGCAGCGTCATACCTCGACGGTAGTCGGCGTCACTCCCGCGAATTCTCAGTCGACGAGTCGCAATCCGCTCGGCGTCATGCTCGGTTCTGCCTGGGGAAGATCAACCACGAACTCGGTGCGATGGGCGGGGAAGAGATGCTCGCTGAGCAGGACTGCTCGGCCGTCCTGATCGGTGGTCGTGCGCTGGCAGCGCAGCAGCGGAGCGCCCTCGGGCACCCCCAGGAGCCGAGCGTCCGCGATCGATGCCAGGTCGGCACCGATGGTCTGGGTTGCGCCACGCAATTCGATGTCGAGCAGCTCATAGAACGGGCGCCGCTCCACATCTCGGCGAGAGAGGCTGGCAGCCAGGTCTGCGGGGCACCACACGGTCACCACTGCAAAGGGTTCGCCATCTGCAAGGTTGACGCGCTTCACGCGCAGCACCTGTTCCACCTCCAAGATCTTGGCGACCCGTTCCGGTGCATCCTCATACGCGAACTCGGAGATCTTGCGCTCCGAGATCTTGCCGATGCCCTCCACCTGTGACTCGATCGTGCCAAGCGATTCGAGGGACTGTCGAACCGGTTCGCCTGCCACGTACCAACCAAAGCCTTGGCGAGCAGCGATGATGCCCTCTTCGCGAATCAGCTCCAGCGCGCGACGGATGGTCACCCGTGACGCACCAAACTCTTGCGACATCTCCGACTCTGATGCCAGCACCGTCCCAACCGACGCATCGGCGAGCCGCACCCGCAACTCATCAGCAATCTCCTGATAGCGAATCCGTCTCATCGGCCGACCTCCTGATCATCGATCACCATCGTGTCGGCATCGACCAGTTCGATGCGATTGCCAAACGGGTCGAACACGTGGCACCGCACCAACCCGTCGATCTCCTCATTCCACGTCGCGTGAAGACCGCTGATGTCGACGAATCGGCGCAGACCCCGCAGTACGAGCGCTGGATGGGCTTTGCGCGCCGGCACGAAATCGGACTCGACGCCGACGTGGACACGAACCGCCCCGGCTTCGAACCAGGCACCGCCACGCGCTGCCATGGTGGCCGGCTTCGGTACTTCTTGCAGTCCGAGGACATCGACGTAGAACCCACGGGCGACATTTTCGCCGGCGACCGGGATCGCCACTTGGACGTGGTCGATGCCGACCCAGTCAACGTCGACGCCAGTTGCCGATTCCGGGATTTCACTCGTCATGAACTTGTACTCTACTTGTCTACATGGCATGCTGGTCCGCATGAAAGCGACCGCGACCACCCCCATCGAACTCGTCGAGGCTGTGTATGCCGCGTTGCCGGGCAATGTACAGATCGGGCGTGACCGACTCGGACGCCCCTTGACCTTGACCGAGAAGATCCTCATCAACCATCTCGCGGACCCACAGAACCAGGAACTCGAACGCGGGGACAGCTACGCAGACTTCCACCCGGATCGGGTCGCCATGCAAGATGCCACTGCGCAGATGGCGTTGCTGCAGTTCATGACTGCGGGCCTCGACGAGGCAGCGGTGCCGTCAACCGTGCACTGTGACCACCTCATCCAGGCCAAGGTCGGCGCCAAGATCGACCTCGGCGTCGCTGTGGACACCAACAAGGAGGTCTATGACTTCTTGCGTTCCGTGTCCGCTCGTTACGGCCTCGGATTCTGGGGCCCCGGCTCGGGAATCATCCACCAGGTCGTCCTCGAGAACTACGCCTTCCCCGGCGGCATGATGATCGGCACCGATAGCCATACCCCAAACGCTGGCGGCCTCGGCATGGTTGCCATCGGCGTCGGCGGTGCTGATGCCGTGGACGTCATGACCGGCTTTGCCTGGAATGTCAAGTGGCCCAAGGTCATCGGCGTGAAGCTCACCGGCACGCTTTCGGACTGGTCCAGCCCGAAAGACGTCATCCTCGAAGTCGCACGCCAGCTCACCGTCAAGGGCGGCACCGGCTCCATCGTCGAGTATCACGGCCCTGGCGCCGACTCGATCTCGGCCACCGGCAAGGGCACCATCTGCAACATGGGTGCAGAGATCGGCGCCACCACGTCGCTGTTCGGGTACGACGACAATATGAGTCAGTACCTCAAGGCCACATTCCGCGAAGGAATCGCAGACGCTGCGGACAAGGTCGCGGAGCACCTCCGTCCTGACGACGGTGCGCTGTACGACCAGTTGATCGAGATCAACCTGGATGAACTGAAGCCACTCATCAACGGCCCCCACACCCCGGATCTGGCCCACAAGGTCGGTGCCGCCGGCGTTGGCGCTGCGGCTCGTGAGAACGACTGGCCACTCGTGCCATCAGCTGCGTTGATCGGCTCGTGCACCAACTCTTCCTACGAAGACATCACGCGTGCAGCCTCGATCGCTCGTCAGGCGGCAGCCCACGGGTTGACGTCCAAGATCGAACTGATGATCACGCCCGGATCTGAGCAGACTCGCGCCACGATCGAGCGTGACGGTCTTCTCGCCGACCTCGAGGCGGTCGGTGCGAGCGTGCTGGCGAATGCCTGCGGCCCATGCATTGGTCAATGGAGCCGTCCCGAGTCGGTGACCGGCGAGATCAACACGATCGTCACGTCGTACAACCGAAACTTCCCGAAGCGCAATGACGGATCGCCGAACACGCTTGCGTTCGTCACGTCTCCCGACACGGTCATGGCGATTGCGCTGTCCGGCAAGCTCGACTTCGACCCCACCGTGGACACGATCACCGCTCCTGACGGAACCGAGATCAGCCTCGATGCGCCCGTCGGCCAGGTGCTGCCCGATGCGGGATACGACCGTGGCGAAGACACGTTTACCGCTCCCCCGGCAGACGGTGGAGACGACATCGAGGTCATCGTGTCGCCCGACTCTGATCGACTCCAGTTGCTCGTCCCGTTCGAACCAGTCCCCGTTGAGACCTTCCAGAACCTGCCGGTGCTCGTGAAGGCGCAGGGCAAGTTCACCACCGATCACATCTCGATGGCTGGCCCGTGGTTGAAGTACCGCGGTCACCTCGAGAACATCTCGGGCAACCTGTACCTGGGAGCGGTCAACGCCTTCCGCCAGAGCGACGGATCCGAGTACGAGGTCGGTTTCGGCAAGAACGTGCTGACCGGTGAGATCGCCCGGTTCCCTGCCACCGCCGAGGCCTACCACCAGGCGGGCCAGCCATGGGTCGTCATCGGTGACGAGAACATGGGCGAGGGCTCCAGCCGTGAGCATGCGGCGATGGAACCTCGCTTCCGTCTCGGCCTCGTTGCCATCGCGCGCAGCTTTGCTCGCATCCACGAGACCAACCTGAAGAAGCAGGGCATGGTGCCGCTCACGTTTGCCGACCCAGCCGACTACGACCGCATCGACGAGGACGACCGGATCGCCGTGCTCACGCTGCCTCCCGTGCCGGACGAGCAGGTCACCGTGCAGGTCACCAAAGCGGATGGCTCCACCTTCGAGTTTGCTGCGAATCACACATTCAGCCCCGAGCAGGTCGAGTGGTTCGAGGCCGGTTCCGCTCTGAACATCATCCGCCAGAAGTCGCAGGGCTGAGCGGCGCTGATGGCACGACGCCGACGGCCGGGGCATCGCACCTCGGTCGTCGACGGTCGCGCTGAAATCATCGTTCCCGTCGAGTCGATCGAGAACGCTGACAGCCAGGCGCTGTCGTTCGCGGCAGCACGAGCGTTCTTTTCGACGGTGAACAGCTATCCGACCAACGTCGATCCGGCTCCACGCGTCTCGCTCACGCTCGACCGATTCGTGTACGACCTCCATCTCGGTGACCTCGCTCATCAGAGTGAAACTCACGACGGCGACGTCTTCGTCGATGCGGTGCGCTTGCATGGACACGTAACCGTGCTCGTCGTCGACCAGGTCGACCCTCGCCGCTCCACGGCAGAGCAACTCGATGCCGCCGCCCGAGACGGATCCATGCTCGCAGGCTCGGTCGCTGCCTTCGTGATCGACATGGTCGACTCGTGATGGTGGACTCGCCGTGACGACACACGCGCTGTTCTTGCGAGCCATCAACACCGGAGCTCGGCGCGTCACCAACGAACAACTCCTCGAGCCGCTCATCGGTGCAGGCTTCAGCGAGGTCGCTGCATTTCAGGCCGCCGGCAACCTGATCGTGAACGCCGATGGCAGCGAGAGCAGCTGCGTTGATTCGACCGGCCTCACGACGCTGTTGAGCAATGCGTACGGGTTCCACACCCCGGTGTTCGCTCGAAGTGTCGACCAGCTGCGTTCCGTTGTCGAGCGCGCTCCGTTCACCGATGCCCAGATCGCTGCGACGACCGGGAAGATCCAGGTGACGTTCATGTCAGCTGCGCCTTCGGCCCAACTCATTGCTGACGTCGCCGCAATCACGCCCGACGAAGATCTGGTGTGCTTCGACGGTTCTGAATGGTTCTGGCTGCCCGTCGACGGCGTGAGCGGTTCCCGGCTCCCCGTCAAGGCGATCGAGCGCATCGTTGGCCCGATGACGATGCGCACGCTCGGCACCGTCGAACGGCTGCTCAAGAAATGCGCCTCGAACGTCCTCTGATCAGCCGAGCGCTGCAAACGCCCGAACCGTGAAGGTGCCGCACCCTTCGATCTTGGGTGGCACGGCGCTGAAGGTGAACCCGCCAGCGGGCAGGAGGTCGAGGTTCGTCAGGTGTTCGATGATCGGAATCTCGTTGCCCAGCAGCGTGGTGTGTACCGGACGAGCGCCGCCTTCGGTCGAGTCGATGTTGAGCGTGTCGATTCCCACGCAGGCCACGCCGGCTGCCACGAGTCGCTCGGCAGCCGCATCGGTGATGAAGGGGTGTCCGGCGAAGTAGGCATCCGTTCCCCAATGATGTGAGTGGTCGGTCCGGATCAGCACGGCGCGGCCCTCAAGTCCCGCCAGATCTCGGTCGGCCAGGTCGATCGATTGCTCGCCAACATGGTCCAGGCAGACCGCTGGCACGCACGCAACGCGCTCGAGTGCGAGGCCCGTCAGGTCGTGGCCATCTGCAAAACGATGGAACGGCACATCGAGGTACGTCCCGGTGTTGGTACACATGGTGACCAGCCCGATCTGAAACGTGATCCCCGGTCCGTAGATCTCCTCGGCAGCTTCGCGGGAGATGTGGTCTGCGATCTCTGGTTCGGGCAGCCCCGGATAGGTGACCATCCCGGCGGTGATGTCGTGGCTCAGGTCAATGTGCTGGGGCATGGCACGCAGTCTGGTCCGACAGACGACTCGCGACGAGACGGGTTGTCCACGATTCGCGCCGTCGCTGATCTGGCCGGTGTGCTGCTGATCGTGATCACCGGAGCGATCGACGACAAGAGCTGCGGAGGCGGCGTCTCACATGCCGTGCGCCGCACCGACCGAGAATCGTTCGAACCGCTGGGTGCCACGCGACTGCTCTGGAATAACGATTGAACGCGCCCGGTTTGGCACGCTATGGAAATGGACTCGACCGAGCAAGCAGCCCCGCCCGTCTACGACCTCGTTGTCATCGGTGCGTCCGCTGGTGGTTTGTCCGTTGCCATCTCGTCGTTGCGATCGGGTCTCGAGCGCGTCCGTGTCCTCGAATCGAGCTCACGTGTGGCGCTCCCCGACCTGATTGGTCCAAACCAACTCGATGTCGGTTTCGGCGAGACCGTCACCTCGATCGGCGAGCTCGGTGACCACCTCGTGGTCGACACGAACCGACTCAGTTACCGCACGCGGTCGGTGCTGGTGGCCGATCGACACCGGGATCCCGCGTGGACACCGCCAGTCGAGTTGCCCGACAGCGATCGAATCCACATCGGTGATGCCGGGCCGCTCACCGACGAAGACATTCTGGTCGTCGGCCTGTCCGACCATGCCGTGGAGATGTGTGCTCACTACGCCGACACCGGCAACAGGGTGGTGCTCGCTGCCAGCGGTCTCGACCCCTCACTGCTCTCCCCTGCCGGCGCGAGTGTGCTGCGCAAGCTGGAGCGGGAGCGCCAAGCCACGCTGCTGTATCGGTCGACCCCGAAGCACATCACCTTGGTCAACGGCTTCCCGATGACCGATTTCGGTGATCGTCGCACACCGGATCTTCAGTTCGATCACGTGGTGTTCGCTCCTGGCCGAGTCATGTTCCAGCCCGACGATGTTGGCGCCACCTCAGAGGCGCTGGACTCCGGTCGGCTCTGGTTCATTGGGGACCCGAGCGACTCGACTCCGCCCAATACCGCCCCCGGCTGGCAGGTGGGGGTCTCCATGGCGGCTGCGCTGTTCCCCGAAATCGAGGTCGAGCCGCCAGTGCCCAGTCTCGAACGACGATCACAACACGTCGGGGCGATCGAAGAACTCCGAGCCGAGCACTACAACGCCACCATCACCGCCTTCGAGCCCACCCACTCCGACCTGTGGGTGCTGCGCGTGAAGCCGGATCATGGAGACACGTCCTACCTGCCGGGTCAGTACGCATCTCTCGGACTGGGGTTTTGGGAGGAACGCATCGACGATGCCCCCGACCCCGACGCCGAGAAGCGGTGGGACAAGCTCATCCGACGGTCGTACTCGATTTCGAGTCGAATGTTCGACGACACCGGCTATCTCACCGATGAGAACGGATTGGACGAGCTCGAGTTCTACATCGTCCTCGTTGCACCCACGGACGACAACACGCCGGCGCTCACCCCTCGACTTGCACTGAAGCGAGTGGGCGACCGTATCTACCTCGGCCCCAAAGTCGCCGGTCGGTACACACTCAAGCCGGTCATCGACCCGAAGGCGGAGATCGTCTTCTTCTCGACCGGCACGGGCGAGGCCCCGCACAACGGCATGGTCGTGGAGCTGCTCCGCAAGGGGCACACCGGCCCGATCATCTCCGCGGTCACCGTTCGCGAAGCCAAAGACCTCGGCTACATGGACAAGCATCGCGAACTCGAAGCGCGCTACCCGAACTACCACTACATGCCCATGCCGACACGTGAGCCGGGCGTCCCCAAGCGCTACCTGCAGGATCTGATCAAGGACGACGACTTCGCAACGAAGCTGGGCGTCGCCCTGTCACCTGAGACCAGCCACGTGTTCTTGTGCGGCAACCCGGCAATGATCGGCATCCCCGAAGAGGAAGATGGCGAACTGAAGTTCCCCGAAACCGTCGGGGTCGTGGAACTCCTCAGCGCACAGGGATTCTCCGTCGATCGCCGCAACGCCCCCGGCAACATCCACTTCGAAGAATACTGGTGAGCACCGTTCAGGCCAGGCTCGTTCGGTAACTCTCACCCGCAACTCAGGCGCGGCGACTCGACTCCACGTTGTTCAGGTCCAGATGGTTGCGCATGTACTGGTTCGTGGCGTCGGTCATCGGCTGATGATCCCACGCTTCGAATCGCCCCTGGCGGAGCGCTCGGTCGACCGTTGCTCGGGCGTGCTGATTGGCGAGCACGTCGGCCAGGATCTGATCGGGGTCCCAGCGGGCCAGCACCTCTGCGGTGAAGTCACCAACCAGATCGAGATGGTCTGGTTGTCCAACGAGGTTGTCGAGTTCGGCCGGGTCCGTGTCGAGATCGAAGAGTTGGGCACCATCGGGCTGCGACCACACGAACTTGTGAGGTCCGCGCCGGATCATGAAGATCGGTGCCACGGCGCCCTCGCCGAGGTACTCCCCCACCACCGTGCGTTCGGAGTCGCGCGTCTCCACGAGTGGCATCACGCTTGATCCATCCATGGTCGGCGGCACCTCGAGACCGGCGATGTCGAGCAACGTCGGCGCCACGTCGAGCAGGCTCACATGCGAGCTGTTCGAGCCGATGGTGCTCCCCGACTTCAACATCTCGGGTGTGCGCACGATGAACGGGATCCGGCATGCGTGCTCGAAGTAGTTCATCTTGTACCAGAGCCCACGCTCGCCCAGCATGTCGCCGTGGTCTGCTGTGAAAATGACCACCGTGTCATCGGCCATCCCATGACGTTCCAGCACATCGAGCATCTCACCGATGTGGTGATCCACGAAGGAGATGTTCGCCAGGTACGCGTGGCGGGCATTGCGGATCTGCTCGTCGGACACTTCGGTGGTGTCGGCCGCGATGACCTTGCGGAGCCGCTCGCTGTGGGGGTCGATCTGATCATCGGGCAGGTTGCTGACCGATGGGAGCGGGATCGCGTCGTGGTCGTACATGTCCCAGAACTCTTGGCGGGCAACGTATGGATCGTGCGGATGAGTGAACGACGCCGTCATCATCCACGGTCGATCATCGTCGGTTCGAGCCAGGTCACGCAGTTTGCGAACGGACTGGTACGCCACATCGTCGTCGTAGTCGAGTTGGTTCGACACGTCCGCTACGCCGGCGTTCACGACAGAGTCCATGTTGTGGAACCACCAGTCGAATCGCCCGTCGGGGTCCGACCAGTTGGGGGTCCATCCGAAGTCAGCCGGATAGATGTCGGTCGTGAGCCGCTCCTCGTACCCGTGCAGCTGATCGGGCCCGACGAAGTGCATCTTGCCAACCAGTGACGTCTGGTAACCCGCACCGCGGAGGTGATGTGCGAACGTCGGCACACTCGCCGGGAATTCAGATGCGTTGTCGTACGCGCCGATCTTGGAGTTCAGTTGTCCGCTCATCATCGCGAATCGAGCGGGCGCACACAGCGGGCTGTTGGAATACGCAGACGTGAAGTTGGTACCGCGCTCAGCAAGGCGATCGATGTTCGGCGTGATTGCCGGCCCGCCGTGAAACGACAACAAGGGCGCGGACAGTTGATCGGCCATGATCAACAAGATGTTCGGCTGCTTGCCCGTTGCGGTCTCCCGCACGGTCGTCGCCACGTTCATCGACGACTGCCTTCGACGACGTCACCTCGATACACCTCGGTGTGGTCAGGAGCGAGGGGCGTGTTACCGAGGATGAGGTCCGCGGCTTTCTCTGCGATCATCATCGTGGGCGCATAGGTGTTGCCGTTGCTGACGTTGGGCATGCAACCCGCATCCACGACCCGCAAACCTTCGGTACCCCAGACCTTCATCGATTCCGGATCGAGCACCGACATCGGATCGTCCTGAGCACCGATCCGAGTGGTGCACGACGGGTGCAATGCAGTCTCGGAATCTTTGGCCACCCACTCCATGATCTCCTCATCGGTTTCGACCGATGGTCCCGGGGAGATTTCGCCTGCGTTGAATTTCTCGAACGCCGGTTGCGTGAGGATCTTGCGCGCTGTTCGAACCGCTTCGATCCACTCGCGTCGATCTTGTTCGGTCGAGAGGTAATTGAACTGCACGGCCGGATGCTTGGCAGCGTCGGTCGACGTGATCTTCACGGTGCCGCGAGCATCGGAGTACATCGGGCCGACATGCACCTGGTAGCCGTGCTCGATCTTGGAGCCGCTGCCGTCAGGGCGGCCGGGTGACGAGCCGTCATAGCGAATCGCGATCGGCAAAAAGTGGAACATGAGGTTCGGGTACGACTCATTCGGATTGCTCTTGACGAATGCCCCGGCCTCGAAGTGATTCGACGAGCCCGGCCCGCGTCGGAACAGCCATTGCAGACCGATCCACGGCTTCTTCCAGTGGGCCAGGTGCGGCTGGATCGACACCGGCTCCTTGGACTCGTACTGGATGTACACCTCGAGGTGATCCTGCAAATTCTCACCCACTCCCGGCACATGCGCCACCACAGGGATGTCGAGTGACTCCAGATGCTCACGGTCGCCGACACCCGACAACTGCAGGAGCTGCGGACTGTTGAACGCTCCGCCGCACAGAATCACTTCCTTGCCGTGGACTTTTTCAGCCGGCCTGCGCCCGAACAGTCCCGCAACGCCGAGCTTGCGTACCGCCACGCCCGTAGCGCGGTTCGGTTCCGAATCGTTCTCGAACAGGACGTTGTCGACCTGGGCTCGGGTGGTCAATGTCAGGTTGGGCCGGTCGAGAACTGGGTGGAGGTATGCCCGCGCGGCACTGAGCCGGCGGCCGCGATGCACGTTCTTGTCGAACGGGGCGAAGCCCTCTTGGCGGTACCCGTTGACATCCTCGGTGCGATTGAACCCCGCCTGCACACCAGCGCGCAGCCACGCGTCGAACAGGGCATTCTTTGCAGGACCGCGCTCGAGCGTCAGTGGTCCGTCGTCGCCACGCAGACCATCTTGTGCTGGGTCTTCGCCCGCCAGACAGGTCTCCATCCGCTTGAAATACGGGAGGCAGTGCGCCCAGTCCCAGTTCTCCAAGCCGGGAAGTGCACCCCACTTGTCGTAGTCCATGGGATTGCCGCGCTGGAAGATCATCCCGTTGATGCTCGATGACCCGCCGAGCACCTTGCCACGAGCGTGATACACGCGCCGCCCGTCCATGAACGGTTCCGGCTCGGACTCATACTTCCAGTCGTAGAAGCGACTGCCGATCGGAAAGGCCAGTGCGGCGGGCATGTGAATGAACACATCCCACTTCCAGTCGCGTCGTCCCGCTTCGATCAGCAGGACCTCGTTGGACGGGTCAGCGCTCAACCGGTTGGCGAGCGCGCATCCGGCGGAACCGCCGCCGACGATGATGTAGTCGTACACCGCATCATCCTGCCAGCTCCAACGATCAGGCTGTTCCGTATAGCGGAATTCAGCCAGAGACGAGTGGCAGGCGGATCGTGAGCACCGCGCCGCCTGCCGACGCATTCGATGCGTCCACTTGACCGCCGTTGGCATCCACGATGGCCTTGACGATGGCCAGGCCGATTCCCGTCTGGCCGCGCTGGTCACCGCGCTCGTACCGATCGAAGACCGCACTCAACCGATCCGGATCGAACCCGGGACCGTTGTCGGCGACCTGCACGACACCGAATCGGCCGCTGATATGGCTCGTGAGTTCTACTCGATTCGCTCGCCGTACGGCGTTGCGCACCACGTTCTCGATTGCCTGGCGCACGAGCGCCATATCGGCATTGACCACCACCGGGCTCGATGGCTCGGCAATGACCTCACCGTCTTCGGGACGGATCGATGCCGCGACTTCCTCAGCGAGGAGGTCGAGGCGCAGCGGGGCAAGGCGCGGGATGGCTTGGCCTGAATCGAACCGCACGAGATCCAAGAGTTCGTTCACCCCGGTCGAGGCCCGTTCTGCAGCCGAGCGAATCTCCGACAGCGACCGCACGTACTCCTCGCCGGTGCGTTCTCGGTTGAGCGCCTGAGAACTCGACGCCGTGATGACCGCCAACGGCGTGCGCATCTCATGGGCTGCATCGGCCAAGAACCCCTGCTGGTCATCGAGGAGTCGACGCGTCGGCCCGAGGGCCAACCCAGCTCCGACCCAACCGAGCGCCAGACTCACGATGGCCAGCCCGAGCATCCACAGCAGCATGCGGCGATCCAAGTCGCTGAGCTGTGTGTCACGGTCCTCGGTCCCCTCCAGCGTGACGAGCGTCTGCGTTTCGGTCACCGGGTTCACGTACGCCCGGAATTGCTGATCGTCCTGGGAGTAGGTCCGGAAGTCCGAGAACTCGTCCACCGACTGCGCCCACGAGATCAAGGGGGGCTCCAGGGTCGTGTCGCTCAGCGCATCAGCCCATCCGTCGATCGGGTTCACGATCCACACGGGATACCCGGGGTCCTCGTCGCGATCGGCAATCCATTGGCGCTGAACGTCTTCCATCTGTTCGATGAGGGACACGTCGAACCCGACACGGATCGCCTCGGCGCGCTCGCTCGTCCACAGCAGCAACGGGCCAATCGCCAGGGCGGCCATGACGACGCCGAACAGCATCGCAAGTCGGACCCGCAACCTCCGCAACCTCACACGTCAACCCTACGCATCAGGACCGCCGACCGTCCTGCGATCCAATGATGCGGTAGCCGACACCGCGCACCGTCTCGATCGGTGCCGGTTCATCGGCGAGTTCGAGCTTGCGGCGCAGATTCCCCACGTGCACGTCGACGACGTTCGACAGCCCGTCGTAGTTGGCGTCCCACACGGCTTCGAGCAGGTCCACCCGGTTCACGACCTGGCCTGCACGATCCATCAAGTAGTGCAGCAGCGCGAACTCCCTGGCTGTCAGCGGCACCTGTACGCCCGCTCGCTTCACGGTGTGCGCAGCGGGGTCGATCTCCACATCACCGACCACCAGCTGCGGGGATCGCGCCTCATCGGGGCGTCGCAGCAACGCTCGGACTCGCGCCGACAACTCTGGCGTGTCGAACGGCTTGGTCAGATAGTCATCGGCGCCGGCATCGAGCCCGCTCACCTTGTCGCCCAGCGAGTCTCGGGCGGTGAGCAGCAGCACGCGGGCAGGATTGCCATGGGCACGCATCGAACGACAGAGGTCCAGCCCGTCACCGTCAGGCAGTCCGAGATCGAGCACCACGAGTTGGTACGGGTTGAGGCGAACCGCCTCGGTTGCCGACGCAAGGGTTCGTTCCCAATCGACGGCATGGCCGTCCTCCGCAAGCCCACGCTGCACCACCATTCCCAACGTCGGGTCGTCTTCGACGAGGAGCAGGCGCATCGGCTCCATGTTCGCAGACTCCACATGAACACCCCATGAAGGAGCGCTTCATGATCGGTTCATCTGCGACGTGGGCACTTGATCGTCATGTCCGTAGTCCGAGCCCGCAACGCCCGACTCCTCCGCCGGCTGGTCCTCACGCCGACCCCTGAGATGGTCGAGTCGTTCGATGCGGCGTCGCCCATCGAAATCGTCCAGACCGTGCTGGACGCACGGCCGTCATCGATGGAGCACTCGGAACTGAACACCGAGAGCGATCACTGGGCCCCCACCAAGTGGTGGTTGACCAGAATGGCCGACCCTGGCGCCGGCCTCGATGAACGGCTGGTGTGGTTCTGGCACGGACACCTCACCTCCGGCCTCGACAAGTCGGGGCCGGCACCGATGAACCGTCAACTCGCGCTACTGCGACGCCACGCACGAGGTGATTTCCGCGAGTTGCTTCGAGAGATCACGCTCGACCCGGCGATGCTGCGCTGGCTTGACGGTTCAGGCAGCGATGTCGAAGCTCCCAACGAGAACTACGCACGCGAACTCATGGAGCTGTTCGCCCTCGGTCGCGATTCTGGTGCGTACACCGAGGCAGACGTCTCGGCTGGGGCCAAAGCACTCGCCGGGTATTGGGTGAACGAGAACGACGGCAGCGAGTTGACTGTCGAGTTCGAACCCGAGGGAGCACTCCGCCGCCCCGTTCGGTTTCTGGGAGCGCAGGTGAGCGACGTCGACGGGGTGATCGACACGGTGTGCGATCGAGCCGAATGCGCCGAGCACGTCGCCGCAGCGATGTTCGAGCACTTCATTGGCGGGCAACTCGATCCAGGCACCCGGCGCCGCCTGGCCGACACGTTCCGCTCGAGCAACCTCAACGTCGACACGCTGGTGCGACGGCTACTCACCGAACCTGCGTTTCTCGACGGTCCAGCGCTGCGACCGAGATCGGCGCTGGAGTGGTTTCTGTCGTTCCAGCAACTCGTCAGCGCACCGATCGAGATGTGGGCGCTCGAATCGATGGGCCAAGCACCGTTGAACCCGCCCAACGTCGCCGGGTGGCCTGGGACCGAGCGATGGGCCAGCGCCGGGATGACGTTGAACAAGGGCCAGATCGCTGTTGATCATTCATGGGACACCGACACGCTCGATCGCAACGATCCCGTCACCGACCTGCTCCGGCGGGCCGTGCTCTACGAGGTGTCACCCCAGACGCGAGCGGTCCTCGATGAGCTTGCGGCAGCCGCCCCGAGCCGGCGCGATCAGTCCTCGATGCTGCACGCGGCCATCGCGATGTCTCCCGAGTTCTCCCTGATCTGATCCGTTCGACGAACCCGAAAGCAGTGCCATGACCCCACGAATCTCCCGCCGCGAAATGATTGCCTGGCTCGCTGCCGGCACCGGCGCAGCAGCAACCGGAGCGTCGGTGTTCCTTGGAGACCAAAGATCGTCGTCGAAAGCGCCGACACCGGGCTCACCATCATCGGAATCAACCGTGCCGCGCATCCGTTCAACAGCAGCATCCGCAGATGCGGGCGATCCCACCACGATCCAGGCGAACAGTGTGGGTTCACGACTCCTCGTGGTGGTCGAGATGCCTGGCGGAAACGACGGGCTCTCCACCGCGGTGCCGTACGGCGACGGCGCCTACTACGACCTGCGCGACCAGACCGCCATTGCTGAACGCGATGTGCTCGACCTCGACGGTCGACTCGGTCTTCACCCGTCGCTGGAGCGGCTTCATCGACGAGGCGTGAGCGTGGTGCAGGGCATCGGGTCGAGCACTCCCGACGGGTCACACTTCGAGATGCAGGCACGCTGGTGGTCAGGCAACTCAGCCGTCATCGACAGCTCGACCGGTTGGATTGGACGCGTGGCGGATCTGCTGGCTCACGACGCTGCGGCGAGCGGCCCGGCAACCGCACTGTCGGTGGGGTCAGGGAGCCATCCCATCATCCGATCGGTGAACGGAACGACCATCGCCATGCCCAACGCGAACGCGCTCTGGGCGGTTGCTGGCGCTGACCCCGATGACGAACGAGCCGTGGCGTATCAGCGAGCGCTCCGCTCGATGGCTGCTGCGGACTCCCCCATCGGCGAGTCCATGCGAGCTGGCCTCGACTTCGCCGAACTGATGATCGAGTTGGAACTCGACGAAGCCGCTGCCGAAGACCTCGGCTACGAGGGCTGGGGGCTCGGTCGCGGGCTGCAGTTCGCAGCCTCGGTGCTGGATGGAGACGTCGGCATTCGCGTGGTGCATGTTCGAACGCAAGGTGACTACGACACCCACGATGGCCATTCGTGGAAGTACCCACAGCTGATGACGGAAGTAGATGCCAACGTGGAGGCCTTTCATCGCGACATCGAACAGCGCGGCCTCGCTGACCGGGTGATGGTGATGACCACGAGTGAATTCGGCCGCACCGCGCGGGAGAACGCGAACGGTGGACTCGATCACGGCACGGCATCGACGATGTTGCTCTCGGGGCCCGGAACGGATCAGGTGCTGGGCGAGGCACCGTTGCTCACCACGCGTGATGCGAACGACGATCTGATCGCACCGATCCGTTTCGAGGACTACCTCGGTGGTGTGGTCGAAGGCTGGCTGGATGTTCCGGCGTCGGAAGTCTTCGGATCGAACGCCACGCCGCTCGACCTGTTCTGACGAGACGAGACGAAACGAGACGGGTTCAGCGAGTTACAGCCGACCTCATTCGGCGTCGATGGCGGCGCGCACCTCGGCGACGTAGTCACCAACGGCGTCGGGCCCGGACTCGATCAAACGGCGCACCATGCTTGCGCCCTGGATCACACCGTCCGCCACTCGCGTGGCCTGATGCGCCTGCTCCGCGTTCGACACTCCGACACCGACCAGCACGGGTTTGTCGGTGATTGCCTTCAGACGTTCGGCCAGGTCGGTCGCCGTGTCGGCGAGCGACGACCGCTCACCGGTCACACCGAGCAACCCAACGGAATACAGGAACCCGCGTGAACGTTCGGCCACACGCGGCAGTCGGTCATCAGGTGCGGTCGGCGCAGCGAGCATGATCGTCTCGATGCCGTGCTGATCGGCGGCTTCGCACCACGGCCCCGACTCCTCCAACGGCAGGTCGGGCAAGATCGCTCCCGAGATACCCGCTCGGGCCAGGTTCGCGGCGAAACGTTCCGGCCCGGGATGGTGCACGAGGTTGTAGTACGTCATCACCGCGAGCGGGATGTCCACATCGAGTGATGGGACTTCGTCGAGCACACTCGTGGGTGTGACACCGGCTTCGAGTGCCGCTTGAGATGCCTGTTGGATGACCGGACCATCCATCACCGGGTCGGAGAACGGGATACCGATCTCGACTGCGTCGGCGCCATTGGCAGCGCACGCACGAATGGCATCCTGCCAACCTGGGTAGCCGCCCGTGATGTACGGCACGAGCAGCTTGCGCCCGGCTTCGCGCTTGGCGCGAAACTCGTCTTCGATACGCCCCATCAGGCAGTTCCCGCCGCACCGACGGCATCGTCGCCGAACTCGTCGGAGAGGATGTCCATCATTTGGGCAACGTCTTTGTCCCCTCGTCCCGAGAGGTTCATCAGCACCGTCTGACCCTGGATCTCCGGCGCCGTGCGCTTGATCCACGCAACCGCATGGGCACACTCGAGCGCCGGGATGATGCCCTCGGTCTCCGACAGCAGCCGAAAGCCATCGATCACCTCTGCGTCGGTCACGCTTGGATACTCGGCCCGCCCGATCGACGCCAGGTGCGAGTGCTCGGGGCCGACTCCGGGGTAGTCGAGACCTGCGGAGATCGACAAGGCCTCTTCGACCTGGCCGACTTCGTCTTGCATCAGGTAGCTACGCGATCCGTGCACCACCCCGGGCGTGCCGCGACCAACGGCCGCTCCGCCCGCTGGTTCGACACCGACCAGACGAACATCGGCTTCATCGACGAAGCCCGAGAAGATCCCCATCGCATTCGATCCGCCCCCAACGCACGCCACCACGACGTCCGGCATCGAACCGATCAGGTCGCCGATCTGCGCGTGTGCTTCGTCACCGATGATCGACTGGAACTGGCGCACGATGAAGGGGTACGGGTGCGGACCCACGACCGAACCGAGGCAGAAGTGCGTGTCGCCAACGTTGGCAACCCAGTGGCGCATTGCTTCGTTCACCGCATCCTTCAGCGTGCGACTCCCCGAGTGCACTGCTTCGACTTCGGCGCCGAGCAGCTTCATGCGAAACACGTTCAGCGCCTGACGCTCCACGTCGACCGCCCCCATGTACACCTTGCACTCGAGGCCCATCAATGCGGCTGCCGTCGCACTCGCCACACCGTGCTGGCCAGCGCCGGTATCGGCCACGATGCGCTTCTTCCCCATCCGCTTGGCGAGCAAGGTCTGGCCGATCACGTTGTTGATCTTGTGCGACCCGGTGTGATTCAGATCCTCACGCTTCAGGATCAGCCGAATCCCCAGCTGCGCGCTCAGGTTGTGGCATTCCGTCATGATCGACGGGCGACCCGAGTACTGATTGTGTATCTCGGTGAGCTCTGCGCGAAACATCGGATCAGCCCATGCCTCTTCGAAGGCGGCTTCCAATTCCTGGCACGCCGGGACGAGTGTCTCGGGGACGAAGCGTCCGCCGAACTCACCGAAGCGTCCGGTCTGGTCTGGGGGTGCGCTCAGCGTGCTACTCGTTGGTGGCGTCATCGAGATGTGAGGGTACCCAGCGCGCTGCGCTCGAAGCGCAACGGTTCTACTCGAAATCCCAGTTGTATGGGCCTTCGTCCTCACCACGGTATTGCTCTGGGCCCGCTTGCTTGGCGTTCTCGATGAAGCGCATCAGAGCAATCGGATCCTTCTTGCCGGGTTCTTTCTCCACGCCGCTCGCCACGTCGACTCCCCACGGCTCGACTTCGGTGATCGCTGCAGCGACGTTGTCGGGGTTCAAGCCTCCAGCGAGGATCAGCTTCATCTGCGATGGAGCATCCCCAGCCAGGTTCCAGTCGAAGACCTTGCCCGAGCCGGGTTCGGGTGCGTCCATCAGGATCATGTCGGTGCCGTACTGATCGGCACGCGGCAAGTTCTCGTCGCCAGCGGCGAACGCCTTGATCACCCAGCGGAAGTGTCCGCCGACCTCTTTGCATTGTTCCGGGGTCTCACGACCATGCAGTTGCACCGCTTTCACACCGGCCTTGTGTGCGAGCTCGACGACTCGGGAAGGAAGCTCATTGCGGAACACCCCGACCGTGAGAATCTCGGGCGGAAGCCGGCGCGTGATGTCGTAGACCTTCTGCGGGGCGATCTGACGCGTCGACGGGGCGAAGATGAACCCGACGGCATCGGCGCCCATCGCCACCGCCAACAGCGCATCGTCTTCGTTGGTGATGCCGCAGATCTTGACGAACATGGTGAGCAGACCGTACCCCCTGCTGCCTCACCGAAGGTCGACCGATTCTCACCCAGTGCTCTAGTGTCGCTCCACGATGGGACGACTTGAACACATCGACATGACCGCTCGGCTCTCGGGCAGCGAATACGAAGCGCGACTGGAAGCTGCCCAGCAGCGATTCCTCGAGCTGCGCCTCCAGCTCGGCGGGCACACGAACGGCGGCAAGGTCGGACCCGGCCTGCTCGTCGTGCTCGAAGGCGCCGATGCCGGTGGAAAAGGTGGAGCGATCAAGCGGATGGTGCAGCCGCTCGACCCGCGCCACTTCAGCGTGTACAGCTTTGCTGCGCCCAACGACCGGGAGCTTCGCCACCACTTCCTCTGGCGGTTTTGGTCAAAGGCCCCCGGCCGCGGCGGCATGTGCGTGTTCGACCGCAGTTGGTACGGACGTGTCCTCGTGGAACGCGTCGAAGGGTTCGCCACCGTGCCCGAATGGACGCGGGCCTACGACGAGATCGTGAACTTCGAACGCGGCATGGTCAACGAAGGCGTGATCGTCGTCAAGTTCTGGATGGAGGTGAGCCCTGAAACCCAGCTGGCTCGCTTCGAGGACCGTGCCGAAGATCCTCTGCGGAAGTGGAAACTCACCGATGAGGACTGGCGCAACCGCGACAAACGCGAGGAATACAACGAAGCCATCGAGGAGATGTTCGAACGAACCGATCACGCTGCGGCACCGTGGGACCTGATCTCTGGCGAACAGAAGAAGTGGGCGCGCATCGCAGTGCTCGAAACGCTGATCAAGCGCGTCGAGGCTGGGCTCGAGGTCTGGAACGAGTCGTAGCAGTCACAGCGCCTCGTCGAGCAGTAGTCTCGATAGAAGGTGAGTACACGATCACATCGATGGGAGTTCACCGGCCGCAGCGGTGAGGTCGATCGGGCACTCGATGCGCTGGCTGCTGGTCGACACGTTGCAGTCGTCGGGCACCGCGGCGCCGGTCGCACCCGATTTGCTGATCACGTCGGCGACCTCGCCGAGTTCTCCCGGCGCCTCGATATCACGGCGTCGACCGCGTTGTCCTCGATCCCCCTCGGAGCGTTCGGCGCCATCACCGACCCAGCTGGTGCCGAGGTCCCCAGAAAAATCGAGAACGACGCGATCCACGTTGCGGTCCAGGCCATCCTTCGCCGGTGCCGCGACGATCGGATACTGATCGTCGTCGACGATGCGAACTTGCTCGATCCGCTGTCGATCGAAGTCATCCACGCGGTCTGCGCATCACGCCGTGCAGACATCACCTGGATGATCACCATCGATGCGGACCAGACCGCACAGCACCGGCTCGGCGACCTCTGGACGAGCGACCTGTTCGATGTCGTGGAACTCGACGACATCGACCCTGCTGGGCTCCTTCGGTTGGTGACCGAAGGCGCTGGACTCGACTGCACGATGCGCGCTGCCCGCCAACTCCACTCGTTCACGGGCGGTCGCCTGGCACTGGCTCACGAAGTCGCAGCGGTCACCGCCGGCTCGTGGACTCGCACCGCACTCATCGAGTCCTGCGACTCACTCAGGGTTCGTTCCGCTGTCGACCGGCTCTTGCGCACCGACGAACCTGAAGCACAGTTGCTGCTGGACCTCCTCGCGTGCGAACCGGACCTCCACTGGGACCTCGTGTATCCCGCCTGGAATGAATCGGTCATTGCTGGACTTGAGCGCTCGGGTGCGGTGTCCAACACCTCCAACGGCCTCCGACTCACGATCGAAGCGTGCGGTCACAGCCTGGTCACCGCCGTGTCAGCTCGGCGCCGACGTGCGCTCATTCGCCGCATCATCGACGTACAGCGAGACCCTGCCGGCCTACCGCCGACCGCGCTGGTGCAACTCGTCTTGCTCGACGTCAGCGCGGACACGCTGCTCCACCCGAGCATCTCCCCCGTTGCGGTGCGACGAGCACTCGACCTCGGCGAGCTCTCGGCAGCCAGAACGATCTTCGAATCGCTTCCTGCCCGCTGGACCTCCGACATCAGCCTGCTCGACGGGCTGCTTGCTGAACTCGATGCAGCCGAAGGACGGCCAGGATCTGCATCGGACCGGCTCGCAGCATTGTTCGCCGACGATCAGATCGCCACACAACTCGTTGCGGCCCGCTCGGCGATCGACATCATGCGGCGCGGCCACGAAGACGAGTCGTTCGACCGCATCCTCGCCATGGGTGACGCAGCGCTCGACCGTCGCACGCGAGCCCGCCTCGATCTGCAACGGGCACGCCGTGCGTGGAACAGTGGGGACGTCGCGCGAACTGCCGAGTTCCTCGTCGGGGTTGCCGCCGACGACATCGAGCGCGGCGAACGCATCATCGCTGCGGATCTCCGCTCCGGGGTCGCGGTACAACGACTCCGGTGCCACGACGTCGCCAACCTCGCAGCAGGCGCAGCGCTCGAGCGACGCACGCTTGCGCTCTTCTTCGATCAGCCGTTCGCACAACCGGAGCCAGAAGCCGACAACCTCCTCGTTACGCATGCATTGGCCACCGCCCTGACCGGCGACGTCGACACCGCTGCTGCGCTTGCCAAGCAGCTCCTCGAGAGCGAGCTCCACCATGACGTCCCGACGTCGGTGTTGCTCGAGACGCTTGCTGGCCCAGCCGTTCCTGTTGGTGACCTCGGTGGTCTGTGGGGGCCATGGATCGCCCTCATCAACGCCTGGCACCGGGCTGGCGAGTCCAACGACGCCGCCGCCCTGGTCGAACTCGCCGACCGCCACGCAACCCTCGGGCTCACCGCAACCGAGCTCGTCGCACGCCACTTCGCCGCCATTGGTTTCGATGCACCGCTGTCACTCGCGGGTTCGCCCCCGAGCCAGTCGACCGTGGGTCGTGTCATCTTCGCCCACGCTCGTGCCCGCCAAGACGGCAACGCCGAGGAGCTGACCCACGTCGCGACTCAGTTCCGCCACCTCGGTTGGCATCACTCAGCCACACACATCTTCCACGAGGGAGCGAACATGCTCGCCGATTCGGATCAGCCCGAAGCCGCCCTCGTCGCGTTGCTGTCAAGCCGTCACGACGCTGGACGCGTGACGCCGCGCCTTCGACCGCGGGCCGGATCCACTCGACTGCTGACGCGACGCGAGGACGACATCGTCACCGCAGTCATCGCCGGTGCGACCTCGAAGACCATTGCCGAAGTCGACGAGGTATCGGTGCGAACCGTCGATAATCAGATCTACCGACTGTGTCACCGCCTCGGCGTAGCAGGGCGCCGCGACTTGATCGCGCTCGCGGCGACCGCGTCGGCCTCTGCCTCGGCCTCTGGGTCTGCTCTCACCTCGGCCGTCGACGAAACGGGCTGATGCCAAAGGTCGCACTACGGTCGGCCCCGTGAAGGATTTCAACGGCAAGGTCGCAGCCATCACGGGAGCAGGCTCGGGAATCGGGCAAGCGTTGGCGATCGACTTGGCAGGTCGCGGGTGCAACCTGGCGCTCAGCGACGTCGACGAGGCTGGCTTGGCCGAGACCGTGCTGCGTTGCGAGCGGGCGAACGCATCGGTGAAGGTCACCCCGACAGCACTCGACGTATCGGATCGCGATGCGTTGTTCGGGTGGGCCGATCAGGTCGTTGCCGACCACGGCACGGTCAACCTCATTGCCAACAACGCCGGTGTTGCGCTGGGAGCTTCGGCAGCCGGTCAGTCGTTGCAGGACTTCGAGTGGTTGATGGACATCAACTTCTGGGGCGTTGTCAACGGTACGCAGGCATTTCTCCCTCATCTGCGGGAGTCGGGCGACGGCCACATCATCAACATCTCATCGGTCTTCGGGCTGATCAGTATCCCGACGCAGTCGGCGTACAACGCCTCCAAGTTCGGAGTGCGCGGATTCACCGATGCGCTCCGCATGGAGTTGGAGATCGATCCCTGTGGGGTGTCGTGCACCACGATTCACCCGGGCGGGATCAAGACCAACATCGCCCGTAACGCCCGCACCGATGAATCGATGATCATCGCCGGTTCCGACCCCAACGAGTTCGTGCAGGAGTTCGACAAACTCGCTCGAACCACACCCGACAAAGCAGCACGTCAGATTCTCAAAGCCGTCGAACGTAACCGTCGGCGGGCACTCATTGGTCCCGATGCGGTGCTGTTCGACATCGTCTCGCGCCTACCCGCCGGGCTCTATCAGCGAATTCTGGTCGGCCAGGCGCGCCGTGAGCGTGCCAAACGCAGCGTCTGATTCAGCCGATGAGTTCGGCGATCGAATCAGCCGGGCTGTCGCTGGTTACCAGCGTTTCCCCCACCAGCACCGCCTGATAACCAGCGGCTTCGAGGGAGCGGGCGTCATCACCGTTGCGCACGCCCGATTCGGCGACCTTCACGGCATGCCCCGGAATCACGCCGCCCATGCGAGCAGCCCGATCGTGATCCACCCGGAACGTCACCAGATCGCGCTGATTCACTCCGATCAGCGTGGCCTCGGCAGCGAGCGCCACGTCGAGTTCGGCTTCGTCGTGGATCTCCACCAGCACATCGAGGCCGATCTCGGTGGCCAACTGATGGAACGCCACGAGCTGGCTCTTGTCCAATGCGGCGGCGATCAGCAGCACGCAGTCGGCACCCATCAGCCGGGTGTCCACCACATCGAGTTCGCTGACCGTGAAGTCCTTGCGGATCACCGGCAGCGCACAGGCTGCACGTGCCGTCTGCAGGTCGTCGACCGATCCGCCGAAATGGTCGACATCGGTGAGCACGGAAAGACATGACGCTCCCCCGCGCTCGTACGTGCGCGCGATGTCGGTGGGGTCGAGGTCGGCGTTCAAGTCGCCCTTGGAGGGCGAGCGTCGCTTGATCTCGGCGATCACCCCGAGCTGCTGACGGCCAGCCAACGCAGCGCGAAACCCACGGCACGCATCGATGTCGCCGACACGTTCGACGAGTTGATCGACCGAACGACGATCGTCTCGTGCCGCTGCTCGGTGGTGGTCGAGGATCTTGTCGAGATAGGTGCCACTCATCAGCGCACCAGTGTGCCGTGGACGGCGCGGTTCGAGACGGCCCTCAGAGACCCTTGCCGGACACCGGGTTGAGCACGGTGATCTCTGGGCGGCCAGCTCCGAGGGGGCGCAGCGCCATGCCCATCTCTTTCATTGCCTCGCTCGAACCGTGCGCTGCCAGTGCTTCCATGCTGGCGTACTCCTCGTACATCCAGATCACGTCCGCGTCACCTGTGTCTTCGTTGAGGATGTACTTCAACGTGTCGGGCTCGTTGGCTGCGACGTGTTCCATCATCGGCGCCATGGCAGCAATGAGTTCGTCACGCTTTCCTTCGATGGCGGTGATCTTGGCGATGACGACAACGTTGCTCATGCCACGAATCTACTCACCCAACACCCAGTGAAGAAGTGCCAGGCACTTCTTCACTGAAATCTAGAAGCCGAGCTTCTCGGTGACCGTGGCCATCAGTTGGTCGATCGGCACGCGAACTTGCTCCATCGTGTCCCGATCGCGAACGGTGACCGCATTGTCCTCGAGCGAGTCGAAGTCGACGGTCACCGCCAGCGGCGTGCCGATCTCGTCCTGGCGGCGATACCGCTTGCCGATGTTCTGTGTCTCGTCGTAGTCGACCATGTACCGATCAGCAAGCAACTTGCGCACCTCGTGAGCCAGCGGCGTGAGCGTGTCCTTCTTGCTCAGCGGGAGCACGGCAACCTTGTACGGAGCCAGACGCGGATGCAGGCGCAGCACCGTCCGGGTGTCGCCGTTCACCTCCTCTTCGTCATACGCAGCGAGGAGGAACGCTGCCATGGTGCGCGTGGCGCCCGCAGCCGGCTCGATCACGTAGGGCACGTAGCGCTCATTGGTCTGCGGGTCGAAGTAGTCGAGTTTCTCGCCCGACACGGCTGCATGCGCCTTCAGGTCGAAGTCCGTGCGCTTGGCAATGCCCTCGAGCTCGTCGAAGCCCCACGGGAACTTGAACTCCACATCTGACGTACCGGTCGAATAGTGCGACAGCTCATCGGCGTCGTGAGGGCGCAGCATCACCATGTCGGCCGGGATGCCATGCTCGATGTACCAGTTGAGGCGTTCGTTGCACCAGTACTCGTACCACTGCTCGGACTCTTCGGGTGGAACGAAGAACTCCATCTCCATCTGTTCGAACTCTCGGGTTCGGAAGATCCAGTTCTGCGGCGTGATCTCGTTGCGGAAACTTTTGCCGACCTGGGCAATGCCGAACGGCGGCTTCTTGCGACTCGTCTGCAGCACCTGACCGAAGTTGGTGAACATGCCCTGCGCCGTCTCGGGCCGAAGGTAGGCGTCGGCACCCGATCCCTCGACCGGGCCGGCTTGGGTCTTGAACATGAGGTTGAACTCGCGCGCCTCGGTGAACGATTTCTCGGCACCGCACGACGGACAGGTATCGGGATCGTCGAGCTTGTCCAGGCGAAATCGGTTCTTGCAGTTCGTGCAATCGACGAGCGGATCGGAGAAGTTCGCAAGGTGACCTGAGGCCTGCCACACCTGCGGCGGGCTGAGGATTGCTGCATCGATCAGCACGACATCGTCGCGCTGTTGCACCATCGATCGCAGCCAGGCTTCCTTCACGTTACGCAGCAGCAGTGAGCCGAGTGGGCCGTAGTCGTACGTCGATCGGAAGCCTCCGTAGATCTCGGCAGATTGGTAGACGAAGCCTCTGCGCTTGCACAGGGAGACGATCTGTTCCAGGTCGGTGGCAGCCATACAGCCCGCAAGGCTACGGGCGCACTGCCTCGGTCCCTGCGTCCGTTTCACGCTGAGGTGACGCAGCACATCGACAACGACGCCATAATCAAGAATCTGCACACGCGAATCAAGAATCTGCACACGCGGCACCAGACCGTCGGCCTGCAACAGGTGCGATCGCACTTGCGCTCGCATCGCGTGGAGGCAACGACGAATCGCAGACTGCACGGCTCCGCACCACGACGCTCGCCGGCTCCGCTGCGGGCGAAGTGACCGACACCGTGAACGGGGAAGCCACGACCGCGGAGCTCAACTCGGAGGGAGCGTTTGAAATCGAACTCCAGGTCGAAGGAGACGTCGAGATCGAGCTCCGGATCGACAACCTCGACGATGTCGGAGGCGTTCGCTGCACCACCGGAGGCATCGCGATCGGTGCGCCGATCGTCTCCGGTACTCAAAGCGCCAAGATCTCCGGCAGCATCGGGCCCGAACTGCTCAGCTGAAGTCGGCGGCTCGTTCGATCAATTCGGCCAACTGGTCGGTTTCATCGGTGTCGATCGTGTCGGCGATCCGCTCGGCCTCGACGGCGAGGTTGTCCATGTCGACGTCATCGGCGTAGGGGTTGTCTCGCATCTTTTCGGCAAACGTGATCACCACCGTGGCCAACTGGAAGTCGTCGGCGGTGTCGGTCCAACGTGGCTCGATGTCACGTAGGTCGATGTCTTCGTCGATTTCGGTGACGTCACCAGACTGAGGATCCTCCCAGCGCAGGGCCACCACACCGAGCTCGGCACGGTCGTCGAGCGACACTCCATCGGCCAGTTCGAGCTCGTACATCGCAGTCACCTGGTGTCCGGCTCCGAGTTCGCCAGCGTCGACGTCGTCATTGTCGAAGTCGCTGTCTCGGACACCTCGGTTCTCGAATCCGATCAAGCGGTAGGCCTCGACGAACTGAGCATCGAAGTCGACCTGGATCTTGGCGTCTTTCGCCACCGTCAGCAGTGTGGACGTCAGCTCGTCTTCGAAGAGCCGTTCGGCTTCCTCGCGGGTGTCGACGTAGGCGTAGAACCCGTCGCCATTGTCAGCAAGCTGTTCCATCGTGACGTCGTTGAAGTTGCCCATGCCGAATCCGACGGTGACGAGGTCGATGCCGAAGTCGGCGTCCTCTCGAATCATCCCGGCGAGCCGGTCGACATCGGTGATCCCGGCGTTCGCCACCCCGTCGGACGCAATGATCACTCGGTTGATGCCGCCGTCGTTGAACGCTGAGCGAGCCAGGTCGTATCCCTCACGCAGACCCGACTCGAGGTTCGTCGAACCACCTGGCTGCAGTGAGTCGATGGCATCGAGGATGCGGTCGCGGTCACGGACCCGAGTGGGCTCGAGCACCACGCCGGAGTCATCGCTGTAGGTGACGATGGCGACCCGATCATCGTCATTCAACTCCTCGACCAGGATCGTGAGTGACTCCTTCACCAGACCCAACCGGTTGTCCTGGTCCATCGAACCCGAGGTGTCGATCACGAACGTGAGCGTTGCATCGCCACGCTCGTCGTCGGTGACGATCTCCCCCTGCACCCCGACTCGGACCAGCACGTTGTCGGGGTTGAACGGCGACGGACCGCCGTCGACGGTGATGTCGAGGCCGTTGCGCGGTGCGTTGTAGTCGTAGTCGAACGCATTGACGTACTCCTCTGGGCGTACCGACTCTCTCGGCGGCAACGAGCCCTCATCGAGGAAGCGACGCCCGATCGAGTACGAACCGGTGTCGACGTCGAGTGCGAACGTGGACAGCGGGTCAGCCGATGCCGACACGAAGTCTCGGTAGCCGTAGTCCTCGAAACGGTTGTCATCAAACCGCTGGTCGGGATCGTCGGGCGCTTCGACATCCACCGGTTCGGGCTCTTGCTCCCCGAAGAGCCCACCGTCGGAGTCGTCTGCTGTTTCCTCTGCCGCGTCATCCGCTGAATCGTCGAACTCCCCTTCGACGTCCTGCGCAGGTGCGGCCTCACCGCCAGCGTTGATTTCCGCCGTCGGCTCCTCCATGGCATCTTCTTCTTCCATGGCCTCCTCTTCCATGGCCTCCTCCTCCATGGCTTCATCGCCCTCGTCCATGGCCTCTTCTGCCTCCATCATCGGCGCTTGGGTGGATGCCGGGTCGGAGATGTCGGCCTCGGCGTCGTCGGCTCCACCATCGCGACCGAACTCCTCGATGGCTTCCTCCGCCGAATCATCTGTCGCCTCGTCGAAGTCGGACCCGCCGCATGCGGCGAGGATGGTGCCGACAGCCACGACAGCTGCCAGTGTCTTGTTCACGTTGCTGTGCTTCATGACACCTTTGACGTCACGAAAACCACGACGGTTCCCAAAAAGTGCAAGAACCTCTCAAGCGGCTGCTCTGGACGGGTATGCAACGCATCAGCACCGCCTCCGTCCGCCCGGCCCACCGGTTGATGGCTCTTGCCGTCGCAGCGCTCATGCTCGGAGCGTGCAGCTCTGACTTTTCGTCTCGGAGCCCCGGCGGTTCGGCCGGCGACCCGTCCAACAGTGTGGTGCCGAACACCCAGACGATTGCAAGCACGGTCATTCCAGACACCACGGTGCCAGTCGACACCACGCTCGCACCAACGACGACGGCACCGGTCGCCGCACCGCCGACTACCGAACCGCCGACTACTGCACCAGCGCCGACGCCGACCACCAGCACCACGACGACCAGCACCACGACGACCACCACCACCACCACCACCACGATGCCTCCAATCGGGCCAGGGCCAGGACCGTCGCTGCCGCCGCTCATCGATCCACCGGTGTTCGCCCCTCCGTCGATCAACACCACCACGACAACGATCACGCCACCGTTCTCACCGCCGGTGTTCGCACCGCCGACCATCGTGCTCAGCAACGGCTGATTCGGAGTGAACCTCAGCTCACCAGTCGGTTGGCGTGTAGTCCTTGAGGAACTGGCCCCAGACGTGAGTGCCAGTGTTGAGCCCGTTGATGATCGGATCCACGATTCGGGCCGCACCATCCACGATGTCCAACGGCGGATGGAATCGATGCTCGGCGGTCTTCGCTGCAGCGATGTCGATCGGGTCCTCGTCGCTCACCCAACCGGTGTCGACGCTGTTCATGTTGATGCCAGCGTCACGGAAGTCGGTGGCCGACGTACGCGTCATCATGTTCAACGCCGCTTTGGCCATGTTCGTGTGCGGGTGTTTCGTGGTTTTTCGTGGCCGGTAGAACTGGCCTTCGACCGCCGAGACGTTCACCACGTGTTTGTGGTCGCCAGGGGTTGCTTCCATGAGTGGCTTGAGCCGAGCATTCAACACGAACGGAGCCACCGCATTGACCAGTTGGGTCTCCAACAACTCGACCGATGACACCTCGTGCAGTTGCAAACGCCACGAGTTTCGGCCGCGGAGGTCAACCTGCTGCAGGTCCTGGTCGAGCTGTCCTGTCGGGAACAGGGTGCCCGGCGCCGTGGCATCGTCGGGAAGCAGCGCAGCTTGGGACAATTCGGCTGCATGCGTGAGCCCCGCCACGTTCTCGGGCACCGCACGGTTCTCGGGCGCTGCAACGCCGGAGTGGCCAGTCGAAATCTCGGTACCGGCATCACGAATGGCCTCGTAGGAGCCGACCAACCCCAACACATCAGCACCGAGCGTGGCAAGCGAAGCCCGCTCCTTCGCCATCATGTGTTCGTAGAAGCCCGGTGGACGCCGCACGGTCTGGCAGGCGTTGTTCACGATCGCATCGAGACGATCGTGGCGCTCGAGCACGTGGGCGCAGAACGCCTCGACACTCGGCGTGTGGCGCAGGTCGAGGCCGAACACTTCGAGGCGGTCTCCCCACTCCGCAAAGTCCGGCTCGGCCGCATACCTCTCTGCGGCGTCTCGCGGGAACCTGGTGGCCACGATCAGTTCTGCACCACACCGCAGCAGCTTGATGCCCGCCTGGTAGCCGATCTTCACGCGGCCTCCGGTGAGTAACACCACCATGCCAGCCATGTCGGCCAGCTCGCCCCGTTTGGCGAAATTCAGCGATGCGCACTCTGCACAGAGCTGGTCGTAGAAGTGGTGGATCTCCCGATACAGCCGTTTGCAGATGTAACAGTGCTGATCCTCGACCGTCTCGCGAAACGGTGGCGTCGTTGGATCATCGGGCACCGTCGTCTGTTCGAAGGCGTTGGGTGCGAACACGTCAGGTGTCGTGAACACTGGCTTGCTTCGCAGCGCCCGGATACCGGTCTCGGCAAGCGTCGCTTCGTCGCGTTCGGCCCGCTCGCTGCGCCGTTGCTGCTGCAACAGCTTCGTGCGGCGCCGTCGGATGTCAGGGTCAGGGCAGAATACGTCGCCCGCCGCGTTGAAGAACGCTGCTTTGTCCTCGGCACCGAGTTCGTTCAGGAGTTCGGGCGCCTCGATCACCTCGCGGAGCACCGCCAACGCGTCCAGCAGGCGTTGACGATCGCCATCGCCGGAGGTCGCGCTCGGAATCACTGCGGCAATCTATCGACGCTGGCGGTGGCGCACCGCTGGGCTCAGTGCGCCTCGAACATGGCCACGGCCTTCAAGCGGCGCTCGATCTGATACTCGAGCGCCTTGGTCGCCAAGGCGGACACCTCATGTGTCACCGGCGACTCTTCTTGATCCAGTGCGTGCTGCAGTCGACCGCCCAAGATGTCGCGCAGCAGTCCGAGCGCTGCGGGGCTGATCGATTGTCCCGACCGACAGGTCCGACACATCACTCCGCCTTCGACCAGGTCGAATGCGACCAGCGCCACCGCTGGCTCGGATTCTTGGCAGCGGATGCACTGGTCGAGCTCCGGTGAGAAGCCTTCGCGAGCGAGCAGCTTCCAGTAGAACGCCGGGACGTTCAGCGGCGACGGTTTGGCCGCGATCGTGCGCAACACACCGACCAGCATCTTGTACAGCTGAGCATTGGGCTCGCGTTCCAACGACAGTTGATCTGCTGCTTCCAACGCGGCGAGCCCTTGCGACGCCCGGTCGAGCGACGACAACATCGGTGACAGTGGCTCCATTGCGTCGGCCTGGCTGACGATGTCCAGCTCACGACCCTGATAGAGCAGCAGCTTCACGTGGCTCATGGGCTCCAAACGAGCACCGAATTTCGACCGCGTTTTGCGAACGCCCTTGGCCACTGCACGAACCTTGCCGTGCTCCAACGTGTGGATGACAACGATCTTGTCCGATTCGCCCAGCTTGTACGTGCGCAGCACGACGCCCACGTCGTGATACAGACCACTCACCGGTACACCCCCACCAACGACATCACGACCGAGCCCACCGACGACAATGGGTCAGCCGACCGATTCGTCAGAGGCTCCGGGCTCATCGAGTCCACCGAAGCGACGCTCGCGTTGGGCGAAATCGGCGATTGCTTCCACGAGGTGTTCTGTCGACAGCTCATGCCACCCCATGGGCCGAAAGACCAGTTCACCATAGGCGAGTTCCCACACCAGTGACGGCGGGAGCCGAGTGGGTTCTCCGAGCACCACGATCAAGTCAGGCTCGTAGTCAGCCGGCGCATACAGCATCTCCGACACCGTTGCCTCGTTGATCGGCTCGCCGGGAGGAAGGTCCGCCATTGCTTGGGCGAACCGAGCGCGACCATCGCCACATGGATCGATGATGACGTGACAGTTCTCGACCCGGCGCTCCCACCGAGTGCTGTTCGATGCACGTACGCCGGGCTCGAACGCTCGAAGTGTGAGAAACGTGGCGCCGGCATTTGCAGCGACCGCGCCCAACTCTTCGACTCGCTGATCCCAGCGCTGAACGCCGAGGTCGTCCCAGTCACCGAGGGTTCCGCCCACGATCATCACATGTCGCAGAAACTGCTGGGTCGGATCGAGCGGGGGGAGGGCGTCCGGATCGGTTCCGACAGAAGAATCGGTGGAGCGCGACGTCGACACTGCCCCATCTTTCCACGCTGACAGCGGTTTCGGGTGCCTGCTCCTCGGATTCGTGGAGCCCCCACTGAACCGCCTCGCCGGGCTAGCGTTCGCTTCGTGCCCGGCCGACCCCCACGTCCTCGTCACTCAGGTCTGCATGTGGCGTGCATCATGGACGGAAACGGACGCTGGGCCGGCACCCGTGGACTCCCTCGAACAGATGGCCACACCGAGGGTGAGGAAAACCTGGCTCGGCTCGTACGCGTCGCTGTGCAACGAGATATCGGCTACCTCACCGTGTTTGGGTTCTCCACCGAGAACTGGCGTCGCCCGCGTCCCGAAGTCCGCCACATCCTCGGCTTGCACGAGAAACTCTTCGGTCGGGTTGCCGAGTTGAACGAACTCAACGTGCGCATCCAGTGGATCGGGCGGCCCTTCGACTCGCGTGAGGCCCGCACTCCGCGCTACGTCCAGCGCGCAATCCGCAAAGCGATTGCCGACACGGCGTCCAACACCGGGATGACCCTCACCGTCGCGTTCGATTACGGCGGTCGGTCCGAGTTGGTCAGTGCCGTCGAGAAAGCACGTGAGTCGCCCAACGGCATCACCACCGACGCCATTTCCGAGCACCTCTACCTCCCGGACCTTCCACCGGTCGACGTGCTCGTTCGCACCAGCGGGGAGCGGCGCGTGTCGAACTTTCTGCTGTGGCAGGCAGCGGGGGCTGCGATCTACTTCACCGACGCTCCCTGGCCTGACTTCGATGCTGGCGAACTCGACGCAGCACTCGAACTGGTCGCCACTCGATGAGCCAGGAATCGACCGACGACAACACCACCGGCGCATCGTCTCGACCGTCGATCGACATGCTTGGGGCGCTCGACAATGTCACGGCCGCCCTCACCAAGAGCGAGGTTCGACCTGGCCAGCACGAAATGGCCGCTCTCGTGGAGTCAGCGATTGCGAACAAGCGCCACCTCGTTGTCCAGGCCGGAACCGGAACCGGCAAGACACTTGCGTACCTCGTTCCCGCACTCACATCGGGCAAATCGGTCGTGGTGGCCACTGCGACCAAGGCGCTACAAGACCAACTCGCCAGCAAGGACCTTCCGTTCCTGGGCGAGCATCTCGGCATCGATTTCGATTGGGCCGTGCTCAAGGGGCGCAGCAACTACGTGTGCCTGCAGCGACTGAGCGAAATGGCCAACCCCGACCAGGGTGCGCTCGAACTCGATGACATGGCCGTGATCACCAGAGCCGAGATCAAGAAGCTCGCCGACTGGTCGGCAACCACGCCCACCGGCGATGTGGCCGAGCTCGATTGGACTCCGACCGACAACGCATGGCGTGCCGTGAGCGTTGGGTCCGACGAATGTCCGGGAGCCGAGCAATGCCCGCAGGGTGCAGGGTGCTTTGCTGAGGGAGCACGTCGAGCTGCGAAGGACGCTGACGTGGTTGTGGTGAACACGCATCTGTACGGCATGCACGTGCGATCCGAGAACGCGATCCTGCCAGACCACGACGTGGTGGTGTTCGACGAGGCGCATGTGCTCGAAGACATCATGAGCGACACCGTCGGCGCCGAGATCTCTCCGGGGCGGTTCATCGGACTCGCTGCGACCATCCGCAAAATCCTTGACGACCCGGCCACCACCGGTGACGTCGCTGGGCTCGGCGAGTCACTTCGTGACGCGCTGGGCGATCACGTCGGCGAACGGTTGAGCAGCCCACTTCCCGACTCCATCCAAGAACCGCTCAACGACGCACGCCTCACGCTCGCTGCGGCCAACGACGAACTGGCTGCGATCGAGACCAACAACGAAGATGCCAAGCAGCGCAAGTTGCGCGCCGTCACCATGACCGGACGATCGATCCAACAGTTGGACATCGCGATCGAGGGCCGTGAAGGCTACGTGGCGTTCGTGTCCGGATCGCGGGACTCGCCACGTCTGGAGGTGGCGCCCCTCGACGTGGGCCCGACCATGGACGCTGCGGTTTGGAAACAGCGCACCGCCGTCCTCACGAGTGCCACGATCCCCTCGTCGCTCACCAGTCGGGTCGGTATCGCTGCCGACCTCGTCGACGTTGCCGACGTCGGCAGCCCGTTCGACTACGAGTCGAATTCGATGCTGTACTGCGCGATCCATCTGCCGAACCCGAACGCTGCGGATTTTCGCGACAAGGCCAATGACGAACTCGAAGCGCTGATCACCGCAGCCGGTGGCCGCACACTCGCTCTTTTCACCAGCTATCGAGCGATGGATGAAGCAGCCGAAGCCATGCGCGGGCGCCTCGGCAACACGATCCTGACGCAGCGCGACCTGCCCAAAACGGCGCTCGTGAAAGCCTTTGCCGACGATGACGAGACCTGTCTGTTCGCCACCGCCGGTCTGTTCCAAGGCGTCGACGTTCCGGGCCAGACACTGTCGCTCGTGGTCATCGACCGGATCCCGTTCCCGCGCCCTGACGACCCTCTGCTCTCCGCCCGTCGTGACGAACTCGGCCGCACCGCGTTCAGCGAAATCGACATCCCGCGAGCGTCGATGATGCTGGCGCAGGCCGCTGGACGGTTGATCCGATCAGCGAGCGACACCGGTGTGGTGGCGGTCATGGATCCCCGCCTCGGGAAAGCCAACTACCGCTGGGACATCGTCAAAGCGCTCCCGCCGATGAAGCGCACTCGGCACCGCAGCGAAGTGGAAGAGTTCCTCCGCAAGATCACCGCCTGACAGTGAGAAAGTGCCTGGCACTTCCTCACTGTTTTGGGCCTCAGGCGAGGGTGCCGACGTTGTTCAGTTCGGCGAACGCCTGCTCCAAGCGTTCGGCGAAGCTGGCTTCCGCGGCCCGGAGCCACACACGCGGGTCGTAGTGCTTCTTGTTCGGTGCGTCAGCACCGTCCGGATTGCCGAGCTGGCCCTGCAAGAAGTCGTGCTGGTCCGCTTCGTACCCGCGCACCCCATCCCAGAACGCCCACTGCAGATCGGTGTCGATGTTCATCTTGATCACGCCGTAGCCGATTGCCTCTTCGATTTCGGCGGCGGTGGAGCCCGACCCGCCGTGGAACACGAAGTTGACCGGCTTGTCGTCAGCCGTCGAGTGCTTCTGGGCAATATGCGCCTGAGCGTCACGAAGGATGGTCGGCGTGAGCTTCACGTTGCCGGGCTTGTAGACGCCGTGCACGTTGCCGAACGCCGCCGCAACGGTGAAGTTCGGGCTCACTTCCATGAGCCGCTCGTAGGCGTATGCGACCTCTTCGGGCTTCGAATACAGATCCTCGGGGTTGGCGTCGGAGTTGTCCACCCCGTCTTCTTCGCCGCCGGTGATCCCCAGTTCGATCTCGAGCGTCATCCCCATCGGCGCCATCCGCTTCAGGTAGTCCACGCAGATATCGAGGTTCTCTTCCATCGGCTCTTCGGACAGATCGAGCATGTGCGAACTGAACAGCGGCGAGCCGGTCGCGGCGAAGTGCTCTTCGCCGACATCGAGCAGGCCGGCGATCCACGGAAGCTTCTTCTTCGGGCAGTGATCCGTATGCAAGATCACTCGGGCGTCATAGGCCTCAGCCAGTGTTTGGACGTGCTTGGCGCCCGCAACCGACCCGAGGATCGACGCGCGATCGCCGTCGACCGGAATGTTCTTGCCACCGACGAACGCCGAGCCGGATGTGGAGTACTGGATGATCACCGGGCTGTTGAGCTTTCCGGCGGTCTCCATCACCGCGTTCATCGAGTTGGACCCGATGCAGTTCACGGCGGGCAGTGCAAACCCTTCGTGTTTGGCGAGCGCAAACACTTCGTTCACCGCCTCACCAGTGAGGACGCCAGCGGGGAAATCGTTGCGAAGTGTGGTCACGTCATCGATCGTAGGCGGAGACGGGGACCACTGCGAGCACCTCGACCAGCTCCGTTGATTCGGTCGACGGCTACGTTCGTCGCCATGTCGGACGCCGCACACCCACCACTTGTTCGAATCGAGTTGTCAGACGGCGTGGCCACCATCACGCTCGATTCCCAACACAATCGAAATGCTCTCTCTCGTCAGCTTCTGTCGGAACTTCATGCAGGCATCGACGAAGCCGAGTCTGCTGACGCACGCGCCATCGTCGTTCGCCACGCCGGCCCGGCGTTCTGCGCCGGCGCCGATCTCAAGGAACGCTCCGACGGCCCGAGCGATTCCGCTCCATTCGTATCGGTTCTGGAACGCCTGATGGACACCGAGCGGCCCACGATCGCAGCGGTCGACGGCGCGGTCCGCGCTGGCGGTATCGGATTGATGGCGTCGTGTGACCTCGTGGTCGTGAACACCTCCACGACGTTCGCACTCACCGAGGTTCGCATCGGCGTGGCCGCCGCAATCATCTCCGTCCCAATTCTGCAGCGCGTGCCTGCGGGCAAGATCGCGGCCGCCATGCTGACCGGCGAGGTCTTCGACGCCCACGAAGCTCGTTCGATCGGGTTGATCACTCATGTGTCGAACAACGTCGCGACGACCGTCGACGGCCTGCTCAGCGGCATCCGGGCGGGCGCACCACGCGCGGTCCGCGAGACCAAAGCACTGCTTCGATCGGTTCCGACCATGGATCGCTCCGATGCGTTTGCGGCGATGGGGGCGCTCTCCGACGAACTGTTCTCGGGCCCGGAGGCTGCGATTGGTATGGCTGCGTTCCGGAACAAAGAGCGTCCCGATTGGTCGCAGCTGTGAGTGCTGTCCGTTCGATTGCGACACCGTCCGGACTCGTTCTGACACTCGACGAATGGGGTGGCGACGGCCCACCGGTAGTGCTCGCTCACGGAGGCGGCCAGACCCGACACTCCTGGGGCGGCACCGCTGCGGCGCTGGCGGCGCACGGTCACCGTGTCATCTCGATGGATCTGCGCGGACACGGCGATTCGCAGTGGGATCCCGATGGCGACTACTCGATGGATGCGTACGCCAGTGATGCGCATGCCGTGGTCGAGTGGGTCGGCGGCCCGGTGGCCTGGGTCGGCGCATCGCTCGGCGGCATGACCGGGTTGCACGCTGTACACAGCGAGCCGGAACGTTTCTCCTCCATCACGCTCGTCGACATCACCCCTCGACCCGCTGCACAGGGAGTCTCCCGAATCCTCGAGTTCATGGCGGATCGCGCCGAGGAAGGCTTTGCTTCACTGGACGAAGCAGCCGACGCCATTGCCGAATACCAGCCTCATCGCCCACGTCCGACCGACCTGTCGGGACTCGCCAAGAATCTTCGCCAGCGCGATGGCCGATGGTTCTGGCATTGGGACCCGGCGTTCCTGAGTGTTCGCGGGGCCCCAGGGAGCGAACACGCTCGCGATCGTCACCACGATCAACTCGAAGCAATGGCCCGGACGATGTCGATCCCCACCCTGCTGATACGCGGCAAGCTCTCAGATCTCGTCACCCAGGCCGAGGTCGACGCCTTCTTGGACATGGTCCCGCATGCTCGATACGTCGACGTGAAAGACGCCGCACACATGATCGCTGGCGACAAGAACGACGTGTTCACCGATGCGGTCGTGGAGTTTCTCGCGATGGGCTGAAGTCATGCGAGAATGGAGCCATGACCACCAGTCAAGAGCTCCACGATCGCATTGTCGGACAGAACCTTCCCAAGCGGTTCCTCACCAACGTCGAACGCAACGGTGACGTCGAGGTCGTCAACTGGAAGAACTCGTCGGGCGAATGGACCGGAAAAACTCTGCGCGAAGTGGCCGACGACACGGCCCGGCTGACCGCGTCGCTCAAGGACCTGGGGGTCGGCAAGGGCGACAAGGTCGTCATGATGATCCGGAACCGCCAGGAGTTCCATGCGATCGATCTCGCTGTGTTGTTCTGCGGAGCGACCCCCGTGTCGATCTACAACTCCTCGGCCCCCGACCAGATTCAGTATCTGATCAACGATTGCGGCGCGAAGGTCGCCATTCTCGAAGATGACGGCTTCCTCCAACGCTTCGACTCGGTTCGCGACAAGCTCCCCACGATCGAGCACATTGCGCTGATCGAATCCGAAGGCGCCGGCGACGACATCATCAAGTACAGCGACATGCTCGCTGCCGACCCCGCCGATCTCGCGGTCGAAGCCGAAACCGCCGAGTTGTCCGACGTCGCCACGATCATCTACACCTCGGGCACCACCGGGCCGCCCAAGGGCGTGATGCTGAGCCACAGCAACGTCGTGTGGACCCTGGAGTCGGTTGGCCAGTCGATGCGTGACCAGACCGACATCGACGACTTCGCCGGCAAACGTCACGTGTCGTACCTGCCGATGGCCCATGTCATGGAGCGCCTCCTCGGCCACTACTACATGGTCGATTTCGCCTCGAAGGTGTATTGCTGTCCCGAGACGGCGCAGATGCCTGCTGCCGTGCGCGAGACCAAGCCCAATGTGTTCATCGGTGTCCCACGTGTGTGGGAGAAGATGTACGCCGGAGTGAACGCTGCAATCGCCGCGGATCCTGAAAAGGAAAAGCAGTTCAACGACGGCGTTGCAGCAGCGATTCCGATCATGGAGAAGATGACCAACGGCACCGCCACCGACGAAGAGATCGCCACGTGGAACTTCCTCGACGAGGTCGGCTTCAAGGCCGTACGCGGCCTGATCGGCCTCGACGAAGTCGAGATCGGCATCTCCGGTGCCGCGCCGATTCCCGCCGAGATCCTCGAGTGGTTCCGTGCCATCGGTGTGCCGTTGAGCGAGGGCTACGGCATGAGCGAGACCACCGCAGTGCTGTCGTGGGCAGCAGCAGCGAAGCCCGGCTACGTGGGCACAGCGGCAACGGGCGTCGAGATGAAGATCGCCGAAGATGGCGAAGTGCTCGCTCGTGGCGGCAACATGTTCGAGGGCTACCTCGGGTTGCCGGACAAGACCGCGGAAGCCATCGATGCCGACGGGTGGGTGCACACCGGCGACATCGGCGTGATGGACGACGAGGGCTACCTGAAGATCGTCGACCGCAAGAAGGAGCTGATCATCACCGCCGGCGGTAAGAACATCAGCCCCGCCAACCTCGAGGCCGCACTGAAGATGATTCCGCTCGTCGGCCAGGCGTGCGCTGTCGGGGAGCAAAAGCCGTTCGTGGCAGCCTTGGTGGTGCTCGATCCCGATGCCTCGGCTGCGTGGGCTGCTGAGCACGGCCTGGAGGGCGACGCAGCGACCATGCAGGCCATGGCCCAGAACCCGGATGTGATTGCCGAGATCGACACCGGACTCACCGAAGCAATGTCGGACTTCAACAACGCTGAAGCGGTCAAGAAGGTCAAGATCCTGGGTGACGAGTGGATGCCAGACACCGACCTCCTCACACCGACCTCCAAGCTCAAGCGGCGCGGCATTCTGTCGACGTTCTCGGACGAGATCGACGCGCTCTACGCAAAGTGAGCGATGTCGGACTTGGGGTCTGACCCCAAGTCCGACCTCAACCGATCAAGCGGTAGCCGACGCCCCGTGCGGTGACGATCAGTTGCGGGTCATCGGGGTGGTCCTCCACCTTGACTCGCAGTCGTCGCACGTGCGCATCGACGAGGCGTGAATCGCCGAGATATTCGTATCCCCACACACGTTCGAGCAGTTGGTCACGTGACAGTACGGAACCAGCGTGGTCAGCAAACTCGCAGAGCAGCCGGAACTCGGTTTTGGTGAGGTTGATCTCGACACCCGCCTTCAACACGATTCCCTGCTGGCGGCGCAGCTCGACGTCACCGAACACCGAAGCCTGTGGCTGTGCGGGAGCATCTTGCAGGTGGACCCGTCGGATCAGCGACCGGATCCGTGCAGCAAGCTCCTTGGGTTTCACCGGCTTGGTGACGTAGTCGTCGGCGCCGGCTTCGAGGCCGGCGACCATGTCGATGGTGTCGGTCTGCGCCGTGATGATGATGATCGGCACGATGCTCTTGGCGCGCAGCGCTCGACACACTTCGAAACCTGACATGTCGGGCAGCCTCAGATCCAACAGCACGAGATCCACGGGTTGGCGTTCGAACGACGCCAGACCTTCGGCGCCGTTGGGTGCTTCGCGAACCGAGTACCCCTCGTCTTCGAGCGCCAAGGACAGTGCGAGACGAATGGCGTCGTCGTCTTCGATGAACAGCAAGGACTCCATGTCCCATCGATGCTAGATCCCCACGACCACCGCGTTGGCGATTGTTACGATTCGTCGTCAAACCATCGACAGGGTGTCGAAGGTCGAACCACACTCGATCAGTTGGTGCGGGTCGACATGGCGATTTCTCGACCGAAGTCCCAGGTGACAGCGCTGCAAGAAAACTTCACCGAGATCCCTGCTTCGTTACACAAAGCGCACATTCCGGGACGACCTTCGTCACACACGCAGCGTTACATGTTCTTTGTTCACGCTGCCCCGGTGAGATACCTCCCTCCCCCTGGTATCTCACCGGCAGCGGGTGAACCCTCCTCCCTGGAGCGATCGTCCTGGTTCGAGGAGACTGCACGACCGTGCCAGCTTCTGCAACACTCTCCAGCGTGGCACGAGATCGCTCACTCCGCTTGCGCACACGCGTCACGCTCTTCTTTGCGTTGATCGCGCTGTTTGCCGGACTCGTGCTCATCGGTGTCACCTACGGCTTTGCTCGTAACAACCTGCTGGACGAACGCACAGCGTCGGCCAAGCAACAAAGCTTCGACAACGCCCAAGATGTTGCGGAGCGCCTGGACGCTGCGCTGGTCGACCCCGAGCAGGACGCTCGCCTCGACGAACTCTTCAGAAGCGAACTCCGAACCGAACCCGACGGGTTCGCAGTGCTCGGCTCGGCGTCTCCCGGTGGCCCGACGTTTCAAACCGACACGCTGCACCCACTCGGCGATTTCCCCGACGACCTGATCGAAGGGGTCGACGGCGGGCAGTCGGCCCTCCAGTACTCCGAGATCGATGGCGACGACTACGTGACGGTCGGGGTCTATATCCGGCGCCATGACGTCGGCTACTTCGAAGCGTTTCCCGCTGACAACGAAGGGTCAACGCTCACTGCGTTGCTGACGGCCCTGGCGCTCGGCGGCATCGGCACACTGGTGCTCGCAACGCTCTTCGGGTACTCCACGAGCCGCCGGTTGTTGAGGCCGTTGAGTCGTGTGGCGGATGCTGCTGAGGACATTGCATCCGGCGGACTGGACACCCGACTCGAAGGCGAGTCCGACCCCGACCTCGATCGGTTGGCCAGCTCGTTCAACGAGATGGCCGATGCCGTACAGACCCGACTCGAACGAGAGGCACGCTTCGCGTCCGATGTGAGCCACGAGCTGCGATCCCCGATCACCGCCTTGACTGCTGCAGTGGAAGTGCTCGACGCGAAACGCAACGACATTCCGGAGCGCACACAGCAGGCGCTCGAGATCGTCGTCAGCCAGGTCCGTCGGTTCGACAGCATGGTGATCGATCTGCTCGAACTGTCCCGCCTGGACGCGGGCGCAACGGACCTCAACGTCGAGACGCTCGACATCATCACGCTCACTCACCGCGTTGCGGCGAGGTTCGGCAGCCCGGACATCGACGTCGATGTCGATCGCCGCACGCCACGAGAGATCAATGTCGACAAAGTGCGCTTCGAGCGAGTCCTCGGCAACCTCATCGAGAACGCAAACCATCACGGCGGCGGCGCACTGCGAGTCGAAGTCGCCCCCGCCAAGAGCAAGATGCTGCGGTTTGCTGTCGAAGACGGCGGGCCAGGCGTGGCCCGGAGCGAACGCGACCGGATCTTCGAGCGATTCGCCCGAGGGAGCGCCGCACGCCACCGAATCGGCACCGGGCTCGGACTCGCGCTTGCTGCAGAACACAGCGCAGCGATGGGCGGTGCCACCTGGGTGGAAGACCGAGCGGGTGGCGGTGCACGGTTCGTGTTCGAGATCCCGATGAAGGCGAGCTCATGACGACTGCTCAGATGACACGCTTTGGTCACCCCGCGCAGCGACGAATGGTCGGCGTGGCGACGTGCGGCCTGGTCATGGCATTGGCGGTGACGGCGTGCGGCGTGCCGACCGGCTCGGACAGCTTCGAACAGATTCCTGCCGAAGACGTACCGGGGCGACTCGCTGACCCGACCACCACCACGTCCACCACGACGACAACCACGACGACAACCACGATGCCGCTCGTTACCCCAGAATCCACGATCGCCACGACGACGACCATCGTGCCGACCCAGCTCGCACCCGTCTACTTCATCTCTCGCGGTCGGCTTCGCAGCATCGACTTGGTCGCCCCTGAGCCGGCAGCGGCCACCGAACTCACCAGCCTGCTCGAGGCCGGACCACAGGGCCCTTCCGAGGCGCTCCTCGACTCGTTCGTCCCCGAGGGCTTGATCATCGACACCACGACCCAGCGCGGTGGCATCACGATCGATCTCGACCCCGACGTCTTCGAACGAATCCGACGAACCAATCAGGACGAAGCAATCGCCCAGATCGTGCTGACCTTTCTCAGTAACCTCGTCGGCGTCGGCACGGCGACGTTCACGTTCGACGGCGAGCCGTTCAGCGTTCCCACCGGCAACTCGGGGTTCACCGATCAGCCGGTGTCACGCGACGACTACACGTCGATGCTCATCGACGGCGACCCGCTGGCCGTTCCCGAAGCGACGACCACGAGTTCCACCACGACGACCACGACGACCACCGTGGCTCCAACCACCGTGGCTCCAACGACCGTGGCTCCAACGACCGTCGCCCCGACCACCAGCATTGCCGACCTCGAGGCTGCTGAAGCCGAAGTCGTCGACGGTGAGCCCACCGAGACGACACTCGCTCCGACGAGTACCACCACTCCCTGAGCGGCATCGAACCCCTCAGCGACATCGAACTCGGTCGCCGTTAGTAGCCGAGGCGAGCAACCCGCTCAGGGCGCCGCTGCCAGTCTTTGTCCACCTTCACCCTCAGCTCCAAGAAGACGCCCTCGGGGAGTTGGCGACGTGCCCGCTCTCCCGCCTGCTTCAAGATGCTCCCACCCTTGCCGATCACCATGCCCTTTTGGCTGTCACGTTCGACGATGATGTCGACCCTGATTCGGGGCCACTCCCACTCGACGACCTGAGTAGCGATCGAATACGGCAACTCGTCGTGGGTGACCGCCAGCAGTTGCTCGCGCACCAACTCCGCCACCCAGCGTTCTTCGGGCAGATCGCTCACTTCGTCATCGGGGAAGTACTGCGGGCCGAACGGCAGCCCCTTGGTGAGATGATCGACGAGGTTGTCCAGCCCATCGTTGGAGTGAGCTGACACGGGAAAGTACTCCTTGGCACCGAGTTCGCTCGCTGCGCCGAGCATGGCAAGCACCTGTTGCGGCTTGGCTCGGTCGATCTTGTTGACGATGACGATCGTGTCGGCGAGATCGAGCTTCGACGCCACCCAGCGGTCTCCCTTGCCGAACGGGGCGGTGGCATCGAGCACCAGCGCCACCACATCGACCCCCGCATCTTCGTCGTCTCTCGTGACGCTCTCGAGCGCAGTGGCGTTGACCCGCTCGCCCAGCGCGGTGACCGGCTTGTGAAGGCCCGGCGTGTCCACGAACACGATTTGGCTGTCGGGACGGGTCAGCACACCCATGATGCGGTGGCGCGTGGTCTGAGGCTTGTCGCTGACAATGCTGATCTTGCGCTTGCAGATGGCATTCACCAACGACGACTTGCCGACGTTCGGGCGACCGACGAAGGTCACGAAACCCGACCGGAACTCGCCCTCCTCGGGATCTGCAGGGAGGCCCTCCGCAAGATCGTTCTGGTGCGTTTCGTCGGTCATTCGTTCAGTCTGCCAACATCTCCGCCATGCGCATGATCGAAGGCATCGACGGACTCAAGGCTCTTGTGGGCGAACACCTCGGCTATTCGCCCTACGTGGAGATCACCCAGGAGCAGGTGAACACCTTTGCCGAGGCAACCGGTGACCACCAGTGGATTCACGTCGACGTCGAAAAGGCCAATGCCGGCCCGTTCGGCGGTCCAATCGCCCACGGGTATCTGACGCTGTCGCTTGGCCCGATGCTGTCGCCGCAGATCTTCGGTGTCTCCGGTGTTGCGATGGGCGTCAACTACGGCACCGGCAAGGTTCGCTTTCCTTCACCGGTTCCGGTCGGATCGAAGCTGCGTCTCGGCGTGAGCCTCACCGCCGTCGATGACGTCCCGGGTGGAGCACAAGTCACCCAGGAGTTCGTCTTCGAGATCGAGGGCGCTGCGAAGCCGTCGTGCGTGGCCGAAGTCATCTTCCGCTACTACGTCTGATCAACGACTCGACAACACATGAGTGACGCTGCCGTTCTCGACATCTCGCTCGCCGAGGTCCACGAAGCAATCGGGCGTTCGCGACCAGATGCGGAATGTCTGGTCTTTCGGGACCGACGCCTCACTTGGGCCGAGGTCGAGGATCGGACGCGTCGTCTCGCCAATCACCTGCTCGACGCTGGGCATGGGTGCCACACCGAGCGCGAGGACTTAGAGGGCCACGAGTCTGGCCAGGACCACCTTGCGATCTACCTCCACAACGGCAACGAGTACCTCGAGGTCATGCTCGGCACACTCAAGGCCCGTGTTGGTTCGCTCAACGTCAACTATCGCTATGTCGCAGAGGAGTTGCGATACCTCCTGACGGACTCCGCTGCAACGGCGGTCGTTGTGCACTCTGCGTTTGCCCCAACCCTCGCAGAGGTGCTCCCCGATCTGCCGGGCGTACGCACGGTGCTGCAAGTCGCCGACGACTCCGGCAACGAGTTGCTCCCCGGGGCGATCTGGTACGAAGACGCGCTGGCCGCAGCATCGCCAGCTCGTCCTGATGCGACGTGGAGCGCCGACGACCTGTACCTGCTCTACACCGGCGGCACCACCGGAATGCCCAAGGGTGTCATGTGGCGCAACGGCGACGCGATGCGGGCCTGCTTCGGCGGATCCCCCACTGCAACCACCGTCGAGGAGTTCGTGGCCGAAGCCACGACCGGACTCAAAGCGCTCATCGGCCCGCCGTTCATGCATGGCGCAGGCCACTGGATCGCGTTTCGGACATGGCTCGGCGGCGGCACGGTGTTTGTTCCATCGGTGCCGGACCGGCTCGACCCCGACGATGTGTGGACGATGATCGAACGAGAGCGACTGGACTTCTTGTTGATCGTCGGCGACGCATTCGCCCGACCGCTCCTCGACGAACTGGACCGCAGCGCGAACCAGCGCGACCTGTCGTCGCTGTCGGTGATGCTGTCCGGTGGCGCAGCGCTGTCCGCACCACTCAAGGACGAACTGCTCGCGCACCTTCCGACCCTGATGGTCATCGACGGCCTCGGATCGTCTGAAGCAGGCGGCCAGGTGTCGCACGTGTCGGCTGGCGGCGCAGCATCCACCGGCACCTTCGAGATGACCGAAGGCAACGTCGTGCTGTCAGGCGACATGGACGCCGTGCTCGCTCCAGGTGACGACGAGATGGGTTGGCTTGCCAAGAAGGGCCGGCTCGCGCTCGGCTATCTCGGCGATCCCGACAAGACCGCTCGCACCTATCCGGTCGTCCAAGGAGTTCGCTACGCCGTACCCGGCGATCGGGCGCGCTTGCTCGACGACGGCGCGGGCGGCCTGGGTGTCGTCGAACTACACGGACGCGACTCGGTCACGATCAACTCCGGCGGGGAGAAGATCTTTGCCGAAGAGGTCGAGGCGGCCCTCAAAGCGCACCCGTCGATCTACGACTGTGTCGTTGCGGGCCGCCCGAGTGAGCGTTGGGGAAGCGAAGTGGTGGCCGTGGTGCGTATTCGTGAGGGGTACGAGCCCACTGACCAGGACCTCCTCGGCGAAGCCGAACGCCACGTCGCCCGGTACAAGCTGCCCAAGGCCATCATCCGAGTCGACGAGATCGTGCGCTCCCCGAGCGGCAAAGCCGACTACCGGTGGGCACGCAGCGTCGCCACTGCGTGAGCTGATTCGGCCTTCGTCGTGCTGAACACACCGCACCTCGATGCCGCTTCGGTGGAAGCCAACATCGATTTCGCTGGCGCAATGGAGGCAATTAGGCGCGGGCACGAACTCCCTGCAGCGCAGGTCGGAGACACCCTGCTGCAGCGCGGCGACGATGCGCTGCTGAGCCGGGCGGCGATGATCGACGGGCTCGGCTCACTCGTGAAGACCGCCACCGTGTTTCCCGGAAACGTCATGATCCCGGGCGGCGCGTCGACGATCAATGGTTCAGCGTCGCTGTTTTCAGACACCACGGGGCAGCTCGATGCCACGATCGACTTTCATCTGCTCACGAAGTGGAAGACCGCTGCCGACTCAGCGCTTGCAGCACGTCAGCTGGCTCGAGCCGACTCCGAGCAGATCGTCATCGTGGGCTCGGGAACGGTGGCTCGATCGATGACGCAGGCCTACCGTTGCGTCTTTCCCGACGCATCGATCGGGGTGTGGAGCCGGACTCACGGGCACGCACAGCGACTCGCTGACGACACCGGGTGCCATGTCATCGACGACCTCGAACGCGGGGTCGAGTCCGCTGACATCATCTGTACGGCAACGATGTCGAGCCAACCCGTCGTCAGCGGGTCATGGCTGCGAGCGGGCCAACACCTGGACCTGATCGGTGGCTATCGCCCCGACATGCGCGAAGTCGACGACGAGGCAATCGCTCGGGCCGATGTGTTCGCAGACTGCATCGACACCGCGGTCGAGGTCGGGGATTTCGCTCATCCCATGTCTTCGGGACTGCTCGATCGGTCTCAGACCATGGACTTCAGCGGAATCGCCGATTCGACGTTCGTCCGCTCGTCGGCGGACTCGATCACCATCTGCAAGAACGCTGGCGGCGCCCACCTGGATCTGATGGTGGCGAGATACATGTTCGACGCGCAACAGTCTTGAAGATGTGGGCCGATGCGACACTTCACGCAACGTGCTGAGGGTCACAACGTCGACCATCCAATGCCCGGCGCGCAATCGACGCGATCCGGCGGTGGACCACCCACGACTGGTTCGCGAGTCTGATTCGCACGTCGTGTCCGTCGCCAGGTTGCGAATTCTCCTCGGTTGTCCGCATGGTTCACCTAGTCTCTGAGCAGGACTTCAGACATCTTCGCCGGGCGAAGAGAAAGGCGGACCCTCATGGGCCTCATGGACAAACTCAAGGGCGAACTCGTCGACATCATCGAATGGATCGATGACTCGCGTTCGACGCTTGCATGGCGATTCCCCCGCTACCAGAACGAGATCAAGAACGGCGCACAGCTGATCGTCCGCGAAGGCCAAAAGGCCGTCTTTGTGTACCGCGGTGCCATTGCGGATCAGTTCGAGCCGGGCCACTACGAACTGAAGTCCGAAAACCTGCCGATCATGTCGACGCTGCAGGGATGGAAGCACGGCTTCGACAGTCCGTTCCGGTCCGAGGTGTACTTCATCAATACACGCCCGGTCACGGATCTGCGCTGGGGCACACCGCAGCCCGTCACCGTTCGCGACCCGGACTTCAAGATGGTGCAGGTTCGAGCCAACGGTCTCTGCGTCGTCAAGATCGTCGACGTCGAGATCTTCTTGAAAGAAGTGATCGGCACGGACTCCGCAGTCGAAGCCGACGAGATCGCCGAACTGCTGCGCCGCGTCATCTCGATGGCGTTCTCCGACATGGTCACCCAGAGCGGACTCGGTGCCATCGATCTGCAGGGTCAACAGGTTGCACTCTCTGGCAAGCTCGCCGAGTTCGTCCAGGAGCGTGTCGACGACGAGTTCGGTCTCGCAATCCCCGAGATGACCATGAACATCTCGCTGCCCGACGAGATCACCCAGGCAATGACCCGCGGTGTCGCCAAGGGTGTCGAGGCATCAGGATTCGTCGAGAACGTGGACCTCAACAAATACCAGCAAGCTCAAGCTGCTGACGCCATGCTCGCTGCGGCGCAGAACGAGGGCGGATCGGTCATGGGCGACATGATGCAGATGGGTATGGGTGTCGCCATGGCTGGCACCATGGCCAATCAGATGGGCGGCATGGGCCAACAACCCGCCCCCCAGGCCGCAGCACCCGCAGCGCCCGTCGCCGCCGCTCCCCCGCCGCTGCCCGGCCAGCGGATGTTCCACGTCGACCATGGCGGCAACCCTGGCGGCCCGTACAACATGGGCCAGATGCAGCAGGGAATCCAAGGCGGACAGGTGACCGGGCAAACGCTCGTGTGGTCCGAAGGCATGCCGGCGTGGGCCGCTGCGCAGACCGTTCCCGAGCTGCAAGCACTGTTCTCGACACCGCCGCCGATGCCGCCGACCAACCCGACGCCGCCCCCGGTGCCGCCGGCACCGGCACCTGACGCTCCAGCAACCTGACGCCGTGAGTGACGTTCCGCCCCCGTTGCCCGGCGGCAATCAGCCGTCGTCGCAGCCGCCGCCACCCTCACAGCCCCCGCCGCCTCAGCCGGCACCATCGCGGCAATCTGTACCACCACCGATCCCGGATCAAGGCGTCTCGCAACCGCCTCCGCCGTCATCGCCGCCATCGGGTGGTTTCGATCCGAAAGCAGCGCTGAGCAAGGCCTCGTCCGATCAGGCCGACTCGCTCGCGCTGACCCACGCCACCGAGCAGTCACGCACCTATCCGTGCGAGGCGTGCGGTGGTGAACTGCATTTCGACATCCCGACCCAGTTACTGAAGTGCCAGCACTGCGGCAACACCCACGAATTGGTCGAGGTGAAGGGCGAAGTTCGCGAACGCGACCTGCGCGAAGCACTTCGCCTCGTTCGAGCCGGGCACGTCGAGCACACGGCGAACTTCCTCGACGGTGAGAAAGAGGTCGTCTGTCAGAACTGTGGTGGGCACACCACATTCACCGGCAGCCTCACCGCCGACAAGTGCCCGTATTGCGCCACACCGATCCAACGCGACGACGTCCATGCCGCTCCCGAACGTTTGCCGGTGGATGCAGTACTCCCCTTTCAGATAGACAAAAAGGGCGCCGAAGGGTTGATCGACAAGTGGATCAACGGGCGCTGGTTTGCTCCGTCGGAGTTCAAGACCTACAACCGAACCGGTTCGTTCCAGAGCGTGTACATGGCGTACTTCACCTATGACGCTGATACGTCGACGAGGTACACAGGCCAGCGCGGCACCACTCGAACTCGCACCGTAGGTTCGGGCGACAACCGCCGCACCGAGACCTACACCACCTGGCAGCACGTTCGTGGCAACGTGTCGAACTCGTTCGACGATGTGACGATCCTCGCCAACGAAGGGTTCGACAAGAAGCGGATCGACAAGCTCGAGCCCTGGCCGACTCAAGAGTCCAAGCCGTACTCGGCTGAGTATGCGGCCGGCCACTTGGCTCGTACCTACGACCACGATGTGGAGGAATGCCTCGGAGAGGCCACCACGATCATGGAGGACAGCATCCGTACGACGATTCGCCGTGATATCGGCGGCGATCAGCAGCGGATCTCGCAGATGGACATCAGTTGGCGCGAGATGACCTACAAGCACATCCTGCTGCCGCTGTGGCTGCTCACGGTCATCTACGACCAGCGGCCGTTCCAGGTGTACATCAACGGTGTCACCGGTGAAGTCCACGGCGCTCGTCCGTACAGCAAGGTCAAGATCGCTGCTGCGGTCATCGCGGTGCTGTTGGTGATCATCATCATTGCCGTTGCGGTTTCTGCGGGCGGAGGAGGGTCAGGATGAGTCTGCTCATCGGAGCGCTCCTCGTTGCCTCGATTGGCGCAGTCGTCGCATTCGGCGTGATGCTGGCAGTTCGATCGAAGCAAGAGTTCGTGACGCAGAACGAAGTGGTGCCTGGACGCAAATCGCCGGCGCCAGCGAGTTGGGCGGGAGCCCACAGCCGTGAGGCAAAGCTGCACCGTCGACTCGGCGATGCCGTGCGTGGAGCACGCCAGAATCCGCGCTTCGTCGAGCTCGGGCTCGCTGCGCAGATGACCGCAATCGAAGCCGAGGCCTTCGCGATCGACGAACGCCTCGTGGCTGCTGCAGCACTCCCGAAGACGCACCGCGATGCTGCGATCGACCCGTTGGAGGAGCACGTCGTCGACCTCGAACAAGCGATTGTGGACCTGGTCACAAGCGTGTCGGTCTCCGACTCCAAGGTGCAACTCGAAGCAGCGGTGTCGGCCGCTGACATCAAGCTGCAGGCCTTGGCTGCTGCTCGTGCCGAGGTGGAACGCCTCGACCGTCTTGCTACCGGCACCGAACTCGGCGACGTCGCTCCTGGTGCGCCACCCGCCGCAAGCAAACCACTTCCCCCGCCCGAGCAGGGCACCGCAACCGGTTGAGACCCCTCGTAGTCTGATCGAGTGAACACTTCGGCCTCATCCGACTCGCCAGCGCGCCGCTGGGACACCGAACAGCTCCCCGAGGGTGACGAGAAAGTCGCTGCAGTGCGCGACATGTTCGATGCAATCGCGCCGAAGTACGACCGGTTGAACCGGATCATCTCGTTTCGCCTCGACGTCCGGTGGCGCAAGAAGGCCCTTCGTGACCTGGCGCTTCCCACCGACTCCATCGTGCTCGACCTGGCGAGCGGTACCGGCGACATGTGTGTGGACCTCGCCAAGGCCGGTCTGCGCCCCCTCTCGATGGACCTGAGCTTCGGGATGCTCGCTGCTGACCGGTCCGGATCACCACGAGTGCAAACCGACATCCTGCGACTGCCGGTTCCGGACGCGTCGGTCGACGGTGTCACCTGCGGGTTTGCCCTGCGCAATCTGCTCGACCTCGGGGACTTCTTCACGGAGCTCGCACGCGTTGTTCGCCCCGGCGGGCGGATTGCTCTGCTCGACGTCAGCACCCCGCCCAATCGAGTGCTTCGCTTCGGCAACAACATCTATTTCGGCAAGATCGTGCCCAAGATCGGGGCAGCCCTGTCCGACGGCGCTGCGTACAGCTACCTCCCCAAGAGTGTTGCCTACTTGCCCGAGCCCGATGAGATGCGTTCCATGCTGGTCGCTGCGGGTTTCGACGATGCAACGCATCAGCAGCTCTCGGGCGGGCTGACCCAGCTGATGGTCGCCACCAGAAGCTGACTGACACACATGCACGCTGTCACGAGGCCGCTCGCCGAGTTCACCGACCAGGTCCCTGACCTCAACGACATGGCCTCCGATGACGGTGTGCTGTTCGTACGCGGCGGCAACGGCCTCGCCGGGCGTGGCGTGGCGTGTCGTGTCGCAGCGGAGAACGCCGTCGACGCGCTGGCCGCGATCTCTCACGATTCCACCGTCGACATCGCGGCACCGGTCGCAGTCGGCGCCATTGCGTTCCGGCCCGGTGCATCGACCGAACTGCAGATTCCCTCGGTCACGCTGACCAAGCGCGACGGACAAGTATGGGTCACGGTCGTAGATGATGCCGACGTCGACCAGGCACTGGCTCCGCCACCCGAACCATCGCCCACTGCACCGAGCTGGACCATCTCACCACTCGTTGACGTTGATCACTACCTCGATGCGGTTGCTTCGGCGCGAGACGCAGTGCGCGCTGGTCTGCTCACCAAAGCGGTCATCGCACGGCCGATACACGTCGGGGCAGATCAACCAATCAGCGTGCATGCGGTGCTGCGTCGACTCAAGGCAACGTTCTCCTCCAGCTATCGGTTCTCGATCGATGGGTTCATTGGAGCGTCACCCGAACTCCTCGTCGAAGTCGACGGATCAGTCGTACGTTCACACCCGCTGGCCGGAACGACCCCGCGAACTGGCGACATCGACAACGACGCTCGGCTCGCAGCTGAGCTGCAGGCGAGCGCCAAGAATCAGATCGAACACCGTGTGGTGATCGACGATGTCCATGACCGGCTGCTGCCCTTCGTCTCCTACCTGGACGAGGAACCCGAACCCTCCATTGTCACGGTGGCGAACGTGCAGCACCTCGGCACGCGCCTCGAAGGGATGCTCTCGCAACCGCCACCAACGGTCGTCGACCTCGTGCGTGTTCTGTGCCCGACGCCAGCGCTCGGCGGACATCCTCGACAGGAGGCGATCGAGTTGATCGAGCGGGTCGAAGGTTTCGAGCGCGGCCGCTACGGCGGTGCAGTCGGCTGGGTCGACGCGAACGGCAACGGCACCTGGGCGGTGGCTATCCGCTGTGCCGAGTTCGCCGCCGATCGACGGTCTGCACGCCTCGTTGCGGGCGGAGGCATCGTTGCCGACAGCGAGCCGTTGGCCGAACTCGCTGAAACCCAAGCAAAGTTCCAGGCGATGCTGTCCGCAATCATCCGCCCGTAGACGCCGACGCATTTCCTTCCGTGCGCCGAGCCCGCGCCTGGAAGCACCTCACGCGTCGTGCGTGCGACCGGCTACCGGTTGCGGGGGTGGCGTCGGGACTGTCGCTCGTTGCCTCGCTTGTAGTTGCCCGTGAGCCGGGCCATGAGGTCCTGCGCATCGCCGTGGGTGAGGTCTTCGAGGAACTCGTCGGCGCGCTGACCTCGAAGTGTCGCTGCGCTGCGGCCGTGATGGGAGATCACGACGTCACCGTTCTTGCGTTGCTCCCAATCGAAGCCGCCCGCCTTCCCCATCACGACAGTATGGCCAGCTTCGATCTGGTTGGCACAGGATGATTCGGTGTCAGCGCTCCGCGACGAACAGGTGCTCCGGCTTCCCCGACGTTCGCCACAACCACGCCACCGCCACGCCGAGGGCGAGGTGGATGAGATCGAGCGGAATCAACTGTCCGAGGGTCGATCGATCGTCAGGGAGCACGTCCTGATCGACTCGTAGTACCAGATTGAAGAACAACGCTCCCACGAAGAACCCGCCCATCGCCAGTCCGGCCGGGACCCGCGTTCTCGGCCACAAGATGGCTGCAGCGAGAACGAACTCGAGTAGCCCGACCAGCAGGAAGAACGCGCTACCGACATCGCGCTCGCCGAGCTGGTAGCTCGCACCGAGTTCGTCACGCCAGTCCGCGCCGAACACCTTCCTGCTCGCGGGGATGATCAGTGCGACGCCAGCAACCACTGGCAGCGCTTTCGAGAAGAAGTTCTTGAACACACGATCGACGGTAGAGATTGTCACCGTGTCAAGGTCAAGCGCCGCTGTCGAGCTTTCTCCGGCGGAGGTATCAGATCGTCGACGACGTCGAACGAGTCGCACCGATCGCGGCGGCGATGCTCGTCTGAATCGACTCGTGGACCGTCACGTTGTGCTGTCGGTCAGACGGGACCCGGCACACCCACGGGCCGGGCTCCATCATTTGCGCCCGCAACTCGTCCGCTGTGGTGGCCGTCACCGTCACGAGTCCGTGCGCCTCAGCCAGGGCGTCGACATCTGTTCCGAGTGGCGTGCCGAAGAGCTGCTCGAAGCGTTCGTGTTCCAACAGGTTCGACTGCGGAAGGAACGAGAAGATCCCGCCGCCATCGTTGTCGACGACCACGACACGCAGGTCCACACTCCGTTGGGTCAGCGCAACGAGGGCGTTCGAGTCGTGGACGAATGCAAGGTCGCCGATCAGCACGAATGCCGGCGTCGAGCCGTCGGGTTGGTCGAGTGCTCGGCCGAGCGCCGTCGACATCACCCCGTCGATGCCGTTGGCACCACGGTTGGCATGAACGAACGGCGTTCGCCCGCCGAACCACTCGATGTCTCGGACCGGCATCGACGACGAGACCGTCAACTGAGCGCTCGCCGGGGCGTGGGCGGCAAGGATCCGCGCCACTGCAGGTTCGGTCAGCACATCATCGGTGTCACCTTCGACCGCGGTCTCCATCGCCGCTGCTGCAACGGCGTCGAGGCGGCGCCATTCGAGCAACCAGGGCGATGATGCGGCGTCTCTCTCCGCCGCCGACGCAAGCTTCGTGACCGCTGCCATCAACTCGTCGATGCCGACCACAGCGGACACGTTCGCCGCTGGGTCGATGGTGCCGGGTCCACCGATCTGCAGCAAGGTCGGCTCTGGCCGAGCCGTCCATTGGCTCAGCACTTTCGACGCTGCCGGCCGCCCGATACGAACGATCACCTCGGGCAGCAGTTCGTCGGCGAGCCCTGGCACCCGCAGCAGGGAGTCGATCGTGGTGACATCGCTCAGGTCACGCAGACCCGACTGCGGATCGGCCACGATCGGCCACGCGGTCACATTGCGGAGGTCCAGGATGCGATCGGCGTCGATGCCGCTCATCCCGCCGACGAGGATCACGCCGCGTTCAGCCGCAAGAGCGGATTCTTGGACCCGGTTCGAGAATCCATTCTCGGGTTCGGATGCTTGAACCGGGTCGAAGAATCCGTTCTCGGGGAGTGCGAGTGGGGTGCCGACGAGCGGCTCACGGAACGGGAGGTTGAGGTGCACGGGCCCACGCAGTGAGCGATCTAGCGACTTTCCGGCGAGGGCACGCCACTCCCCCGCAGTTGCAGCAACCGGCACATCGGGATCATGAAACCAGCGCACATGGGATCCGTACAACTCGATCTGATCGATGGTCTGGGGTGCGCCGACACCACGCAACTCCTCGGGCCGGTCGGCTGTGAGCACAACCATCGGGACTTCTGACAAACCGGCTTCCACGACCGCCGGCAGGAAGTTGGCCGCGGCGGTACCGCTGGTACACAGCAGCAACGCGGGCACTCGCGCCCCTCCCTCGATCGAGGCAACACCGAGTCCGAGCGCAACGAATGCAGCGACACGCTCGTCGTGGACCACATGCACGTGCATCTCGGTGCGCTCGGTCAACGCCAATGCCATGGGCGTCGATCGCGACCCTGGGGCGATCACCGCATGACGCACACCGAGGCGCAACCATTCGTCCACGAGGGTTGCGCAGAAGGTCGCCTGCACGTCCGGCGGCGATGCGTCAGCAAGAGATACGGCATGGTCGACCATCGATCACCGACGATACGGCCCTACGGTGGTGCTCGTGGACTCCATCTCGAACCCTGCCACTCCCGATTCGCGGCCCGTCGTGTCGATCGACATCTTCTCCGACGTCGTGTGCCCATGGTGCTACATCGGAAAACGACGTTTCGAAGCCGGCCTCGCACAAGCGCAGTCCGAAGGCGACCTCGGGGTGGACTTCGACATCACGTTCAAGCCGTACCAGCTCGACCCAACTGCCGCGCCGGGCGTCGCTGGCCCGGTCATCGATGCCTACGCAAAGAAGTTCGGTGGCATGGACAAAGCCGAAGAGATCTTGGCGAACGTCACCAGCGCAGCCGCCGGTGACGGGCTGAAGTTCAACATGGACAAGTCACTGCGTGCCAACACGCTCCTGGCCCACCGACTGATCTGGTGGGCCGGCCAGGACTCGAACGAGCTGTCACAGGACGCGATGAAGGAACGCCTCCTGCGGGCGTACTTCACCGATGGCGATCACATCGGGAACGTCGACACCCTCGTGGCGATCGCTACTGATGCGGGGGCTGACGCCGACGCAGCTCGAGCGTTCCTCGAGTCCACAGATGGCATGGCCGAGGTGAACGCGGAGCTGAACCATGCACGAGACAACGGCATCACCGCCGTGCCCACCTATGTGTTCAACAACGAGTGGGCGGTGCCCGGGGCACAGGACCCCGAGACGTTCACGAAAGTCCTGCGCAAGATGGCCGCCAACGCGCTCGCTGACGCCTCGGCCTGACCGACTCGCAGCGAACAGACGAGCTGACGGGATCGACATGAACCGACGCATCGTGTTCGCTCACGGATTCACGCAAACCGGGCGCAGCTGGCGTCACATCGCCAACGGACTCCAGGGTGGCCTCGACCACGTCGCCACACTCGATCTCATCGCACCAGACCTGCCTGGTCACGGCGACGCATCCGAACAGCGCAGCGATCTCTGGCAGTGCGGCGAGATGTTGGCGTCGGTTGGCCAGGCCGCGGCGTACATCGGATACTCGATGGGTGGACGCGTGGCCCTGCACACGGCACTTCGCCATCCTGATCTCGTGCAGAAGCTGGTACTCATCGGCGCAACCGCTGGCATCGTCGACGACGCCGAACGCGCCGCACGTCGCGTCAGCGACAATGAGCTCGCCGATCACATCATCGAGTATGGCGTTCCAGCATTTGTGGACGACTGGTTGACCAAGCCGCTGTTCGCTGGGCTCGACGACGACAGCTCGATGCGAGAGGACCGCCTTCGCAACACCCCTGACGGATTGGCGTCGAGCCTTCGGCTGGCTGGAACGGGTACCCAGCAGCCCCTCTGGGACCAGCTGAGCGGAATTGACTGTCCGGTCTTGGTGCTCGTTGGCGAACACGATGCAAAGTTCACTGCGCTCGGAGAGCAGCTGGTGGCTGGCCTTTCGCACGCTCGACTCGGCGTGATCTCGGGCGCGGGGCACAGCGTGCACTTGGAGCAGCCCGCAGCGACCGTCGAGGCGCTCATCGACTTCCTTGGCTGAATCGGCTGCTTCAGCCGAAGGCAAGACCCAGGGTCGCAGTGGCACCGAACGCCAACTGCAGCTTGCCAGTGCCCGCCAGCACGGGAATCAGGCTCAGGCCGGTTGCCCCCTGCAGGACCGTCTTGCACGGTTGCACGGCAAGCGGGATCGCCAAGAGTCCAATCAGTGCGGCCGGCCGCTCGAAGGCGGCGATCAACAGCAACACGAATGACGCTGCGATCAGCACGACGTAGAACCAACGCGTGTTCTTGTCACCCAACCGAACCGCCAGCGTTTTCTTTCCGACCTCTCGATCGGTCGGGATGTCGCGCAAATTGTTGATCACGAGCAGCGCGCAGGCGAGCGAACCCGCTGCCGAGCCAATGAGCAACGACAACACCGTGACGGTCTCCACGGCGACGTACATGGTGCCGACTGTCGCAACGAGACCGAAGAACACGAACACGAAGATCTCGCCGAGGCCCATGTAGCCGTACGGCTTGGGTCCACCCGTGTAGAACCAGCCTGCCGCGATGGCGGCAACGCCAACCGCCAGCAACCAGAGCGACGTCGCGAGCGCAACCGCCAGGCCGAAGATCGCCGCCACGCCGAACGCTGCGTAGGCCGCGAACTTCACCTGTCGGGCCGGTACGACGCCGCTGGCCACCAGTCGCATCGGGCCAACGCGTACGTCGTCGGTTCCGCGTATCCCGTCGCTGTAGTCGTTTGCGTAGTTCACACCGACTTGCAGGGCCAGGCTGACGATCAGTGCGGCCACGACGTTCAGCCATTGGATCGAGATCGAATCCGCAGAGACCACGACTCCTCCCCCGCTCCACCAGCCGAGGTTCCGCGGCACGTCGACCGCACAGGCTGTGCCCAGCGCGACGGGCACCACCGCTGCTGGCAACGTTCTGAGTCGGGCTCCGATGATCCAATGGTTCATGACTGCGCCATGATGGGTCAGATGACGGCGCGACGCCAACCGCACGGCGCGGCAGATATCCGAGACGCAGGGATGATGCAATGAGTCGCCTCGTTGCAATCGACGTTCCCGGGGGACCGCAGTTCGTTGACCAGTTGCGCCGGATCTGGGATGACGGCAACGCCGCATTCCCCGTTGACCAACGATTGCCGCCGGCGGCGAAGGCCGCCCTCGTCGCTGCCATGTGCGTCGGGGAAGACGTCGAGCCCGGCGATGCACTGGTGGTGGCAACCAGCGGCTCGACCGGCACACCGAAGGGTGTGGTGTTGACCCATGAAGCCGTGGCGGCCTCGTCGTCATCGACGAACCGTCGCCTGCGGGTGTCCGAGAACGATCACTGGTTGGCGTGCCTGCCGCTGTCTCATGTCGGCGGCTTGTCGGTGGTGACGCGTGCGCTGCATGCCGGCACCCGACTCACGGTCCACCCCCGTTTCGACGTCGATGCCGTCGAGGCCTGCGGGGCGTCGATGGTCTCGCTGGTGTCGACGACTCTGGCACGAGTCGACCCCACCCGCTTTCGCACCATCGTGTTGGGAGGCAGCCGACCGCCTGCCGACCGCCCGACCAACTCCGTTACCACCTACGGAATGACCGAGACCGGCAGCGGCGTGGTGTACGACGGCGTGCCGCTCGACGACGTCGACGTGTCGATCGACGCGCACGGCGAGATCCATCTGCGCGGCCCGATGCTGTTGCGGGCCTATCGCAATGGTGTCGATCCAAAAGATGCCGACGGTTGGTTGCCGACTGGTGATCTCGGGCACTGGCTCGATGATGGCCGGCTCCACGTCGAGGGTCGCCGTGGCGACCTGATCATCACCGGTGGCGAGAACGTGTGGCCCGAAGCAGTCGAAGCACTGCTTCGAACTCATCCCAACGTGGTCGACGTGATGGTTCGGGGGCGCCCCGACTCGGAATGGGGTGAGGTGGTGGAGGCGCTCATTGTCACCAAAGAAACGCCTCCCACACTCGACGCACTCCGCGATCACGTCAAGGCGAGCGCTCCCGCATTCATGGCACCGAAGTCGATCGAAGTCGTCGATCAGATTCCGCGCACGTCGCTCGGCAAGCCGATCCGCAACGCACCCTCGAACCGAATCTGACCCACTCGATATCGTTCAGGCGTCACCCATTGGTGAGCCGGATGTTCAACCGAGGCCGGGCGCTCCGGCGTATGCCGGGAGGCATGGTTGGCCGCCGAGGTGGCAGTACATCACCTTCGAGCCCGCGGGGATCTCACCCGAACGGATCATGCCGATCAACCCGGCCATCGACTTGCCCTCGTAGACCGGGTCGGTCAGCATGCCCTCGGTGCGTGCAGCGAGGTGAATTGCGTCGATGGTCTGTTGATCCGGCACGCCGTACTTCGGGCCTTCGTAGCCGGGGACGACCGTGATCTCGTCGTTCCGGAGTGCGCGCCCGAGATCGATCGTGGCCGCCGTGTTGCGTGCGATTCGGGTGACCTGTTCGACGGTTTGATCGAGCGTTGCCGACGCATCGATACCGATGACTCGGCGGTCGTCGCGGTCTTCCAATGCGAACCCGGCGATCATTCCGGCGTGGCTGGAACCGGTCACCGTGCACACGATGACGTGATCGAAGAAGCGATCGACCGCCTGTTCCTGCTCGGCCAACTCGACCGCCCAGTTTGCGAACCCCAAACCACCCAACGGGTGATCCGATGCTCCGGCAGGTATCGCGTACGGCGTTCCCCCCGCCGCTTCGACGGAGGCAAGCGCCTCCTTCCAGCTGTCGCGGATTCCGATGTCGAACCCTGCCGGATCGATTCGGATGTCGCCACCCATGATGCGCGTCAACTGAATGTTGCCGACCTTGTCGTAGTTCATGTCGGGCCAGTCGACCCAGCCTTCCTGGACGGTGACGCAGCCGAGCCCGAGGTGACGGGCCACCCCGGTGACCGCGCGGGTGTGGTTCGACTGGATACCGCCGATGGAAACGAGCGTGTCGCACCCCGAGGCCAACGCATCGGCGACCAGATACTCGAGCTTGCGGACCTTGTTGCCACCGAAGGCAATTCCCGAGTTGCAGTCCTCGCGCTTGGCCCAGATCTCCACCTGCCCGCCGAGGGCCTCGGACAACCGCGGGAGTGGGTGAATCGGCGAGTGCCCGAACGTGAGCTGATGTCGAGCGAAGTCAGCAAGTGCCATCGGGCGATGGTAGCTGTCGACGGCGCCGCAGTTCTTGAACGAAGATGAACGACATGCACGTTCGCCGAGACACCGTCGACAGCCCAGACCTGGCCACGTTGCGCAACATCGAGCAGCGCGTGCTCTGGCTCGCCACACGGATCATCGACCACGCCAACACCCGGGGTACCACGGATGTGAAGGTCGGCGGCCATCAGGCGTCGTGCGCATCGATGGCGTCGATCATGACCGCCCTGTGGTTCGGCCACCTCGACGGCGAGGACAAGGTGGCAGTGAAGCCACACGCATCGCCCGTGTATCACGCCATCAAGTACCTCACGGGGGAACTGGATCGCTCCTACCTCACGACGCTGCGCGAGTTCGGCGGACTCCAGGCGTATCCCTCGCGAACGAAGGACCCCGACGTCTCCGATTTCTCCACCGGTTCGGTGGGTCTCGGCGCGGTTGCACCACTGTTCTCCGCATTGACCCGTCGCTACGTCGACAGCCACTTCGGCGCACAGCCCAACGCTCGCTTCATCGCGCTCGTCGGTGACGCCGAACTCGACGAAGGCAACGTGTGGGAGGCCATTGCCGACCCAGCCACCCAAGAACTCGGCAACTTCACGATGGTCGTCGACCTCAATCGCCAGAGCCTCGATCGAGTCATCCCTGACATTGCAGCCACACGACTGAAGCGGTTCTTCGCCGATGCCGGTTGGCATGTCACCGAGGCCAAGTACGGCGCACGATTGACCGCTGCATTCTCCGAACCCGACGGCGATGCCTTCGAGGCGCACATCGACGCCATGCCCAACGAGGCGTACCAGGAACTGTTCGGCCTGTCACCCACCGACGTTCGTCGAGCACTCCTGACATCGGCGGACAGCGCAGTGGTGCGCATGGCGGACCGCTACGACGACACTGCCCTCAAAGCACTCGTGACCGACTTGGGAGGTCACGACCTCGGACGCCTGATCGAGACCTTCCGTGAATGCGATGAGCACACGACACAGCCATCGGTCGTGTTTGCCTACACGATCAAGGGGCATGGGCTCGCCATGGCTGGCGATCCAATGAACCACGCAGCATTGCTCACACCCGACCAACTCGATCGGTTCCGAACCACGTTGGGACTCACGTCCGCGAGCGAATGGGACCGTTTCGATGTCCAGTCGCCCGAGGGCGCGTTGTGTCGCTCTGTCGGCAGCACGATCAACAACGCCCTCCCGGTTCCTCGGCCGACCTTGCCGGTCCCGCGAGCCGTCCGGTCGGTCACCGAGCGAGGTACCACTTCGACCCAGGAAGCGTTCGGTCGTGTGCTCGCCGGCCTCGCTGACGTGGCCGGTGTCGGTGAGCGCCTGGTGACCACAGCACCTGATGTGTCGATCTCCACCAACCTCGGCGGCTTCATCAACAAGCGCGGCGTGTATGCACACAGCGAACGCCCCGACCACGGGGGCGCCGAACGGCTCCTCAAGTGGGCCCCCGCCCCCACCGGCCAACACATCGAACTCGGTATCAGCGAGATGAACCTGTTCATGCTGCTCGGGCAACTGGGGTTGAGTCATGATCACCATGGCCAACATCTGCTCCCGGTCGGCACGGTGTATGACCCGTTCGTGCTGCGTGGACTCGATGCATTGATCTATGGCGTCTACAACGATGCTCGGTTCGTGGTCGCCGGCACGCCAGCTGGCGTGACGCTCGCGCCGGAGGGCGGTGCCCACCAGTCGACGATCACAGCCTCGGTCGGCGCGGAACTGCCCAACCTCACCTATTTCGAGCCCGCATTCTCCACCGAGGTCGATTGGATCCTGTGCGACGCCTTGACCCAACTCGGGGAACCCGATGGCACCAGCAGCTATCTCCGCCTCTCGACGCGGCCGATCGATCAGGCTCCGTTCGGCGCTGTCGCACAGCGGATGGGCAGCGACCGGCTGCGAACGTTCGTGCTCGACGGTGGCTACCGGTTGCGCGAGAGCAGCCCGGACGAACGCCCTGGCGTCACCATCATCACCACGGGTGCCATGGCTCCCGAAGCGTTGAGCGCAGCGGCGGAATTGGAGCGCGAGGGTGTCGATGCCAGCGTCGTTCACCTCACGAGCCCGGACCGGGTGTATCGCAGTTGGCGGGCCGGGTTCGTCCAGTCCACCGCATCGGCGCGAGTGGTTCGAGCCCCGAGCCACCTGCACCGCCTGATTCCCGGTCCCGAGCGACGGCGCCCGATCGTGAGTGTGCACGATGCGTCCAGCCACAGCCTCTCGTGGATCGGTTCCGCTCTCGGCGCACGCCAATACGCACTCGGCGTCGATCGCTTCGGCGAGTCGGGAACGATCGATGATCTCCACCGGGCCTGCGGTATCGACGCCGGGAGCATCGTCAACGCCGCCCTGATCGCCGTCAGCGAAGTCGATCAGACAGGCGCCGACGGCGCCTGATCAGCCGGAGGAACCCGAGACTCCCGCACCCCCGTCGATCACGTAGGTCTCGCCGGTGATCCAGCTCGCCAGGTCGCTTGCCAGGAACGTGGCCAGGTTGGCAATGTCTTGAGGAACACCCAACCGTTGCGTGGGAAGCCGCGCTGCCAAGGTGTCACCGAAGTTGTCGACCAGGTGCGCTGCGAAGTCGGTTTGGACCAGGCCGGGAGCAATTCCTACAACTCGCGTGGGTCCGATTTCCGATGCCAGTTGGCGGGTGGTGTGAATGAGCGCAGCCTTCGTCAGGTTGTACACGCCGAGCCCGAACTCGGTGCGCAGCCCGCCCACCGATGCAACATTGACGATCACGCCCGGCTTTTCGGCGAACGCGTGCTTCCATGCGGCTTGGCTCCAGAAGATCGGTGCATCGAGATTGACCTGGAACGTCTTGTCGTAGCGCGCCTTGTCAACTTCCATCGTCGGCCCGAAGTACGGGTTCGTGGCAGCGTTGTTGACGAGGATGTCGAGCGAACCAAAGCGCTCGATGGTCGCCGACACCGCACGCTCGCCCGCATCGTCGTCGCCTGCGTTCGCTGCGAATACGTCGATGTCGACCTCGCCATCGATGCTTGCCCGGATCTCCTCCGCCGTAGCATCGAGCGCCTCTTGCTTGCGACTGTTCAGCATCACCTTGGCGCCCGCCGCAGCCATAGACGCCGCCATGGCCTTGCCAATGCCGCGCGATGCGCCGGTGACGAGCGCAACCTTGCCGTCGAGTGAGATCTCCATGTCGACGACTGTAGGAGCCGACAACTGGCGTTGGTCAATCCAATGCCGCTGCGATCAGGCGTGCGTTTGGCGAAATCCGCTTGGCGCGTCGCCACACCAGTGATGTTCACGCAGCAACTCGAGTTCGCGCCGACGCATCAGTTCGGTTTCCGTTGGTTCGGCGTGATCGTGGCCGAACAGGTGCAGCACCCCGTGCACCACCAGGAGGGCGAGTTCGTCGTCCATGGTGCCCGCATGCTCGTCGTACTGCGCCGCTGCGACTTCGGGGCACACCACGATATCGCCGAGCAGCGTTGGCACGCCGTCCGTTGGTTCGTCGTCCATCGGGAACGAGAGCACATCGGTCGGGCCGACCTTGCCCATGTACTCGGCATTCAGTTCCGCGATCTCTGCGGAGTCCACGAAGGTGAGCGACAGTTCACCCACCCCGCCCTCTGATCGGGCTGCGGCGCTTGCGAGCGCTGACCATCGGGCCACGTCCACCGCAAGCTGCTCACGTTGTTCGGTGGTGCGCACATCCTCGACCACCACCGGAGGAAGCGTCACGATCGAGCGGCCTCGCTGGTTTCGTAGGCCGCAACGATGTCGGCAACGATCTTGTGACGCACCACATCCGAGCCGTGCAGTCGTACGAACGCCAGGTCATCGATGCCATCGAGCGTGCGTTCCAACCCTGACAACCCGCTCTTGCCGTTGGGCACGTCCACCTGGGTGGCATCGCCCGTGACCACCACCCGCGAACCGAACCCGATACGGGTGAGGAACATCTTCATCTGCTCAGGCGTCGTGTTCTGCGCCTCGTCGAGGATGATGAAGCTGTTGTTCAGCGTTCGGCCGCGCATGAACGCCAGCGGTGCAATCTCGATGATCTGCTTCTCGGTCAGTCGTGTGACCGCTTCGAGGTCGAGCATGTCGTACAAGGCGTCGTACAGCGGTCGCAGGTACGGGTCGATCTTTGCCATCAGATCACCCGGGAGGAACCCAAGCCGTTCGCCCGCCTCGACCGCAGGCCGGGTGAGGATGATCCGCTGCACTTCCTTTGCCTGCAGCGCACGCACTGCCATCGCTACTGCGAGCCAGGACTTGCCGGTCCCGGCGGGGCCGATTCCGAACGTGATGACGTTCTGAGAAATCGCATCGACATAGCGCTTCTGTCCACCGGTCTTGGGTTTGATGAGGCGACCCTTCGCGCCCTTCAAGATGTTGTGGCCGAGAATCTCTGACGGGTTCTCGTTCGCGCGAACCATCGTGAAGATGCGTTCGAGCGAAGTGTCGTCGAGCCCTTGCCCAGTCTGCAGCAGTGTGACCAGGTTCTCGAACAGGCGAGCGGCGCCTGCCACCGCCAGCGTGTCATCGCCGCCGATACGCACCTCGTTGCCGCGCACCGTGATGGTGAGCTTGGAAAATTCCTTCTCGATGCGTCGCAGGAACTGGTCCTGAGGTCCGACCAGTGCGGTCATGAGATGGGTTCCGGGGACAACGACGGTCGTCGTGGTGGCGCTCGACATAGGCAAATCCAGCGTAACGAGGGCCGATGCCGATAAATCGCTTCAGATTCGGCCGTCTCGTCCCGACACCTCTTGTGGCGCCCGCAAGGGCGCTACCTCCATTTCCGTCGTCGTTCTCGAACGTTGATACGGACTCATCGGCGCATCGGTGCCAGAACGGGCGACATGAAGATCAGCAGACGCCGACTGACGATGATCGCTCGCGCGTATCTCGTCGCGGCCGCAGTCCTGCTGGTTCCTTTCTTGCTCGCAGATCCAACCGTTCGTTCCGCTATCTCGATGCTGATGATGGCGTCGGTGGTGCCTGCGGGTTTCATCGCTCGACGAGTCCACAAGATGCCCACCGCTTTCACGACCGGCTTCATCGCCGTCGGGTTGATCTACGTTGCCGAGGCAGTGGTGACCGAGACGACGACCGGATCGGTCGGGGTCATGATCAGCGACAGTCTGGACCTGTTGGCAACCGCTGCGATCATCGCGCTGGTTGCGTTCATGGTCGGGCGCCGACGCGGTGGACTCAACAGTGGCGACTTGCTCGATGGCCTCGTGATCGGCGCCGGGGCATGGCTGGTCTCCTGGATCATGTTCGTCCAGCCGTTCATCGACAATTCGGATCGCACCGCGCTCCAAGTCGTGCTCAATGGCCTGTACCTCCCGACCACCGTCCCGCTTCTCGTGCTGGCAGCGATCCTGCTCTTCGGCGGAGGCCGCCCTCGCCCCGCAACCGTGGCGATGGCGTTCGGGTTGATCTGCAACGTCGTTGGCGACGCCGTGTATGCGCTCGACGACACCCGCAACATCGGTGAGTGGGCATACACCGCTGCCGACGGCGTCTATCTCTTCGCAGTGGCTTCATGCGCCGCTGCATTCGTCCACCCATCAGCCCCCGCACTCGTTGGCGCGGCACCCACCCGCCGCTTCACGACGCTGCCAGGCAGGCTCGCAACCACCGTTGTCTCCCAGATCGTCCCCGTTTCACTGGTTGCGTTGATTCCCTCTGCGGACCCGCTCGATCGGATGGTGCGGACCACCTCGGTGGTGGTGATCGTCTCACTGGTGGCCGTGCGCCTGTACTCGGCAGCCCGCTCGCAACAAGGCGCTCAGCAGACGTTGGAGGCCGCCGCACGTACCGACGAGCTCACGTCGCTGCCGAACAAGCGCGCACTGCTGGAGACCGCTGGCGAATCGATCGAAGATCTCTGGGAAAGCGGTGCGCGCCCGTCGATGTACCTGTTCGACCTGGACGGCTTCAAGAACATCAACGATTCGCTCGGGCACGGTGTCGGCGACGAACTCCTTCTTCGAGTCGCTCAGCGGCTCGCCTCAGCCGCGACCCTCAGCGGCGCAGTGGCTGCTCGTCCCTCCGGAGACGAGTTCGTCGTGTTCGACCCGGCACCGACCGACGAAGCCGATGCAGTTCGTCGCGCCGACATGCTCCGCACGGTCTTCGCCGAGCCTTTCGACACGGTTGCTGGCAGTCTGTCCGTGACCTCGAGTTGTGGGGTGTCGTGCATTCCTCACGGTTCACCGATCACCAGTAGCGAGTTGTTCCGCTGGGCCGACATTGCCCTGTACCGAGCGAAGGACACCGGCCGCGATCGAACCGTGGTCTTCGATTCGTCGATGTCGGAGCGCGTGACGAAGCGCCTCGAGATCGAACACTCACTGCGCGGCGCACTCGAGCGCAACGAGATGCATCTGTATCACCAACCGATCATCGACATGGCCGACGGCTCCGTGAGTGGCATGGAGGCGCTGATGCGATGGCACCGCACCGACGGAACCGTCGTTCCACCGAACGACTTCATCTCGATCGCTGAAGAAACCGGCCAGATCGATGGGTTCGGTGCATGGGCGCTTTTGGAGGCGCTGTCTCAGCTGCGGGGATGGATCGATGACGGCGTGGTCTCGCAGCACACCACGGTGTCGGTGAATGTCTCGCCTCGGCAACTCGCCGACCCAGGCTTCAGCGATGTCGTCCGCAGCGCATTGCAGCGCTCGGGCATACCGCCGCACCTGCTCTGGCTCGAGATCACCGAAAGCGTGATGGCGTCCAACCCCGACCTCGCTCGAGTCATCCTCGAAGAGATTCGCGAGATCGGCGTACGGATTGCGCTCGATGACTTCGGAACAGGATTCTCCTCGCTGTCTTTGCTCCAGCAGTTCCCCATCCAACGCATCAAGATCGATCGCGCATTCGTGAACTCGATCTCGGAGAACTCGAACGATCGAACGCTGGTCCGCACCATCATCGGCATGGGCGAATCGATGGGCATGGACATCGTTGCCGAAGGCGTCGAGACCGTCGTCCAACTCCGCATGCTTCGCCAGCTCGGTTGCGGCAAGGCGCAGGGCTACCTCATCTCGCGGCCTGTTCCCGCGGACGCGATGCGATCCACGATCGGTGCGCTCGACAGCTTGATGCAGTGGCCCGAATTCGCCCAGGTACTCGGTGATTCGACACTCGAGCACACCCGTCCGCCGCGCTGACGTCTCACTGCAGCTCGCGTGAACGTGCAACGGTCGCATTTGTAGAGCACCCGACGTTGGCACGGCACCAGCACTCGCCCAGCAGTACCGTTGATGTATGACGGACCCGACACCCCCACCCCCTCCACCAGCCCCACCAGTGACCGCGCAACCGTTCTCGGCCCATGCAACACCTCACACACCCGCTCGCGACCATCTCAGCTACGGCCAATTCCTGGGGCGAGCCGTCACCGCGGCGCTCGTGGCACCACTCGGCCTCATCGTTGCCACCTTTGCGTTCTTTGCGTTGATCGCCGGTTGCGCCGCCGTCGTGAGTGGCGCAAGCGGTTCCGCAACCGATGACGGCCCGATCAGCTCGACAGAACACATCGACGGTGTCGAGGGCGCCGACAACGTGATCCTGGTGGTTGACGTCGAGGGAGTGATCCTCGCCGACGCCGGCGGCGCGGGCCCGTTTGGTGGTCTGCTCGCCGGCGGGGACGACATCAAAGAACAGCTCGAAGCCGCCGCCGACGACAGCGACGTCGATGCGGTCATCTTGCGATTGAACACCCCCGGCGGTTCGGTCGTCGGTTCTGAACTCATCAGCGATGGTGTCGCTGCGGTACAAGCCGCAGGGAAGCCGGTGGTTGCCCATGTCACGGAAATCTCTGCATCCGGCGGCATGTGGGCCATGGCACCAGCGGACCGCATCGTTGCGTCCAACGGGTCACTCATCGGTTCGATCGGGGTCATTCTCGGGCCACTGTCGCGCTACACCGACGTCGTGGCCGTTGACGGTGGGCTGCTCGGTAGTGGCGTCGAAACCACCGGAGGCATCGACCAGTTCTTCATCACCGCCGGCACCGGAAAGGACGCTGGCAATCCGTTCCGCGACCTCACGACCAGCGAACAGGAGATGTTCCAGGCCCTCGTCGACGGCAGCTACGACGACTTCGTCGACCACGTTGCCACCAACCGCAGCCTCGATCCCTCCACGATCACCGACGAACTCGGTGCGGGCGTGTTCACCGCATCGGACGCCGTCGAAAACGGACTCGTCGACGAGACCGGCAACTTCGATCGGGCACAGGCGGTCGCAGCGGAACTCGCAGGCATCGTCGGTGACTTCGACGTTCGCGAGGTGACCCCCGACTTCGGCCTGTTGGGTTTCTTGTTCGCCAGCAACGAGCCGCAACCAGCCGACGTCAGCGGCATCTGTTCCTCGACTCCGACCGCCCACCTCTACTTCGGTGACCTCGGAGCGTGGTGTGCCCAGAACTGAGCCCACTCGACACTGAGCCCACTCACACTGATTGGGCGGAGACCCGATGGCGAAACGACGAGAGCCCGTGACCTCCACAGGTGAAGATCACGGGCTCTCGTTCTGGAGGCGACGCCGAGAATCGAACTCGGGTAGACGGCTTTGCAGGCCGTTGCCTAAACCACTCGGCCACGTCGCCAGGAACGCCCAGGTTACCGGGTGCTGTCCCCGGTCCGGTCGAACCATTCGGCGAGCTCGCGGAGTCCGTCGTCGATCGACACCTCCGGCACCCAACCGAAGTCCCGTTGGGCCGGCCGGGGATCGAACCAGTGCGCCGTGCCGAGCTGGTCGGCGAGAAAACGCGTGAGTGGCGGTTCATCGGTTCGTCCGAGGCGTGGCCACACCGCGTCGATCACGCCACCGATTCGTCGAGCAGCGCCAAGCGACACGGTCTTGGGCGCAAAGGGCACCCCGGCAGCGGCACAGATCCCCGCCACCAACTCTTTGATCGGCCGGGGTTCGCCGTTTGCCACCACATACGCCTTGCCCGCACACGTTGCCCCGGGTTCCACTGCATCGAGCGCCGCCACGAGCGCCGCAGTGGCGTTGGTGATGTAGGTGGTGTCGACCAATGCCACGCCCCCACCCACCAGTGCGAGGCGTCCAGCTGCGGCGCGTTCGGCGATTCTGCCGACCAGTTGGGTGTCGCCTGGCCCCCAGACCAGGTGGGGCCGAACGACCGTCACCGCCATGGACTCGCCATTGGCCGCCAACGCCATACGCTCGGCAATCGCTTTGGTTTCCGGGTACCACGCGGCACCGTGGGCAATGAGCGCCGGATCTGCTCCGCCTCCGACGATCGCTGAACCGTCGTGTGCGACCGACGGCGACGACACGTGCACGATCCGACTCACCCCATGTCGTTGTGCCGCCTCGAGAACATGGCGAGTTCCATCGACGTTCGTGGCCACGTAGTCCGCTCGAGGACCCACCACGCCGACCTTGGCAGCGAGATGCACGACGCCATCGCACCCCCGCATCGCAGCGTCGACCGCATCTGCATCTGCCACGTCGCCGAGCATTTCCTCGACCGACGATGACAGAGCCGCCTCCAGTGGTCGACGTTGGAAGGCCACGACCTCGTCGCCACGGCGAACGAGTCGGTCGACGACTCCGAGGCCGATCAGGCTCGACGCTCCGGTGACGAGAACGCGCACAGGTCCTCAGCGACGCGCCCGGAAGCGGTCTCGCACCGATTGGTTCGGTGGCTCACCAGCAAGCAGTGAACTTGCCCAGGAAGCAACTTCGGCTCGATCGATCTTTGCGTTGTGGCGGATATCGACCGGCAGCCGATCGGTCACCAGCACCGCGGCAACAGCGTGGGGCACAGCGGCACGAACATCGGCCGCCATGGCGTCATCCGCGAGGCCTGGGGTGGAGCCGTGTTCGACGACCACCACGAGTTGTTGGCGCTCGGCCGGGCCAACGCCGACGGCGGCCACTCGGCCTGGCGTTGCTCGTCCCGCCGGCACCAGGGCACGCTCGACGTGTCGTTCGACCGGCACCGGGGTGATCGGCCCCTCGACCCCATCGATCACGTGAACCGCTCGCCCTTCGACCCAGAGTCGACCGAGCGCATCGAGTCGGCCTACATCGCCAGTTCGATGCCAGCCACCGCCCGGCCGCGCCAGACGCTGCGTTTCCCACCGCCCGAGATAACCCTCCGACACCCAGGGGGCGCGCACGAAGATCTCTCCGGTGGCGTCTGCCGCGAGCGCTGCTGGGATTCCCGACAGCACATCGCAATCGAGCGCAGCAATTCGCACCTCGGCACCCTCGACCGGTGGCCCGACGCACACCCCAGGAACCTCACTGGACGCTTCGGCGACTGCGATTCCGTCGAGGTCGATATCGGCAACGGGGAGCGCCTCGGTCATGCCGTACGGCGTATGAAGCGATGCCTTCGGCGCCAACTTCTGAACCTTGCGAAGTACCTCCGCTGGTACCGGCGCTCCGGCGCTGAAAACCAACCGCAGCGCAGCAAGTCCCGGCCACTCGGTGGTGCTTGGAGCGTCGTCTGCGGTTGCGACCACGTTGTTCAGCGCAGCGGGTGAGGCAAAGGCCATCGTCGCAGAGATCTCGCGACAAGCGTCATCGAGTGCGCTCACCGTCAAGTCACCGGGTGTCGTGACGTCACAGTCGGTAAAGGCAATCGGCACGCCGAGTGCCGGCCCGTACAGGGCAAACGGGGCAAACGCGGCCACCAGGCGGTCGTCAGGCGAGATGGCGTACGTGCTGGCGAGCGCATCGCGCTGAGCCGCGAGTTGGCCATGCGTGTAGCGCACGCCTTTCGCTGGGCCGGTTGCACCGGAGGTGAACAGCACCGCTGCGGCGTTGTTTGCCAACGGCTCGGGGAGCACCGACGGGTCGGGCGCTCCTCCATCGGCGGACTCCATCAGATCGGTGATGCTCACCTGGGTGGCTCGCGGCGCCCAGCGCATGGCGCTACTTGCCGCCCGCGCAGCAGCAGGGCCGATGGTCCATGCCGGACGCGTGGAACGAACCGCTTGGCCGAGCCCCTGAAGGCCCAGCCCCCGATCCGCTACCACCGTGACTCCTCCGGCTCGCCACACGCCGTACACCGCCACGATCAGATCGATGCCTGGTGGCGTCAGCATCGCAACATGGTCTCCACGCTGCAGCCCTCGTTGGATCAGGCTGGCGGCAACGCCGTCGATTCGACGACTCAGCGATGCAAAGTCGAGTGTGGTGCGCGAAACGAGGTCGGCAATGGCGACGGTGTTGGGCTCGTGTGCGCGCTGTTGCACCGCATCGAACAGCGACGCCGTGTCGGCCTGTGCGTGCTCTGGCCGCGGCACCACGTCACCGGAGAGCAGGTCATCGAGCCAGGTGTCCACCACACTCGCAACATCGGCTTCGGCCATGACGAGATGGTTGGCGTCGGCAAAGCGGTGCACGCGTGCGTTCGGGAACTTCCCGGCCAGGTCGTCGGCGAAATCGTCGTCGAAGACGATGTCTCGTGCGCCCCAGGCCAAGAGCACCGGCGCCTGCACCTCGCCGAGACGGTCTGAGACGTGCTGCAGCGGAGCCTGCGATGGGTGCGGTGGCGTCGTGTCACTCAGCGGGATATCACCCACGAAGTCAGCAATGGCCGCCCGGTGTTCAGCTCGCTGATACGGCGCACGGAACGCGACTCGATCGAGCTTGGTGATTCGACGGCCGGAAAGCCGGACCGTGCCTTCGACAAAGGTGTTCGTGCGTCGACAGACGAGGTCGCGAAGCGGACCAGCGGCGGCGAGGCGGATGATCTTCGGTGCACCGCGACCTTGTGGCACGCCGATACCGGTGTTGCACAGCACCATGGCGGTCACTCGAGCTGCGTGCTCCACTGCCCAACCCATGGCAATCGCGCCGCCCCAGTCGTGGGCTGCGAGCACCAACGGGGAGTCCGCATCGATGTCGAGCGCTCCCACGATGTCGTCGATGTCAAGGATGCGATCGGCGTAGCGCCGAGGCGTGATGCGTTCGCTGTATCCCATCGATAGCTGATCGATGGCGATGACGCGATGGCGGCCTGCGAATCGGGTCAGGAAGCTCTTCCACGCATATCCCCATGTGGGGTTGCCGTGGATGCAGACGATCGTGGCGGCGCCGGGTTGGTCGGTGGGCCCGGTGTCGAGCACATGCCATCGGTGGGTCTCACCGTCGTGGCTGTCGACGTCGAGCACGCGCGACCACGTCGGGTCGATACCCCACGTTCGCCACGTTGCCCCGTCCGGCCGGTCGGGGGTGCTCCTCACCAGACGATTTCGGTGAAACTGGTGTTGAGCCCAGAACCGATGCCCATACAGAGCACTCGCTCTCCGGGCTTGATCAAGTGCTGATGCTCGGCGAGCGTGATCGGGATCGCCGCAGGGCCGACGTTGCCGTAGTACGCAACGGTGCGCGGGCATCGCTCGGGGTCGATGCCGAGTCGCTCACAGAGCATCTCGGTGTGGCGTTGGCTGACCTGATGCACGACGTAGTGGTCCATACCGACTTCCCAGTCGAAATCGTGACCACTGTTCTTCCACGCGGTTTCCGCGAGGTCCAGCCCGGCAATCATCAGGCCGTGGGAATCGGTCCGCATTCCTTCGAGATCACCGATGCACAGTTCGTTGTGCTGGGTTCCGCTCCGTGCGATGCCACCCACCAGCCGGTGAGCATCGGGGTGACGATCGAGACGACACAGGACTGCCGCAGCAGCACCCGAGCCGATCGTCAGTGAAGCGAACTCGGCAAACACGTCTGCCGCAGTTGCGTCCGGTTGCTGCAGTCGAGCAATCGTGGCCTGCTGGGTGTGTCGGCTTCCTTCGCCGTCCACCACGAGCGCATAGTCGATCGAGCCGGCATCGATCGCCGCTGCGGCGATCTGCATGCCGTTGATGAAGCCGAGGCATGCGTTGGCGACGTCGAAGTTCAAACAGTTCGTTGACAGGCCCAATTCATGGTGCACCACGCAGGCCACCGACGGTTCGAGATGGTGCTTGCACACGGAGGTGGAGATGAGCATGCCCACGCCACTGGGATCGATCCCGGACTCATCGAGCGCCTTGCGTCCTGCAGCCGCAGCTGCCTGGTCGAAGGTGACGCCTTCGGGCCACCAGCGACGAGCCTCGATTCCGGCGAGGTCGGTGAGGATTCCGGCGCTGAGCCCGGTGCGTTCATAAGTCTCAGCGAGCTGCTCGTCGATCCATGCCGACGTGATCACTTCGGGTGCAGCGACAGACGCGACGGTCAACACGCCCACGTTGCGGTGGGTGAGAACCGAGTTTGCGGCCATGTCCTGTTCCTTTCATGCGCTCGGACAGCGCTCTGGTTGACGGCATTGCGAGCCTAGGCCATGTCCGTGGCAATGGCGCGCCTGTGCCGTGACAGGACTTGCGGTGGCGACATCAGCAGCGTTGATGGCAAGGGAGCGTCGTGTTGACCAGAAATCGACGTGTGAATCGAAAAACGGCACGTGAACCGAAAAACGGCACGTGGATCGAAAAACGACGAAGGCCCCAGCGCGAGCCGGGGCCTTCGTGGAGCGGATGACCGGGATCGAACCGGCGACCTCAACCTTGGCAAGGTTGCGCTCTACCAACTGAGCCACATCCGCGAGGAGGCTTGATGTTACCGCCCGAAGTCGATCGGACAACCTCGTGAGTCGACAACCCTGTTCCTCAACCGGCGTACGAGCGGTCGAGCGGTGGCTCAGGTGCGGTCGTCGTTGCTGATTCGCCGACGCTTCACGAGGGGGTCGTTCAGGACGTGGTGTTCGACCTCGTCATCGAACTCGTCATCGAACTCGTCATCGAACTGATCACTGAACTCGATCTCGAGGCCACTGTCACCAGTGTCGTCGTCAGCAGCAAGGGCGGGCCCCAGGTCGTCGAACTCCAAATCGCCACCCTCGAACGGATCCGCTTGCGCGCTCGACTCGGCAGCGGCCACGGCATCGCTGACCTCCAGGGTTCCGGTGTCCGCAAGATGGCCGTTCGCGACTCGCCCATCGTCATCGGGAAGCTCGAGACCGAACTCGTCATCAGCTGCTGCGTCGTTGGCCAGGTCAGCGAATGATGCAACCGGTGCCACCACCGAGAACTCCGTATCGACCTTGGGCACAGATGGCTGGCGTTGCAAAGGTGCAGCGCCCTTGGGTCGTGCGTCGTCGAGTAGTCGACGCTGGGCAGCCGGATCGGTACGGCGCCACGAACGAGACTCCATTGCTTCCAGCGGCGCCAAGAGTTCCGGCTCGGGGCGCGTGCGCCGAAACACCCAGACCGCCAATGCTCCCATTGCAACCGCGAGCATGACGAGGGTCACCACGGTGATGTACACGGTGCGCGTCGCTGCAGGGTCACCAACGGCGTCGGCTGCCTCGATGACTGCCTCGATCTGGCCGGCCGCGTTCGCGAGCCAGATGTCGGCCACGTAGAACGAAGAGGCAGACGCAGACAACACTGAGGCAGGAGTCTGCCACCACTTCGCTCGGTTCGCATCGCGCGTCGCCCACTCAGATGCCCGCTCCGCCCGGTGCATCACGACGAGCCGATCACGCACGCGGCTGGTGATGCGGGCACCACACCGCGGTTCGCCCCGCGAGCTTCGTTCGTTGCAACGGCATTCCATCCACCGGGCACGGCATCGGAGCCGCCCGCACCTCGGGCGACAGCGTGCCGTGCGTGGAACCGCCAGCGAGCAGCATCTCGGGCAACTTCGTTCTGCACGCAACGGCAACGGCATCGAGCTCGATCTCGGTCAGCTCACTCGCTGTCCGCTCCGGCGCCACACCGGACCAGAAAAGCACCTCGTCCGCGCACAGGTTGCCGAGCCCACCGACGATCGTCTGGTCGAGCAGCGCCGCTTTGATCGTCATGCGGCGACCAGCAACGCCGACCGCGAGTTCTGCACCCGTGAGCGTCAGCAGGTCCGGCCCGGCATCGATCACCGCATCGAGTGAGAGCTTGCCCAGCCGGCGCGGGTCGTTCATCCGCAGCGCCGCCACGTTGCTCGACGGACGGGTGAACAGCCGGAGCCGATCCCACTCCGGTCGATCTGCACCCGACGCGTATTCCAGCTGTGCAATCGGTGCGTGACCGTCGACTTCGAGGCGACCGGTCATACCGAAGTGCATGCCCAATGTCCCGTTGGTGGTGATGAGTCGAACCACCTTGGCAATTCGATCTACCGCCGTGATCTCGGCACCCACCAGCGTGTCGGCCAGTCCATCGGGGGCCACGCGCTGATCGCACCACAGTTCGGTGATCCACCGACCAACAAGGTCCCGTGCGCTGCGGCACCAGATCTCGGCTTCGAGGCCCTCGGGCATCTTCGTGCTCGCCCGTTCAGGTGGCGGACTTGCTGATGTCGCCGAGGAACCGGTCGAGCGACGGCGCGATCTGGTCCCCGTTGATCAGGAACGCGTCGTGGCCATGCGGCGAATCGATCTCGTGGTACTCGCTGCGCACTCCGTTTGCTTCCACCGCAGCATGGATCTGACGTTGCTGATAGGCCGGATAGAGCATGTCGCTCCAGATTCCCACGGCCATCGTGGGCACCTGCACCCGGGCGATGGCGCGCTCCAGCGAGCCGCGACCGCGAGCCACGTCGTGCAGGTCCATTGCCTTGCCGATCGCTAGGTAACTATTGGCATCGAAACGGCGCACGATCTTGTTGCCGTGATGTTCGAGGTACCGCTCGACCTCATACTGCTGCCACATTCCGAGAATGTCCCCCGCCTCCGCCCGACCCGAGAAGTCACGGCCAAACCGGTCGGTGAACACGTTGTCACTGCGGAACGTCACCTGGGCGATCTGGCGGGCGATGGCCAATCCGGTTGCAGGCCCCTCCCCTGCTGGAGCGTCGTAGTAGTCGCCGTTGTTGAAGTTCGGGTCGAGGCGAATTGCCTGACGCCCGATTCCGCCCCAGGCAATCTGTTGCGCGGTGGCTTGCATGCACGTGGCAATCGCGACCAGTGAACGCACGCGGCGCGGATACATCACCGCCCACTCCAACGCCTGCATACCGCCCATCGATCCCCCGATGACTGCCATCCACTGCTGAACGCCGAGGCCATCAGCCAGGCGGGCTTGGGCACGGACCATGTCCCGAATCGTCACCACCGGGAACCGCGACCCATACGGTTTGGCGTCACCGGGATGCAACGAGGCGGGACCGGTGGACCCCTGACAGCCGCCCAGGACGTTTGCGCACACCACGAAGTACCGGTCCGTGTCGATGGGGAGTCCTGGACCGACCATCGCATTCCACCAACCCGCCTCGGTGTGCCCCCGGCCTGCGGGTCCTGCGGCATGGCTGTCTCCGGTCCATGCGTGACACAGTAGAACGGCATTGGAGCCATCAGCGTCCAACGATCCCCAGGTCTCGTACGCAACCGTGACATCGGACAGCGTCACACCGGAGTCGAGTGCGAATCGACGATCGGTGGCGAACGTGAAGAAGCGGCGTTGACCAGCCGCGTCACCGACCTGCCAGGCGCCGGTCACGGGGAGAGCTTCGGGAGTCATGAGGTGTTCCGGTTGTTCACACGGGGCGAACGCTGGTGTGGCACGACGGTAGCAGCAGCGTCTGAGCACCTCGGGTTCCGATTCTGACCACCGCACTCAAGAATCGTGTGCTTCGGGACGAAACAGCAAGCGTGACGAACGCGACCTCCGCTCCCGGGGATGCGCACGTCTCGAACATGGCCCTCGGCGTCCCGGCGGACCGACAGCGATCCTTCGCCGATCGATCTTCGGTACTCGCAGCTGCAGCGGTGCTGGCGTTCGGCGTGCTCATCAGCATTCACGCCACCGGCATGTTCGGCGACACGATGTACACCATCACGATCGCGCTCGCACTGCTCGTCGGCATGGCCGGAATCCGACGCAACCGACCGCAGCCGATGTGGCCCTGGCGCTTGATCATTCTGAGCGGCGTGTTCTGGGGGCTGTCCAGCGAGCTGGCCAGCTACGACAACTTCGCCAATCTGACGAGCAGCCGCAGTTTGATTCCCGATCTCGTGGCGATCCCCGGCTACGCACTGTTCGGCTGGGCCATTCTCGGCATGCTGCGAGCTCGCCGCCCGCGCCGTGAGGTCACGCTTGCGCTCGACGGCCTCGTCATCGCCTTCGGCGCCGCCCTGCTCGTCAACCACGTCGTGGTCACCCCGACGCTGGGCATCGATGACGCCTGGCTTCCTGCACAGTTGACCGTTGCCTTCTACCCGGTCGCGGCAATCGTGATCCTGGCCATCGCCGGCCAGCTCGCCTTCTCAGGGGGTCACAGTTCCCCCTCCTTCTTCCTGCTCCTCGTCGGCACCGTGTCGCTCACCATCGGTGAGACCATGTGGGCGTTTGCCGAAATCGGCCGCTTCGAACTCCCCCCGCACATCGCCGATACGCCGATCCTCGTGATCCCTGCGACGATCGCATCGGCGATGCTCCACCCATCGGTCAACAACGTCACGGTGACGGACCACGCCGCCGCGCCCGTCCGGTCGGTTCGCCGCTACCTGCTCGTGTCCTCCACGTTGATCGTGCCGCCGGTACTGATCGTGCTCCCCGGCGAGATCACACTGATGACCGTTGCACTCTCGGTGGCGCTGTGCTCCACGTCGGCGCTCCGGGTTGCTCATGCGATGCACACCGAAGATCGCTCCCGAGCCGAACTGCTCCATCGAGCCAACCATGACGATCTCACCGATCTGCCCGCTCGACCGCTCCTCCTCGAAGAGATTCAGGCTCGTCTCCACCGGTCGGACCAGCCCCTGTCGTTGCTGTTCATCGACCTCGACCACTTCAAGAACGTCAACGATCTGATGGGCCATCAGGCCGGCGACGAACTGCTGATGCGTGTGGCGAGCCGACTTGCGGACGTCGTTCGCGAGACCGACTTGGTCGCACGAATCTCCGGCGATGAGTTCGTGGTGGTCGCTCATGGCCTCGACGAACAGCGTGCTTCGCAACTGGCCGATCGGATCCGCCGCACCATTGCGAAACCGTTCGACCTCACCGCCGGCGAGATCCTCTGCACCGCGTCGATCGGAGTGAGCACCGCTCGACCCGGTGCGGACACGACACCGGCCATGTTGATCCAAGAAGCGGACACGGCCATGTACGAGTCGAAGTCGACCCGCAACGGGACCACCGTGTTCGACCAGTCGATGCAGGATCGAGCCACTCGCCGCATGGAGATCGAGCGACTCCTGCGCCACGAGACGGATGCCCCACGACTCACCCCCTGGTTCCAACCAATCATCGACACCGACCGCAACCATGTCGTGGGGTTCGAAGCACTCCTGCGTTGGGATGCCATGGGGGCGCCGGTCTCTCCTGCCGAGTTCATTCCAATCGCAGAAGAGTCGGGGATGATCGTGCCGATCGGTGCCTTCGTGCTCGATGAATCGTGTCGCCAGGCCGCCTGGTGGCGCGCCAACATCGTCAACGGACAGGATCTCTCTGTCTCGGTCAACGTCTCGGCACGCCAGATCGCCTCGGCCGACATCGTCGACACCGTCGCCACCTGTCTCTCACGCCACGACCTGCCACCATCGGCGCTGTGGCTCGAGATCACCGAGACGGTGATGACCGAAGACACCGCAGTGACCGCTGCAGCGATGTCCGGACTGAGAATGCTCGGCGTCCACATCGCACTCGACGACTTCGGCACCGGCTACTCGAGCTTGTCAGGTCTTCAGTATCTCCCGGTCAGCCGGTTGAAGATCGATCGCCAGTTCATCTCCGACTTGGGCGCCGACTCGGCGAACGACAAGCTCGTGCGCTGCATCACTGCAGTAGCCGAGTCATTCGACCTCGATGTGGTTGCCGAAGGCGTGGAAACCAAAGAACAACTCGAAGCGGTCCGCTCGTTCGGTTGTTCGCTGATCCAGGGGTATCTCTTTGGTCGACCGGTGCCCGCTGACGATGTGCCGCGGGTGTTTGCCGAACTCGATCGGCGTCGCGTTCCGCAGCGGCGACACCACCGAGTGGCATCGCGCTGATCAGCGCAAGGGTTCGGGAAGCTCCGCTGCGTACCAGCTCTGCTGGTCGATGATGGACCACTTCGACTTGGGGAAATTGCCGGCGATGGTCTCGACGATCTTGTCGGCGCCCACGACATCTCGGTTGAACTGGCACATGTCGAAGATGAGCACCCCAGCGAGGTTGGCTGGAATCTGCCACATGGCGATGTAGATCCGCGAGAACATCGTCAGACCGCGCTGCGTCGGCTTCACGAGCACAGACATGCCGTAGTAGATCGCATTGCGCGCTGCCTGCTCGGGAAATTGGTTCGCAAAGAAGTCCGGCGACACTTCGCCGACCAGGTCCATATTGCGCGTCAGCAGGCCGAGCCCGACCGGTTCGTCACCATCCCAGCCGACGACCTTGATGATCTCGGGGTTGGCGAACCGCTCGAGCATCAGCTCCTTGGACTCGAGCTGCTTCATCGCTGCGACTTGGTCGAGCGGACCCATCGACTCCGCGTAGATGCTCCACAGCGCTTCCGCGATGTCGCCGTCGACCACGAGTTCTTCGCTCACCGACAGCTGCGATCGAGGCGCGGCAGCGACGACCTCGCTGGTGCTCACGACGGGCGCTGCGAGTCCGGCCACTGGCGGGGTCACCGGCGGCGGCAGGGTCGGACGACGAAACGTTCGAGGCGATGGCGGAGCCGCCAGCGGGGTCTCGGTCATCGTTCGTTCAGAGCGGAGCCGAGTCATGGCGGCAACGTATCAACCAGTGCACGAGCACCACGATGACGAGCTCCTCAAGATGTCAGCGACAAGGTCGCGCTGCGTGGTCAGCTCGTGACCGCACCGACCATTGGCTGTGCCAAACGCATTCGGGGATCGAACCCGTCTTCGTACGGAAGAAACCCGTTTCGATCCGGGTACACGAGCTGCACGAACCCGGTTGCCGCGCCCGAGTACCACGCCAACGCCGTGCCGAACCAGTCGCTCCATGCGCGCTCGTCGACCGGAGCGAACACGCAGCGCAGTTCGTTGTCCAAGAAGCCCACCAGCTCGACGCCGAGCGGGATCTCGGTGCCACCCCGGCAGGCGTCGGCCACCAGCGTCACCAGACCGTTCGCAGCAACCGGCGTCAGTCCGAAGACCGCCACATCAGGGAAGCCCACCGCGTCAGGCATTCCAATCGAATAGGCGTAGCCGGGCCTCGGTGGAGCTGCCTCAGGGTCCGCACCGACCGGTTCGAGCGCCCAGCCGTTGGTCTCGATCATCCACTCGATCTTCTCCGAGTGCGGGATGTGGAAATCAGGAAGCTCCATGGGTTCGTCCTTGTTCGAGGTCCGGGTCTCTGGGTGACGGGTTTCAGCTGACGGTCTCGAGCGAGTCCAGGTCGAGACATGCCTGCAGGTGACGCGTTGCCATCGCTGCGAACATTGCTTCGCTGCGCGCTGTGCTTCCAACGACCTGGCTCGCGATGACCGACATCACCACACCGCCGAACGCCTCACGTCGATACTGCTCCCACAGCCAGTCGCGCTCCACCTGCACGCCGTACTCGCCCAGGGCGTCGGCGTACCCGCTGAGCAGATCTTGTTCGTGAAGTCGTCGTTCTTCGGGCAACAGTCCAGCTCCGCAGAAGTAGGCGAGATCGGCAACCGGAGGGCCGTGGCCGGGCGTCTGCCAGTCGACTGCGGTGACCGGCGGACCGCCCGCGGGCGTGGCGAACAACAGATTGTCGAGCCGATAGTCACCGTGTGTCACGGTGACCGGACCCGAGCGACCTCCCATCCACGTCGCGAGGTGGTCGCCGAACTCGGTGACCAATGCCGATGCCTGCGCCGAGAGGTGCGGCTCGAATGTGGCCAAGAAGCCCGGAAGGAACATCGCCCAGAGTCCAACGAGCTGCTCGGTGTCATCGTCGCCGTTTCGTCGTTGGAGGAACTCATGCTCATCGAGCAGCGGATCGTTCCACCTCGGAGCGTGCAGCTTCGCAAGTTCGAGCACGGCGGTCTCCGCTTGTCCTACGGGGCATCCGCGAACCTGGTCGCCCTGATCTGCGGGCGCCATGTCCTCGAGCACCAGCGTGAAGTCGCCGGTCGATTCCTCCCAGGTGCCGAAATGGCAGTGCGGCACTCGGATGTCGACCGTGTCCGCAATGGTGTCGTAGAACTTCACCTCGCGTTCGTAGTTTCGCAGTGCAACCCCCGTTGCCCTGCTGGTCTCATCGAGCGATGGGAGCTTGATGACCACCGACGCGGGGAGCGCAGCACCGGTTGAGCTCGATGTGCCGACGACCGACGGATCGCCGTAGGTGATGGCGATGCGCAGGTTCAGCCCGACCAAACCGTCTCCGATACGTGCCTGCTCCAGGGACGCGATATCTGCGCCGAGCACGCCCCCGAGCCAGTCTGCGGTGATGTCGTCAGGAAGCATCGTTCGGACCGTAGTCGGACCACCGCAGCGACGCCGATACGGTCCATCGGGACATGTACGGCTTCCTGTTCCGTCCCAAGTGGTTGATGTTCCACGCCCTGGTCATCGCTGGCATCGTGTCGATGATCTCAGCCGGCTTCTGGCAGCTCGATCGCCTCGATCAACGTCAGTCGTTCAACGATGAAGTGTTCGAACGGTCCCAAACTGAACCGACGAGCATTTCATCGGTGTTGCAGCAGATCGAAGACGGATCACTCACCCCTGAGCAAGCCGAGTGGCTTCCCGTCACGATCGAGGGGACCTACCTTCCCGAGCAAGTCGTGGAGTTCAACAACTCCCAGGGTGGGCGTGCTGGGGACAACGTGCTCACCGCGCTGGTTCGCGATGACGAAGACGCTGGCCAGCGAGGCATCGTCATCGTCAATCGCGGGTTCATCCCGCTCGGCTTCGACGTACCACCCGCACCTCAGATCGAGGTCAACGGGGTCGGCTACGTTCGCACCTCGGAGGTTCGCAGCCGCGGCGGCCTGACGGATGCAGACGACGGTCAGCCACTCACCGAGATTCGACGCATCGACATCCCGCGGCTCGCTCAACAATTCGAAGGCGACGTCGCCCCGGTGTACGTCCAGCTCATCGCCACGCAACCGCCGATCGTCGTCGGCGACCCTGAGCCCGTGGTGCTGCCCGAACTGAGCAACGGCTCGCATCTGTCGTACGCGATGCAGTGGTTCGTGTTCTCGATCTGTGTGCTGATTGGTTGGGTATTGGCGGTGCGGCGCTCGATCCGCAGCAACGTCAGGGGCGCAGCGTCCGCAACAAGCGCAGCGGATTCCCCGTCATCAACCGAGCGCGAAGCCGCCACGACGCCCGCCGGAACATCGACGTCATGATGCCTGCGAGACGGCGCGGTGGCGTGTCGATGCGCAGGTAGCCCGTCCAACGTTCGGTGTCCATCTCGAAGAAGGTGCCGAAGAAACTTCGTACCCCCGCCGCGTCAAGCCGCAGCAGGACATCGAGGCCGTAGTCGTGGAGTTGGCGGGTGCGCCGTGACGGCGTGGGCCACACTGCGCGACGCACCGACGCGACGTCGATGTGCTGCGTGGGCGACGTCGCATCGAGTACCTGCTGAATTGCCTCTGCGACTCGGTCTGCAGCCCGCAACGACGATGCGAGTGAGTATCCGGTCGCTGGATGCACCATCCCCGCTGTTGCACCGAAACACACCACCGGTGGCAGGCCTGATGGTGCAGCAGCTGCGATGGGAATCGGCGTTCCCATGGGAATCTGTACGGACTCCGTCGTAACCGCCCGCAACAGCAGTTCGTCGAGCGACAGCCCGAGACGCGTTGCCAACAGCGGAGCGAGTTGGTCCGGTGGCACCGCAGGCTCGGCTGCGAGCACCGTCTCTTCGACCAACCATCCACCGACCACTGGGAACGAATACGCGAACGTCACCACCTCTTCGCGACCGACGATCGATGCACCCGCGTCGGAGAAGTCCATCATCGTGGGTTCGGCCAACGGACCGCTTGGCGGCTCGCTCAGCACCACACCGAATGCTGTCTGCCAGGCGGTCGGCGTCGCGTCCGCCTGCCCATTTCTCGTCGATCCGGTCAGCTGTGAAGGCCACCCGGTTGCATCGATCACCAAACGAGCATCGATCTGGCCTACCGATCCAATCGTGCGTTCCTCGTGACGCACGCCGAGTCGGAGATGACGCCGCAGCGCCGCATTGTCGATCACGCCGTAGGGACGCTCGACGAGCATCTCGCGTTCGAACCGCACGCGTACCGCATCCAGTTGATGTGCCCAGATGTCGGCGCTGCGCACGACGGCTGCGTCGTCCACGTCGTCGATCCACGTGGTGTAGGTCGCACGCCATTCGAGGTTCGGGCCGACCAGTAACACGTCGACGTTGCGGGCCCGCAGCGCCGCAGCAAGGGCCGAACCGGCCGGGCCGTCACCGACCACCACCACATCCGCCGCCGCTCGATCTCGCAGTGCGTTCAACGTATGCCCATCGACGTCAGTGCGCTTCGATCTCGGCCATGCGCCGGAACTGCTCGACGACGTCAGGAGTGACATGGGCCGAGTCGAGCGAGCGGTACACCGTATCGACGTTGACGGCGATGCGTCCGAACTCACCGAGGCCGGCAAAACGCTCGTCGGCAGCGATCATTGCACCGATGTCGCGTGCAGCATCGAAGGCGTCCATGCCCGCCGAGCGTCGCCCGGTTGCCTCGGCGTCGACGAAAGACAGGTAGTCGCGTGCGGCAACGATGCCGGCATGGTCGGTCATCGGACCGTGACCCGGGATCACCGTCGACACGTCCATGTCCAACATGAGATCACAGGCTGCGACCCAGTTCGAGAGCGGACCCGCCCACACGATCGGGGTGCCTCCAATGAACAAGATGTCGCCGGTGTACACCGTGCGAGCATCGGGGACGTGCACGATCACGTCGCCCTCTGTGTGCGCTGGGCCGACCTCGATCAGCTCCACACGCCGCCCCGCCACATCGATGTCGAGGCGGCCGTCGAAGGTGCGCGATGGTGGTTCCAACTCGATACCACCGAAGTCGAACTCACCGAAGAAGCTCCTGAACAGGTCGCCCACTTCTCCAGGATCCTGGTTGAGCGCATGCAGCATCGCCGGCGGCACGTGCGGCATCTCCTCGGCAGCAGCGCTCGACGCAATGATCTCGACAGACGGCCAACCGTCGCGAACCGCACTGTTGCCGTAACAGTGGTCACCATTGGCGTGCGTGTTCACCAGCGACGAGATCGGCGACCCCGCGGTGAGCGGCGACATCGCATCGAGCATCGCCTCGGTGAGCTTCAGGTCGAACAAGGTGTCGACCAGCAGTGATGCCCCGTCGCCCTGAATGAGCCCAGCGTTGCTCCAGCCCCACCCTCCATCGGGTTGCAGATAGGCATGGCACCCGTCGGCAACCTCGTGGAGTCCAAGCGTGTAGGCGGTCATGGATCGAGCATGTCACGTTGCACGGCGTCAGGCCACGCCGTCGATCCAGGCACGCACGAACCGCTCGGCGAGCATCATCGTCGGCAGGTGGGTGTTGACGTTCGGGATCGACGGAAAAGCCGAAGCGTCAGCAACCCACAACTGCTCGTGCCCGAGCACTGCGCCGACCTCGCCGAGTGTTCGCGACATCGACGACGATGCGTGCACGTAGTCGGCACCGCGAGACGTGATCCAACGATCGACGTCGTCGTTCGTCCGCAGCGAGGTCAAAGGGGTACCGATGTCGTCGACGAACACCTCGGCGACCAGCGACCGGAACGGGGTTGTGTCGAGCACGTCCCGCGCCTGGTGCACGCCACCACGCAACCGTTCGACGTCGGCGTCGTCGCACAGCAGACCCAGATCCACGTGTGGATGGTCGTTCGGGTCATCGGACCGGAGCGACACGCTGCCCGCTGCGCTCTGCGGCCGCATCAGTCCAACCAGCAACATGGCGAGGTCTGTCGGCGCGTGCGCACCGAGGTGATCGAGCGGAAGGATCTGAATCGGGTCCAAGTCGAGGATCGTCGAGGTGCTCAGGCCAAACGATGACGATCCGCTCTTCAACCGCAGGGTCAAGCCGACCGCCGGGTGGTCCGCCAGGCCACGGCCGACCTCGCCCCCGTCCGCTCCGCCGACCCCCGACCGGAGGGCGATGGCCGGCGAGTGAATCGCGCCAGCGGCGAGCACCACCGCATCGGCGTCGATCGACACGCCGTCGGCGGTCAGCACCCCGATCGCTCGCCCCGACGAGTCGAACCGCACGCGGTCGACCGTCGTATCCGCCACCGCCTCGAACCGGTCGAGGACTGGCCAGAGGTAACTCTCCGCCGCCGTGACCCGACGGGCGTTGCGACGGGTCAACCGTGACGGCGTTGTTTCGACATGAGCCTCGAGCAATGCCGTTGAGACCCGGCCCCGCTCGCTTTCCGCTGCGGTCTCGGTCGGGACCTCGATCATGTCGAAGCACTCGGCGGCGTCATGCCACCCCCATGACGCGTACAGGTTCAGATCACCGCGCAGGCCGACCATGAAGTTGACGGCGCTGGATCCGCCCTCGCCCCGGCCACGCAGATACGGCGTCGGTGCGCTCGACTCGGTACGCCGTGCAAGCAGGTCGGGATACGTCCGCCCGTGAGCACGAATGGCGGCAAAGCTGTCAGGTCCGTCGATGCTGGCCGGAACCGCTCCCGGTCGCAAGGGAGGGCCGGATTCGATCAGCACCACGTCGTGTCCGGCGTCGATCAGTCGTCGCGCGACGACGCAGCCTGCCGAACCCGCCCCGACGATGATCCACCTCATGTGGTCGGCCACCGCTTCGTCACGAGTCGTTGGTCATGCCGATGTGTCGGGACGCGTTCCGCGACGCTCGGTCGCAGCGGGAAGACCCACCAGATGCCCAGTGTCGTTGTAGCGCGACAGCCGCCAGCGCTCCGGCGAGTCCGCCGGACGTTCGAAGGTGGTGATTGCGGTGTTCAACGTGTGCAGATCGAATCCGCCGGTGATGGCGAGGCCAAGCAACGTTCGAAATACCGCATCGACCACACCGCCATGGCACGCCACCACGACATGGCGACCAGCAAATCGACGTTCGAGCTCCACCAGCCCACGCCCGACCCGCTCATGAAATCGCCTCGTCGTTTCACCGCCGGGGAAGATCTCCACATCCGGGTCGCCGGACCACTCCGGGGTGCCGAACTCCTCGACGTACGCCTCAAACGACATCCCGTCGATGCGTGGCCCCGGGTCGTGCTCGCCGAAGTCGGCGAGTTGCTCGATGTCGCCGCCACCGATCCGTTCGCCGAAGCCCGGTCGAATGATCTCAGCGGTCTCGATGGCGCGCGGAAAGTCGCTCGAGATCAACACGTCAGCGTGCAGCTCGTCGTGGGTGATGAGACGATCTCGCAGGGCTTCGGCCTGCTGGCGACCGAGCGGACTCAGACCGCGGCAGGTGCGTACCCCGCCGATCACTCGATCCACGGTCACCTCGGACTCACCGTGGCGAATCAGCGTGATGATCGTGGCCGTGGTCGCCCCCGAATCGGGTGTTGTCGCTGCGTTGCTCACGTCGTCAGGCTAGGTCGGAGCCAATCGGCGCGACGCTCTGGCCAGATTCGAGCCAGCCCGCACGTCGCCACCTGCACGAGACAACCTGCACGACGCAACCTGCCACTTCCGACATGCACCAGGACAAAAGCGCTCAAGGGTGCGGCGTGCGGCGCCGATGACCAGAGCGTGAACGAGACGATCGACGCTCCCCCCGCACTCGACGTGCGCACGCCTGCGTCACCCCGATCAACTCCACTTCCACCGCCGCCTCCTCCCATGGGGGACGCTGCGACGCTCACGGCTCCGCCCTCGGCCGACGGAGCGGTGCCGAGTGTGCACGACGGTGCGAGCACACCACGACCTCTCGAGTTCACGTCGTCGATGCTCTCGAGCTTGCCGACCTTTCAAACCCCGGTGAACTCAGCACCCACACGGCTGTCGGAGTCCTTCCGCAATGTTGCGCCCGAGAGCTTCGACGCCGACGGGGAACCGTCGCCGGACACATCAACGCCCCTGCCGGGGCCTGCCATTGCTCCGGTCGAGCTCGCAAGCCTCACACCAGCACCTGCTGACGCGATCCCGCGGCCGCCGGTTGCTGCGCCCGCACCGCTTGCGCCGCCAGTGGCCCCCATCGCCGAGGCTCCCAAAATCGTCAGCGGCCCCTCGTCCATCCTGGCCGCCGACCCCGCGCTCGCTCCGCTGGAACAGAGCATGCCGGCGCTTCCGGCCCCCGTCGCTCCTCCAGTGGCTGCTGCTGTGCCCGCCGCTGCGGCGACACCGTTCAGCTTCGATGACCTCATCGGCGCCCCAGCCTCCAGTCGCGCTCCCAAGAAGCGCAAGAGTCGTTGGCTCGTGCGCCTGCTCCTACTCGGCGGACTCGGCGCAGCCGGATACTTCGGCGTCACCCGCGGACCCGCGCTGTACGAGCAGTACGTCGAAGGCGCCGACGCCGCACCGGCCGAGCTGGATGCACCGCTCGCGTTCCCGAACGTTGCAACCACCGCTGCACCGATCCGGACCGCTGAGTTCACGCTGACCGGTCTCCCCGAGACCCCCGACGCCACCTACCGCGTCACGACCGACTTCGAGACCGCCGTCAGCCAGGTCGACATCACTCGCGACAACGGTCCAGACGTCCAGGTGCTGACGTTTGGCGACGACGCCATGATTCGCCGTGTCGGCAGCGAGCAGTGGTACATCCTCGAACGAGGGCAGTTTCCGCTCGATGGCCGCCTGAACCGGGCTGATTGGGTTCGCCGTCTCGACGAGCTACTCCCGCCACCGGCGCGGACCCAGGTGGTCATCGACAAGGCAACACAATCGACCATTTCGAGTGTGCCGACTCGACATCTGACGCTGACACTCGACGCCGGTCTCCTGCTGGGATCTGTTCCCACGCCAGACCAGCCCTTCGACACAAACGCTGACGCGGCACCGGCACCCGCCCCGGTTGATCCCCAGCCTGCAGCGCCGCCAGCGGTTCCCGTCGTCCCACCCCCCGCCACGGGCCCCATCCAAATCGAAGTCTGGGTCGACGCCGACGGACTCGTGCGCCAAGTCAGCGGTGCACCCCAGCTCGGTGCCGAGACGATCACCGTCGTGCGCACCACCCCCGAGGCGTGGATTCCGCAGTACCCGACGCCCGAGCAGATCGCCACCTTGACGGCGTCGGCGTTGGTCGACCTCGGCCTCTGATCGGCCTGCCACACACCGTCGCGCCGCGAAACTTGCCGATGCGCTCAGCGCGACGGCTCTGTGACATTTCTGCTGAAAGGCTCGTTGCCTTGCGTTCTGCTCCGTATGGTCGCGCTGGTGTCCACTTGGCATCGCATGACCATTCGCTCGATCGATCCCGATCCACGCGTTCCCCGCATCCGTGACGGTGCCAGCGCACTGGGTTTGCCGCCCATCGGCGACGTTGGCGTGGCCGACCTCGTCCACGTGCACGGCGAGTTGACGGAGGACGACTGTCAGAAGCTGCACAGCCTGCTGGTCGATCCACTCCTGCAGCGCGGCACCTGGTCTGAGCCAACCGGTCGCGGTGTGGAGATTGCACTCCTCGCGGGTGTCACCGACACCGCAGCCGATGCGGTGCTCGCAGCAGCACGCATGCTCGGCTTGGACGTGCAGCATGCGTCGACGGGTCTGCGTGTCGAGTTCGAAGAGCACGTGGACGACACCCTCGTTCATGCCGTGGTGGAACGGTTGCTCGTGAATCCCATCATCGAGCGGTCCGCGCTCGGGACGATCGAACCGACCCGAACCGATGACGACGAATCGAGCGCCACTGCTGAAACCATCGTGCTGCGTGGGCTCGACGACGAAGGTCTCGCCGCGGTGGGCGTCGAGCGGGCGCTGTACCTCGACCCCGAAGAACTGCGGGTCATTCGTGATCACTTCGAATCGATCGGGCGCGATCCGACCGACGTCGAGATCGAAACACTTGCCCAAACGTGGAGCGAACACTGCGCGCACAAGACCTTTCGTGCGCTGATCAATGCCACCGAACCGGGCGAAACCTCTCCCACGCGTCGCGAACCGCTGATGAAGCAACTGCGAGCATGCACCGAGGAGATCGACGCACCGTTCGTCCGTTCGGCGTTCGTCGGCAACGCCGGCGTGATCGAGTTCGACAAGGGCACGACGCTCGCGCTCAAAGCCGAAACCCACAATCATCCGTCTGCCGTCGAACCGTTCGGCGGGGCCAACACCGGCGTCGGCGGCGTGATCCGCGACGTGCTGGGCCAGGCGCACAAGCCGATTGCCATCACCGACATCTTGTGCTTCGGCCCCGCTGACCTGCCGCTCGACGACTTGCCGGACGGGTCCCTGCATCCACGTCGGATCCAAGAGGGCGTGATCGACGGCGTTGCCGATTACGGCAACAAGATCGGCCTTCCAACGGTCGCCGGCGCGATCCTGTACGACCCGGCGTACACCACGAACCCTCTCGTCTTCGCTGGTTGCATCGGCAGCGCCCCGACCCGAGCCGTCCACGACGGCCCGCATGCTGGTGACCGGGTGCTCGTGCTCGGCGGCGCGACCGGGCGTGACGGCATTCGTGGCGCCACGTTCTCCTCGGCCACCATGGACGCCACCACCGGCGAAGTCGCAGGCGCAAGCGTGCAGATCGGCGACCCGATCGTCGAGAAGCTGCTGATCGATGTACTGGTCGGCGCCGAGGACATGTACTCGGGCATCACCGATTGCGGCGCGGGCGGCCTGTCCTCGGCGGTCGGTGAAATGGCCGAAGGCGTCGGCGCCGACGTCGAGCTGGCGCTGGTGCCACGCAAGTATCCGGGACTCGAGCCCTGGGAGGTCTGGCTCTCAGAAGCCCAGGAACGCATGGTGATCTCGGTGCCTCCGAGAGGGGTCTCGGCAATCGCTCAACGATGCGAACGTGCTGGAGTCGAGTGGGCCGACATCGGCTCGTTCACCGGCGACGGCGTCCTCGTCGTCCGCAACAACGGCACCAAGGTCGTCGAACTGGACACCACGTTCCTCCATGACGGCCGTCCGCAGCGAGAGATGGATGCAACGCTGCCCGACCCGAAACGAAGCGGCGCCACTTCCCGCGTCGTCGAGGACCCTGCGGCAACGATCCTGTCGCTCCTCGCTCACCCGAACATTGCATCCAAAGCGCCCACGATTCATCGCTACGACCACGAGATCCTGGGCTCGACAGTGGTCCGCCCGCTTATCGGTGCAGCCAGCGATGGGCCCGCTGATGGCGTGGTGCTCGCAGCACCCACGAGCACCTCTGGCGTGGCAATCGGAATCGGCGTCAACCCCTGGCACGGGCTCCACGACCCCGAGGCCATGGCGTTCAACGCCGTTGACGAAGCGGTTCGTAACGTCGTTGCCGTCGGCGCAGACCCGGATCGGATCGCCCTGCTCGACAACTTCTCGTGGGGTGACCCGCGCCGTGAGACCACGCTCGGCGACCTCGTTGCCGCCGTCGACGGATGCTGCGCTGCTGCGTTCACCTTCAATGCCCCGTTCGTCTCCGGCAAGGACTCGCTGAACAACGAGTACGTGGGTGGCGATGGGCAGCGCCATGCGGTGCCGCCAACGCTCGTGATCACCGCGGTCGGCCATGTTCCGGATGCGGACCGCTGTGTCACTCCGGACCTGGTGACACCCGGCAACGTGCTGATGTTGATCGGTTCGACGAACACCGAGTTCGCTGGCTCCCATCTGGACATGGTGAACCAAGCTCCTGACGACGTGGGCGTGGCACCGGCGCCTGACCCTGACGCTGCAATGCACTACCGGAATCTGCACGCGGCGATCCAGGCGGGCCTCATCGTGTCGTGTCACGACGTGAGCGAAGGCGGCCTGGCCATCTCGATCGCTGAAATGTGTGTCGCCGGCCGCCTCGGAGCGTCCGTCGACCAGCTCCCTCACTCGGACCTCGTGACCGCGCTGTTCAGCGAGTCCGCGGGCCGACTGATCGTCGAACTGGAGGAACGTAGTGTTCCTGCCTTCATGCGGATCATGGACAACGACGTGTTCCGCCTCGGCGACGTGAACGAGTCAGGTCAGCTTTCGCTCCCCGGTGTGGAACCGATCCTGGTGTCCGACCTGGCCGACGCCTTCAACACCTCGGCGACCACACGGCTCGCAGACACGGCCCCGGCTGCATCATCGAACCCCGAGCAGGAGCAAGCATGAGTCGCCTTCCCGCACTGGTCATCACGGGTCCCGGCACCAACCGGGACCATGACGTGGCAGCCGCGCTCGACATGGCTGGCGCCGACGTGCGCATCGTCCGGGCCCGCGAGCTCATCGACAATCCCCGTCGCCTCGACGACGCTCGCCTGGCAGTCGTCGCCGGCGGGTTCAGTTACGCCGACTCGCTGGGTGCTGGCCGCATGCTCGCCCTCGATCTCACGCTCGGGTTGGGCGATCGTCTCCATGACTTCGTCGACAAAGGTCGGCCCGTGCTCGGTATCTGCAACGGGTTCCAGGTGCTGAGCCGAACCAGCCTCATCCCAGGCTCACTCGGCCACAACGCTCAGGGCGACTTCGATTGTCGTTGGGTCGTGCTCGAAGCCGCCGAGAAGAGCAAGAGCATCTGGACGAAGGGCATCGCCGATCCCATCCACTGTCCAATCGCTCATGGCGAAGGCCGCTACGTCCACCCGGACCCCGCATCGCTTGCAGCTGCTGGACAGGTCGCGTTGCGGTATCGCAGTACGAACCCGAACGGTTCGGTCGACGACATCGCCGGTGTCTGCGACACCACCGGCCTGGTCCTCGGGCTCATGCCGCACCCTGAGAACCACATCGTGCGACGACAACACCCGCACCATCGTCGAGGTGGCGGCGGCGCTGCGCATCTCGGCCTACGATTGTTCGAGACCGGCGTCGCTCACGCGAAACAACTCTGAGGAGATCCTGTGACAACCACCCGCCCGTCCGAGACCGCCGAGCCACTGGTTGACATCGATCTGGCGCTGGCCGACCGTCGCGACGGGAAGGTCCGAGTGTCCTACGCGCTGGGCGGCGACCACACCGGACAGCGACTCTTCGTCACGACCGACCGCTTGTCGGCGTTCGACCGCATCATCGCTGGGGTTCCCTACAAGGGTCAGGTGTTGAACCAACTGTCCGCGTGGTGGTTCGAACAGACGGCGGACATCGTCGCCAATCACATCGTCGACATTCCCGATCCACACGTCACGATTGCACGCACCGCCAACCCGCTGCCGGTCGAGGTCATCGTGCGCGGGCACATCACCGGTGTCACCGACACCGCGCTGTGGACGGCATATGCCCGGGGCGAACGCACGATCTACGGCCACGACCTTCCCGATGGACTTGCCAAGAACAACGCACTCCCGGAACCAATCGTCACGCCGACGACCAAGGGAGAGGCGGGCGCCCACGACACACCCATCACGTGTGACGAGGTGGCAGCATCCGGTTTGGTCGAGCCCGAGTTGTGGGATCGCGTCCAGGCAGCAGCCTTGGCGGTCTTCCAGCGCGGTGTTGATCGCGGACGAGAATCCGGCCTGATTCTCGCCGACACCAAGTACGAGTTCGGCGTGACCGATGATGGTGAACTGTTGCTGATCGACGAGGTCCACACGCCCGATTCGTCTCGCTGGTGGGTCGCTGCCACGTATGCGGCTCGTGTGGATGCCGGCCAGGAACCCGAGAGCCTCGACAAAGAAGTCGTGCGTCGAGCGCTTGCGGCTGTGGACTTCCGAGGCGACGGCGAGATACCGGCGCTCAGTAGCGAAGTCTGGAGTGCAACCACGGCGCGCTACGTTGATGCATATGAGCGGCTCACCGGCGAGCCGTTCCAGTTCGCCGACTATCCCGCGGCACCGCGAATTCGTGACGCGGTGGCCCATCTGGAGTGACATGACCCGATCGATTCCAGTGCAGGCGGTTCCCGCCGAACGCCCCGGCACGACGCCCCTTGGGGCACATGCGGACCTCACCCATGACGACGACGCCAAGGACGAGTGCGGTGTGTTGGGGCTCTCCACGCCCCATGGCGATGGCGTGGCACAGCTCGCGTTCTTTGGGTTGTTTGCACTGCAGCATCGGGGCCAGGAGGCCGCAGGCATTGCCGTGAGTGACGGCCAACGCACCCGGATGCACAAAGAGGCAGGCCTTGTCTCGACCGTCTTCACCCCCGAAGCACTCAAGCCACTCACCGGGTATCACGCCATTGGCCACACCCGGTATTCCACGACCGGATCGAACGCGGAGCGCAACATCCAACCGTTCCTCGTGGAGACCATGCACGGTCCGCTGTCCGTGGCCCACAACGGCAACCTCGTCAACGCTGCAGCGCTGCGTGACGAACTGCTGAGCCGCGGGTTCGGGCTCACCGCCACCAGCGACACCGAGGTGTTCACGTTGATGCTCGCCGCAGCGGGTGGGCGAACGTGGCAAGAACGGATCGAGCGCACCCTGCCAGCGTGGAAGGGAGCGTTCTCACTCGTCATCCTCGCAGCGGACCAGGTCATTGCTGTGCGTGACCCGTGGGGCTTTCGGCCATTGTCGGTCGGTCGTCTCCCACACGGGGGCCATGCGGTCGCGTCGGAGACGTGCGCACTCGCAACGCTGGGTTGTGTCGACGTCGAGGAAGTCAAGCCAGGTGAGATGATCACCCTGCATGGCGCTGAGATCGAACGTCAACAGGTGCTCGCACCGCAGCAGAACAGTGCCCGGTGCACCTTCGAGTTCGTGTACTTCTCTCGCCCCGATTCCGTATGGGACGACAAGTCCGTGCATCACGTGCGCCAACAACTCGGCCGTGAGCTCGCACGAGAGTCACTTGTCGACGCTGACGTCGTCATCCCCGTTCCGGACTCGTCGATTCCGGCCGCCATCGGGTTCTCGAACGAAAGTGGGCTCCCGTTCAACGACGGGCTGATCAAGAACCGCTATATCGGGCGCACGTTCATCGAGCCGACCCAGGACATCCGCGAGCGCGGCGTTGCGCTGAAGTTCAATGCGCTGACCGAAAATTTGCAGGGCAAGCGCGTGATCATGATCGATGACTCGCTCGTTCGCGGCACCACTGCGGGGCCGCTCGTGAAGCTCGTGCGCGATGCCGGAGCTGCCGAAGTCCACCTGCGTATCACCTGCCCACCCATCACCCATGCCTGTCACTTCGGTGTCGACATGGGCCACGATGACGATCTCATGGCCGCACAGAAGACCATTGCGGAGATGCAGGAACACATCGGTGCGGACAGCCTGGCGTTCCTCTCGCTCGACGGGATGATGCGGGCGGTTGCTGGCCGCGAAAGCGGTGTTGACGATGGCTACTGCAATGCCTGCTTCACCGGCGACTACCCGATCGCAGTCGGCGATGCGCAAGCCAAGCTCGCCTTCGAAGGCGTCTTGAGCTGAACCGATGAAGGTTCTCGTTCTGGGCGGCGGAGGCCGCGAGCAGACCATTGCGTGGGCGTGCCGCCGTTCCGGTCACGACGTCCGCCTGGCACCCGATCTGGGCTCGGCGTCCGCTGCCGACACCGACCTCGTGATTCCCGGCCCCGAAGCGGTGCTGGTTGCTGGAGCAGCCGACGAGGCAGCGCTCCGAGGAATTCCGTGTTTCGGACCCACCGCGGCACTTGCTGCGCTGGAGGGCTCCAAGGGCTACGCACGCCAACTCGCTCATGACCTCGGGATTCCCGGGCCGCGTTTCGCTCGCTTCGACCCAGCGACATCGTCGACGATCGTCGACGATGCCCGTGCGTGGTGGAGCGATCTCGGCGCCCAGGTCGTGGTGAAACTCGACGGCCTCGCTGCGGGCAAAGGTGTTGTCGTCCCCGATTCCAACGGCGAGACCGACGCCGCGATTATCGACGCTGCTGCGGCAGGCGCGTTCGTGCTCGAAGAGCGGATCAGCGGCCCGGAGTGTTCGCTCCTCGCGTTGTGTGATGGCACCACCGCAGTCGCACTCCCCCTGGCCCAAGACCACAAGCGCATCGGCGAGGGAGACGTCGGCCCGAACACAGGCGGCATGGGCGCATACGCCCCTGCACCGGTCCCGTATGACCCGTCAGAGCTGCTCGCCGCGTTCGTGCAACCGGTCGTCGACAGCTTCGCAGCCGCAGGCACCCCGTACGTCGGGGTGATCTACGCCGGGCTGATGCTCACCAACGACGGCCCACGCCTCATCGAATACAACGCTCGGTTCGGCGACCCGGAGGCTCAGGCCGTGTTGCCACTCCTGGAAACCGACCTCGCCGAACTCGCGCTCGCTGCCACCCGAGGCGAGATTGCGTCGGTGCCGCTGGTCGTTGGTGAACAGTCGGCCGTGACCGTCGTGGCAGCCGCTGTCGGCTATCCGGATACTCCTGAAGCTGGCGCCGTCATCTCTGACCGGTCACCGGCGGCGTTCAGCAGCAATTCGCTCCGGTTCGATGCGGGTGTGGCCTCTGGCCCAGATGGTCAGAGCGTTGCGGGGGGACGAGTGCTCGCGGTCACCGGACTCGGCACCGACCTCGCCGAGGCACGGGCCACCGCGTACGACCGAATGGCCGCCATTCACTTCGACGGGATGCAGGTGCGTCGCGACATTGCCTGGCGTGCGCCCGGCGCAACGTTCACCAGCTACGCCGAAGCAGGCGTCGACATCGACGAGGGCGCCCGCGCCGTCGATCAGATGAAGCAGGCGGTCGAATCCACGCACGACGTGGGGTCTGGCCGCGGGGTGCTTCACGGACTCGGCAGCTTCGGCGGCGTGTTCTCCGGTGCGGCCATCAAAGAACTCGATGATCCGGTGTTGGTTGCTTCGACCGATGGCGTGGGCACCAAGGTGGAACTCGCTGCCCGACTGGGTCGGGTCCGCGGTGTCGGTGCTGACATCGTCAATCACTGCATCGGCGATGTGCTGGTGCAGAACGCTCGTCCGTTGTTCTTCCTCGACTACATCGCTGCGAGCGTGCTCGATGCCGACATGGTCGCCGAGATCGTCACCGGCATGGCCGACGCTTGTCGGGTTGCGAACTGTGCGGTGCTGGGTGGCGAAACCGCCGAGATGCCGGGCGTCTATCAATCCGGGGCGTTCGACATTGCCGGCACGCTGATCGGCGTCGCAGATTCAGCAGACCTGCTCCCCCGTTCTGACGTCGCGGCTGGCGACGTGCTGATCGGCGTGGCGTCATCGGGGCCCCACACGAACGGGTACTCGCTGTTGCGCAAAGTGTTCGAGTGGGCCCCCATGGACGTCACTCCCGCTGGCATGGATCGCCCGCTCGGCGAAGCGCTGCTGGAACCGCACCGGAACTATCTGGATCCGCTGCGCGCCGCCCTCGAGGGCGGAGGCGTGAAGGCCCTTGCCCAGATCACCGGGGGCGGCTTGCCCGAGAACCTGCCGCGTGTACTGCCGGACGGGGTCGGCGCATCGATCGACCTGTCGTCGTGGCCGATCCCGCCGTTGTTCCAGCTGGTGCGTGAGCTCACGCCACAAATGTCGACCGACGAGCTCTACCGGACGCTGAACATGGGCATCGGCATGGTCGTGGTGTGTTCACCTGACGATGCCGACGCGGTGCAGTCACAGATCCCCGAGACCACGTGGCGGATCGGCGAACTCGTAAACGGCCCCCGTTCCGTCACCCTCGCTTGATCATCACACCTAGACTCTGGCGATGACGGCACGCCTCGTCGTTCTCGCCTCGGGGTCGGGAACGAATTTCCAAGCCGTGATCGACGCATGCCGGTCCGGGGCAATCGACGCCGACATCGTGGGCCTCGTGGCGAACCGAACAAGCGCCTATGCCCTTGACCGCGCTGACGGATTCGGTATACCGGCTCGCATCGTCACGCGCGGTGTCGCCGAGGAACGTGCAGAGTACGACCAACGCCTCGCCGAGACCGTTGCGACCCTCGACCCGGACTGGGTCGTGCTCGCTGGTTGGATGCGGTTGCTGAGCATGAATTTCTTGGCTCGATTCCCGGGCGCTGTCATCAATCTTCATCCAGCACTCCCCGGTGAACTACCCGGCATCAATGCGATCGATCGGGCGTGGACCGAGGCCCAGGCGGGCAAACGCAGCTATTCGGGCGTCATGGTGCACCTCGTTCCAGACGAGGGCGTCGATGACGGACCCGTGCTCGAGACTCGGATCGTTCCGATCGACGCCTCTGGCACGCGTGAGGAATTCGCGAGCGCCATGCACGAGACCGAGCGCCACGTCCTCGTGCACACGCTGGCCAAGCTCTGCAACGAGCCCAAAGCAGCATCCCCCGCCGACTGACTACGGATTCTTCAACCCGGTGGAAGAATCCTTGGCCCGTGCACCGGAGTCGCCGACCACGCCCACCGCCGGGCCAACAGATGCCGTCGGCCGTCCGACACGTTCAGCTCGTGCGGGTCGTTCCCGCCGGTTGGTCTGGCACACTGGCACATCAACACCGCACGACGAACTCCGATTGAAGGGTCCCGACATGACCGACATTGCGAACGTGAACGACGACTTCTTCGATCGATTCGAGGCGTTGACCTTCGACGACGTCGTGGTGATCCCCGGATGGTCCGAGACGCTTCCTGACGCTGTGGACACGTCCGCCACCTTCGCGGCCGACATCGAACTCGCTGTGCCGCTGGTGTCTGCTGCCATGGACAAGGTCACCGAGGCCCGTATGGCAATCGCCATGGCTCGCCACGGCGGCATCGGTGTGATCCACCGCAACATGTCCATTGCCGACCAGGCCGCCGAGGTGCAAAAGGTCAAGCGTTCGCAGTCCGGCATGATCACCGATCCCGTCACCTTGCCGCCCACGGCGCTGCTGCATGAGGCCGAGTCGCTCATGCACCGCTTCAAGTTCTCGGGTGTGCCGATCACCGACGATGGTGGTCACCTCGTCGGCATTTTGACCAACCGCGACATCCGGTTCTGTGAAGGCACCGACTTCGACCGCCCGGTCACCGAGTTCATGACGTCGGCTGATGCCCGCAACGGACTCGTCACAGCAGAAGTGGGCACATCGCTCGACGAAGCCCGAGCCATTCTGCAGCAGCACCGGATCGAGAAGCTGCCCCTCGTCGACGGCGCCGGATGTCTTGCCGGACTGATCACGGTGAAAGACATCCAGAAGCGCCTCGACTTTCCCAATGCCTCACGCGACGGCAAGGGTCGCTTGCGCGCCGCCGCTGCGGTCGGCGTCGGTGTCGACCTCGAAGAACGCGTCAGCGCCTTGGTGGAAATGAGTGTCGATGCAGTATCCATCGACACCGCTCACGGTCATTCGGCCAACGTGGTGAAGGCCATCGAGCGGATCAAGGGTTCGTGGCCGGACCTGCCGGTCACCGCCGGCAACGTCGTGACCGAAGAAGGTGTCGAGGCGCTTGCGACGGCGGGCGCTGATGCCATCAAGGTCGGAGTAGGCGCCGGTTCTATCTGCACCACCCGTGTCGTGTCGGGCGCCGGCATGCCGCAGCTGTCCGCGATCTGGCACACCACCCGACGCGCCCGTCAGCTCGGCGTTCCGATCATCGGTGACGGTGGCATCACCTTCTCGGGCGACATCGTCAAGGCAATCGCCGCCGGATCTCAGACCGTGATGATCGGTTCACTCCTCGCCGGCACCGAGGAATCACCGGGCGAGATGGAACTCATGGACGGGCGCCGCTACAAGAGCTACCGGGGCATGGGGTCGATGGGCGCAATGACCGGCGACAGTGCCGATCGATATGCCACGGGCCAGTCGGCCTCGGGAAAGACCGCAGTGGGGGCATCGAGCCAGAAGCTGGTTCCGGAAGGCATCGAGGGTCGGGTCCCGTACGCCGGACCCCTCGGTGACGTGCTGTATCAGTTGGTCGGCGGCCTCCGTTCGGGCATGGGCTACGCCGGTGCCGCCACGCTTGACGGTCTCCGCCAAGCTCGGTTCATGCGGGTCACCACCGCCGGGCGCGAGGAGTCACACCCTCACGACGTCACCATCACCCAAGAAGCGCCGAACTACCAGCGCGGCGGCTGACGTCGCCGTGCTTCGGGTGGCCGTCGTTGGATCCTCTGGTGTGGGCAAGTCCACGCTTGCGTCTGCGATTGCAACGCACGTTGGGACCGACGTCATCGAACTCGATGACTTGATGCACGGCCCGAACTGGACCCCGACGCCGACACCGGAGTTTCGAGCGAAGGTGATGACGGCGATCACCGCGTCCGAGGGCGACGACAGCAGCGGCGGATGGGTGATCCCAGGGAACTACCGCAACGTTGCTGACCTGGTGCAACGCCGTGCGGACACCATTGTGTGGCTGGATCTCCCCCGACGCGTCTCGATGTGGCGCTTGCTCAAGCGATCGGTGCGTCGAGTCGCCACTCGAGCCGAGGTGTGCAACGGCAACAGAGAGCGATTGGCGAATCTGTTCTCACGCGATCCGAACCGGAATGTCCTCCTCTGGTCATGGCAACACCACGATCAGTATCGGTCCGTGTACGACGGATACGCCAGCGGCGACTTTTGGTCACACGCACGGGTCGTGCGACTGCAGAGTGCAGCTGACGTCACCCGGTTCCTGAATCAGGTCACGACGGCGGAGTAGCGCTGTTCAGTCGACGAGTCCAGCGACGAGGGCGCCCAGTTCGTCAGACGGGTAGAACTCCACTCCGCCCATGGTGCCGTCGAAGAACGTCGGGATCCACTCGAGTGCGCCGTCACGCCACCAATAGAGATGTGGGCTGACCGATCCTGGACCCTGCTTGAACAACTGGCGAGTGATCGGGATCATGCCGGCAATCGCTGTGCGTACGGAGGAATCGTCGATTGGGTGCACCAGCAAGCTGTGACGCAAGGGCATCGACACGATCGCTCCCGTCTCGCCGATGTGAGCCACTTCGGCAACGAGTTGGTCGACCACGCCGACCATGCTGGCTGTGAAGGACCGTTCGCCGAAGACATGCAAGATGTCGACTCCGCCGATGTCGATGGTGTGCAACTCGTCGGGGACTTCGAACATCTCGGTCTGGGCACGGGCGCTGGCCCAGGCTTCATCGGCATTCCATCCGAGTTCGACGATCTCGCTTTCAGGAACGCATCGAACTGCCCCCGCCACGTCGATCGCCAACACCTGAACGACTCCTTCTACGAACGGGCGCGACCCGAGCGAGCGCAGGATCTCACCGTCGGCGGGAACGTCTGGCACCAGGCGGACCCGGAGGTCGAACATGGAAAACGTTTCGGGTCCGTCGTGGAGGTGTGCGGTCATGGTGCAGAGGTGTGTCGAAATCAACTCGTGCCAGTCCTCGCGGGCACGCAGGTGACAGTGTTGCGCGAGTTGGAGCAAACTGAGCGACCGGCCGTTGCGCAGCCGGATCACTCCCGGACCGATCGAATCAACCGTGAAGGCCAGGTCTCGAACCACGTCGTACAGCTCACAGTGAAACTCGAACCATTCACTCGGCCCCATGAACTCGAAGTCGATAGGACGTTCCAGCGCGTCGGCGAGTGATGGGTGGCTGGCTTGTTCACGATCGATTGGGCCCAACGGAGCTCCTGAGTGTCTGGACGAGGCGAGCACCCCGTCGTTGTTTGTGCTTCTTTCTTCCATCGGATGATCCAGATGATTTCTTGAACTGCGAACACGAAGTCATCGAGTCGACATCGCACGTGTGCCACGCTCACGATGTGGTTCACCGATACGAGCATCCGTACCCTGACGCCGCCACCGCAGCGCAGTACCCATTCGACACGCTGGGGTTCACTCGCCACGATCCCGCATCGATGCACACCCGTGCCGAGTCATTCCACGATGAGATGTCGCAGCGGCGCAGCGTCCGCATGCTGTCCAACGAGGCGGTGCCGAGGTCGTTGATCGAGCTCGCAGTTGCGACTGCTTCGACCGCCCCGTCCGGTGCGCATCAGCAGCCGTGGAGCTTTGTTGCAACGGCCGACCCGAACGTGAAGCAGCGGATCCGGGCTGCCGCCGAGGCCGAGGAGCGCGCGAACTATGGCATCGACGGCGCCGACGGCCGAATGAACGAGCGGTGGCAGAGCGAAGTCGCTCCGCTGGGAACCGACTGGCACAAGGAGTTTCTCGATGTTGCACCGTGGATCGTGGTGCTGTTCGAGCAGCGCTACGGCGTGCGTGCCGACGGGTCCAAACGCCACCACTACTACGTGAAGGAGAGCTGCGGCATCGCCGCCGGGCTGTTCATCGCTGCACTGCATCACATGGGCCTCGCAACCCTGACCCACACCCCGAGTCCAATGGCATTCCTCACTCGGGAACTCGATCGTCCGGACAACGAGCGTCCATTCGTGTTGTTTCCAATCGGCTTCCCGACGCCGGACTGCAAGGTCCCGTCGCTACGCCGCAAGTCACTCGCCGAGGTCCTCACTGTCGTGGGTGCTGATCCTTCCGACTGAGAGGGAGGACGATCGCCCGATCGAGATGTCACCACAGGCGTTCGCTCGTCGCGGTACGACACACCTCCCCACACGCTCGGGTTGCGAACGCCAGCGGACGTCCTTGCACCAGCGTGATGATCAGGGCGGGCACAGGCGACAGGCCCGGGGGTCCGACCCGGTGACGACGCGCCCGAGACGCAGATCGAGGTCGCACGAGATCACACGCTGAATGCGCTATCACGACCAGACCTGGCTGAGTTCCCTGACTATGAGTGGGTGTTGATCACCTCGACTGTCGCGTAGCGGCCGGGGTACCCCCGAACGCCGGTTACGCAACGCATCGTCAACCGTGGCGGAGCGTCACTTCCGGGAGCACTTCAAAGCCTTCGACTCATTGCTTGTTCAACGTCCGGTGACCCGCTTGACCTCAGAGTGGCTTTGACGCGTTCGGCAATCGTGGTTGCTTCTCCAAAGCTCAGTCCGGCACGCGTCGTCACAGTTCCATCGGGTCCGGCTACCTGAACTCGCCAGCTTCGGCGGCTCACGAATCGCCAACTCGCAGCGACGGAAACGAGTAAGACCACGATCACGGTCTCGACAATGAACACAGCGATAAAGACGAGCAGCACGACGACAACGAAAGGAGCAACCAAGAACAGGGCATCGTCGAAGCGACCCGCCATCTGCGTTGGGTGCAGCCAGTGCTGCTCGCTGCGACCGCTTTCTCCGGGAGCGCGCCGCCGGAGCCCGAAGAGTTTCTTGGACAACGGCCACTGGCTCGGCCACGGGCGCCAGGTCGAGCGGACACTCCAGGTCGCACCATGGAGATCCCTCAGCACGTGGGCTCCGCGATCTGACGCAATGACCCATCGCATACCCAGCCACACGGAGTAGGCAAGCTCGGCGATAGCGAGACCGACGACGGCGGTCAGGAGCCAGACAACGACCTCGAAAAGCGGCTGGATGAGGATCTCGAGAAATGCGAGCGCCATCGATCGCAGTCTGTCACGAACTCAATCGATCGGCTTCGAGGTCCGGCGTGTTCGACAATCGCTCGGCGCTGTCTCGCGCACATGGCCAAGCGCGGACGTGCCGATCACGGGTGGGCTGGGAGCGACGGGGAGCTGAACATTCTCGGGCAGGTTCTTAACGTCGCGTAACCATGGCATGATTGTGGCATGACTCGCGCTCGGATCAGCACAACCGTTGACCGCACCCTCCTCGATGACGCTCGCCGAATCCATGCTGGAACCACTGATGCCGAGCTCATCGATGAGGCACTGTCAGCACTCCTCACGAGCTACCGGTCTGCCGAAATCGATGCCGCCTACAAAGCTGCGTACGAAGCTCACCCAATTGACGGCGAAGATGAATGGGGCGACCTCGCTTCGTTCCGAACTGCGGCTTCGGCGACGTGAGCGGTTTGCCGATCCGCGGTGAGTTGTGGTGGTGCGAACCACCCGAGATCGGTCGACGGCCAGTCGTGATCCTGTCGCGTGACGCAGCCATCCCGCCGTTGCGTCGTGCGCTCATTGCACCGTGCACGACCACGATCCGAAGCCTGCCGAGTGAGGTTGTGCTCGAGCCCGGCGACGACCCGATCGGACGACGCTGTGCTGTGAACCTGGACTCGATCGAGTCGGTATCAACCGCAGTGCTGGTCGAGCGGATCGGTGCACTCAGCGGCGCACGGATGCGAGAGATCTGCCACGCACTCGAGGTTGCGGTCGACTGCCGATAGCCCGCCACTATCGACCAGCTGGCCGAGCGCCGACGGGAGGAGAGCATCGATTTCGACGCCCCGGTCGCCTTCGGGTGTCGGGAGGATGACGTGGATGCCGGCGTGGTAGTCGAAGAGCACCTGCCGATCGCGTCCACACGGCGAGATCACGCGCCTCTGCGGAGCTGGTAGCGCTCCGCCCCGGCTACCGAGGGAATCGTGGGCGCATCACGAGAACGGATCCTGAACGCGGCAGGCGTCGAACGCGCTTCGGAATTCGAGGCCGAATCACGCAGTTGGATGATGACGTGCTCGAAGTGCGGCACCGACCAGTCCGTGTGGGACCTCGGGGGCGTTCGCTACGCGGCATCGATCGCCAGCAAACGCTCACTCGTTCGTTGCGTCAGGTGCCGCCGTCGATTCTTCGCCAAGATCGAATTGGGTAACCGGGCCCACAATCCCACGCGCTCTCCGGCAGATCGGAGCACTTCTCTCGGCACTGCCACCGGCCGTCCGAACGTCGACCCGCTCCGTATCACCGCAAGCTGAGGAGGGCTGCGATCCCAGGTGTTGCGCTGATGCCTTGCGGCCGACGCCCAATTGATTCGGCTACCCAGCTGATCGGTGGCAGGATCGGGGGCGTGGAACTGACCGCGATGCAAGCCCGGGTACTCGCCTGTCTCATGGAGAAGGCAGCGACCACCCCCGACAGCTATCCCCTGACCACCAACTCGTTGGTGACGGCTTGCAATCAGAGCACCAACCGGTCGCCGGTCGTTGCCTACACCGACCGTGACGTGGACTCCACGATGATCGAGCTGCGCCAACTCGAACTCGCACGGATGGTCACGGGCGGCAGCAGCCGTGCCTCGAAGCACAAGCATGTGGTCGCAGAGAGCTTGGGATTGACTGGCGCCGAGGTCGCGATACTCGCCGTTCTGACCCTCCGGGGCCCACAGACAATCAACGAGATCGTCACGCGCACAGAACGCTACGACGACGGCCCCAACGGCGACCTCACCACCGTCGACGCCGCGATCGATGCCCTGAGCACACGCGAGACTCCCCTCGTTCGCCGTCTCGATCGGCGACCGGGAGAACGCGAACCACGGATCGAACAGCGGTGGCAACCCGCAACGAATGACGACCGCCCCCACGATGGCGTGGTGGCGGCGGGTTCAACGGTCGGCGACGAGGCTGTCAACGCGGCGCCCGCAGATGATCGAGCAGAAGATCGATCCCATGACCTCGCCGAGCGGGTCGCAGCACTCGAAGCAGCACTCGCCCGACAAACACGTCGCATCGATGCGCTGATGGAAGAACTCGGCGTCGACAAAGGGTGACGCCCGAAGCGTTGCCCGGAACGCGACTCAGGCAAGCAGGTCGACGAACGCTTCGAGCTGACGCAGATTGCGGCACTCATAGACACCGTCGGTGTACGAGCCGTACTCCCCCACGATCGAATCGCCGGTGTTCCAGTAGCTCTTGGGCTCCGGGTTCAGCCAGTACACGTGGCGAGCCTTCTTCTGGATCTCTTTCACCACCCAGGCCTGACTTGCGTGATAGTTGTTCCGCGCATCGCCCAGGAACAGCACGGTCGACTTCGTGGTGACGTCCTTGCCGTGTTCGTTCCACCACACCTCGAAGGCGTGTCCGTAGTCGGAGTGCCCGTCGACCCACACCACGTCCGCCTCGGTGTTGACCCGATGGATTGCTTCCTGGATGTCCTCCGTGGACTTGAAATAGTCGGTCACTTCATCGATCCCATCGATGAACACGAACGAACGAACCTTCGAGAACTGATTCTGGATGGCGTACACGAGCATCAGCGTGAAGCGGGCAAACGCTGCGACCGAGCCGGAGATGTCGGCAATCACGATCAGTTCGGGCTTTGCGACTCGCGGTGCCTTGAACTGCGGCTCGGCAGGCACACCGCCGTAGCTGAGCGAGTGGCGCACGGTGCTGCGGAAGTCGAGCGGACCCTTGCGCTTGTGCTTTCGCTTGCGTGCCAGCCGGGCGGCCAGCTTGCGCGTCAACGGCCCCAGCGACTTCTTCAACGCTGACATCTCGTCACGCGATGCGTGCATGAACTCGACGTCTTCGGGCAACGGCTTGCGCAAGGTCTTGGCCATTGCCTCGGCGCCGCGGTCAGCCACGAGCCGACGACGGATCTCTGCTTCGATCTCGCCCTTGAACTTCTCGATCCGGTCCTCGAACTCCTCTTTCTCGAGGCGCTCTTCCAACGATGTGAGGTCGCCGGGCGCCTCTTGCTGCGAGGCTTCCATCATCTTCTCGAGCATGTTGTCGAGGTCGAGATTTCGCAGCGTGCGGTACAGGTAGTACGTGCCGCCAACGGGACGGCCAGGTTCCATGCCGGCAAATCGCTGCACAGCCTGCTTGGCCATGGCGCGCATCATGCCCTGATCACCGTTCATCAGCGCCTGCATCAGCATCTGAGCGATCTCTTCGGGAGTCATCCCGTCCATGCCGCCCTGGCCATTACCTTCGCCCTGCTGCTGCGCCTCTTGCATCTCGCGCCACAGATCGTCGATGTCGCTGTCGCCATCGCCCTCGGAGATCTTGTATTCCGGCCCGCGCAGGCTGAAGTACACCTCGAACACGGTTTCGAAGCTGCGCCAGTGCGCATGGTTCTTGATCAGCGTCGCGCCGAGCGCGTACTTGAATGCATCGCGATCCTCCAGCGGAATGTGCTGAACAGCCTCCATTGCATCGAGGTTCTCGGTGAGCGACACCGGAAGCCCGGCGTTGCGGAGTTCCACCACGAACCCGTTCAGCAGATCGAGCATGCCGCCCTGCTGCTGCGTGTGCGATCCAACGACGTCCGTCATGACGCAACCCGATCCCCGGCCGCTACCGCACGCGCCTGGCCTGTTCGGTGACCGGAGGGCGAGCCGCTGGAGCGTTCAGTCATCGACCGACAGTTCCTTGGTGGCCTTTGCGATGTCGGTCTGGTACTTCAACAGGATGCTCAAGGTGTCCTTGGCGGTCTGCTCGTCGATGGTCTCGATGTTGAGCAGCATCAGCGTGCGGGCCCAGTCGAGGGTTTCGGAGACACTCGGTGCCTTCTTCAGATCGAGGTTGCGGATCGATCGCACGATGCGGGCGATCTGGTCAGCGAGGTTCTCGGTGATGCCTGGCGTCTTCGCCAGCACGATCTCCTTCTCGCGCTCCAGCTCCGGGTAGTCGACGTGAAGATAGAGACAGCGGCGCTTGAGCGCTTCGGACAGTTCACGAGTGTTGTTCGAGGTCAGGAACACCAACGGAATCTGCTTTGCGGTGATCGTGCCCAGTTCAGGAATCGAGACCTGGTAGTCGGACAGGATCTCGAGGAGCAACGCCTCGGTTTCGACTTCGACACGATCCACTTCGTCGATCAGCAGCACGACGGGATCGTCGGCAGTGATTGCTTCGAGCAGCGGGCGGGTCAGCAAGAACTCGTCGGAGAAGATGTCGTCTTTGAGATCCGTCCAGTCCTCGGACTTCTCGTCGCCACCGCGCTCGGTCTGAATGCGCAGCAACTGCTTCTTGTAGTTCCACTCGTACAGCGCTTTGCTCTCGTCGAGCCCCTCGTAGCACTGGAGTCGGATCAAGCGTGCATCGGTGATCTCCGCAATCGACTTCGCCAGCTGAGTCTTGCCAGTACCCGCCGGGCCTTCCACCAGAATCGGCTTCTGCAACCGATCGGCCAGGTACGCAATGCCAGCGATCCCATCGTCGGCGAGGTATTGAGCGTCACGCAGCGCATCACGCACCTGCTGAACGCTTTCGAAGCGGGGATCTGCGTCAGCAGGTGAGGCGGCTGCATCGGGGGTCATCGTCATAGTTCGTCGAACTTACCGCTCGGTAGACGCTCGAACGGAATCGAATGCTCGGTTGATCGCCTAGCGTGCGTCACATGAGCCAGAACCTCCAGAGTTTCGTCAAGGGCGCCTCCATGCTGCGCAGCGTTGCCAACCGCGTGCCGGGCGCCGCCTGGGACAATGCGTCCTGCTGTGAAGGTTGGTCAGCACGACAGGTGGCCGGCCACATCACTTGGGGCCTCGAGACGGTGGCCAACTTCGCTGCTGGCGGCGGTATGGCAGCAGACATGCCCGAAGCGGAACGTGCCGGCGCCGACCCAGCAGCCACGCTGTCGTCTGCTGTCGACGCCGCCGTTGCTGCGCTGGATCAGCCTGGAGCGCTTGCGCATGACACGCCGTTCGGCATGCCCCTCGATGGCTTTTTGGCGCTGATGTCGATGGACACCATGGCACACGCCTGGGACATTGCCGACGCCACAGGAATCGACCATGGCATCGACGAAGCATCGGCCGCAGCAACGCAAGCGATCCTTGCGCCGATGGCCGAGCAGATGCGCGGACCTGGCCGGTTCGACGACGCCGTGGAGACCGACTCGACGAACGCCGTCGATCAACTGATGGCGTTCTCGGGTCGAACCAGCGTCCGTTCCTGATCGCCGCCACCCACCCTCGCCGAACGTGCCAAGCACGTTTGACGATCGGGGCGTCGACGCGCTGACGAGCTCAGAACGCTTCGAGCAACTGCACCGTTCCGGCGCTCGGGTTCACTTCGACCCGGGCGCCGTCGGGAATGTCGAGCGCGCCGCTCACTCCCACGATCCCGGCGATACCGAGTTCGCGAGCGATCACCGCGGTGTGGCACAGCAGCCCGCCATGTTCGGTGACCACAGCGCCGGCGATTGCCAGAATCGAATTGAAGGTCGGAGCGGTGAACTGGGTGACGACCACGTCACCCGGTTCGACTCGGTCGATTGCGTCGGCCGCGTCGACGACCACCCGAGCCACGCCCGCATAGGTCTCCGTTCCGATACCGGTTCCGGTGAGCGTCGATCCACCCGGCGCGGCTTCGAGGAGCTCGAGTACCGACACGGTGATCTGCATCATCTCGCGCATCTCGCTCGGTAGCGACGCCAAGTCGGGCTCGACCGGCTCGGGGCCCAAGAAGGCGGGGCTCACGAGCTCGTTGCGGGCGACGCGGACGTCGTGTCTCGTGGCCACCGCCTCCGCCTTCGGGCCGACCTGGCCGCGTAACGCTGCGCTCATCTCCTCACCGGATAAGTCAGCGACATGGTCCTGGTGGAGCAGGCGGCCAGCAGCAGCAAGACGTCTTCCCACCTCGAGGATGACCAACCGCGTCACCCCGCCGGGCCACTCCACGGTGAGCGGTCCGTTCTCGTCACGCAAGCCATAGAGCCGCCGCGCATCGTCGATGAGCTCATCGAACTCATCACGCGATCCTTCGGGTACGTGCACTCGCACGGTGTGCAGCGCCGCATCGCCGCGGGCCGACGCCCGGTCAGCGGACGATTCGGCCTCCAAGAGCATCGGGTCCGCGAGCGAGGTGAGCGTGATGTGCGGGAGTTCGCCCAGGGTCCGGTCGGTCAGGTCGTACCCGGTGGTGAGGCGTGTGCCGTAGTCGAGCAGGTAGGCATCGAGCAACCGCTCCGCTTCGACTCCGACCGAGCGAACCTCGTCGAGGGTGGCGGGTGTGACTCCATGCTCGGACAGCAGCGCCGCCAGTGGCCGAAGCGCATCTTTGGGCTCACTCGTCGACGGTGACGCACCGGCGAGTGACGACATCACGAGCACTCGGTCGATCCCCCACTCGTCGGTCCGATTCAGCAGTCGACCGATCGGGCCCAGGTCGCTGATGTGGAGTCGAAAGTGCAGCACCATCGATCTGGCCAGGTGGTCGACGCAAGTGTCGAGGTGCATTGCCAAGTCAGCGTCATCGAGTGCGGTGTGGTCGATCGCAGCAAGACGCCGGTTGGCCGCAACGAGTTCGGGCTTCCACTCCTGTTCCCATCGCTCAGCCTCGGCTCGCCACGAACGTTCCGTCATTGCCGCCCCGGCGGTCCGCACGCGACGACGCAACCGCGGATGCACCGCGAACACCGCTCGAACCAACGCCGCAGGCGGCGGCCGCTTCGTTGCGGACGCCCCGCCGATGATCGGGACAAGGCGTCGATACATCTGACCGTTCACGAAGCGGACGTCCATCGTGTCGAGCGGAGCTCCGACGATGTCCATGCCTTCCCTGACGCCTTGGGAAGCGGTTGATTCCATCAGGTCGATCATCAATCGCGACACCGTCGGAGCGAAGTGTGAGCGGTCGAGTTCCCAGGTTCCGGGCCCCGGAGGGTCCCACGCGATATCCATGCCGACATCTTCACACGCGTCGGTGATCGTGGCGTCGACAAGAACGTCCCGCCACGACGTAGAGGTGCTGCGTAGTGTGATCTCGATGAGCCAGGCCTTCCAAGACAAAGCCCGCGACTTCATCGATGCGATGTCGTCGCGTCTCGACGAACTGTCGGGCGGTTCTGATCATCGCGACGAGTGCGTCATCGAAGCATCGAATCTCGTGGCCGCGTTCATCGATGCAGACGGTCGCCACACCACCGATGAGCTCGACGCCTGGATCGGCGGGATCGGTACCGAACTGAATCCGCCGATGATCGTGCGACCCCAGCAGCTTCGTGACGACGACACATTCTCCGGACGCAAACGCTGGCTGGATTCACCCAGCACGATGTTCGACCTCCTCGTCAAGGCAGACGCACAGGACACGCAGCGCAGAGCGAACAGCTACTACACGCTTGCGATGTCGCTCGCGCATGCCACCGCAGCGCTGGATCTTGTCCCGTCGCCACAAGAGATCGCCGCAATCGATCGGTTCCGCTCCATGCTGCTGCAGGGCATGGACGAACATGGTGTCCCTCGCCCCGGCCAACCCGATGCCTCGGCACCCGCCACGAAAGCCGGGGCGACCGCCGGCGGACCGTCGATTCCCGAGCCCGAGATCGAGCTGCCGCCGGAGCGCCCCATCGAAGAACTCCTCGCCGAACTCGACGCGCTCGTCGGTCTCGATCACGTCAAGGAGGAGGTCCGGCGACTCACCTCGCTGCTGCGCATCCAGGAGATGCGAGCGGCGCGAGACCTGCCCACGATCGACACCTCCAAGCACCTGGTGTTCAGCGGGAACCCCGGCACCGGCAAGACCACGGTGGCGCGGTTGCTCTCGCAGATCTTCAGGTCCCTCGGTGTCGTATCGAAAGGGCACCTCGTGGAGACCGACCGCTCGGACCTCGTTGCAGGATTCGTTGGTCAGACCGCCACCAAGACCCGCCAGGTACTCGACTCCGCCATCGGTGGCTCGCTCCTGATCGACGAAGCGTATGCGCTCGCTCGAGGCGGTGAGAACGACTTCGGGCTCGAAGCGGTGGACACCATCGTGAAATTCATGGAGGACCACCGTGACGACCTCTCGGTGGTCGCTGCCGGATACCCCACCGAGATGCAGGAACTGATCGACTCCAACCCCGGCCTGAAGAGCCGATTCACGCGCACGATCCACTTTCCGGACTACGACACCGACGAGTTGGTGGCGATCTTCGGGTTGATTGCGGGCAGCAAGGAGTACCACCTCGATGACACCGGCGAAACCAAGCTGGCCGAAGTGATCGACGCCGAGCCGCGCGGCCGAGGTTTCGGCAACGGGCGGTTCGTGCGCAACATCTTCGAAGCCGCCGTTGGCCACCACGCACTGCGCCTCGCCGACACCGACGAAGCAGATCTCACCGATGACGATCTCACCACGCTGACCGGCGACGACATCCACCCCGTCAGCTAGCTACGGGTTCCCAACCCGGGTTGCAGAATCCGAGGTGCCGGTGCTGGAGTTGCCACGCAAGTAGCGTCGAGGTCGGATGTGGTGGGTACTGATTCTTCTCGGCGCGGTGATCGCGGTCGGCGTGGCGGTCGTCCTCATCAGCTCGCTGCGCACACCACCGGGCAGCAGCATCGACCCATTCACGATCGGCGAACCGTGGCGCCAGTTCGTGCAGGGAGCGCTGCGTTCGGGAACCAAGCTGCGCCAGACCATCGAGGCCGCTGATGCCGGTCCGCTCCGCGAGCGCATGTCGACCGTGGCCGAGCGTCTCGACGACGGCATGCGCGAAACCTGGCAGATCGCGCAACGTGGCGACCAGATCGACGCGGCGATTCGCCGCCTCGAGCCCGTGGCACTGCGCGACAAGCAGGCAACACTGAGCGCTCAAGCCGAATCCGGTGCCAACCCGGATCTCGCTGCGGCCATCACCTCCGTCGAACAACAACTCGAAGCAGTGGCTCGGTTGGAACTCGAGTCGTCCAAGACCGCCGATCGGCTGCGGCTGACCCAGACACGGTTGGACGAGCTGGTTTCTCGCGCCGCCGAGGTTGCGATCGGTGCCGGCGACACCGATGCATACGAGCACGATGTGGACGATCTGGTGGTCGAGCTCGAGGCGCTGCGTCAAGCGGTCGACGAGACCAACCGCCCGTGACCACCCCCTGATGTCGACATGAGCGGACTCCTCAAGAGCAACCTGATCGTCGCGGTCGGCACGCTGCTGTCACGTTTCACCGGCCTGCTTCGGTTCGTTGCACTCGCTGCAGTACTCGGCGGAACGGCGGTCAGCGACGCCTACATTCTCGCCAACGAGTCGCCGAACATCGTGTACGAACTCCTCGTGGGCGGTGTGCTGTCCGCGACCCTGGTGCCGCTCTTCACGTCATTCGACACGAACGACGATGACGAGGCCCGCAACGTCGTGGTGAGCACCGCCATGGCGCTGATCTTCGTGGTCACGATCATCGCCGTGGCCGCTGCCCCATTGATCTTCGGGCTGTTCTCCCGCGTCGTCGCCGATGATGTGGACGCCGACACGTTCCGCCAAGTCGGCACGGTGCTGGCTCGGATCTTCCTCGTGCAAATCCTGTTCTACGGCCTCACGGGCTTGGCCAACGCCTACCTGAACTCGAAACGTCGGTTCTTCGCAGCTGCGTGGAGCCCGATCCTGCCGAACATCATCATCATCGCCACGCTGCTGTCGATTCCGGAGCCCGCTGCCGGCGAGTACGTGCTCACCGACGTGCTGGACGATTCCAGGCTCCGCCTCACGCTCGGGCTCGGCGCCACACTCGGCATCGGGGCCATGGCCGTCACGCTGGTCCCTGCTGCCTGGCGTGCAGGGCTCCGCCCCAAGTTCGTGTGGAACCTGAAGCACCCGGCGGTGAAGAAGCTGCTGTCGCTCTCGTTCTGGACGCTCGGTTTCGTCGGGGCGAACATCGTGGCGTTGGTCATCATCCGCAACCTGACCGAGCCGGGCTCATCGGGCTCCACTGCCTACTTCGCAGCGTTCACGTTCTTCATCCTCCCCCACGGATTGCTGGGCGTGTCCATCGCCACCACGTTTCAACCGGAGATGGCTCGTGCCGTGGCCGAAAAGAACAAGCAGAAGTTCATCGACGCCGCATCGCTCGGCATTCGGATGACGGCACTGCTCACGATCCCCGCTGGTGTCGGCCTGTTCGTCCTGCGCCGACCCCTCATCGGTGCCGCACTCGAATATCGCAACTTCACCGCCGAAGATGCGTTGGCCACGTCACGAACGCTGGCAGGGTTCGCGCTCGGGCTCGGTGCGTTCTCGATCTACCTCTTCGTGCTCCGAGCCTTCTATGCCCACCAGGACACCAAGACAGCGTTCAAGGTGAATGTCGTCGAGAACCTCATCAACATCGTGATCGGCGTTGTGCTCGTCGGTGCCTACGGCGTGCTCGGACTCGGTGCGTCGTTCGCCATCGCGTACGTGATCGCTGCGCTCTGGGTGCTCCAGATCCTCAGCTACAAGGTGCCGGGCTTTTCGTTACGCGACATTTTCGCCAGTCTGTTCCGGATCGTTGTGGCGGCGGCTCTGATGGGTGAGTCGATCTGGTTCATTGTTCGAAATGTCGGCGGCAACACCGGTGGCGGGGCGGTCACCCGGTTGGTACTCGGCGCAATCGTCGGCCTCATCGTGTACGTCGTTTTGCTCGGCGCAATGGGCGCACCCGAGCTCGACGCACTGCGCCGCCGGCTCCCGGCCCGTTTCTCGGGCCGAGCCGCCACTCCTGCGGACTAGAATGGTGTGATGTTCAAGTACATCAAGAGGCAGTGGAAGTACTTCGTCGCAAAGATCAGCGGTCGAGCCGAAGCGAATGCTGATCCGAAGATCCAGCTCGAGCAGGCAATCGGCGAAGCTCACAGCCAGCACAAGCGCCTCAAGGAGCAGGCTGCCAACGTCATCGCGAACCAGAAGCAGTCCGAGATCCGTTTGAACAAGAAGATGGAAGAGCTCACGAAGCTCAACGGCAACGCTCGCCAGGCGCTGATCATGGCCAGCGATGCCGAGAAGGCTGGCAACACCGAGAAGGCCACGCAGTACACCCACGCTGCTGAGACCATCACCGACAAGCTCATTTCCGTTGAAGCGGACGTGGAGTCACTGAAGGCAATGGTCTACGAGTCGACGCAAGCGTCTGACCAAGCCAAGGCTGCCGTCACACAGAACTCGCGCCTCTTGCAGGAGAAGATCGCCGAGAAGTCGAAGCTGATGAGCCAGCTCGATCAGGCGCAGATGCAAGAAGAGATGAACACGGCCATGGCGTCGCTGACCGAGACGGTTGGCGATGATGTCCCCACCTTCAACGAGGTGCAGGAAAAGATCGAGGCGCGCTACGCCAAGGCGAAAGCATCGGCCGAACTCAACGAGGTCACCGTCGAAAGTCGCGTGCTCGAAGTCGAGCAGGCCACGGCGAACATCGAAGCGCAGAGCCGTCTGTCGGAGCTGCGTGCCGAGCTCGGGCTCGACTCGGGGGCGCAGGCCGCACCCATCGAATCCGGCGAAGCCCAGCCCGGCACCGCCTGAGTCCCGTTCGGGCCTGGCCCGATCGGTCACCGCGGTTCAGAGGATGACGAGGTCGTCGCGGTGCACCATGTGTGATGTGCCGTCGGGGAGGTCGTCGGTATTGCGTCCGACCACCGCTGATGCCGTCGCGGACGACATCGCCGAGATACCACGAGCGAAAACCTCACCGCCTGGCCCGACGAGTTCGACGACCTGACCGGTTTCGAACACCCCGCCGACCGACTTCGCACCCGCAGGGAGCAGGCTGGTCGGGCGGTCGCTCAGTGCCCGCAGCGCACCGTCGTCCACCACCACACGCCCTGCCACTTCGGCAGCGAAGGCGATCCAGAGCTTGCGCGCCGACAACGTTCGCTCGTGGGGCTCGAACGTGGTGCCCACGAGTTCGTTCGACGCCGATCCTGCGAGCACACCGGGTCGTGACGCCCGTGCGATGACGCTGCGGATACCTGAACGTGACGCCATCTGCGCAGAGATCAGCTTGCTGGCCATTCCACCGCTCCCCCGTCCACTGCCACCGGCATCGACCGAGACCGCCAGGAGCGGATCGTCGGCCTTCACGAACGGGATCAGTGTTGCCGAGGAGTCGCGGCGCGGGTCAGCGGTGAACACACCATCCATGTCGGTGAGCAGCACCAGTACATCAGCACCGACACTGTTGGCGATCAACGCAGCGATTCGATCATTGTCGCCATATCGCAGTTCGTCGTTGGCGATCGCGTCGTTCTCGTTCACGATCGGCACCACACCGAGCTCCAACAGCCGAGTCATGGTCTGACGAAGATGGAGGTACTGCTGGCGGTGTACGAAATCGAACGGGTCGACGAGGAGCTGCGCCCCCACCAATGCATAGCGGGCGAATTCGACGTTGTACGCCTCCACCAGCCGGCTCTGCCCGATGGCCGACACCGCCTGGATCGTGGCCATGTCGGCAGGCCGTTCGTCCAACCCGAGTGCAGCGACCCCTGCCGCAACGGCACCGGACGACACGATGACGACTTCGTTGCCAGCCGATCGGAGCGATGCGACCTCATCGGCCAGTCGCTCGATGGCGCGATCTTCGATCACCCCGCGTTCGTTCGTGATCGATGCGGTTCCGATTTTCGCGACGATTCTCATCGAGGTGGGCTCAACGATCGGGAACGTATTCGAAGCTGAATGCTCCGATCCAGATGATGTCGCCCTCTTCGGCACCGGCCTTCGCCAGCATCTTCGGCACGCCGAGCCGCTCGAGACGGTGATCGATGTAGCCCAGCGCTTCGGGAGTGGTGACGTCGTTGAGCGCGACAACTCGTTCCACGTCACGGCCTTCGAGGCGGAACGATCCGTCGTCCTCGCGCACGACGGTGGCTCCTGCGGCATCGGGACGAATCACGATCAGACCATCCTGGTACACGATTGCCTGACGAGCGTCGTGAACGTTCGACGCCATTTTGCCAACGAGCTTCGACAGCCCGTCGCCGGTGATGGCGGACATGACATCGCCGTCCCACTCCATGACCTCGAGGTCGCCCTCTTGAACCATGTCGGCTTTGGTCCCCACGATGATCCGCGGACGCTCGAGCAGGTCTGGCTGATAGTTCCCCAACTCGCGCAGCAGGATCTCGACCTGCTCGTTGGGCCACACCCCGTCCGCAGGTGCGAGGTCGACCATGAGGCACAGGACACGCGCTCGCTCGACGTGACGCAGGAACTGATGGCCCAGCCCCTTGCCTTCGCTCGCCCCTTCGATGAGGCCCGGAATGTCGGCCACCACGAACTCCGTGTTGTCGTCCAGGCTCACCACTCCGAGGTTGGGCTCCAACGTGGTGAAGGGGTAGTTGGCGATCTTCGGCTTGGCCTTCGAGATGACGCTGATCAGCGTCGACTTGCCGACATTGGGGAACCCGACGAGTGCCACGTCGGCCATCAGGCGAAGTTCCAGCTTGAGCCAGCGCTCTTCGCCGTGCTCACCCTGCTCGGCAAAGCTCGGGGCGCGACGTTTGTTGGACAAGAACTTGTGATTGCCGCGACCTCCCCGGCCACCAGCAGCTGCAAGCCAGCGATCACCCTGATTGTTCAGTTCCGCATAGACCTCGCCGGTGTACATGTCGCTTGCCTTGGTGCCGATGGGCACCATGATCTCGAGCGACTCACCGCGGCGGCCGTGCATGTCTTTGCCCTTGCCGTGGATGCCCCGCTCGGCCTTGCGGTGCGGGTGATCCTTGAAGGCCAACAACGACGCGACGTTGTGGTCCGCAACCAGCCAGATGTCGCCGCCGTTACCACCATCGCCGCCGTTGGGGCCGCCCATGACCACAGGGCCTTCACGACGAAAACTGATGCAGCCCGCGCCACCGTCGCCACCTTTCACATTCAGCTGGCACTCGTCGACGAACTGGGACATCGCACTGAGGGTAACGGCCTAGCCTGACAACGTGGATGACCTCCCCTTTGCGGACGATTCGATGGAACGCGCCGATCGGTGGGCATCCACCATGGCGGGCCACGGCGATGAGGACGTCGTCGTTGCCCACGCAGACTCCTCCGCAACCGTCGGCGATGCAGTGATCCTCACTCGCGAGGCGCGCGAGGAACGCGAGCACCAGCTGCTGGCCTCGCTCGCCACACGCTCCGCAGGCGGCGGAAACCGTGCGGTCGAAGAAGCTCCGGATCCCTACCGAACTTGCTTCGAACGGGACCGCGACCGGATCCTGCACGACTCCGCATTCCGGCGACTTGCGGGCAAGACCCAAGTCTTCGTGTTTCCTGGCGACCATCAACGCAATCGCATGACTCACGCGCTCGAGGTCGCACAGGTGGCGCGCTCGGTTGCTCAGGCGTTGAGTCTGAACGTGCCACTGGTGGAGGCCATGGCGATCGGCCACGATTGCGGCCATGGGCCCGGCGGCCACGCCAGCGAGGACGCACTGTCACCATTTCTTGCAGAGGGATTCGATCATGCACCGTGGGGCGCAGACGTGACATTGCGGCCGCTGAACCTGTGCGCCGAGACCCTCGATGGCATCCGCAACCACTCATGGAGCCTTCCTGCGCCGAAGAGCCCCGAGGGCGAGGTGGTGTCGTGGGCTGATCGGATTGCATATGTCTGCCACGATTTCGAAGATGCAGTGGCCTCCGGGATCGTCACCCCGGACATGCTCCCCGACATCGTTGCGCAACGCTGCGGGCACGATCGCTCAGGCCAGCTCGGCACCTTCGTCCGAGCGATGGTCACCGCAACCATGCGGACCGGCAAGATCGGGATGACGCCCGACGTGGCCGAAGCGCTCGCCGCCTTCCGCAAGTTCAACTACGAGAACATCTATCTACGCCCTGCCAGCACGAAACAGGCGGATGCGGTGATCTCGCTCCTGCGTGCGCTCGTGGAGCACTATGCGGACCGACCGCACGTGATTCCCGAGGCAACGGCGCTTGCCGTACTCGACGACGGTGTCGAACTGAACCTGGTCGAGGCCGGGTCCACAGAAGCCGTCAGAGCCGCCGTGGCGTACGTCGCGGGGATGACCGATCGTTTTGCCTGCGAACGTGGAATCGTCGAACTCGATTGGGATCCCCGCAAGTTGCCGACCGCCGTTGCGTGACCCCGTCGTCAGAGCGCTGCGGGCGTGCCGAGGAACAGCGCCCGAATACCCAGCCCCATGATGAACAGCCCGCCACAGCCGTACAGCAAGTGCAGCTTGTCGGAGATGAACGGGCTGTTGCGGTAGCTGTACAGGATTGCAACGGCGAAGATCGTGCTGAAGCCGTACAGCGCATGAAACGAGTCGAGTTCGATGTCGCGTTGGTTCACGATGAGTGCGCCCAGAATCGCCACCGCCATCGTGGACACCTGGGCTACACCGGTGAGGACCCAGAGCACCCGGTGACGAATCACCGGCACGTACTGAGCAGCGATCGCCCACACGCCGACAACGGCGTTGGATCCGATCATGAACCACGCCGCCCACTCGTGCAGGGCGTCGAAATCGGTCACGATGCCGCGATCAACCGTTGCATGGCAGCCCACCGATGAACACTTCGATCACATCATCATCGGCCAAGCCACTGAGCAGGCCGGCCAGGCTGTTGCTGATCGAGAAATTCGGCTCGATGAAGTCGTCGCCCTGGCGAAACTCGGTCGCCGGGTTGGCAGCGATCAGTTCCGCAACGGTGGAGCCGACCCCCACTCCGTCGGCGGTGGTGAAGCCAGCCGGCGACGGTGTCGAGGTACCCACTCGGCCGTAATAGTAGGCGTACAGATGATCTCGGCCTTCGGTGATGTCGGAGACATCGCCGAATTCGAGCAGCAGATCGTTCCAGCTCACCTGGCGCACCTGCGATCCACCACACGGTCCGATGTCGAACGGTGGCACCCAACCGGTATCGAAGGTGGGAGCACCCAGGAGGCTGGACACGAAGGTGATGGTGCCTTCGGGGTCCGCACCGAACTGCACGGCACCCAAGCCACTGGCGCCCAGCACGAAATCACCGCCGATCGGCGGCTGCGTGGTTTCCGGAGTCGGTTCGGTCGTCGGCGCGCCAGTCGTGGGAGTTGCGGTGATGGGAGTCTCAGTGGTGGGAGTCGCAGTGGTGGGAGTTGCGGTCTCGACCGGCGCATCGGAGTCGTCGCTGGTGGCGGCGGGGTCGCTCGGGTCGGCCGAATCAACCGGTTCGCTGTCCGCTGGCTCCTCGGTCGATGCCACGGAGACGTCCGACGCATCGTCGGACGTAACGGTGTCATCGTCACCGGCCTCGAAAACCGGCGGCTCGGTGGTCGTGGTGATCAATGTGATCTCGGGAATCGAGATGTCGGCTTCGTCGGAGCCACCGCCGCATGCGGCGATCGACAGAGCAACGACGACGAAGAGTGCTGGTCGAGCAGTCATCGATTCATCATGCACGACACCGCAGGCGTACGCGTGGACATCAGCACAAGATCAGTCGAAGATCCAACCAGTCCGGTATGGGCCGGTCCGGTCAGCTTCGATGAACCACTCGCGCCCGAACGCACCTGCGAACACCTCGTCGGGCATCTCCAAGAAGAACGAGGAGTCCGAGATCTGGCTGCTGTGGCAACGCATCGCCGCGCGCTTGGCATCGGAGCGGTCGGTCACGTCGACGCACAGCGTGAGGGCAGATTCGGGCTCACCGAATGGATTGCCGTCGTCTGCGGGACCAGCCGGATCGAAGTCACCGTCGGACTCTTCGTCCGGCGACCCCATCTCCACGCCTGAGTCGCGGGCAGCCTGGATCATCGCGGTCATCGCATCGCGATTCGCCGTTGCCTGCATCGTGCGCATTGGATGGTCGACGAGCTCAGCGGCTCGACTGCCCACGACGTTTACCTTGATGTGGTCAGGGTGGCCGTAGGTGCCGTGCCAGTCGTAATGGGTGAACACGTCAGCGCGTTCTTCCGACAGCACATCGGCCACGGCCTGCGCTGCCACATCGACGTCGGCCTGGTGGAACGACGCGGGGTCGGCGTTGCCGTCCCAGCCGGTCATCCCTGAATCCTTGTAGTTCAGCCAGACCACTCGATCGATGCCAAGCGCCTGTGCCGACGCGTCGGTCTCAGCTTTGCGACGATCCGCCAGGGTCTCCCCGTCGGACAAGTCCTCGGGGACTTCACCGAACTCACCATTCGTGGCAACGATCAGCACCACGCGATGCCCTTCGTCGGCGGCGCGACGCATCGTGCCGCCGGTGGAGATGCACTCATCATCAGGATGAGCGTGCAGGCAGACCAGTGTTCCCATCGGGACAGTCTGTCAGCGTCCGGCGCTTCTGCGGATGCTCATTCAGCGTGGCGTACGGCTCCAGACTCGATCAAGGCATCCACCCGATCCGATGCAACGCCCCAGTCGGCCAACACGTCGCGTGTGTGTTCTCCTGGCCATGCCGGTGCGCCCGCGATCTCGTTCTCGGTTCGGCTGAACCGAGGCGCCGGAGCTGGCTGCGTGACGCCTGCGATATCGACGAACGTGCCGCGTTCGACGTTGTGCGGGTGTTTGGCAGCTTCGGACATGGTGAGCACGGGTGCGAAGCACACATCGGTGTGTTCCATGATCTCGCACCACTCGTCGCGGGTTTTCGTGGCGAACAACTCCGTGAGTCGTTCCTTCAGCGACACCCACTCGTTGGCATCCATTTGCTTCGCGAACTGCTCGTCGTCACTCAGCCCCGTGAGGCGCATCAGTTCTGCATAGAACTGGGGCTCGATCGAGCCCAGCGAGATGTACTCACCGTCACTGCACCGGTACACGTCGTAGAAGTGCGCGCCGGTGTCGAGCAGGTTGGTACCTCGTGCGTTCTCATCGAACATCCCCATGGCCTTGAACGCCCAGAACATCGACATGAGGATGGCGGAGCCGTCGACCATCGCCGTGTCGACCACCTGGCCAACACCGCTGCCCTTTGCTTCGAGGAGCGCGGCGACCACTCCGAGGGCGAGGAACATACCGCCGCCACCGAAGTCTCCGACCATGTTGAGCGGAGGCGTCGGGCCTTCATCGCGACGACCGAAATGAGCAAGGGCACCCGCCAGCGAGATGTAGTTGATGTCGTGGCCAGCGGCTTGGCTGTACGGACCGGTCTGACCCCAGCCCGTCATCCGACCGAACACGAGCTTCGGGTTGCGCTCCATGCACACGTCCGGGCCGACTCCGAGCCGTTCCATGACGCCGGGGCGAAAGCCCTCGATGATGGCATCTGCGCCTTCGACGAGGTCGAGCAGCGTCGCCACGCCCTCGGGGTGCTTCAGATCGATCGCGATGTTGCGTCGCCCCCGCAGGAGGATGTCTCCGTGCGCCTGCTCGGGGGCCGGCCCGCGAACCGCTCCGGCGCGCTCGACGCGAATGACCTCGGCGCCCAGATCAGCAAGCAGCATCGCTGCAAACGGGCCGGGGCCGATGCCGGCAATTTCGATGATGCGCTGTCCTGCGAGTGGTCCGGCCATGTCATGTCTCCTGGTGTTGTGTGAATGTGATGCGAGCAGTCGAGCTCGTCAGGCGGCTTGCGCCACGCGAATGTGACCGCCGATGGCTTCGGCGAAGATCGGCCACATGGGCCGGGGCAGATCGTGTCCCATGTCGGCAAGCAGCAACAGCTTGGAACCCGGAATCAGCGCAGCGGTGGCCTCTCCGCCCGATGGCGTGATCAACGTGTCGTCACGCCCATGGATGACCAGGGTGGGAACGTCGAGCGCAGAAAGTCCTGCGCTCCGGTCACCGCTGGCGTAGATGGCAGCGAGCTGGCGGGTCGCTCCCTGCGGATAGAACGAGCGGTCGTAGTCCGCAGCCGCACGGGTCTTCATGGCCTCCAGGTCGACATGGCGCTTGGAAGCCCAGACCGCAGCACGTACCGACGAATCGATGTAGTCCTGGCGATCAACGGCCGGTGCCGCCAGCAGCGCGTCGCGCGCCTCGGGAGTCGCTGCGCCGACCTTGGGTTCACCGGTGGTGGACATGATCGAGGTGAGGCTCGCGACGCGGCTTGGTTGCTCGATCGCCATGGTCTGCACGATCATGCCGCCCATCGACACCCCGGCCACATGCGCCTGGTCGACACCGAGGTGGTCGAGCAGACCGATCCCGTCCGCTGCCATCTCTGACAGCTTGTACGGCACCGGCACCGGTGGTTCGCCATCCATTGCTGCCTTGAGGACCTTCATCGGGTTGACCACGCCGGAGACCTTCGTCGAGAGCCCCACGTCGCGGTTGTCGTAGCGCACGACGTGCAATCCTTGCGCTGCCAGCGCGTTGCACAGCCCGCTGTCCCAGCCGCTCATCTGGCTGGTGAAACCACACACGAGCAGCAACGTCGGGTCGGCGGGATCACCGAACGTCTCGTACTCCAGCTCGATTCCCGTCGACAGTTCCGCACGTGGCATCGCCCGATCATGGCAGAGCCCCGGCGCCCGCCAGAAGCCCGCGCACATGTGCGGCCGACGCCAACGTTGACGTGAACGAGGCGGTACGTTCTCGAACGTGACGAATGAAGCCGAATTTCGCGTTCACGCACCCGGTCGGGTCAACCTGATCGGCGAGCACACCGACTACACGGGCGGCCTCGCGTTCCCCATGGCGATCGACCGGGGCACCACGCTCACGGCGTCGCGGCTCGAGTCGTCCATTCGCCTCACGTCAGCGGACGCCGATGGCGAACTGGACATCTCGCTCCCCTTCGATGGCGACCCCGCCGCAGTCGTTCCGCAATGGGGTTCGTTCGTGGCCTCGATGGCGCGAGAAGTCGCCGCAACGAGCGGCCTTTCAGGACACCTCGAGTCGAACATTCCTGCGGGCGCTGGGTTGTCGTCGAGCGCTGCGTTGGAGTGCGCAATCGGGCTCGCATTGGGATTCGATGGGCCGCCACTGGAACTCGCTCAAACAGCTCGGCGTGCGGAGCACGCAGCAACCGGCGTTCCCACCGGAATCATGGACCAGTACTGCATCGCTGCTGCCACGCAGGGACACGCAACATTGATCGACTGCCACGACCTCAGCGTCGAGCAGGTCCCGGTTCCTGATGACGTCGACGTCGTTGTTCGCTTCATTGCACATCGCACCCTGCTGGGTTCCGCATACGCCGACCGGGTCGACGAGTGCGCTCGCGCCGAGGCAGAGATCGGCCCGCTGCGATCCGCCACGCTCGATGAGGTGGCTCGAATCAGCGATGACACAGCAATGCGTCGGGCACGACACGTGGTGAACGAGAACCAGCGGGTCCGAGACTTTGCCGCTGCGCTGCGCGCTGGCGACTACACCACCGCCGGCACGCTCATCGCTGCCAGCCACGCCAGCCTGCGCGACGACTTCGACACGTCGACCGACCAGATGGACGCTGCCGTGGACGCGCTCAACGCCACCGACGGTGTGTTCGGTGCGCGCATGACAGGTGGCGGCTTCGGTGGTTGCCTCGTGGCGATGTGCGAGCCGGGTGCGGTGACCGAAGGCTGGTTGGTCACCGCGTCGGCTGGGGCTCGAGTGCTGCCTTCAGACGGCTGATCGCTGCGGGTGTACGACTCCCCCACCAGAACAGATCTTGACCATCGACTCGGATGATTCGAGCATCGGGTAACGCAGCGGCCAGCTCGCTCACATGCTGGTCGTCGAACACATAGGGCTCGCTCGGCACCAGCACGAGGTCGGGACGGATCGCTGCGACCTCCTCGAGTTCGACGGTCGGGTATGCGCCACTGCCGACGGTGATCGAGTCGACGCCGAGCGTCGACAGGAGAGATGCGCCGTACGTCGCATCCGAAATCGTCATCCAGGGTCGACGCCAGATCGGCACGAAGGCGGTACGCCGCTGGCCGACGAACTCTGGTGGGTGCCAGGCGTCGTCCGGAATCTCGACACCAGCCAGGTTCGCCAGGTCGCGCACGACATCGGTGGCACTCGACAGATCGGTCACGTCAGAAACGAACACGTCGAGACCGGCTCGAACCAGTTCGTCGTGGTCCTCGATTCGGTTCTCCTCCCGGTCGAGGACGACGACGTCGGGAGCCAGCTCGATGATCGCCTCGATGTCTGGATTCTTCGTGCCACCGACGTGGGCGAGGCTCGGCTGTTCGCAGTACTTGGTGCAAGCAACCACGTCCACACCCAACGCAAGCAGCGTCTCGGTACTGGACGGGACCAGGCTGATGATCCGCATGCTCACCAGATCAACTTCCGAGCAGCTTGTCTTTCTGCGCCTGGAACTCGTCTGCGCTGAGCGTTCCTCGTTCGAGCATTCCCTCGAGCTTCTCCAGTTGCGTGGCCACGTCCGAGCCGCCCGTGCCCGGGATGGTGAAGCGACGCTTCTCGTTGGATTCCATCTGCGTGTGGATTTCACGCTGCACGCGATCGGGTTGGCGAATGTCGGTGAAGCGCTGCTGGCCGTCCTCGCCGCCCGACTCGATCACCAAGTCGCCGGCGCCGACGAGTCGTTCGAAGACCGACTGACTGAAGTGCACGGTGTTCACGCGCTCCAACGGGATTTCCACGCCCTGCTTGGCCACCACGCCTTGGCGAAAGATCAGCCGATCGGACGTAATGACGAAATTCGTCGTGGCCCACTTCATGTAGCGCCCGATGAGCCACAGAATCGACAGCACCAGGAAGATCAGCGCGAACCATCCGAGGATGTCGCGCGTGGTGCCACTGGTGACACTCAACACCACGATCCCGAACACGATCGACAGCACCAGCACTGCGACCGGGCGGGCGTAGTACCACCAGTGCGGATGGAGGTCGACGGCAACTTCCTCGTGGGGATTCAGCAGCTTGCGGGGATACGGCATGGCGCCAACGGTACTTCGCCAGCCGTCCCAGCACCGCCCTTTGGCGTGGCGGTCGGGTGGCGGTCGGGTGGCGGCCGGGTGGCCTCAGCACCCAAACACGTACGCTTCGACCGTGGATGCCGACGCGCTGATCGCAGATCTGGATCCCGATCAGCGCGCCGCGGTCACCACCGACTCGCATCTCGTCGCGGTCATCGCCGGCGCGGGCTCCGGCAAGACCCGGGTACTCACGCGGCGCATCGCACATCGGATCGCCGCCGGGGACGCAGACGCCCGCCACACCCTTGCGTTGACCTTCACGAGAGAAGCTGCTGGCGAGCTGCGGCGACGCCTCCATCACCTCGGGTTGCGTGAGCACGTCGAGGCCGGGACGTTTCATTCCGTGATGTTGGCGGTGCTGCGACAGCGCTGGGCGGACACCGAGCGTCGACCAAAGACCGTGGTGCCCGACCGCAAGCGCCTCCTGCGCGATGCGCAACGCGAGTACGACCTGGGTGGCGGGCGCCAGACCATCGACGTCGGGAACGACGAGATCTCATGGGCGATGGCGCGGGGAATTACGCCGGACAGCTACGGCGCCGCGGCGCGGCGCGGTGGACGACGGCCACCCGGTGGCATCGATCTGGCAACTGGCATCTACGAGAGTTACGCACGCTTGAAGCGAGCCCGAGGTGTGATCGACTTCGACGACGTTCTGATCGACGTCCTGTCCGACGCGAGCTCGGATACCGAGTTCGCCGATTCACTCAGGTGGCGTTTCCGACACCTCCTCGTCGACGAGGCGCAGGACCTGAACCCTGTGCAACATCGCCTCGTCGACATGTTGCGCACAGGCCGCGACGATCTCTTCCTCGTGGGCGACCCGGCACAGGCCGTCTACGGGTTCAACGGCGCCGACCCCTCGCTCCTGCTCGAGGTCGAACGCCGCTTTCCTGGCATCGAGGTCGTCCGGCTCCCGGTCAACCATCGGTGCACGCCCCAGATCGTCGATGCCGGCGCCCACGTGCTGGCCGCGGGTGGGCAGCCCAGCGAGATCCGATCCGCTCGAGATGATGCTCGTTCGGTCGCGGTCGTTGAAGCCGAAGACGAAGTGGAGGAAGCGGAGATCGTTGCGTCACGCATTGCCCAGGGTGATCCGAACCTCGTACGAGCTGGCAACGTGGCCGTTCTCACCCGTACGAACGCGCAGCACTCGGTGATCGAATCAGCGCTCGCAGAGCGCGGTGTGGCCGTTCGTCGATCTGCGAACGCCGCAACCTCGCCGCTGCAAGCTGCCGTGCGAGAGGCATCATCGAACACCTCGGCATCCGGGCTTCGCGCCTGGGCCCACGACACACTCGACGCCATCACCAGGCTCGAAGCCGCCCAAGGTCGAGTCGCGGAAATCGAAGGTCGTCTCGGCGATGCGGTGCGACGAAGCGGCGACCGCCGACCGCAGTCGACGAGAGCATCACGATCGGGCAATGCAGACCTCGCCGAGGCGCGCAGCTCCTTGGCTCACGTCGAAGCCGAACGCCGTGTTGCCAATGCGCTCCTCGAGTTTCTCAGAGACAGCCCGCGTGGCGACGGGGCCGACTTCCGATCATGGGTTGCCACCACCAACCCGTTCCACGACCGCTCCACCGACGGCGTCGACCTGCTGACGTTTCACAGCTCCAAAGGTCGTGAGTGGCACACGGTGTTCGTTGCTGGTGTCGAGACCAGTCTGATGCCGCACAAGTCGGCCACCACGCAGGCTGAGCGCGCCGAGGAAGCTCGGCTGCTCTACGTGGCCACCACACGCGCCACCGACGAACTCGTGTATGCCCACGCTCAGCGCCGCAGCGGGTACGCCCGCAAGGTCAGCCCATACATCGAGTCGCTCGACCTCAGCGCGCCTGAAACCATTGCGCCACCAGCGATGTTTCGCAAACCGCGTTCGCCGGGCGATGCTGTGCTGGATCGTCTCACCGAGTGGCGCGCCGTGACCGCTCAACGCTCGCGCGTTGTTCCTGCCCAGATCCTCACCGATCGAGACCTCGCTGCCATTGCACGCTCACTGCCCACCACGCCCGAAGAGCTCGATGCCGCGACCGCAATCGGGCTGCTCACTGCTCGGCGGCTGGCTCCGATGATCTTGCCGCTCCTCGAGTCGCCATCCTGATCCGGCACCCTGATCCGGCACCCTGATCTGGCACGTATTGTCGCCGCCTCAGTGCCGGCTGAGTGCCGGCTGAGTGCCACCCCAGTGCCGCCTCACTGCCGCCGCTTGGGGTGGCGGGGTGGACACCCTGAGCGAAATCTGCGACAATGAAAGCAACATCCTCCGTGCGGGCGGAGTCAGGTGTCTCATCATGCAACGACGACCACAGGGTCTGGCGAGCAGCGCACTGTTTGCGTTCTGTGCAGCCGAAGCACTCGCCCTCGCGTTCCTCCGCACCGCAACCGCCACGGCACCACTCGACGTCGACGATTGCTTCGGTGATGCTCGCTGCGATGCGTGCGGTCGACGGGCAGGCGCCGACTGCGCGGACCTCGGCCACCTCGGCTCGGCGCTCACGGCATCCACCGATGCCGCGCACGATCGAGAGTTGGAGCCGCTCGCCGTCAACGGTTGACGAGCTACTCAACAGCCCGGAGATTCAACAGCCCGGAGATTCAACAGCCCAGAGCATCACAGACCGAGCGATTTGGCGACGATCGTCTTCATCACTTCGCTGGTGCCGCCGTAGATCGACGTCACTCGGGCATCGGCGTACGCTCGAGCGATCGGATACTCCGTCATGTATCCGTAGCCACCAAACAGCTGCAGGCAGCGATCCGCAGCACGGGACTGGAGCTCGGTGCACCAGAATTTCGCCTGCGCGGCATCAGCTGGAGTGAGCGAACCGGCATTGAGGGCGAGCACGCACTGGTCCACGTATGCCTGAGCGATATCCACCTCGGTCTTCACTTCCGCCAACACGAACTTGGTGTTCTGGAATGTGCCGATCGACTTGCCGAACGCCATCCGCTCCTTCACGTACTCGACGGTCCAATCGAGCGCCGCTCGCGCCGATGCCACGCCCGTGATCGCAATCGACAGTCGTTCCTGGGCGAGGTTTGCGGTGAGGTAGTTGAACCCCTTGCCTTCGTCACCGAGCAGGTTCGCAGCGGGCACGCGCACGTCGGTGAAAAACAGCTCAGCCGTGTCCTGGCTGTGCATTCCGATCTTGTCCAGGTTGCGACCGCGCTCGAAACCCTCCATTCCACGCTCGACCACGAGGAGCGACACGCCGGCGTGTCGTTCGTTCGGGTCGGTCTTGGCGGCAACGATGACCAGGTCAGAGTTGATGCCGTTCGTGATGAAGGTCTTGGAACCGTTGAGCACGTACTCGTCGCCGTCACGGATGGCCGTGGTGGTGATGCCGGCGAGGTCCGAGCCCGTGCCGGGCTCGGTCATCGCGATCGCCGTAACGGTTGCACCGGATGCGATGCCAGCGAGCCAGCGCTGCCGCTGCTCGTCGTTGAGGTATTCGACGAAGTAGGGCGTGGTGATGTCGTTGTGCAACGTGAGCCCGAGGCCCGCTCCTCCAATACCGGCAGCCGCGAGTTCCTCGGCAATCACCTGGTTGAACCGGAAGTCAGAGGTGCCACCGCCTCCGAACTCCTCGGGGATCGCCATGCCGATGAAGCCGTACTCGCCCGCACGTTCATAGAGCGCGTGCGGTGCGATTCCTGCCGCTTCCCACTCCATGTAGTCCGGGGTGATCTCTGCTGCGATGAACGAGGCAAACGACGCTCGGAAGGCCTCGTGGTCGTCGTCGAAGATGGGTCGCGTTGTGTTCACGCCGAAACGTTACGCCGCGGTCGACACCTGCAGCCCAGTCGACCTCGATTGCGATTCGCTGCGCTGGCTCTGCTTGCATCGGAACATGACGATGTTCGAGAGTCGGTTCGACACCGAGTCGATACTGCCTCCGCCGCCTGATGGCGCCGAGGCGCTCCTGCACGATCGCGAGTATCGGATCCGAGCATTCCGACTCTCAGCCGAACGTGTGTTGCTGCAGGGTGCAGTACGCGACCAGAAGCCTCCGGGGCTGTACCTGCGCGGCGATCCAGATCCACTGACCGTGCATCACATGCAACTGTCGGTGGAGATCGCGTTCCCGTCGCTCGAACTGGTCGACGTGACGACGCACTTCGAGTCTCACCCGGCAGACGACTGTCCGACGATCACCGCGAAGTACGACGAACTCATCGGCCTCTCGATCGGAAGAGGGTTCACCAAGAAAGTCGCAGCGCTGTTCGGCGGCCCACGCGGCTGCACCCACGTCACGGCCTTGCTGTACGCAATGGCACCGGTGGCCATGCAGTGCTTCTGGTCGATGCGCGCAGCCGGCGCTGCGCTCGAAGGAAAAGAAAGCCCCCTGTTCGCAGCCGACGGTGCCCAGCAAGACGACATGTGGCGCGCTGTCGTGAACACCTGCCACATCTGGGACGAGAACGGCCCGACGGTGGCAGCCAGAAACGCTGGCGCGCCGCACACCATTCCGGTGTTCCTGCGCAGTCGTCTCGAAGCACTCGGCCGCAGCCCCGAGCAATGACCAGCGCAGGCTCTGCACCGGACGATGGTTCGCTTCCACCCGATCTCGTCGGGCTGCTGGAGGGATTGACCACGACTCGCACGATCCGGCGCTACCTCGACGAGCCCGTGCCAGAGGCGGCACTGCGAACCATGCTCTTCGCCGCGACACGTGCGCCGAGCGGGTCGAACCGCCAACCGTTCCGGATGCTGGTGCTGACAGACGGCCCCAAAGCCATCGAGGCCAAGCGTCTGATCGGGGCTGCGGCCCGCGAAGTGTGGGCGGCGAAGCGCTCGCGTGACTCCTACGACACCGGCTCAGGAGCCGTTGGTCACTCCCCCAAGGCGCGAATGGCTCGGGTGATGCAACGCTACGTCGACGACTTCGAGTCGGTCCCCGTGCTCGTACTGCCGTGCCTGCAGCGCTATCGAGCGCCCAACGAACTCGAAGGGGCATCGGTGTATCCCGCCGTGCAGAACCTACTGCTCGCTGCTCGCGGTCTCGGGTACGGCGGAGCACTCACGGCGTGGCATGCGACCGTCGAGACCGAGCTGCGTGAACTTCTGGAGATCCCCGACGACGTACTCGTGGCAGGCACGGTGACCATCGGAAAGCCCGAAGGCGGTCACGGGCCCGTACGCCGTCGCCCGATGAGTGAGCTCATCTACACCGAGAGCTGGGGTTCGTCACCCGACTGGGAGGACCCGCCCGGCACCCGCTTCACGTCCGCTGGCCCCCCGCCCACACAGCGCTGAGGCTCACCCGTCAGCCGCTCACGATCAGCGATCTAGGAACCACATGTCGGCCTGCTCGTATCGTTCGAGCTTCTCATCGATGTTGGCCGTCCAGCTGAAGTGAACCACCCAGGGGTCGGGCGGTGCCGTGCCTCCCGGCGTGAACAAGTGGCCGTTTGCGAAGCGCCGCTCATCCAGTACACGCACGTCGAGTCCTCGCTGTGCGTGTGCGCTGAGCATCACGTTCAACGGTTCCTGTTGGCCTCGGTAGTACCCGACCATGTCGTGGCGCGCGTACACCTCGTCCCAGAACTCGATGACCTGGGCAGTATTGCGAAAGAACATGAACCCGCTGTTCGCGTACAGCGGCTGAAACCGCGGGTTCGGTCCGTCGCACATCGCCTGCACGTGCGCCCCGTCTCGGGCTTGCGCCACCAGAAGGGGAACCGGGTCGTGATGCCACACCAGGTCGACATCCTGGAAGAGCACGTCGACCTCGAGCTGGAGGAGCTTCCGGATCACCCAGTTCTGGTGGTACATGTACACGGTCCACTGGCTGTCGCCGTACGTTGCTGATGCGCCGAGCTCACCAAGCAGCTCGGAGTCGCCGTCGTAGTAGGTCGAGAAGCCGAGCTGTCGGGCACGATCGAATGCTCGTTGATCGGTTGCAAAGATCAGCGTCTTCGAGCGAACCTCGATCGATGCTCGGTCGCAGGAGGCTGCCCAGTTCTCGAGCAACGAGGCGAAGCGATGATTACACGTCATTGCAATGAGAACGCGGTCAGACAGATCCAGTTCGCGACGCAACGTTGGGACGGCGGCATCGAAGCGCCCATCGTCGTCAGAGTGCAGCGCGTAGATCCGTTCGGCGGTCTCACGAACCTGCTCCGGCAGCACCAATCGCCCCCTCTGATGGAACCGCACCGGCGCCCACGCACCTTTCGGACGCGGGCCAGCGATCTTGTGCTCGACAGTGGGTTTCGCCGCGTGTTGGACACGTGCGAAGAGCGTCGGTGACGACGGCGACGAACGAGCCGTTTGTCGCTCGTAGCCAAAGCGCTCGTAGTCATCGCGAAAGTACTCGTAGATCAGATCGATTGTTCTCTGCTGCGCCGCCTGTTCGACACCTGCCGACCGAGCCGCCGCATTCGCGTGCACCAGGCCACGGTCGATTCCGTGTGCGGCACCGAAACGCGCCCAGTCCGCAGCGAGGTGCTCGAAGCGCAAGACATCGTCGACAAGAAGTTGCTCATGATCATTGCTGAGCCACTCGACCTGCTTGATGAACCAGATCAACACGTCATCAACCATGTTGTGTTCGTTGAACCCCACGCCGGTCCGTTCGAAGAACGACCGGGTCCGATAGTCGCCGCCTCCATACGTCGCGCTGACCCAGTCGTCGAAGGACAGGTCGAGGTTGGCCAAGTGCGGGTTGGCTTCGCCTCCTTCCCATCGGTGACGTCGGTAGAAGTACTCTGAGATCACCCGGTCGAGTGGGTCGCGAACGACTGCGAACAGCGGCGCGGTTGCTCCGTGCTCTGCGATCCAGCCTGCGGCCGTGCGATGGCCGGCGTCGACGATGTCGCCGTGGGCGGAGGACACGATGCTCGTGCCGGCGTTCTTGCTGATGTGGATGAAAACCGGCTTCATGTTCGATCCGCCGTCATTCCATGATTCAAGCGGACCCCGTCTACGATTCGGTTCCCACGGGGCTCGCCAGGAAACCGCTCCAGTCGACTGTTGACATGCCCGTATATCGCCATCATCGCCTCGCTCATCTTCACATACCGAAGACGGCGGGCACGGCGATCGAGAGTCAGTTCGCCGGGCTCGATGACATGCAATTCGACCCGACGAGTTTCGTCGGCCAGATCACACGAGCTGACCGGTGCTACGAGTTACAGCATCTCACGCTCAACGAACTCCGCATCGAGTCACATCACGACGTGGACGCGTTGGACATCTTCGCAGTCGTGCGCAACCCGTATCAGCGCCTGGTCTCCGAGTACTTCTGGCGCCAGTCCATACTCGAACGAAACCCTGCGGCCGCAATGGCCGGCTTTGAGTCGTTCACCTCACTGGTGGAAGCAATTCCGCTCGACATGATCCACAACTGGGACCGGTACATCGCGTTCGCCGACGCCGTCCACGCCAACTTGTTGATCCACCTTCGGCCGCAATCCCACTACGTGTGCAACCTCGGCGGACGCTTGGATCCGGCCGTGAACATCGTGCGCTTCGAGCACCTCCACGAGGACCTCGAACCGATCTACCTCCGACACGACGTAGCAACCCGGCTTGCGCAACGTGAACAAATGCCATACCGACTGTCGGACTTCTACAACGATGCTTCGCTCTCGCTGGTCAATCGAGCGTATGCGCACGACTTCGAATGGTTCGGCTACGAACGACTCGACACGGTGAACACGTGAAGCGAATCGCAATTCTGGCGATTGCTGCGACGAACCAAGCCGTCTATCAGCATTACATCACGTCGTACTGGACCGAACTCATCCGCCATGTCGAGGCCAACGTCGCCCACATCGACGTCTATCTCCTCACCGAACACGGCAGCACCAACGAGTGGTACCGCGGCGTCATCGACGCCGTGATCGAAGATCCGGACCCCGATGTCGGCCGGCTACTCGCTCCACGCTTCCGAACGATCTCGATTCCGGGCGTGCTGAGCAAGACGGTTCATGCGTTGGAGGTGCTCGCTGGCCGTTACGACGTGTTCTTTCGAACCAACTTGAGCAGCATGGTGATGCTCAACGAGTTTGACCGGTTCGTCCAGTCCGCCCCGAACGTCTCCTACTCAGGCGGGTTCATTCACAGCGGCGCGCTGCGACGCGACCTGATCGTCACCGATCGCATCGGTGCCGATCGCAGCATCACCGAGCTCTCCGAGTTGGACGCCTACCCAGGGAACTCGTTTGCGTCCGGTTCCGGCTTCTTCTTGAGCGCTCGCGATGCCGAGCGCCTCGTCGAGGAACGTTCGCAGTTGCGTTTCGACCTGCCGGATGATGTTGCGATCGGCTTGATGTTCGAACGGGCAACTCATCTCACCGGCTTCTCGCAGGTCGTCACTCCGGAGACGTCGATCACCGAGATGCTGCAACAGATCGATCACTGCAACGGGCCTCACGTTCGCCTCCAGCACTTCCCGCTCGAACGGGCGATGGCTCTGTGGCGATACGTCCACGCTGCACGCATGTGGCAGTAGCCGTGGCCGCTCAAACGGAGTTCGACCGCTCCGATTGCACTTGATCGAGGATCCATGCGTACGTGCGCTCCAGGCCATCTCGGAGCGAGATCGAAGGTTCCCATCCCAGCTTTGCCTTGATCTCGGTGTTGTCGCTGTTGCGGCCGCGAACACCCTGGGGCGCTGCTGAGATGTGCCGGCGTTCGAGCTCGACGCCAGCGATCGCCGACACGACGTCGACCAGCTGATTGATCGTGACGAACTCGGAGCTCCCGATGTTCAGCGGAGTATCGATGTCACTGGCCGCGAGACGTCGTGTTCCGTCGATGCCATCGTCGATGTACATGAAACTTCGCGTTTGCTCACCGTCGCCCCAGATTTCGATCTCCGAGCGACCCGACAGCACCGCGTGCGCGACCTTGCGACAAATCGCCGCCGGCGCCTTCTCGCGACCGCCGTCCCACGTTCCTTGAGGTCCGTACACGTTGTGGTAGCGGCCGACCCGCACTGCAATGCCGTAGTCCTCGGCATAGTTCTGGCACAGCCGCTCACCGAACAGCTTCTGCCAGCCATACCCGTCCTCGGGGTCTGCCGGATAGGTGTCGGCTTCTTTGAGCGCTGTGACCGCCGTGTCGCCTTGGAGGTAACCGGGGTACACGCACGCCGTCGACGCGTAGAAGTACGAGTCGAGTTGTTCGTCTCGCGCCGCTTCGAGCAGGTGAGTGTCGATCAAGACGTTCAGCATGCACGCTGCCTTGTTGCTCTCGATGAAGCCCATCCCGCCCATGTTGCAGGCCAGGTTGTACACGCTCTTCGTCCCAACGATCGCGTCAAACGCCGCGTCACGGAGCCGCAGGTCGGCAACGACGTTCGACGCCGCATCATGACGCTGGTACCACCGTGCGATCGGCTTGATGTCAACCGCTCGCACCTGATGTCCATCGCCGATCAGCGATCCAACGAGATGACCCCCGATGAATCCCCCGGCGCCAGTGACCAATACCGGTCTGGAATCGTCGACGTTCATCCGCTCACTCCCCGAAGTGGTCGAATTGCGAGCGGCCCGATCGAGCCGCCTCGGGTCACCGTGAGCACTGCCGAGCGTGCTGCATCCGAGGACACGTGGCGCAAACGCACCGTTGCACTGGTGAGGTCGAGCACGTTCGGCGCACGCACATCGTGGCGTTGCACTTCGTTGCCATCGCCGTCGAACAGCACCACGACGAACATCGTGTAGTCGTCTCGAGGTTCGATGATCGAACGGTCGATCTCGATGGTGAGCACACCATCAGCGCCGATCGGAGCGGCCATGGCTCGTCCGCTGAGGTCGACTCCGGCGTGGCGCTCGAACTGCGTCAGCGACCGTTTCGAGCCGAGTCCATGTCGACCGAGCGAACCCGGGTGACCCTGGAACAACGTCCGGAGTCGAGCCATGGCAGTTGCGTGCGAAGCCGAGTGTGTCTCGTGGTCCTCCCAGTGCTTCGGCTCGTCGTGGTCGTACCGATGCCAGATGAGCGTTTCGTTCGGGCAGTACAGGTCGTAACCACTCGTGTACGCGCGTGCTGCAAGGCTGATCTCCTCGCCGGCGAAGTAGATGTCCGGGTCGTAGTCGACGTCGCGGCAAAACTGTCCGCGGGTGAAGATCTGGCCGGCCGCAAGCGTGGGCGAGGGAGCAGGTTGCGACAAGTCCACCAGTGGACGCGTTTTCTGCAACGTCGTCAGATCGGGGCGAACCTCTTCGACGTACAGACGCTGCGTACCGGCCCCGAGGTCATAGGTGACCTCGCCGTGGTGATCCAGGGTGTACCTCGCTGGATATGTCGTGAGCAGTGGAAGCTCGGAGTTCACTGATTCGAGCATGTCGATGTATCGACTGTCCCACCGGGCAGCGAACCGAGTGTGTGCGTCAATCTGCAGCACGTACGGTTCATCATCGAACATCGCGAACGTTCGATTTCTTGCCCAACAGCACCCTCGGGACTCGGTGTACGGGACAGCGTCGATGGTGAAGCGCGGATCGTCTTCCCACGGATCGAGGAGCTCGGCGGTGTCGTCGCCGTACTGATGACAGATCGCGAATCGAACGTGCTCGGGGTACGCCGCCTGGGTGAGCGCATGCTCGATGGTTCGGGGAAGCTCGCTGTCGCGGTACGCAGCGATCATCACCAGCACCCGGCGATCATCGAAGCGACCGAACGCGAAGGGCCTCACCCCCGACCCGGCGGCCACCGATGCAGACACGCGCCGCGGCGATCGCAACCTGATCACCGGTGGCGTTCGCTCAGGATCCAGGAACAGCTGGCTGGCACCGGCTTCGAGACCCTCGAAACGTCGCACCGTCTTCCACTCACCGTTGCCATCGAGACATTCCAGATACAACGACGGCGCCCAGTGCTCGCTGCCTTGCTCGATCACCACGCTGTCGATGCACAGCGGCATGCCCTGCGCTGCGATGCTCACGTGGAACCGGTTGCGTTCATCAGGACGACCGCCCCAGAACTCGGGGCCGTCATGGCCCACATGCTCGACGCCGAAGCCATCGCCAGCCGTGCCCGACCCGCTGAGCTCACCCGGCACCTCGCTGGACCCCTGCAGAAAGCGGACTCGGTGAACGTCCCACGCAAACCCGTTCACCGTCGACTGCGTCACGAGCCGCCAGCCAGCAGCTTGCATGGCTTCGCTCTCGTGGTGGGCAGCATCCATTCCGGGCGAAGCTACCCGCGTGGCCCGCCCGGTGCGAAGCGTCGACGCCTCGACAAGCCCAGTGATGCCCACCCCCACCGTGCTAACTTACGAGCTCACGTCGTTTGAGGGAGAACACCATGGTGGCAAGACAACGCGAGGGTCTCGTACTCGAGGTCGTCCACGACGAGAGCCTCGTCTTCAACAACGAGCGCGGCGAGGCAACCGCACTCAATCAGAGTGCCGCCCTTGTCTTCCAGCTGTGTGACGGCTCGCACACCATTGCCGACATGACCGCAGCCCTCGAAGGAGCGGGTCTCGGCGAATCGAGCGAGGACGCTGTGTGGCTCGCTCTCGGCGAACTGGCCGACGCTGGGCTCATCGACCTCGAGGCCGAGCGTCCGGCGCACGTCAATCGACGCTCGCTGCTCAAGAAGGTCGGACTCAGTGCCGCAGCACTCGCTGCGCTCCCCGTCATCGAAACCATCAAGGCGCCGTCGGTCATGGCCCAAGCGTCGAGCACGCCGTCACCCACCTCCGCCCCCACCCCGGCGCCCACGACTGCCACCTCCGCTCCCACGCCGGCGCCTACCACTGCCACCTCCGCCCCCACTCCGGCGCCTACGACTGCCACCTCTGCACCGACGCCCTCTCCGACCCCGACGTCGACGCTCGTCTGACTCGCTCACCCCGCTGAGCGCTTCGCTCGGGTAGACCATCGCAACGACTGACAACGAGCAACGTGACGACGAGATCAATGGAGACGTTGCGCTTGATCGGCGGCGGGTGCATTGGTTTCGACCTCGCTGCCAATGAGCTAAGAGACGTCGAGGCGCGCTTGGGTTTTGCCGAGCCCACGCCGACATCTGAGATCCCACGTGCGCATTATCGGTCCGCTTCGGTCGACGGCGGCCGGATCTTTGAGCGCCACGACGCCTTGCGCACGCCGCCGGTCGAGCAAATCGGGTCCTCGACGACCGACCTCGTGAGCGATATCCATCTGAGCATTGCGCTGCACGCAACCGATGACGTGTTCGTGCACGCTGGTGTCGTTGCACTGGGCAACGTCGCAGTTCTGCTTCCCGGCCGGTCTCTGGCGGGTAAGTCAACGCTCGTGCACGAACTGGTCAGCGCTGGCGCGAGCTACCTGTCCGATGAGTACGCCCGGATCACTGCATCGGGCTTGATCGCGCCGTACGCCCGACCGATTCAACTGCGCGCTGGCTCCGAGCGGCATCTCGTCGATCCACACAACATCGGCACCGTCGCTCCCCAGCCTTGCGTTCCCGGCCTCGTGGTCTTCACGCACCATCGCGAGGCTGCACCGTTCGAGCCGACGCTCGTTCCTCCCGCCCAGGCAGCCCTCGAACTGTTCGACAACACGGTCGTGGCTCAGTTGTCTCCCAGCCGGGCGCTTCGGGCGGCTGCCCAGGTCGCCCGCACCGCCATCGTCGTGCGTTCTGATCGTGGCGAAGCAGCTGAGGCCGCCGCTGCCATCTTGAAGATGGCAGACCAGGTGAGCACACCCGCATGATCGAAGGTCCGACACCGCACCTGACGCTCGACGACTTTCTCGAACCTGAGGAGCATCAGGCGCTGCTGTCGCATGTGCGACAGGACAGTAGGTTCACCGCCGCACACGTCGATCGCCCTGACGGTGTGACCGACACCGCCGATGACGCCGTACGACGGGCGCAGGTCGCAACGCCGAACGAGAACGTCATCTCCATGTTCGAGGATCGACTCCGAGCGATGCTCCCGCACGCACGCCTTGAGATCGGCGTGGCCCGGTTCCGGCTCGGCACCCTCGAGCATCAGATCACCGCTCACCATGACGGCGACTTCTTCAGCCCGCACAGCGACATCGGCCTGGCGTGGCAGGACAGCTCGAGTCGGCGCGTCAGCTTCGTGTACTACTTCCACGAGCAACCGCGCCGCTTCGACGGTGGCGAACTTCGCCTCTTCGATCACCTCTCGAACACCGAAGGACAGCTGGAGGCTGCGGAGTCGTTCACCACGATCGAACCAGCCGACAACTCGATCGTGTTCTTTCCGAGCGATGCGTTGCACGAGGTCCGACCCGTGAGCGTTCCTGGACCGGCTGACGAGCCTGGTGCCACCCGCTTCACGCTGACCGGCTGGTTCCACGATGCCGACCATCAAAAGTCCGCGCCGCCGCTCGACCGCCAGACGCGTACAGCGCTCGCTGCGCGGTACACGCCGAGCTTCACCGACATCGGATTCAAGAAGGTCGCCACACCTCCAGCGGTGCACCGAGCACTACGGCGCGCCTACGACGAGCGTCAACAGCAGCGTTCCATGGAGGCTGTCGACGAGGCCTATCTTCCCACCGGCGCCCCTGAGTTCATCGACATCGACGACATCAAAGGCCAGTTCTCGCTCGCACTGCAGTCGCTGCATGAGGAATGGTCTGGGCAAGAACTCGTCCCCACGGCGGTCTACGGACTGCGCGTGTACAACGAGGGCCAAACGCTGCTTGCGCACACCGACACCCTCAGCACCCACGTGATCTCCTCGATCGTCCACATCGCACACGAGACCCACGAGCCGTGGCCGCTGTGGATCACCGACCTCCATGGCATCGAGCACGAGGTGGTCCTCGAAGAGGGCGAGATGCTGTTGTACGAAAGCGCTCGATGCCCACACGGTCGGCCCACGCCGCTCGACGGGAGTGCCTACTGCTCGCTCTTCGTTCACTTCCGCCCCGTCGACTGGGATGTCGACCAGTGGACGCTCATCGACATGGCCCGCGCCGACGGCGCCACCGACATCTTGCCTCCAGAACTCTGGTCCGCTGCCCAATGACATTCGTGATGGCGCATTCATGACGGGAATCCTGAGGATGGAGCGCGATATCGGTCTCCTCACGAACGTTCGGATGAGTGTCGAGGTGGCCGTCGGACTTGCCTTTCTCACCGGTCGACGACTCTCGATGCCGTTCGAGGAGGCGATCCCGCCGGCGCCGCGATCCTCGATCCCCACCGCCGACCGCGGTCGACCCGCAGGAATTCTGGATCTCCTCGAGCTTCCGGTCGAGGTCGTGCAGCCCGATGAATGGGCAGTGCTCTCCGACACACGAACCGACGTGATCGAGTGGCCCAGTTTCGGCCACGTGGTGTGCGTATGCGATGGCGACATCGACCTCGCTGACCCGCAACTGCTGGATTTCGCGAACGGGAGAAGTCGGTTCGTTCAGCCACCGACCTCGAACGCCCCCATCGTGTCGATCGACGGCCGATCCCTGAGCTTCTACTCGTACTTCTTCTTCGCCCGCCCGGCGCTGCGCCGCCAACTCCATGCGGTTCTCCGCGGAGTTCGACCTCGACGGCCGTACGTGGAGTTGGGTGCAACGATCGCATTCGACCTCGGCCAGTTCAACGCGCTCCACCTCCGACGCTCGGATCTCACACTCGGCATTCCTGCATACGGCGACGTCACCCCCGAGCAGGTCGCCGACAATGCGGCCGAGATCATGGCAACCGATGAACCGCTTCTCGTTTGTAGTGAGGTCAACGGCTCCGACCCGCTGTTCGATCCGCTCAAGTCGCGCTTCAGAGACATCACATTCGCAAACGACATCATTCTCGGTGACCACCGAGACGGCTTCTACTCACTCCCTCGCCACGAAGACAACGCGCTCGGCTTGGTGACACAGGCCATTGCCGGCCGCGCCAACCGTTTCGTCGGCACGATCGGCTCGACGTTCACCGGCATGATTCAGCGCGAGCGCCTCCACCGAGACCCCAACGAGCGATTCCTCTTCACCGCCGACTTCACACCTGACGGCCCGCAGTTCACCAACGGCGAGTTTCTGGAACGCCAAGACGGGTGCTACAGCTGGAACCGCATCGGTTACGCGATGTCGCCGGACGTGCTGTCGTGGGTTCGGGAATGGCCGGAATCAGCATGATCGACGACCCGCACGGTCCGCTGTACTCGGTGGTGTGCACCGACACGAACCCATACGGCACGTGGCAGACCGAGTTCCTCGAGCACACCTGGGTGAGAGCGAACATGCCGGGCGAACTCCTGCGGCTCGTGGGAACACCGAATGGCGAGGAGCTTCCGCTGCACCAAACAGCTCGCGTCGTTCGGACCACGGCTACCAATTCCCACCCACGTCTGAATGCTGAGTACACCGGCATGAACCGGCTGCACTCTCTGGCGTACTGGCTGGAGCACGAGCGTCCGGTGGGCACGGTACTCATCCTCGATTGCGACTTTGCCTTTCGGGCTCCCTTGGTCACTCGTTCCGAGCCCGGAAGCCCGATCGGGCAGACCTGGTACGACTTCACGTGGTCGGGTCACTGGGGCGACCTCGCCGAAGAGATCTCGCCGGGCGTGCGTCCCGCGCTCCAGGCCGTCACCTGGCCGCTCCTCATCCACACGTTCGACCTTCGACGCGTCATCGACCGGTGGGTCGAGGTGACCGCACGCGTTCGGTCTCAGAGCGGCGCATGGGAGAGCGACATGATCGCACTTCCTATCGTCCTGGCCGAGTACCGGCTGCAGTGCGAATTGAAGATGCTGGCTGCGTGGATGCCGTGGCCTGATGATGTCGTTGGAGACGCCCCGATCATCCATTACTGCCAGCCGATCCGCGACCGGGTGGGAAACACCCTCTGGTACAAGCAGCAGTACACGCCGTGGGAGCCGGTTGACGTGGAGTTGCAAGATGTCGAGCTCGGATACTGCGTCGAGCTGTTGACGATGTTCCAGCGCTACGCCGCACTCCGGCGGCGGGTCGAATCCGACTGACGCTCGAGGTGGCTCACTGCGCTGGCGCTGGCGCATGCGGGGTGAGCCCACGCTGCGCTGCATCCGTCAGCGTCCAGACACCGACGTCGACTCCCGCCCAGCGGTGGTACTCCGAGACGGTGCGCACCGACCCTGTCGAGTACGGCTGCAGCACTCGGTTCACGTCGCCCCGGTGCAACATTCGCAGCCGCCGGTACGCACGCTCATCACGGCGGGACACCTCCGCATCGTCGCCGTCATGGATGAACTTGAGGTTGCCCTCAGGATGGTGACGGTGCCAGGCGACGTTGTGCGTCGGATTCAACAAGTCGTATCCGTGGGTGAACGACCGGATGCTCAGCGCCAACTCTTCACCCGTGTACAGATGCTCTGGATCCTGGCGGACTTCGTTGTTCCAGATGCCGAGGGTGAACACGAACATCCCCGACACCGCACGCGTCGGGCGTGGAGCGTTGAGATGCTCAGTGCCCTCGACGCTCGGATGCCAGATCCACCCCGCTGGGCTGATCTGTTCGAACACCGTCACACGCACGGGTTCGAGGTCGGGAATCGAGTCGACGCCGTCGGTGAGGTCGTAGAGCGGCAACTGCGCCGTGATCAGCGGCTTGGGCACACCTGCGGTACGCATCATCTCGACGAGATCGTGGTCCCAGTTCGGAGCGAAGCGGGTATGAGAATCCACCTGCATCGTGAAGCCCTCACCGTCGTACAAACTCTGAACCTGGTGCCGAGCCCAGCATCCGCCTTTGCTCTCCGTCCAGTCGAAGCTGATCACCTCCACGTCGCCAGCGATGCCGGCGAGACAATCCGGTTGGGTCTCGGGAGGCCCGGCGCGGTCGTATTGAAGACACACACCGAACCGCAGTCGGCCGGGTTCGGCGGCGTTGCGAAGACAGCTGTCGATCGTGCGACGCAGTTCGGGCTCGCGGTACGCAGCGATGGCCACGAAGATCTGTTCGTTCGGAACCTCAATCATCGGCCCAGGCAGCGAGCGACGGTCAGTCGTTCCCGAGGCGGGCGAACTCGGGCCCGCGCTTTTCCAGGAACGACTGCACTCCTTCGCGGAAGTCCGGGCGCCCGAAGCTCTCCGCCATCAACTGTCCGGCATGGCGTTCGGCCGCACCGAGCCCCACGTGGAGTTCTCCGTACACCTGGCGCTTCATGACCGCCATCGAGGCCGGTGAGCAGCGTTCCGCAAGCGTGGTGATGTAGTCACGACACCACGGCAGCAGCTCGTCAGGCTCGACGATCTGGTTGAGCAGCCCGATCCGATGCGCCTCTTCGCCGTACACACGACGCGACGACATCAACAGATCCAGTGCCACCGCCGGACCGACGAGCCGTGGAAGCAGCCAGCTGAGGCCCCATTCGGCAATCAGGCCGCGCTGGGCGAACGCCGTGAGAAACAGCGACTTCTCGGTGCCGATGCGCATGTCGCAGCACAGCGAGAACGGGTACGCCATGCCGGCAACGGCACCGTTGACCGCCGCGATGATCGGCTTGTCGATGGTCATGAGGAACGGGAACTGTCCGCCGAATTCACCGTCGTTGCCGGGCTGTTCGACCAACTCGGCCGAAGCCTCGTCGCCCGCTGCTGGCCCATCAGATCCGTTCGACGACAGGTCGTCGAGAGTGTTCATGTCCGCCCCCGCACAAAAGGCCCTGCCCGCTCCGGTGACGATGATGCCCACCACACGCTTGTCCGCTCGAGCGCGCTCCATGGCATCGCGCATTTCTGCGCCCATTTTGCCGGTCCAGGCATTCATGGCATCGGGTCGGTTCAGCGTGATGGTGGCCACCGGATCGGTGACGTCGTACTCGATCTGTTCGTACACGCCTCCGACTGTGCCATATCCGCTGCCTCCCGAGTGAGCTGGCCGAACGATTTACCTCGCAGGCTCCAGGTACAACGCATTCCAGCATGCGGCCGCGCGGTGTGGTGTTCTGAACGCCAACGTGACAGACTGCCTCAATGTCAACCAGAGGTCGAGGTTTACTGAGCGCACTGCTCATGACGTCGACCATCGCCGTGGCCGCCCTGTCAGCAGCAGCTCCGAACATCGCATCAGCCGCCGAGTGTGCTGGCGGAACGACCGCTGCCGACTTGGATTCGTTCTTCCAGGCCGATGACGCCGCGGGGCTCGCTGGTGCCGACTACCCGCATGCAATCGACCTGCCCGACGGACGAACGCTCTGGTACTTCCAGGACGCATTCATTGGTTCCGGGGCCAAACTCACCAGCGCCACGTTCGCCCACAACGCTGCACTCGTACAAGACGGTGAGTGTTTCCGACTCCTTCCGCCACCTGGAGGTGACGGCGACTCCTGGATTGGTTCGTGGGTCGAAACCGATCTCCAGAACTGGCTCTGGCCCCTCGACGCCGAGGTCGGAGCCGACGGAAACCTGTGGCTCTTCTTGTCCGAGGTCCAAAACCCCAACGGCGACGGAGCGGCGCGTGGCGCATTGCCAGTGGGCACCTGGATCGCCCGCTATTCGCTTCCGGACCTGCAGTTGCTCGACATGCAGCCAGCACCCGACCCATCACGTTCGCTCTTCGGCTACTCGATCGTCTCCGATTCGGAGTACTCGTACCTCTACGGACACTGCTATCGACAGTTCGACGAGGCCGGTCTGATCGGCTTCGATCCCACGTGCTCCCCGCACGCATATGTCGCACGGGTTCCGGTGGGCGCATTCGATCAGGAGCTCGAATACTGGACTTCTACTGGATGGTCAGACAACCGCGGCGATCGGCTCCCGATCCTGTCATCGGAGCTGTCGATGCCCGTATCGGTGCAACGCTTCGGGGACGTGTACGTGGCTGTGTCCGATGAAGGCGACTGGTTTGGCGATGACGTGGTGATCTACACCTCGGCTGCACCTCAAGGCCCCTGGACCGAAGCCTCACGGTTCACCCCGGAGACCACCTGTGGACCCGGCTGCAACAACTACGGCGCCTTTCTGATGCCACAGCTGGAAGGTGACCAGATCGTCATCGCCCACTCGAACAACGCACGCGACATGCGCTACTCGTTCGAGCTCGCATCCCTGTACCGCATTGGTGTGCGCGCCGTCGACATTCCAGGAGTGGCTGCTGCAAACCTGCAACGTGCACCTGACCTCGAGCTTGCTCGAGCGGAACCCGAGCAACGTACGCCCGCCACGCCACCGAGCAGCACCCTTCCCGCACAGGAACGCGTGCTCGCGGTGACCGCTACCGAGGCAGCACCGACATGGTTCGCTGGACAGCTCCGTGCACCAGCCACACCCGCATGGCTCTCGATTGCACAGCTGGTGGTCATGATCGCCCTCGTCGCTGCGGTCACCGGAGCGTTACCAATTGCCGGGCTCACGGTGTCACGATCACAGCGGCGGGCCCACGACCGACGCACGATGGTGCTCGATCGTCGAACCAGAGGTGCCGAAGCACGCCGCCACCATCGGCCGGCGACCGTGTCGCCAGCGCTGCGCTCAGATCTTGTCGGCGCTCACTCTCGCTCCATCGAGTGAAGCTCGCCGATATCGACCCATGGCTGTTTGTCGACGCACCAAGCTTGCACCATTGGCTGCACCGCTGACCGGTCGTCGAGTGTGCCGGCCTTGAGCGCAACCAGTCCCGCAGGCTCCACCAACTCCGAGAGAATCGGCGAGCCGCAGTTTCCACAGAAGCGTCGATACACGTAGACCGCATCGCCCTGCTCGCCGCGGTCCTCGAAGGTCTTGATCGGTCCGGAGACCTTGACCTGATCAACGTGCATGATCAGGTTCACGGAGAACGCTCCCCCGCTTTGGCGCTGACAGTGGTCGCAGTGGCACACCGCAGTGGCGATCAGATCGCCGTCGAATTCGTAGGAGATCTCACCACAGAGGCATTTTCCGGTCTGAGCCATTCCTGCAACATAGTGACCATCGCCACACCAGTCGCCGTCGGAGCGTGTTCAGCTGTCGACGAGCGCCTGACGCGTCACGATCGGCACGTACCCGACCTCGAGGCCGGCCGGAGGAGTCACGAGCACACCTGCGTCGAGCGCTGCCAACTCCCCGACCGTTGGCGAAGCGAGGTACGGCTGGTCCGGCCCCCACTGGCGATGCAGCTGCTCGACGCGGGCCTGCATGGACGCCAATTCCGCCTCCGAAAAACCCCAGTGCCGAATCGCGGGTTGATCCACGAATCGATACCAGGAGTACGTGACCACGCTGCCGTCACCGAGCTCGGCCTCGAATGGCCCCGAGGTCGGGCCGGGGGTGAGCCAGACGGTGCCGTCATCGACGGGCGTTTCGTACGGCTCCGCATCATTGCGCTCGCCGAGTTGCATGAATTCGTGCTCACTCAGCTTCGTCGACGCCGGGACATCGGCGTCGACAACCGGGCGCCAGACCTTGCCGCCCGCTCCGTCAGCGACCAACCGGTAATACTCGGGAAGCACGAATCGGTCTTCGTCGCGTTCCACCAGATCGAGATTCCATCGGTAACGGAACGTCAGCGGATCACTCACGTCCACCACCGCAAGCGCCTCCCACTCCAGCGGATACTCCTCGGCTTCGGTCACCCCGTCGTAGATGATCGTGTAGGTCGAGGCATCCGCAGCGTCGATTGCGTCGAAGTCACCAACGGTCGTGCCGCGTGTATCGAACTCACCTGACACAGCGTCGAAGCCGTCGAACCACGCAGACGTGCGCGTTCGCAGTGCGCTGTTCGAGTACGAGGCCACCTGGTTGAGGATCACCGACGAATCGGCATCAGTGGCCGGGAACTGCGTCCGAGTGATTCGTACGAATGTCTCGCCGTCAGCACTCGTGGCCATCACCGCAGGAATCACCTGGGTCTCTTGAGCTACCGAGCGTCGCGCTCCGGTTCCGCTCGAATCGAAGAACAAGCCTTCGAGATCCGGCTCGTCGAGGATGGGCTTGGAGAAGAAGTCAGGGATGAAAAAGGTGACGGGCCCGGCGAAGTTCGATGTGTTCAAGAACAGTGTCCAACTCCGGTCCCCCGTGACGACACCTGCGCCGTCGATGTCGACGCGTGCGTCGATGATCCCAAGCGGGTGATAGCCGTAGCCGAACAGCTCACCATTGCTCTCGACATCCAGGTTCAGCCCATCGGGAGGCCACAGCACGTGGGGGCTGAGTTGAGCAACCCCGTATTTGCCTTGCGGAACCTCCCAGTCCCGGTGGTCCGCTCCACTGCTTCCCGAGCCGGCACCAGGACCGTTGGCCCATTCGAAGAAGTCGCGGGATACCCCACCCATGATGAACTTCGGCGCCTCGGTCGCGAAGCGGGTGTCGTTCCACCAGCCGAGGCCGCCTTCGATGGTCGAGTAGTACGCGCCGTCGACGGTGTCGAGGTTGCTCGGGGTGAGCCACGTACTGGGCAGGCCGGATTGATACTCCGGCCCCGGGTACGTCTCCTGAAACGGCCACGCCGCCACGTACATCGAGAACCCGGCGTCGAACCGGTCGACGTCGAGGTCCTCGTCCCATCGCAGTGGAAAGTCCAAGAAGCCGGTGGCGAACGCTTCACTGTCGAGTTCCCACGCCGGCGACTCCGACTCAGCTGATGGAGCCGAGTCTCCGGCAGTGGTCAGCGGCGGTTCCAGCTCCTCCGCCGCTGGGACGTCGCCGAGGCAGGCCCCCAACGCAAGCGCGACGACCACCCCGAACGAAGCAGCACGCACACCCCGCGCAGCGCCACGGGACGCACTCGCCACGTGCGAAGCTGCGGGCCACTGATCCACCGACGTGTTCATCGATGCGAAACGTACGCACCCCTGCATGAATCGAACATGAAGCCCGCGGCTGCGCGGTGATTCAGCAGATCGGGTGATGACCGAGCAGGCAGAGACCGAGTTCCATCACGCCACCGACGCACGGGTCGATCAGGCGGTAGTAGATCCGGTTGCCATCCCGTCGGGTCGAAACGATCTGCTGGTCCGCCATGCGCTGCAGGTGGTTGGACACCGATTGCGTGCTGGCGCCGATTGCATCTGCGATGTCGGAGACCGAGGCCTCACCCGAGCGCGCAATCGTGTGCAGCATCCGCAGCCGCGTGTCGTTGCCGAGCATTCGAAAGAGCGCCGCCAGTTGATCGACCTCGGGGGCATCGATCAGTTCGCGTTTCGCGAGCTCCGGCGGGACCACGGTGATTTCAGGTGTTGACATCTCGTCCCAACTAGTACATTGTGTTGTGTAGTAGTTGAATACTAGTTCAGCTGCGCACCCCACCCAGCCATCGAGGAGCACCCATGTCCAGATTCCAGCTTTCCGTGAACGTCGACGATGCCGAGGCCGCCGTTGCCTTCTACACGAAGTTGCTCGGCGTCGGTCCTGCCAAACACCGACCCGGCTACGCCAACTTCATCGTTGCCGACCCACCCATGAAGCTCATCGTCGTCGAGAACGAAGGTGTGCCCGGCACCATCAACCACGTCGGCATCGAGCACGAAACGGCTGAGCAGGTCGCTGCTGAGATGCACCGAATCACCGGCGAAGGCCTGCCTGTGGAGCTCGACGACCCGCACACGTGCTGCTATGCCACGCAAGAGAAGGGCTGGACCCAGGATCCGGATGGCATTCCTTGGGAGATCTACACCGTTGTCGCTGACACCAACAACTTCGGTGCCAGCCCTCACGGCGGAACCCCCGTCGACATGATGCTCCCGCCCGTCGACATCAACACCGTCGCCGCCGCGCTCGACACTGGCTCCGCAGTGGTCATCGATGCACAGGGAACCGGCGACGGCCGATACGAGGTGGCCCACATTCCCGGCTCCATCGACTTCGACCTCCACACCGTCCTCGAACAAGCAGCGATCGAGATTCCCGACAAGGACCAAGCCGTGATCCTGTCGTGCACCGACAGCGAGTGCCAGGGCAGCGAGTTCGTCGGAACGCTGCTCGTGCAGGCCGGCTACACGAACGTGTCTCGCTTTGCAGGCGGTGTGGCCGAGTGGCGCGAGTCAGGCCGATCGGTCGACTCGGTCGAGACCAACGCATGAACGCCGACCCGACGTTGGACGCTGCCCTCGATCGCAGCATCGAAGCGGAGCGTTCCCCTCCCCCGACGCTGGGGCGATCCGACCGATTGCAGCCGCTGTTGTTGATTGCTGCAATCGGTGCGGGACTCACGCTGTCGAAGCTCGCACCCCGACTCTCGGAATCGATCGAGCCGGCGATCACGATCGGGGTGATCGCACTGATCTTCCTGGTCATGCTGGGCGTCGACGTGGTCGGCGTCGGACGGGCCTTCACGCAACGCAGATTCCTCACCGTTGCCATTTCGATCAACTTCGTGGTCAACCCGCTGCTGGCGTGGGGGCTCGGCTCGACCTTCCTGGGCAACGAACCTGAGCTGTGGGCCGGCTTGATTCTGTTCCTGGTCACCCCGTGCATCGGTTGGTATCTGATCTTCACCGAGCTCGCCGGCGGCGATGCCACGCTCGGCGTGAGCCTGTTGGCCATCAACGTTGCGCTGCAACTGCTGTTGTTGCCGGTGTACCTCTGGTTGTTCGCCGGGCGTGTGTTGGCGATCGACATCACCATGATCACCACAAGTGTGGCGACCTATCTGCTGTTGCCGTTCGCCGCCGCAGCAGGTGTGCGTCGATTCGTCCACGCGAAACATCGAACCGTCACCGAGGTCCAGACGAGACTTCGGCTGTCGGCGGTGAAGACGGGCGCGCTCACACTGGTCATCGTGGCGATGTTTGCATCCCAGGGCGATGCGTTGTTCGACAACCCCAGTGTGGTGTGGAAGATCGCTCCCCCGATCGGTCTGTTCTTCGTGCTCGCATTCGGCGTGGCGCTCGTTGCCGCTCGCTTGGCTGGCCTGCCGTACGAACAGGCGGCGCTACTCGTGTTCACCACCACGTCGCGCAACTCCGAAGCGTCACTCGCCATCGCCGTCACGGCGTTCGCCAGCCCGCTCGTGGCGCTGACGGTGGTGATGGGTCCGGTGATCGAATTGCCACTCCTGGTGCTGATGGTCCGCTGTCTCCTTGCACTACGAACCCGTTGGTCTTCACGTTGAGTTCACACAACGGCGTCGTTCACCGAGTAGGCACTCCGTATGGCGAACGGAGATCCCGAGACATCACCGGTGCTGCGCGTGCTGCACGAGGTGTACGCATCGTTACTCGACCATGACGCCGGCGAGGTGGCGACGTACATCCCCGAACTGGCCGACTGCGACCCCGATCAGTTCGGGATCGCAGTTGCGCTGACCGACGGCCACGTCTACGAGGTCGGCGACAGCCGCTCCACGTTCACGATCCAGTCGGTCTCCAAGGCGTTTGCCTTCGCATTGGCCTTGGCAGACCACGGTCGAGACGAGCTCCTGAGCCGCGTCGGAGTGGAGCCCACCGGAGATGCGTTCAACTCGATCGAGTTGGACGACGAGCACAATCGCCCACCGAATCCAATGGTCAATGCCGGAGCAATCGCCGTCACCGGACTCGTCGAGGGCACGACCCGTGACGAGCGTTGGCGTCGTATCGCCACCAATCTCGACGAGTTCGCCGGGCGGTCACTCGATCTCGACGAGTCCGTTGCGGCCTCGGAGGCCGAGACCGGGCATCGCAATCGAGCAATCGCTCACCTGATGCGCGGGTCGGGCATGATCCGGCCCGACGTCGACGAAGTGTTGGATCTCTACTTCCATCAGTGCGCCGTGAACGTCACGGCGGTCGACCTTGCGATCATGGGAGCCACCCTCGCTGCGGGCGGGCGCAACCCGCTCACCGGCAACCAGGTCATCGGGCCCGACGAGACCGCATCGGTACTCAGTGTCATGGGTTCGTGCGGCATGTACGACTGGTCGGGCGAATGGAACTACCGGGTGGGGCTCCCGGCAAAGTCCGGCGTCGGGGGCGGCATCGTTGCCGTTATCACCGGACTCGGCGCAATCGGCGTGTTCTCGCCTCGTCTCGACGCTCAAGGCAACAGCGTGCGTGGCCTGCAAGTGTGCGAGCGGCTGAGTCGCGAGTTCGGTCTTCACCAGTTCGCTGGCCGAAGGACGACATCACCGTTGCGAGCGGCATACGGCGCCCAGAGCATGGCCCGGCACTATCGACGTCTCGAGGTCGAAGAAGAAGCCATCCGTCAACACGGCGAGGAGATCCAGGTCATCGAACTCCAGGGCGTGTTGGCGTTCGACGGCGTAGAGGCTCTGAGCCGACACATGCTGTCGCATCTTCCCGGCACGGTCGAGTTCGTGCTCGACTTTCGTCGGGTCGTGGAGTTCTCGTCCGAAGCAAAGACCATGCTCTTCAACCTCGTGGATGCGTGCCGAGCGAAGGGGATCGACATCGGGTTCGCAGCGGCAAGCGATGCTGCGTTGAACGCGAACCCCGACATCGCACCGTCCGATGACTCGGCGGGCGCAGTGCGTTCGTTCCCGAGCGTCGAGTCCGCGATCGAAGCAGCTGAGGACCGATTGCTTTCCCGTCACGAGTCGCTCGCCGACGTTGACGGCATCGACTTCGCTGCCGCTGCGGTGTGCGCCGAACTCGCTCCGAGCGAACTGGAGCAACTCATGGCGCTCACGCGAGAGCGAACCTTCGGAACCGGCGAGATCCTGGCACGTCGTGGAGACCCCACGTCTTCCGCGTGGGTCGTGCTCGGCGGGGTGATCGCCATCGTGACCGACCCCGATCACGCGGGCGATCCGGGCAAGCGGATTCGACTCGTCGGACCCGGCTCGTTGCTGGGCGAAGCTTCGCTGCTCTCCGGACAACCTCGAACTGCACGGATGCGTGCCGAGACTCCGGTCCGGCTGCGCGAGATCGACGCCTCGGCACTCGCAACCTTCACCGAGAACTGCCCCGATGGTGCGGTGCAACTGCTGAAGAACATCGCGATCACCATCAGTGGATGGCTCCGCGACTGAACGTAAGGTGCGCTCATGCCGCTGACCGGAGAATACGTACCGAGCACCTGGGGTTGGGTTGCCGACCAGGTGGAAACCTACGAGCGCACCGGTGGCGCCGAGGCAAACACGCTGATGGACACGGGGATCCCGATCATCCTCGTCACCTGTATGGGTGCCAGCTCCGGCAAGGTCCGCAAGCTCGCACTCATGCGCGTCGAACACGAGGGCGAGTACGCACTCATTGCGTCCAAGGGTGGCGACCCGGAGCACCCAGCCTGGTATCACAACCTCGTTGCCGAGCCGCTCGTGGAGATCCAGGACGGCCCCGAGCCGCACGACTACACCACCGAGATCGTCACCGGTGACGAACGCCAGGCGTGGTGGGACCGAGGCGTCGAGATCTACGCCCCGTACGCCGAGTACCAGGACAAGACCGACCGCCTGATCCCGGTGTTCGTCGCTCGCCGCGCCAACTGACGAGCTCCGGATTCTGCGACCCGGTCACAGAATCCGTTCTACGTGCGAAGTGACGCGGCGAACCGCCCGAGCGCGTTGGTCATGGCTTCGCGTGCTTGTTCCGAGGTGACCATTGCACCCACGGCTGGAACGGCGGTGTGGATCTGGCCCGCACACTCGAGGTGCTCCACGTCAACGCCTGCCGTCGCCAGCGCGTCGGCGTACGCATCACCCTCGTCGCGCAGCGGATCGAATTCGCACGTGATCACCAGCGCAGGCGGGAGTCCGGACAAGTCCGGGGCCAACAGCGGCGATGCCTTCGGATCACTGCGGTCCTCGGCGTCGCAGTAGTGGTCCCAGAACCAATTCATGACACCCATGGTCAGCCCGTAACCGTCCGCATTCTGCAGATGCGACGGACGCTCGGTTGTGCCATCGGTGACCGGGTTCAGCAGCACCTGGCCGCTGATCGTCGGCGCCCCGGCGAGCTGCGCCTGCTGCGCGGTGACGGCTGCGACGTTGGCTCCAGCACTCCACCCGGCCACCGCCACCACCCCGGACGCTCCCCCGAGTTCGTCGGCGTGTTCGCTGACCCACGTGGCTGCCGCGAGGCCATCGTCGGCCGCGGCCGGAAATCGAGCCTCAGGGGCGTGGCGATAGTCGACCGACACGATGATCGAATTCGAGTGCACGCACAAGTAGCGACAGAGCGGGTCATCGGATGTGGCGCTACCGAGCACCCAGCCTCCGCCGTGGAAATACACCACGATCGGGTGAGGTCCGTCCGTCGCTGGTCGGTACAGCCGGTAGGCGAGCGTGGACCCGTCTGCGCCGGGCAGGTCGTCGTCGATGATTTCACCAACCTCGGGCCCCGGAGGCATGACCGATGCCGACGCCATCATGAACTCGCGAGCACCGTCGACGCCCATGGTCTCGAGCGGCGGCAGCTGCATCTCCGCCATGGTCTCGAGCATCACCTGGACGTCAGGCGCCAGCGGCCGCAGGATGCCGTCGTTCACCGTGCGCGCCGACGCGCCTTCGAATGCGAACCCGAGGTAGCCGCGCTCGACCGCTTCGTCGCACGCTGCCCGGTAGCGCCCGACTCCACCGGGATACGGCAGGAACATCTGCGGCTTGCCCGGCACGTTGACCCCCATGTACCAGGAGTTCGCCGACGGCATCAGCGTGAGGTCGGCGAAGTCGTTGTTGTGCGCGCCCCACTTGTCCTCGGCGAGTTCGGTCGGCTCGATCGTGTCGAGGTCGTTGTCTCGGAGATGAATCAGTGTGTCGGCGATCCAATCGACGTGCTGCTCGATGGACACCATCATGTTCGACAGCACCGAGGGGCTGCCCGGCCCAGTGATCATGTAGAGGTTCGGGAACCCGGCCGCCATCAGCCCGAGGTATGTGACGGGCCCGTCCGCCCACTTGTCGCGCAACGTCACGCCGTTGCGTCCCGTGATGTCGACGCCGACGATGGCGCCGGTCATCGCATCGAAACCGGTTGCGAACACGATCGCGTCGAACTCGAACGATGCCCCGCCGTCTCCACCGGTATCGAGCCCCGACTCGGTGATCGTGGAGATCGGCGTGGCCTGGAGATCTACCAACCGGACGTGGTCGAGGTTGTAGGTCTCGTAGTAGTTGCTGTCGAGACACGCACGTTTCGTGCCCACGTAGTGATTGGTCGGGCAGAGCAGCTCAGCAGTGGCCGAGTCGTGGACCGTGTTGCGGATCTTGTCGTGAATGAATTCCCGCAGCGTTTCATTCGACTCGATGCTGGTGAGCGTGTCGGCGAACGTGCTCGTGACGCCGAGGAGTTCGCTTGCTTCCCACATGGCCTCGTACCGGGCGAGGCGTTCCTCGGCCGACACCATCAGCGCTCCCTCGACCGGGATCTCACGAGGAACACCGGCACCCGAATGGCGTGCCTGCTCCCGATATCCCACAGGATCGTCGAGGAATGGCGCCAACCGCTCGTCGGAGATCGGACCGTTTCGGGCCGGGATCGAGAAGTTCGGGGTCCGTTGGAAGACGGTCAGCTCGCTCGCTTCGGCGGCGATGAGCGGGATCGACTGAACCGCTGATGACCCGGTACCGATCACCGCGACACGCTTGCCGGTGAAGTCCACGCCATCGTGGGGCCAGGTGCTGGTGAAGTACACGTCACCGGCGAACCGATCGACACCGTCGATGTCAGGCACCTTGGGCACCGACAGGCAACCAGTCGCCATCACATAGTGCGCTGCGGTGACGTCGTCGCCGTGGTCGGTGTGAATCGTCCAACGACGCGTGTCGTCGTTCCACACCGCGGATGAGACGCGGGTGTTGAATCGGATGTCGCTGCGGAGTTCGTGCTTGTCGGCCACGAACTGGGCATAGCGCAGGATTTCGGGCTGGGCGGCGTACCGCTCGGACCACTGCCACTCCCGTTGCAACTCAGGGTCCCAGCTGTAGGAGTAGTCGACCGACAAGATGTCGCAGCGCGCTCCTGGATAGCGATTCCAATACCAGGTGCCGCCGACATCATCTGCGGCTTCCAGCACGACGGCGCTGAAGCCGGCGCGCCGCATTCGCACCAGTTCGTACATGCCTGCGAAGCCAGCTCCGACGATCACCACGTCGACGACCTGGTTGTTGTTGCTGTTGTCGACCTGACTCATCGGTGCTCCTTCAAACGGCTCTCCTCGAGTGTCGCGCCCGAAGCCTGCCACCGCCGATGCGGACGATGGGTTCGCTACGGTCGCCAGCAGCGAGCAGCAGCTGCTTGCGCAAACACCTCACCGCTGAACAATTCGATTGGCGGCCGTTTCGCCGCCACGGTCAGCAGCGGCGGGCTACTGTCCACCGGACTACCACCGAGCCATTTGCGTTCGGTGGGCAGAGAGTCATCGTGGGGGAAACGTGAACGGACACACCGAGGCCGGCGACACATTGGCGGCGCTCGCCGCAATGGCTCACGAACGACGCCCCGGCGACGCAGTCCTGAGCGACTTCCTGCAGCGCTACTACCGCGAACTGCCCGATGGCGACGCCGACGAGCGTCGCGTCGACGATGCCTACGCCGCGGCCGTCACGCACCTCACGCTCGGGCGAGTTCGTGCGCCCGGTGACGTGCTCGTGCGGGTGCTGTCGCCCAAGGCTGAACGCGATGGGTGGCGCACCGAGCGTTCCATCCTCATGTTCGTCACCGACGACATTCCCTTCCTGGTCGACACCGTGCGCATGGTGCTCGACCGGTACGGCCTCGGCATCTACCTCCTCGTCCACCCCATGCTGCCGATCGTGCGCGATGACCGCCATGAGGTCGTCGGCTTCGGCGGTGATCACGATCCGAGTGCGCCCGATTCGACCGTGGAGGCATGGACTCTCATCGAACTCGATCGATGTGCCCCGGGAGTCGAGCAACAGCTCGAGGCCGACGTGGTGTCAGCAATCCGAGAGGTGCTGCGAGTCGTGGAGGACTTCTCAGCGATGCGCGACCGAATGCGTTCGCATTCCAACGGCGACCCGCTGCTGGAGTGGTTGGGAGAGCAGCACTTCGTGCTGCTCGGAGCAGCGTCCTACGACCGCAGGATCGGAGCAGATGGACAGCCGGTCCTCACGCTCCGGCCAGGATCCGAACTCGGCGAATACCGACCTGACGCTCGCCTCGACGCTGCTCATCCGTACCCGCCCTCGAAAGCTGGCGACGATGAAACGGTGATCGCACGTACCGACGCGGTGTCGTCGATTCACCGTGCTGCACGGATGACGTGTCTCGCGATTCGACCTCCCGGCGACGACGGACGTGTCGAGCACCGATTCATTGGACTGCTCGGCAGTGGCGCCTACCGCGAGAGCGTGTTTGCGATTCCGACCGTTGCGGATCGGGCCAACGACGTGCTCGCCCTTGCTGGAGCGTCCGAGGTGAGCCATACCGGACGTGCGGTGAAGAACGTGGTGGAGACCCTGCCACGCGACGTGCTGTTCGAAATCGATTCACAGGATCTCGCCGAACTCGTCATCGACATCGTCGGGCTGCAGGAGCGGCGGATCGTCCGCGTCTTCGACGTGACCGAACCCGTGGGGCCGTGGACCACGGTCTTCGTGTACGTGCCGCGCGCCCGATTCGAATCGGACCTTCCCGAGCGAATCAGAACGCTGGTCGAACGGCACTACGACAGTGAGTCACGAGATCTGCGCACGCTGCTCGGCGCCAGCTCACTTGCGCGCATCACCATGACCGTGCGGTCCAACGATGTCGACCTCGAACGTCTCGCCGACGCCGTCGATGCCGCATCGACCACATGGGACGAGCGCGCCGAAGTCACCATCTGCGACCGCCTCGGCGACGTAGCGGGCCGAAAGGTGTTCGGTCGTGTGCAGCGAGCGATCCCTGCGGATTATCAGGCTCGCGTTGCACCCGAGGACTCTGCGAGCGACCTGATCAAGGTCGCCCAACTCCTGGAATCAGAACCGGACTCCCCTGACTCGCTCACCACGTCGATGGGTCGCACGGTCGACGCACCCGCCGACCACTGGCGGTTCCGAGTATTCCGCCGCGGCGCTGCATCCACCATTGCCGAACTGGTGCCGCTCCTCGACCACCTCGGATTGCATGCGATCGACGAACGACCATACGTGTTCGACTGTCCGGACGGAGCAGTACACCTCTACGACATCGGTGTGCGTGTCGAAGCAGGCGCCAGTTTCGACCAGCGCCGCGACGACGACCAGCAAGCCGAAGTTCGTGCCACCTTTGCCGGTCTGTTGACCGGCACGGTCGAAGCGGACAGCCTGAATCGACTCGTCATCGCAGCGGATCTCGATCGTCGCCAGGTCGCAGTGTTGCGCACCTACGCCCGCTACCTGCATCAAGCGGGTTTCCCGTTCAGCCGTTCGTACATCGAGCAGGCGATTGTTCGCCATGCGCCACTCGCAGGGCTGCTGGCACACCTCTTCGATGCGCGATTCGACCCGTCTGATGGTGTCACGCCGGACGTGCGGCTCGAGCGTTGCAACGACCTGCGCTCTTCGATCCTGGCGCTGCTCGATGAGATCCCGTCCCTCGACGACGACCGGATTTGTCGAGCCTTGCTGATGCTCGTCGACGCAACGCTGCGCACGAACGCATTCCGGCGTCGCCACGGCGAACTCGCTCCCGAGATCGCCGTGAAACTCAACCCACTCGCTCTGTCGTTCCTGCCCGAACCACGCCCGATGTTCGAGATCTTCGTGTGTTCCCCCATGGTCGAAGGAGTACACCTTCGCGGCGGGCGCGTGGCACGCGGCGGTTTGCGCTGGAGCGATCGCCCGGAGGATTTCCGTACCGAGGTGCTCGGCCTGGTGAAGGCTCAGATGGTGAAGAACGCTGTGATCGTCCCGGTGGGAGCGAAGGGTGGCTTCGTCATCAAGCAGAGCCAAGCCGATCCACAAGATCGCGACGCGGTTCGAGCCGAAGGCGTAGATCGTTATCAACGGTTCATCCGGTCATTGCTCGACGTCACCGACAACCTCGATGCAGGCAAGGTCGTTCATCCACCCGACTGCGTGATCTATGACGATGACGATCCGTACCTCGTCGTGGCCGCCGACAAGGGAACCGCGACCTTCAGCGACATCGCCAACGAACTCGCCGTCGCAGACGGCTTCTGGCTCGGCGATGCGTTCGCCTCCGGCGGAAGTGTCGGCTACGACCACAAAGCCATGGGCATCACCGCTCGCGGCGCGTGGGAGAGCGTGCGACGTCACGCGCGGGTCATCGGCAAGGACGTCGACGTCGACCAACTCACTGTCGTCGGGGTAGGAGACATGTCGGGCGACGTGTTCGGTAACGGCATGCTGCTGTCGCCTCACTTGAAGGTGCTGGCAGCATTCGATCACCGCCATGTGTTCCTCGATCCCGACCCGGATCCGGCTGCCTCGCACGCTGAACGCTCCCGGTTGTTCCAGCTGTCGCGCTCCAGTTGGGACGACTACGACGCCAACCTCATCTCACCCGGCGGCGGGGTCTTTCCACGGTCAGCGAAATCGATCGAGATCACCGAGCCGGTCCGAACGGCACTGGGCATCGACAGCGATGTGCAGTCGCTGCGACCCGACGAGTTGATCTCAGCCATTCTGCGGGCTCCCGTCGATCTGCTCTGGAACGGGGGCATCGGCACCTACGTGAAAGCCAGTACCGAGTCCCACGACTCCGTCGGTGATCGAGCGAACGACTCGCTGCGAGTCGATGCCCTCGATCTGCGCTGCCAGATCGTCGGCGAAGGCGGCAACCTCGGCCTGACGCAACTCGCACGAGTCGAATTCGCCGTGGGCGGCGGCCTGATCTACGCGGATGCCATCGACAACTCTGCTGGCGTCGATTGCAGCGACCACGAAGTGAACATCAAGATCGCTGTCGATCAGTTGGTGCGTGATGGCGACCTCACGATGAAGCAGCGCAACGACCTGCTGGCCGAGATGACCGATGAGGTCGCCGAGCTCGTCCTCGACGACAACCGAGCCCAGACGCTCGCCCTGATGATCGCACGACGTCAGTCGCTGCCGATGGTGAACGTCCATGCCCGCTACCTGGAGAACCTCGAAGCTGATGGCGTGATCGACCGGGCGCTCGAGTTCTTACCGACCGACAAGCAGATCGCCGAACGCCAGGCCGCCGGGAGCGGCCTACGCGCTCCAGAGTTCGCCGTCATGATCGCCTACACGAAGAACATCGACGTGCAAGAGATCCTGGACTCGGATCTACCGGAATCTCCGGTGCTCGAAGCCGACCTGCTGAACTACTTCCCCACGGCGTTGCGCGAGCGTTTCCCGGATGCACTTCGGCACCACCGGCTGCGGCGCGAGATCATCGCGACGGGACTCGTGAACAACATGGTCAACCTCGGTGGGATCTCGTTCGACCACCGAATGACCGAGGACTCCGGCGCATCGATTCCCGATGTCGCTCGCGCCTTCTTGGCATCGCGCAACATCTTCCGTTTCGATGAACAGTGGCGAGAGATCGATGCGCTCGCCAGCTCCGTCACGCTCGACACCCAGATCGATCTGTTCCTGGATGTGCGGCGCATGTCAGAGCGAGGTACCACGTGGCTCCTGCGCCACGTCGCTCCGCCGTTGCATGTCGACACGGCAATTGCGACCTTCGAGGCGGGAATCGTCGCGCTCGGCGAATCGCTCGAGACACTCGTTGACGGACGAATCGGCGAAGCCATCGACGAGTTACGACGAGAACGCATGGCTGCAGGCGTGCCCGAACAGCTCGCGGCGCGATCGGCACGATGGCCGTGGATGCACATCGGGTTCGACATCGTGGATCTTTCGATCGGTGAGGGATGCGAACTACCCGATGCCGCAAGCGCATACGGAGCAGTGTTCGAAGCGTTCGACATCGAGTGGATGTGGGACGGCATCGAAGCACTCCCCCGCGCCGACCGCTGGCAGACCCAGGCGCGATCCTCGATGCGTGACGACCTCATGAGTGTCATTGCCGACCTCACGCGCAGTGTCATGCGCTCACCGTCATCGTCGCCAGCGGAGTGGATCGAAGCCAACGAGCGTTCCGTGGGACGAACAATCGCCATGCACCAAGAGATCCGGCGTGCCGAGAGTTTCGACATCACCACACTGTCGGTGGCCCTTCGCCAACTCCGAAACCTCTCTGTTTCGGCAACAGGCTGACGCCACACGCCGCTGATCTCGCCTACGGTCGGAGCATGGCAAAGGAGCCGATCGTCAAACCTGTCGAGACGGTGGCACTGCCGTCGCCGTGCTGGGGAGCCACACCCCATGTGGCGGTTGCCGATGGGCGCCTCTACGTCCAATACCTTGCGCCGATCGAGGCAAATCAGGACGAAAAGATGGTTGTCTACCGATCAACGGACCGCGAGCAGGTGGCGTTCGTTGCCGGGCGCCTTGATCTGTTGGTGCTGTGCCAGCGACTCGGCAGAACAGCGTGGGGCATCACACCAGCTGCAAGTCCCGTCGACCCGACAGCTGCGCCAGTTCGGGCCCGGATCACACGCGAGCGCACGACGCTGCAGGGGGCGCTCGACCTGAGCGAACCGCTGCTGGCTGCACTGATCCATGAGCAAGTCGGAGGGGGCTCTGCTGAGCAGATCGCCCGTTTGGAGCGAATTGCGGATCTCGAAAGCGACCGCACAGAGATCCAGCGCAGGTTGGACAACCTCTAGCGAGCGAGACGTGCGCCACGTTTCGGGAACAGGCCGAACACTACGGTCGGCCTCCATGAAGATCGAAGCAGGCCAGGTCGCAGTGATCACCGGTGGAGCCAGCGGAATCGGCCTCGCACTCGGCCACGAGTTGGGTCGCCGCGGCATGGCGGTCGTCGTAGCCGACATCGAGCAGAACGCATTGGATTCCGCTGTCGCCGAACTCACCGACGCAGGCATCGAGGCCATTGGAACGGTGTGTGATGTGCGCTCCCCGGAGGCAGTCGACGCACTCGCCGATGCCGCCTTTGCCTGGAAAGGCCACGTGAACATCGTGTGCAACAACGCCGGCGTCGTTGCCTTCGGCGACGCGTTCTCGTCACTCGAGGACTGGAAATGGGTGATCGATGTCGACCTGTGGGGTGTGGTGCACGGCTGCCTGTCGTTCGTGCCCCGCATGAAGGAGTCGGGCCAGCCTGGCCACATCGTCAATACGGCGTCCACCGCCGGGCTGCTCGGCTTCGCCGGAATCGCGTCCTACGTGGCGGCCAAGCATGCGGTCGTCGGCATGTCGCAGTCCATGTGGCACGAGCTCGAAGACACCGACGTGTCGGTGTCGGTCCTGTGCCCGGGAGTGGTGAGCACGAACATCAACACGAGCCACCGAAACAAGCCGGGAGTGGATCCAGACAGCGTCGAGAAAGAGACGTTCGGGGCGGGCCATGACGAGGCGATCACGCCCGAGGCGGTAGCGACGTTCGTTGCGGACGGTGTGGAGGCTGATGACTTCTGGATGCTGCCACATCCGCGCTATGGCGACCTCGCCCTGTCGGTTGCCGAGGGCCGCGTCGCCGGCGATCCACCGCTGCGGCCACACACCGCCTGACCGGCTCCGCTCGCCATACGATGACCGTGTGGCGATCGACCTCGAACCGCATCATCAGCAACTCGTCGACGAGGGATACACCATCGTCGAGAACGCAATCGAGCCTGACCTCGTGGAGGCACTCCTCGACGACGTGGCCCGCCTCGAAGCGGAACTCGATCGACGACCTGCCGACAACCGATTCGAGGGCAACCGAACGGTGCGCACATACAACCTCTTGGCCTACGGCGACGTGTGGCAGCGGGTGCCGCCTCACCCGGTGGTGCTCGAACTCATCGAAGGCGTGCTCGGCCCGCAGTGCCTCGTGTCGAGCCTTGCATCGATCTCACTCGCTCCTGGCGAGACGGCCCAGGTGATTCACGCAGATGATCAGGTGCAGCCGCTCGCCAAGCCACATGTCGCCACGGTGTGCAACTCGATGTGGGCGCTCACCGACTTCACCGCTGCCAACGGTGCAACCCGCCTGGTTCCGGGCAGCCATCTCTGGCAGAACCCCGACTACTTCAAGGGCGACGCCGACGTGGCGACCATCCCCGCTGAGATGCCCAAGGGCAGCGTGCTGGTGTGGCACGGCAGCACGTGGCACGGCGGGGGCGCCAACGTCACCGATGACGAGGTGCGCATCGGCGTCGCAATGAACTACTGCGCCGGGTTCATCCGCCAACAGGAGAACCAACAGCTCGGCATTCCACCCGAAGTGATGTCCACCTTCTCCACCGAGTTGCGCCAGCTGTGCGGACTCGGCATGTATCGAGGGCTCACGGGCAACATCGAGAAGCAGAGTCCTGCCGCGCTGTTGTACGGCGACGCCGCTGAGGTGCAGCTGTGGGACGCCGAGCCCATCGACTCGCACACCGCTGGCTAGACCTCGCGCAACGCCGCAATTGGTCGGGATAGGTCGTCGGGCTGTGGTCGTGCTGAGTTGGTGATGGTGTGGCCGGTGGTGTCGGCGGTGATGTGAGTGGTGGACGACGTGTACAGACACACGTTGCCATCACGATCGGGGGTGACGATGAGTCCACGCTCCCGACTCCATCATCTCGATGCGCGCTCGGCCCGAGTGGCATCAGCAAGCCGGTTGTCGAGGCGAGGACGTGAGTTCGTGGATTGTGAAGCGGTCAGGCTCGGTCCGATTGCTCAACTCATGCACCGCGGTCTGCGCGGCGTGCCCGGTCACCGTCGAGTGTCTACCCGAAGGGCTTGCGGAGGAGCCGTTCGCTCGTAACGTCGGCCCGGTTCGGCTCGGCGTTGCCGGTAGCGCATGGTCAGTCCTCCGTCGTCACGCTCGCGAGTTCGTGGACACGGACGAGGATCTGGAATTCCTCGCGGCCTCTCTGGTCGATGGAACCATCAAGGCGACGAAATCCGGCATGGCCTACCGAGTCGACGTCGCCGCTGAGCGTTTGTGGCTGGCTACACCGCTCGCTCGGTCACGGGCCGAACGTGCACACAGCCGGACTGGTGACGGTGTCACCGTTCGGACACGTCGTAGCGGAATAGACGAAACCCGTTACGTTCGCGGGAACCCCGGTGGCGCCCACCAGGCTGGTGCGGGTCAGGGTGGCGTTGGTCAGGTCGACGCCGGTCAGGTTGGCCTCTTCCAGGACGGCTTCCAACAGGTTCGCGTTGGTCAGGTTGGCGTTGGTCAGGTTGGCGAAACCCAGGTTGGCTGCGCGCAGGTTGGCGTTGGTCAGGTTGGCGCCGGTCAGGTCGACGCTGAACAGCGTGGCGTCGGTCAGGTCGGCGTTGGTCAGGATGGCGTTGCTCAGGTCGACGCCGTTCAGAAATATCTCGTCGAGGTCGCAGTTGGCGTAGTCGCCGCCGGGTTTGATGACGAGTGGGACGCAGTCTGCGCCTTCGGCTGTTGGGAAGTTGACGTTGCTACCGTCGTCGCAGGTCATCGTCGCGGTGCCGTCAAAGTTGTCGACCACGGTGCACGAGGAACCGTCGTTGCCGGGTGTTCCGGGTGCGCCGTCGTTGCCGGGGTCGCCCTTGTCTCCGGGTGCGCCGTCGTTGCCATCGGCACCATCCGTTCCGGCGGGACCAACGGGACCGTCAGCGCCGGATGGCCCTGCTGGTCCTGCGGGGCCGCTGGCCGCGGGGACCATGTAGCCCGCCACGTCGATCAGTACCGCGCCGACGGTTCCGTTGACGAAAATGTTGATGTCGCCCGCGGTCGGGAGTTGCACAATCACCGAATTCGCGACGTTCGCGCCGCCCGCAGCCCAGTTGATATTCGACGTTGCCGGGTCACCGGTTGCGTCACCGGGACGGATCGACAAAAACCCCTTCGTCGCAGGTTTCAACACGGTCGCGTTCAAGACCACCGCGGTCGCACCATCGGGAACCACCTCGGCCTCGACCGGGTCAGCGTTACCGGGCGGCTGCGTCGCGACCGTGCCGGTCACCTGCAGCGTTTGGGAGACTTCAGATACCAGCGGATCATCCAGGCCGACACCGGTACGGCCATCTTGGATACGGACCGGTGTGATCGTGATTGTTGACGACGGCTCCGACGACGCCGCATCCACCGCAATCATCCCACCGGCCCCCAACGTGACCGCGACAGCGGCACCGACCGCAGCCCAACGTGAACGCCACGCACCTGAACGAACCTGGTTCTTCGTGCCCACTGACTTGCCCCATTCATGTGCGTGTCCGAACCCAATGCCCGACACCCTGAACGGGGATCATGACGCACCCAAGAACCCGGACGCGAATCGGCACGCCTCGTTTGCTCATCGAACGATCAAGACCAAGAAGACCGGCATCGAGTATCAGCTCGACGCCGCGACCTGAATCGCCGACCCCTCAGCCTCGGCCGAGTAAGGCCTGCGCCCAATCATTGAATAGACGACAGAACTTTCGCTCGGCATTCACATCAATGGTTCGGTGGGCGCAGAGGGACTCGAACCCCCGACATCTTCCTTGTAAGGGAAGCGCTCTAGCCAACTGAGCTATGCGCCCGAACGCTGAGAGCGTAGCGCCCGCATCGCCGCGAAGGCCGAACGTCACTTCACGCGATCGACACGGCCCATCAGCTTGTCGAGTTCGACGAGTTCGCCGCCGAAGCCATAGCGATTGGCGAGCTCACGGACCCGGTCGATCAGCTCCACCGCAGCCGCGGTGTCACCCCGCTCGAGCATCGCCAGTGCCAGGTAGCGCCGAGAGGTGCACTCGAAGTACGGCGTCTCCATCTCGACGGCCTGCGCCACGGCCTCGCTCAGCAACTCGATGGCTTGGTCGACATTGCCGAGCCCCAGATGAGCTTGGCCAAGGCCGGTGTTCACCTGCGAGCCGATGCACGCACCGATCCCCACCACACCGAGGCGCCCGCGATACGGCGTGAGCCACTCGACCGCCTGCTCACAGAGATCTCGACGTTGCATGATCAACCCGATGCAGCCGAGGTTCTCGACACTCGCCAACCAGTAATTGTCGAAGTCAGGGTTCGGGTTGAGGTCGATCGCAGCCAGTGCAGCATCGGGGTTGCCGGAGTCGAGATGTGCCTTGGCCACGGCGTAGTTCCACTTCATTGCCCACTCTTCGTCAGAGTCGTCCTGCGTCATGGCCGTGATGGGAATCAGAACGTCCGCCAGCGTGCCGGCCTGCATTGCCCGAGCGGCCATCTGGATGGTCCACACACCCAATGCATCGACCGGATGGTCCACGAATTCCTCGTACACCTCGGCGACTTTGCCGTCGGAGCGCTCATCGCACGCCGCGGTGAGCAACGAACCATCGAGATGCGCCACGAGGAACCGGGGCCAGTAGGTCCGCCGGATCTCGACGACGCCAACCAACTCGCTACGCAATCGACGTGCTCGGCGAAGGTCGCCGCGTTCGATTGCTTCGAGCACGAGGAAGATCCCGCCGGTGATCGCCAAATCATGGTCACCGTTGATTCGCCCGATGCGTTCGACATCTGCAGCCAACTCGGCTCGCCGTGCGAATTGGTCTGGGCGGCGAGCTGTCATCAGTTCTGCAGCGAGCGTCGTCCCGAGCAACAGCGGATCACCGATCTCACGAGCGAGCGTCTGGGCCTCAGCGACGAGCGCGTCGCGGTGCGCAGCGTCGGGCTCGTACGCCAGGTTCGTTGCCAGTGCGGCCAGAACTCGCACGCGCAAGGGATCTTCTGGCCCGAGCATCAGTAGTGCGTCTTCGCACATGGTGCTGATGTCGTCGTCGACCACTGCGGCTTCGGGATACCACGCCCCCGGTCGCATCATCGCAATCGCAGCGCGGGCAACCAGGTCGCCGCGGCCGACCCGTTTCGCGAGGCGTCCCGCATCGAGAAGGTGAGGCCGAAAACCGTCCGCACCGATTGCCCGCATCGACAACCCGAGTCCAAGCTGTGCATCGGCACGCGTTTGAACACCGTCGTCGTCGGTGACCAACCCAGAAGACTCGAGCAGCTCGAGGATGCGTCGGTGCCGTTCGACCGATGACTCCCACGCCGCTGTGGCCATGTCCCGTGCGCCTGCGAGGCCCAGGTAGTGGATGGCATTCTCGGCCGCTCGGGCCCCGACAGCGGCCTGCCAGTGAAGCGCCAACTCATCGACGCGTTCGGGTGCGACCTGCTCGATTGCTTCGGCGATCTGTTGATGAACCAGCGCACGACGTGTGGGTCGAACCGGGTTGAGCAGTGCAGCACGTACCAACTCGTCGGTGAACGAGCAGGTTCCGCCCGCCTCCTCTTCGCTGACGAGTCGTGCGGTCTCAGCTGCTTCCACGGCATCGACCACGTCGAGCAGCTGGCGCCCGAGCACGTTGGCCAACACGAGCAAGTCGAACGACGAGCCCATCACTGCAGCAACGACAAGCACTGCAGTGACGTCGTCACCCAGCCGTGCGATGCGCTGGGCCATCAGCTCCAGTACCGAGTCCGGCACCGCAAGATCCTGGACCGCAACGGTGAGCGACCAGCGCCCGTCGATCTCCTCCAGCGAACCATTGGCGACCAAGTGATTGATCAGCTCTTCCACATAGAGCGGGTTGCCGCCGCTGATCCGTTCGAGCTGGTGGGCAAAGGCGATTTCCTCGGCGTCGAGCTCACCGCCGACACGGGTTGCGAGCATCGTTGCGACCCCGTCGCGTGACAGCGGCTCGAGCCGGCACTGCTCGACTCTGCGCTGGGCGCGAACCGCGGTCAGGAAGCGGTAAGCCGGATGGTCCTTCGCGACGTCTGTGTCGCGACATGTCACCAACAGCAGCAGACGCATCTCGGGTGCGGTCAGCAGCAGTTGCGTCAACAGTTCCGTGACATCCGGGGTCGCCCATTGGATGTCGTCCACGACCAGCACCAGTGGCCGTCGATCGGCGAGACGACCGAGCACCGCAATGAACGCAGACACCATGTCGACTCGGTCGCTCGGCTGCTCGATTGCTGCGTGCACCGTGCCGAGCAACCCTGCAAGGACGCTCTCGCCCTCAACCGCTGCGGCGATCTCGTCATCGAGCGAGAACGCTCGCTGCAGCACTTGCGCTAGTGGCGCAAACGGCATCGTCGCATCCTCCACGCAGGTGCCGAACAGCACCGTTGCACCAGCTCCGTGCACCCCGGTGACGAACTCTCGAACCAGCCGCGTCTTGCCGACACCCTCTGTTCCGGAGATCGCCACGCTTCGGATCTGCCCACCAACCACGTCCGTCCAGGCCCGATCCAGCTGCTGTGATTGCTCGTCCCGGTCGACGAGAACAAATCGAGGGTCGCCCGCCAAGCGGGGCGGAAGCGGCAGCAATGAATGCGCCGTTGCGTTCGGACGTGACCGGTGCACTCCAACCGGCTCCGGTAACCCCTTCAGCGCAACGAGTCCCTGTGACTCGAATTCGCCAGCGGCACCGGCGAGCACGCACACATCGTCGGTGATGCAGGTTGCTCCCGGGTCGGTGAACGCCTGCAGTCGTGCCGCTTCGATCACCGCTCGACCCATGTGTGCGGTGCCAGCGGTGGTGACTTCGCCGACGGCAATGCCGATTCGATAGCTGATGTCTACGCCGCCGACTCCACGCAACGATGCGTCGATCGCAGCGCCGTGGAGCGCGTTTGCCGCAGCGAGCGCATCGCCACATGCGTCGAAACCCACGACGTGGCCGAGCCCGTTCGTGTCGAGAATTCGACCACCGTGAGCGCTGACCAGGGCACCGGCATCAAGAGCTTCGATCTGGGTTGCAACAACGTCGGGTGCTGGTTCGGTGAACATCACAGCGCAGACCCGACTCGCCCCAATTGGTGCGTCCACAACGATGTCGTCGACCGCAAGCTCGTACAGGTTCGCACCCGCAACGAGACCCGCCACGTTCCCTGCGAGCTCGGGCAAGTGGGTGGCGATGGCTCGATGCGTCAACGGATCAACGGTGACGCTCCCAGGCGTGGCGTGCCCTTCGATCCACATCGCCCTGGCTGCACCTTCGTGTTCGTCAACCACGTCCATGACACCGACACCGACGCGCAGCTGCAATGCAGGACCGGACTGCTTCTGTCGCGTGCGCAACACCAACTGGAACGACGCCGCAGCGCGAACCGCATCAGTTGCAGATGCGAAGCGGAGCAACGTGCCGTCACCCCGGCTCGACAGCACCACTCCATCGAAGCGCTCCGCTTCGCTCTGCACGATCTCATCGACGAGCCGTCGCGCTGACACCGACGCCGAGACGCCCTGCGTCGCCAGGAGCTCGGTCGATGAGACAGCGTCGACATGGACGAACGCGCCGAGCATCAGCCAACCCTCATGCTCTCAACCCACGCCGCACACCGCAAACGTAGCGTTCACGCACTCGGCGAGAGGAGCGGTTCACGGCCAAACAGCGTCGAAGGCCCCTACTCGACAGCGTGTCCGAGCAGTTCAGCGAGCAGCGTTGCCGACCTCGCCGTGACCGGTCGTCGTCGTGCGCCGTGGTCGAGCGTCACGAGCTCGCGGCCCAACGCGTCCGCCGCTGCTCCACCAGCCTCGCGCAAGATCGACACCGCGGCGAGGTAGTCCCACACCCCGATCATGTCGTCGTCGAAGTCGATCGAGCCATCGAAGCCGTTGGGTCCCGCCACCGACACGATGTCCAACGCGGTTGCACCCATGCTGCGGTATTGGGCCGGCCGGAACCCTTCAGGGGGGCGGGCGTTGACTGCCACGATCGCATTGGTCAACGTGTCGGCGCCGTTCACGTGGATCGATGCCCCGTTGCGCCATGCACCGCGCGCCCTGACGGATGAGTAGCGGTCACCGGTTCGCAGATTCGACACCATTGCCACCTCGGGCATGCCATCCACCACGAGACAGAGAGCAGTTGCACACCACGGAAGCCCCAGTGCAGCGTTGGTCGATCCGTCGAGCGGGTCCACCACCACAATGGCCGTTGGCATGGCGCCGTCATCGGCGAGTGACCGCCCGGTGATGCCACTTTCCTCCGAGAGCACCGCGAACCCCGCGCTGTGCAACATGTTCAGGCAGGTGTCGTCGATCTCGACGTCGATCGAATACTGCGACTCGCGCTCCCCTGACATCGACCAATCGGCGTTCGTAGCCAGAATCGCGGCAGTCCGATCGCAGATCGCACCGAACAGTTCGAGTACGCCGTCGCTGTCAGCGGGATCGATGTGCTCAGATGCACTCGGATTCGACTCATCAGGCGGTGCCACGATCTCGGACCGTAGTTCCCGCACTGCCGTCTTGGGCGGTAGTGTCCGCCTGAATGGCAGTGATCGATGTAGCCGGCTTCGTAGCCGACGTGAAGAGTCAGGCAATCGACCACGGGTTCCACGTGCACGACGAACGGCACTTCGTGGAGACCTATTCACTTCGTCAACTCTGGGAAGTCGACCTGCACCCCGAGCGGGCGTGCGAGGGTCCGATCGATCTGCACCTGTCGCTCGATGTCGACCCTCGTGCGATGCTCGGCTTCGAAGACGAAGTGATTCGCCTCGAAGAGATCGATGATCCGCCGCCCACCGGGTTCAGCTTCACGATGTTGTTCACGTGGACACTGCCGCCGCTTCCCGACCCACCGGATCTCCTCGTGCTCGCCACCGACCTCGCCGGCATCGGCGGCATGGACCTACCGGTGGAGGTGTCCGCCATCGACTCGTTCCCCAGTGTCACCGATGCACCGGAACGCAGCTTGTCGATCGTTGCGAAGATGACCGTCGACCTCGCTGACGTCTACCTCACCAACGACGACGCCATCGGCGCAGCGCTCGAGCGCTGCAAGCACGTCAGCCTGTACCTGCTCGACCGAGCACCGGCGTGGCTCGACGACCTCTGATCTCACACGAACCGAACCACACGGAGACCCGCTATGCGCGTGCATGAACTCATCGACATTCTGAGCGACCAGCCGGCAGACGCCGAGGTGGAACTGGCGGTCATTGCACCGGTGGACGGCGAGAGCGACGACATCACCGTCGACCGGTACTTCGTCGACGGCGTGCTCCCTTGGCAAGACGCCGAGGACGACGAGGGCACCGAGATCGACGACGGCGAACTCACCATCTGGCTCGTCGGGGGCGAAGAGGGCGATGTGAACGCCTTCCTCGATGCCATCGAACAACCCGACGCCTGAACACCAGCGGCCACTGCGCCGCACCGGGGGCGATAGCTCAGTTGGTTAGAGCACGGTACTCATAATGCCTCGGTCCCGGGTTCGAGCCCCGGTCGCCCCACCACCTCGCCAGTTGTTCCCAACCGGCTGGACGATCTGTCGAAAAATGACGAAGGCCCACCGCGTGGACGGTGGACCTTCGAGCTCCGGGAGCAGGGCTCGAACCTGCGACCCATTGATTAACAGTCAATTGCTCTGCCAGCTGAGCTATCCCGGAATGGCGAAATCCCGATGATAGCGCGTCGATCTCAGGCAACAACGGACCGTTGGCAAGAGCCTCGAAACCAGCGCTCAGAGCACGGCGATGAACGCATTACTCGGCACCACATTTGCCCCTGAGCGCCGCACATCTTCGACGATCTCGCGATCGTTGGTGACCACGACTACCGACTGGTCGGCTGGCAGCCGATCGACCTCGGCACGAATGACATCGTCGGCGATCACCCCGGCCGGCGAGTACATCACCCGCACGGTTCGGCGGGCTCCTGTGTGCGCTCCGACGGTCGAGTCGCCATCGAACACGATGGTGATGTTCGCGCCGTGGCGTCGGGCCAGATTTTCGGTGCGGCCGATCAGCGCCTCGCGCTGATCTTCGAGGCGCCGGTCGGGCCACGCCAGCTTGGCGACGTTGTAGCCATCGATCAACAGCAGCGCGCCGGCTCGAACCAGATGGGCAGCAGCTTCGGCCGATGACGCAATCACTCCCCCAGGCAACGAGATCGGCGTTCGGCCTGAGCCCCGGCCACCAGTGACGTTCGCAGGTTGATCCGTGGCGTCGCCACTCACCAGCAGTCGTTCCATCTCGCTCGCAAAGGCTTGCGATGCTGCATGTGCTTCTTCGAGCCGTCGGCGAGCATCATCGGCCAGGCGCCCCTGTTCCAACAGGGCGGGGTCGACTCGGCTGTCCGACTCGGACGCTGCGTCTGCCGTCGGCGCTGCGACCGGCATCGGTGATGGTCGTGGCTGCTCAGCGCGAGCTTGCGCAGCACGTTCGCGGTCTCGTGCGTGGCGCAACTCGTTGCGGGTATCGATCAGCTCGGTACGGACCTCGGAGATTTCGTCATCCGCCTTTGCGAGGTCAGCACGCAACAGGTCGAGTTCCAACTGCTGCGCAGCGATGGTGTGGTCACGCGCCAGCACGTCTGCCTGGATACGCGCCGTGGCCAGCTCTGCTGCCTCTCGCCGCTTCTCCGCCCGCTTCAGGTCGCGATGGAGATCCTTCGACTCGCTCTCTGCTGCTCGGCCAGCAATCAGCACGCTCGCTTCCTGCTCCCAGCCATTCAAGCCAGCCAGCCAGAGTCGACCGACCTCGTCGACCAACTCGGGCACGGCGCCTGCCGAGATCGCTCCACGGAACGCCGAGTCCGCTTCCACGATTCGCCGCACTCGACCAAGGGCGCCAGTTGCGAGGCGCGGCTTGGCCAGAAACGGCTTGAGCTCTTTCGGAAACGGCAACGGCGGCCGACGCTTCTGGCCTTCGGTTGCGATCAGCACCGCGAATTCGAGCGCCGACCGCAGATGACGGTGCTCGATGTCGGCCATGCACCGAGGATATCCGACGACCTCGATCGAATCAGATGACTTGACATGGGTACACGTGTTCGTGTTCACTCAACTCGATGCGTGTTGGGGCCGCCGCGACAGATGTGATGCAACGTTCGTTCGATGAACTCGGCGTGCCATTGGCGAACGTCACGTTCTGCGTGCTCGATCTGGAGACGACCGGCGGCAACCGCAACGACGACATGATCACCGAGATCGGCGCGGTGAAGGTCCAAGGCGGCGAATGCATCGGCACGTTCCAGACCCTGGTCAATCCGGGTCGCGCCATTCCGCCTCAGATCTCGGTGCTCACCGGCCTCACCGACGTCCTCGTGGCGCCGGCACCGCGCATCGAGGCGGTGCTGCCCTCACTGATGACGTTCATCGGCGATGCCGTGCTCGTGGCCCACAACGCGCCGTTCGACATCGGTTTCATTCGAGCTGCGCTTCGACGAGCTGAACGACCCGAATGGAGGCCCACGGTGGTCGACACGGTGCACCTCGCTCGCCGCCTCGTGCGTGACGAAGTCCCGAACTGCAAGCTGTCGACACTCGCTTCACGTCTGCGTCTGGACCACCAGCCCAGTCACCGGGCGCTCGACGATGCCCTGGCCACCACCGACCTGTTGCACGTGTTGATCGAGCGAGCGTCAGGCCTCGGCGTGCTCGGGCTGGATGACCTGGTGGCACTCGGCAAGATCGGCGGCCACCCGATGGCACCGAAGCTGAAGCTCACCGCCGGACTGCCCCGCACGCCGGGCGTGTACACGTTTCGAGGTCCCAACGGTGCACCGCTGTACGTCGGCAAGGCCACGAATCTGCGCCAGCGCGTCCGCAGCTACTTCGGAAGCGATGATCGCCGCAAGATCGGGCCGATGCTCCGCGAGACCCAGTCGATCACCCATGTGGAACTCCCGGATCCGCTCACGGCCGAGATCGTCGAGATCCGGATGATCGCCAGCATGCTGCCGCGCTACAACCGGCGCGGCACCAACGCTGCGAAGTACTGCTATCTGCGGCTGGACACCGACGCAGCGTGGCCCCGCCTCTCGATCGTGAAGAACCCTGCCAAGGCCGGCGTCCACCTCGGCCCGCTGCCGTCACGCAAGATGGCCGCACTCGTACTGGAAGCGTTGCAGACCGCACTGCCACTGCGGCGGTGCACACAACGCCTCGGTCGCAACTACACCGCACCACTCGACGCTCCCGTGTGCAGCGCAGCGCAACTCGGCGTGGCGCACTGTCCGTGCTCGGGCACCGCCGACCCCCAAGAGTATGAGGCGGCCGTCGAGCACGCCCGCCGTGCGTTTGCTGGCGACACCGCCGTCGTCGTCGAGCGACTGCGCGACCGGATGCTGACGCTCGCCGGCCAGCAGCGCTTCGAGGAAGCCGCCATGACCCGAGATCGGTTGTCAGCACTGCTCGGCGCCGTTCGGCGCACGCAACTCCTCGCGGCGCTCGGCACCATCGGCCATGCCGAGGTCAGCCACACCACCACCGAGACGAAAACCGGCTCGGTCACGTGGGTGGTCGACGCAGGCCGTCTCGTCGATACGCGAACCGATTCCACCCTCACGTCAGCGCTGCCGATCAACGCATTGGGCTCCGTCGAACCGGGAGTACCCGTTGGTCGTGAACACGTCGACGAGGCGCTCTGCTTGGCCAAATTCTTCGACAAACACTCGGATCGCCTCACGATCAGCACCGCGTCGGCTTGGCCGTTCCCCATTGACGCCAACGATCACATCCCACCGCTACACCGTGCTGCCTGACCCGCTTCGCTCGAACACGATCTCAGCGACAAACGACCATCCCGGCATCGCTCCCTCCAGGCCGACGGCCTTCTACTCTCGATGATTGCAATGAGTACCACCACCAATACCAGCAGCACCTACAACGCCAACCAGATCCAAGCACTCTCGGGGCTCAGCCATGTGCGGGCTCGCCCGCTGATGTATCTCGGTTCGGCAGGAGTCGGCAGCGCTGGGCTGCATCACCTGATCTGGGAGATCGTCGACAACTCGGTCGACGAGGCCATGGCTGGCCACGGTGACCGAATCGAAGCCACGCTGCACCGTGACGGATCCGTCTCGGTGCACGACAGCGGCCGCGGTGTGCCGGTCGATGAAATGAGCGACGGCCCCCACGCCGGTCGATCCGCACTCGAAGTCGTGCTGTGCGAAACCAATGCCGGGGGCAAATTCGACTCCGACAGCTACAAAGTTTCGGGCGGGCTCCACGGCGTTGGCGCGTCCGTCGTGACCGCACTGTCCAGCAAGGTCGCAGCCGAAGTCCGCCGCGGCGGCCAGGTCCACCGACTCGTGCTCGGGGCCAAGAAGAACCGCAAGGGCGAGGTGGACCCCGGCGTCACCATCGAACCGATCCACACCGTGCGCAAGTGCGCCAAGGGCGACACCGGCACCATGATCCGGTTCTGGCCCGAACTCTCCCTGTTCCATGACGACCACGGTGTCGCATTCGATTCACCGCAGTGGTCGCTGCGGGTCATTGCGGATCGGTTCCGCCACAAGAGCTTCATCCACCCCGGCGTCACCTTTGCGGTCATCGACGACCGCCAGGGCGCGAAGGAACGTCTGGAGTGGTGTTCCAACGGTGGGGTTGCCGACCTGGTGACCGAGATGACCGCGGACACCGGCCTCGTTGCGCCCGTCGTGTCGTTCCAGGGAGACGACGGCGACATCACCATCGATGCAGCCATTGCATGGACTGTCGATGGGCGCGACACCAGCATCGGTTTCGCAAACGGCGTCGCAACGCCGGAAGGCGGCACACACATCAACGGCTTCCGCACCGCGGTCACCGAGTCGGTTCAGAAGTACTTGGTCGAGCGCGACATGTTGAAAGACAAGGAGTCAGCTCCGAACACCCGGGACATCTTTGCGGCCGGCCTGATGGTTGCGTCGATCATGCTCCCAAGCCCTCAGTTCGCAGGTAACTCCAAGTCGAAGCTGATGAACCCTGAGGCCACGTCTCGCACCCGTGCCATCGTCATGCCCGCCATGTCACGCTGGCTCGAGGAGAACCCTGAACCAGCGAAGAAGATTGCCGAGCTCGCCATCTCCTCGATGCGGTCACGGACCAAGTCGAATGCGGAACAGGCAGCGGTTCGCCAACTCCTCGGGAAGGGCAACAAGTCGCGCAACGGACTGCCTGCGAAGTTGCGCGACTGCACCTTCAAGACCGACCGCCCCACCGAACTGCTCCTCGTCGAAGGCGAGTCCGCGGGCGGCACTGCGATCGACGCCCGCGATCCGTCGTTCCAGGCAATCCTGCCGCTTCGAGGCAAGCCGCTGAATTCGTATCGCGAGTCCATTGGTCGCGTCGTCAAGTCCATGGCTGATCTGATCTTGTCCATGGGTTGCGGAATCGGTGATGACTTCGATCTCGAGAAATTCCGCTACGACCGCCTTGTCGTGCTTGCCGACGCCGACGATGACGGCCTGCACATCCGGGCGCTGATCCTCGCGTTCCTCTACACGTGGTGCCCGGGCCTCGTGGAGTCGGGCCGACTCTTCTATGCGCTCCCGCCACTGTGGACCACCGTCCACCGCGGCGAACGGATCTATTTGGAAGACGACGCAGCGATGCGTGCGTGGCGCGCCGAGAACCCGAGCCACAAGGTGCACATGGGCCGACTGAAAGGTCTGGGTGAGATGGACGCTGACGAACTGCGATCGGTCATGGGCACCGACCGCAAGATCGGCGTCGTCACCATCGACGACCCAGCAAACGTCGCGAAGCTCGCCGAGCGCCTCTTCGGTCCGAAGTCCGAGCTCCGCAAGACCTGGTACCTCGAACGGTCCGGCGAGTCGCTCACCGTTGGAGGATCGAACTGATGGCCCGCAAGAAGAAGGCCCCTGCGGCTCCGGTGTTCAACGAGACGGTGGTCGAGCTGTCCGCTGGTGACCAACTCGACCGCGACTATTTCGCGTACGCGCGTGCGGTCGTCGAAGACCGGGCGATCCCTGCCGCCGCAGACGGGCTCAAGCCAGTTCACCGACGAATCCTGTGGGACATGTGGACCCAGCGACTGCTGCCCGACCGGCCGTTCGTGAAGACTGCCCGCGTGGTCGGCGACACCATGGCACTGTTTCATCCCCATGGCGACGCCTCGATCGCTGATGCGCTGGCCCGCCTCGCCCAGCCATTCTCCAACCTCGTTCCGCTGCTGGACTTCCACGGCAACGTGGGCTCGCCCGACTTTTCACCGGCTGCACCCCGCTACACCGAAACGCGCCTCGGCCAGTTCGGAGTGATGCTCCTCGACGAGGTCGACCAGGGCGTGGTCGACATGGTCGAGAATTACGAGGGCTCAACCGTCGAGCCCATCGTGTTGCCCGCTGCGTATCCGAATCTGCTGGTCAACGGTGCCAACGGCATCGCCGTCGGGCTGTCGTCATACCTTCCGCCCCACGATCCGCGCGAGGTCTGCGAAGCAGCGCTGATGTTGCTCGACCGCAAGTCGGCCAGTGTGGACGAGTTGATGACCGCGTTGCCCGGTCCATCGTTCCCGTCCGAGTGCACCGTCACCAACGGCGACGAACTCAATGACATCTACCGCTCGGGTCAGGGTCGAATCGTGGTGCGCGGCGCCTGGATCGTCGAACCCGTGGGGCGCGGTCGCCAGCAGATCATCATCACGTCACTGCCGTATGCCGACACCACCCTCGGGTCGGTCGAGAAGTTCATTGCTCAGGTGGGCGATGCGCTCGACAACGGTGACCTCGCAGGGATCACGGCATTCAACGACGAGTCGTCGAACGGTCTCACCCGCATCTCGGTCGAACTCGCAGCGGGCGTGGATGCCGACATGGTCGTTCCCGGTCTGCTCCGCTTCACCAACCTGCAGACCACGAACAAGGTCCAGATGCACTTCCTGGACGAGCACGACACGGTCCGGCTGTACAACCTGCGCAGTGCGCTGCAGGCTTGGATTGCGCACCGTATCCGCGTCGTGGTGTCTCGCTCGGAGTATCGCCTCGCCAAGATCGCCGAGCGCTTGCATCGTCTCCGCGGGTTCCTCGCCGTACTCGTCGACATCGACGAGACCATTGCCATCGTTCGAACATCCAAGACCCGCTCCGTTGCGCGTGAACGACTCATCGAACGGTTCTCCATCGACGAGGCACAAGCCAATGCCGTCCTGGATCTGAACCTCGGCCAACTCACCGAAGATGCCGTGATCGAGTTCCAGAAGGAAGCAACGGCGCTGGAACAAGAGCAGGCCAAGCTCGAGCTGCTCCTGTCGTCAGAGACTCGTCAGCGCACCCAGGTGGCACGCGAACTGAAAGACACCATGGAGGCGTTCGACGACCTTCCGGAGCGGGTCACCACGATCACCACCGAAAGCGCGCCGAAGGTCTCCAAAGCGCAGATGGTGCTCGATGTCCCCACCACCCTGCACATCGACGCTGCCGGCTGGATGCAAGCCATCGGCCAGGGCTCGAAGGCAAAACCCAAGCTTTCACCGCTCCACACCTTTGCCACGTCAACGGCAACCACGCTCGTGGCACTCACCGACAGCGGTCACCTCTTTCGCACGCTCGTCGCGAGCGTGGGCGAGAAGCCCACGGCCGCCGCGAGTGTGCTTCCCGGGCTCGCAGGTGAACCGATCCGCTGGTGGTTGGAGTCCGAACTGCCCGACGAACTCCTGCTGGCGATGTCCGACGGGCAGGTCAAGCGCATCGCCACGGCCGATTGCGAAGGCGGCGACCGCAAGGGCGGGATCTCGATCGTGAAACTCGCCGACGATGCCAACGTCGTGGCCATCGAGGCGTTCGATGACAACGCCCTGATCCTCGTCGCAACCTCGGACGGCCAGGGAATCCGGTTCGCACCTGACAGCCTTCGACCCATGGGGCGCGCCGCAGCTGGAGTGCGTGGCATCAAGACCGACGCAACGGTGATCTTTGCCGGAGTGCCGACCGCTGACGACTGGCTGCTCCTCGCAACGACCAAGGGCATGGGCAAGCGCGTGGACCCAGCCGAGCTCCCCGAGCAGAATCGCGGCGGCAAAGGTGTGCGCATCATGCCAACGGGCAAGTGGGGGCCGCTGCACACCGGTGCGCTCACCAGCGCCAGCGATGTGCTCGTGCTCGATGGAGCGGACGGTGCCGACCCCATCGAGGTGTCCGTCGGAGCGTTTCCCCAGACCGCCCGCGACGCCAAGCCCGGCAAAATCCGCGGCCACAGCGCAGCCATCATGCGCATCATCACCTGAATCGACCGAGGCCGACAGTGCCTGGAATGGCCGACGGCACCGCTTCAGCGCGACCCGACCGTCCACTGTCGTTGCACGATTGGATGCTGGGTCAGGCCAGGCCAGACCCAGGATCAATCGACCGGGCCCCGAGTGTGTCGATCCTCAAGACCTTGGCGTGTCCACCGGGTGGCAGCGCTGCCGCCACCTCTGCAGCGATCGACGCTGGTGCGAGGAATCCCACCGTCGGGCCGCTTCCGCTCAACCACGAGCACCATGCACCTGCGTGCACGCCCGCTGCGAGTGCTTCGCCAGCGTTGGGAACGTGAGGCACCCGAGCGTCCTGGTGCAGACGATCGTTCGTGGCGTCGGTGAGCAGGCCGGGATCGTCGTGGGCGAATGCGAGTGCGAACTGCACCGCCCGGCCGATGTTGTGCACCGCATGGTCACGACTGACGAGGGCGTCGAGTGTTTGCCGCGACCTGTCGGTCGATGTGGTCACGTCGGGCACCCACGCCACGAACGCTGACGCTCCCATCGTCGGCCCGAGCACGAATGGCACCGAGCGGTCCTCGACGAAGGCGACCACTCCCCCGTGTAGCGATGCCGCCACGTTGTCGCCGTGACCTTCGAGTTCGGTGGCGAGCGACAAGATCTCGCGGGCTGCGTCAGCGATCGACCGCCCTGATTGCAGCGCGGCGAGCGATGCAGCGCCAACGCGAACGGCCCCGCTGAAGCCGAGCCCCCGGCCCATGGGGATGTTGGTGCGGAGCCAGACGGGGCCGGTGCCGCCGAGACGCTCGAATGCGGTTCGTGCGGGGTGGTGCTCGTCGACCTGTTGCGCACCGTCTGGGGCTGGTCCCTCGCCGACGTCGGCAAACAGGTCGAGCGCCATGGCGAACACGTCGAACCCCGCCCCCAGGTTTGCAGATGACGCTGGCGTGCGGACCGCAAGCCGGTCGCTCACGGCGCCGCCTGCGCCTGCGACACCGCCACGAACTGTTCGAGGGTCTGCGCTGCTCGTCCGTCATCGATTGCCGCCCTCGCCATCTCGATGCCTGCGCCGAGATCGTCCGCTCGGTCAGCAACGACGAGTGCAGCGCCGGCATTCAGCACCACGACGTCACGATGGGGTCCCGGCTCACCGGACAGGACGCGATGGATCGCAGCAGCGTTCTCTTCGGGTTCGCCGCCGCGGAGATCGGCTGACGTCGATCGGGCGAGGCCGAACGCACCAGCATCTACCTCGAACTGGCGATGCGCGCCGTTTTCGAGGGCCCAGACTTGGGACACCCCGCCAGTCGTGAGCTCATCGAGCCCGTCACCGTGCACCACCCACGCACTCGTGACTCCCTGACGCTCGAGCGCCCCGAGCATGACCGGCGCAAACCGGGGATCGGCAACCCCGATCAACTGATTGCGCACCCTGCCAGGGTTGGCCATCGGACCGAGCAGATTGAACACCGTCGGCACGCCCATTTCTCGACGTGGTGGGCCGGCGAAACGGAACGCAGCGTGAAATGCCGGAGCGAAACAGAATCCGATGCCAGCGTCACGTACGCACGCCGCCACACCCTCTGGCGTCTGCTCGATGGCCACCCCGAGCAACTCGAGCACATCGGCGGTTCCGCACTTCGACGAGGCCGAACGGTTGCCGTGTTTGCAGACCGCCACCCCGGCGCCGGCCACCACGATCGCAGCCATCGTCGACACGTTGATCGAATGGGATCCGTCACCGCCGGTACCAACCACGTCGACCGCAGTGGAACGCTCGTCCTCGGTCAGCGCCACGATGCGTGCTTCGTTCATCGCCGCGTCCAACATCGCTGCCAATTCGTCGACCGACTCGCCTTTGGCGCGCAGCGCAACGACGAACCCTGCGATCTGCGCTGGCGTGGCATCGCCCGCAAGAATCGTCGACATCGCCGCACCGGCGGCGGCGGGGGTCACATCGCTCCCCGAGATCAGGTGGGACAACAGCACCGGCCATCCGCCGTGCGCATCGAGATCAGACATGGTCGAGAGCGTACGCGGCGTCACCAGACCGCACCCAAGCTGTCGATCGAGCTGCGCTCACACAGGTCGACGACGTTGACGCAGGATTCTTCTGCGATCACGTTCGGTTGCCCCGCCCCACACGCCCGCTTTCTCACGGAAGGTCAGCGCGTGGTCGAGGCACTTCGACTGCACGTGGCAGCCATCACACACCGTCTTGGCAGCCTGCGCTTCCGGCTCGTCATCCGGGTAGAAGATCGCAGCATCGAGCCCCTTGCAGGCACCGAGATCCCACCACTTGCTCTCTTGTGGATTGATTTCTTGAATCGACACGTCATTGCCCCCATTGGCCCAGACCGGTTGATGTGTGAAGACTCCCCCGTCCCCACAGGTTCGGAATCTAGAGCGTCGTGTGACCGAAATCCAGAGAAAATGTCAGAAGGCCCGCGTCGAGACGGACCGCGCCTGCAGCTCTGTCAGCGTTCCTCGGGGATGCCGTACGCCCGAGCAACGATCTGCAGTGGATGCGTGGTAGCCACGCCGGTGTGCTCGGCAATGACGCCGTGAGCGAAGTGGCAATCCGCAGCGACCGCGTCTGCGCCAGCTCGCTCGACCAGTTCAGCGAGTCGAGCACCTGCATCGCCGCCGGCTGCCTCGTTGCCGGCGCGCAGTCCCCAGATTCCTTCGACACCCGAACTCTGCTGCACCAGATGCACCCTGGCGCCGGTGAGCTTCATCAGGTCGCGCCCGGGAACGCCCGCAGCGCCAGCTCGAATGTGGCTGGGAACCTGGTAGGTGATCCGACGATGGGTTTCCCCATCGAAATCGGTGTCGAGGACGTAGTCGTCTTCGCGATGCAGTTGCATGAGGTAGGCATTCGCATCGTGCGTACGAGCCGCCACGAGCATTGCGTCCGACTCGCTCGATGTGCCTCGCAGATGCTCGACGTAGTGCTCGGTGAGCATTGCAGCGCAGGTGGGCTGTGGCACCACGACGTCGCCGCCACGGCGGATCTCGCCAGCCAGCGCGGCCACATTCCGACGCGCCGCCTTCGTGAACCCAGCGACGTCTCCCGCGTGCAGCAGCGGCGCCCCGCAGCAGTCAGCCTGAGAGTTGCGGCATTCGACCCCGTTGCGCTCGTAGACCTTCACGAGATCCTTGCCCACATCGGTGGCCTGGTACTCCACGAGGCACGTGGGATACAGCGTCACTTCGGCCTGGCGCTTCTGCAACGTGATGCGCGGTCGCTGTGCAAACCACTGCGAGAAGCACTGCTGAGCAAACGGTGCCAACCGCCGTGTTGGCGAGACACCCGTCATCAACGATGTCAGCTTGCGCAGCAACGACCCCGGCTCCGCTCCTGTGAACCGGTTGGCGGACCCAGAAAACCGTGAGGCCACCCGTCCAACACGTCCGGGCCGACCGAGCACCTTGCGTGCCAGTTGCGTCCGCGCCCCACGATGGCCATTGGCGTGCTGCATTGCGACCGAGCGCAGCATCAACGAAGCAATGTCGATCTCGTACTCGTGGAGTCCCGGCTGGTACGGGCACTCGACGACACAGAGCGAACATTGAAAACACGCGTCCGCAACGTGATCTTGCTGTGCGGGCGTCAAGAGTCCGGCTTCGGGCTCATCGTGCTGGTCGATCATGTCGAACAAGGTGGGGAAGACACCACAGCGGTCGACGCACCGGCGACAGGAATGACAGACGTCAAACGCACGTGTCAACTCGTTGCGCACCGCCGATTCGTCAACGTAGGCGTCACTCGATCGATCGATCGGCGGGAGCGGATTCATGATCCAGCTCCCGCAGCGTCGGAAGCCGCTGGCGTGGCGAGCGTCTCGAACCAGTCCGCGATGGCGGCCAAACCCTCGCCGCGAGCAACGACAGCGTGATCTGCGGCGGCGGTCTCTCGAGAGGAAACCGCGGACGCGCTCGCTGCGAGGTTGTCGTCGGTGTCGCCGATTGCCTGACCGAACAACGGGTCACCAACGTCGGCGAGAAACTCCAGATGGCCGTGGGCGGCGCTCAGACCCGTTGCTGCGCGTGCGCGGAATTGGGCTGCCTCCTCCGGTCGCCCTTCGATGTCTGCCTGCTGCGCGAACCACGCATGCAGGGCCGAGCGAGCGCTGTCGTTGATGAAGGCCTCAGCGAGGTTGGCGTGGGTCTCGGACCCGTCGAGCGCGGTCATGTCGATCAGCGGCCGAGGTGCGCCGTGCTCGTCGCTGACGGATGGGTCGCGCCCCGGTGGCATCTCGCTGTCACAAGTCCTCAGAGTATCTCGCCAGCCAGGAGTCCAGCGAAGGTTTCAGATTGCCATTCGCCCCGAACGGCATGTCACGATGGAGCGATGACCCAGGACGACCATGTGGCGAAGATCGACGCCATGCTTCCCGGCCGCTGGGACGTCGACGCACTCCGCGCCGGCGCTTCGGTCTGCCTCGTCATGGCCGTGCCGTTCCGCGTCATCGCGGCGGTTGTCGGGAGCGACTCGGGCGGGCTGAATGCGTTGTTCTTTCTGCTCTTCGTGGCGTTTTTCATCATCGGCTCTGGGTGCGCGGCCTGGGTGCAACGCACTGGCACGCCGCTGAGTCATGCCCTCGTCGTGGCGATCGGCACGTACGTGGCCTCCGAGATGGTGTTCATTGCGGTGCGCTTCATTCGAGGAACCTCGATTCCGTGGTTCACCCTGTTCTTCACGCTGTCGATCATCTCCGCTGCGGGCCTCATCGGCGGATACCTGGGCAACATGATCCAGCGCAACGGGTTCGTACCGTCGAGTCGGCGATGACGAGACGCCAGTGAGTATGCGATTCCTCGTCGTGGATGTCGGCACGACCGGCTTGCGCGCCGCCATTGTCAACGACAGCCTCGCAATCGAGCACTTCGAATATCGGGACAACCCACCCGATACGCCGTTTGAAGGACTCGTGGAGTTCGATCCTGTGCTCCTCGCCGAGCGCGTCCTCGACGCCTGCGGCACCGCACTCGACGTCATCGATGGCCCGGTCGCTGCGGTCGGGATCACGAACCAACGGGCGAGCACCGTCGTGTGGGACCGTTCGACCGGACAGCCAATCGGACCCGGGCTGGGGTGGCAAGACCTGCGCACCATCACCGAATGCATGGTTGCGAGGGCGAGCTTCGACTGGACCATCGCGCCAAACCAATCGATCACCAAGCTGGCGTGGCTGCTCACCAACTCGGGCGACCTCTCCGGTCGAGACCTGTGTTTCGGCACGATCGATTCGTGGATTGCCTGGACGCTCACCGGTGGAGCACATCACGTCAGCGATGGCACGAACATGTCGACCACCACCACGGGGATGCGGGTTGCCGACGGTTCTGGCTGGGCGACCGACCGACTTGACCACTTCGGCATCGACGAGCGGATCCTGCCTCGAGTCGTCAACTCCGCTGGACTCGTCGGTCCTGCCACCGCCTTGCCCGGCGCACCACCGATCACGGCCATGATCGGTGACCAGCAGGCGTCCCTCATTGGTCAAGGTTGTGTTCGGCCCGGCACCGCAAAGCTGACGCTGGGAACCGGCGGAATGCTCGACCTCGTCACAGGGGCACCCGCGCCCACCGAGATTCAGCGCAACGCGGCGGGCACCTATGCGCTGCCAACGTGGCAACTCAACGACACGCTGTCGTGGGGCGCAGAGGCGATCATGTTGTCGGCCGGCACCAACGTGGAATGGTTGCGCGATGACCTCGGCCTGATCGAAACCGCTGCCGAGAGTGACCAGGTCGCTCGCCAATGCGAAACCAGCGATGGTGTCATCTACGTTCCGGCCCTCCTCGGGCTCGGCACGCCACAGTGGGACTACGGAGCGCGGGGCGCCCTGCTCGGGCTCACACGTGGCACACAGCGACCCCACATCGTTCGTGCAGTGCTCGAAGGCATCGCGCACCGTTGCGCCGATCTCCTCGACGCCGCGAGCGCGGACACCGCGGTTGGCGTCGACGTAGTACGCCTCGACGGCGGCATGTCACAGAACGCAACGCTCGTCGAGTCGCTCGCCAATGCACTGGGCCGCACCATCGAGGTGTCACCCACCACCGAGGCAACCACTCGCGGCGCCGCCTTTCTTGCGGGACTGGGCCTCGGCCGGTGGGACGATGTGACCGAGGTCGAGCAGCTCTGGACGCCGGCTGCCACCGCCGATCCAGCAACTGGATATGACCGCCCAACAGCCCGCGCACGCTGGTCTGATGCGGTCCAACGAGCCCAAAACTGGCATCTCGAGCTGTCGGCGTTGGACTTCTGATCGACGCTGCTCATGGTGCCGATCTCGCCGTCTTGCGAACACCACTCGATGAATCCGGTATTCGGGCATCCCGTCGCCCTAGAATCGCCTCGATGCCCTCCGTGGAGGGCCGCAGTCGCATGACCCGAAAGGACCCATCCCCCGTGGATCTCGAAAACGCTGAGCGTGAAGTCGACACACCGATGTCGCGGCGCAGCCTTGTCACACTTGCCGGCGCAGCCGGCATCGGCGGCCTCGCCGCCGCCCTCGTCGTGGATCGCACTGCGCTCGCAGCGCCGACGGACGACGTCCAACCCAACATTCCTACGGCCGCAGACATTGCGGTCTTGGAGCAAGTCATCGGACTCGAGTTGGCAGCGAGCGCGCTGTACCGGGCTCGCCTCGCCGCCTCCGATGATCTGGCATCCGCTGTCGGTGTGATGGCCGAGAATCACCAGGCGTTCGCCCAAGCCATCTCGGGCGCGACCGGTCTGCCCGCCAGCCAAGCAAACGACGACATCGTCGACGAGTACCTCGCAGGCTTCACCGGTTCTGACACCGACTTCTTCACCGCGGCACACACCCTCGAGCAGATTGCCGCCGCCACTCACACCGAGCTGCTGTCGGTCTACGAAAGCGAAGACGCCATCAAGCTCACCGCCGCCATTGCCGTCACCGAAGCCCGGCACGCCACCGTGTTGGCCGACCTGCTCGGGGTCGATGACCTCGACGTGCTGTTCGGTAACGCCCAATCGGCGCTCTCGCTGGAAGGCAACTCCTGATGAACATGGAACTGAACGCACCCACGAGCCGTCGCAGCGCACTGAAGATCGGTGGGCTCACCGTGAGCATGGCGGCCCTCGCCGCAGCATGTGGTGAAGATCGCGGACAAGATCCGTCGCTCGGGCGCATCGGCAACGCTCCCGTGGTGTCCACTCCGCCGTCGTACGACACCGACGACATCGTGCTGCTGCGAACCGCATCGTCACTCGAGTTCACGGCCATCGAGGTCTATGAAGCTGTGCTCCAACTCGACGGAGCGATCCCCGACGAGGTGGTGCCGGTCGTGGAGCGCTTGGTCGGCGATCACCGGATCATTGCTGACCGCATGGTTGCTCTCACCGAGGCGAATGGCGGCGAAGCCTGGACGTGCTCGAACCCGTGGCTGATGGATCGCGTGATCGGCCCGGCGCTCGAACTGATTCAAGCCAACGTCGTCGGCATTGTCCAAGAAGACACGACAATGGTGCAGGTCATCGGCGAAGTGGTGCCGATTGCAAACGTCGTGACCACCGTCAACGGCGAACTCACGTTGATCAGCGACACGAGCGGTGTCGCTGCTGGCGATGAGATCGAGTTCGAGCGCCTCGAAGGCGCCAAGAGCGAGGACACGATGGCATTCGCCAACGCGTTGGAGAACCTCGCTGCGGCGTCGCACCAGGAGCTCGCCTCCGCTACGTCCATCGACGACGCGCGGGTTGCTCACCTCGACGCAGCGATCACCGAGTCTCGCCACAGCGCCGTGCTCGCAATCGCGATCCTCGGCGCCGAGGGGTACATCTCGCCCGCACTGTTCGGCGAAGACGTGCCCCCAACAGCTCGTGGCCAGATCCGCCACTTTGCCGTCGAGTCGATCTTTGGCCAGACCGGGCAGACCGAGATCAAGGCGGGTCCCGGGGATCTCAACTCGGTTCGCAAGAGCGTCGTGCTGCAGACCCCGGCCGCGAACAGCTTGATCTACAACGAACTCAGCTGCGACGTCTGAGCAGTTCGGCGGCGTAAGCTCGCTGACGCAATGGTGAGGTGACCGGGTGGTCGCGGCTCGTGCGTGCACGGGTCGAGGAAAGTCGGGGCTCCACCGGGCAGAGTGCTGGCGAGAGCCAGGTTGGGGTGACCTGACGGACGTGCAACAGAGAGAGACCGCCGATGGATCGCTTGCGATCACAGGTAAGGCTGAAACGGTGCGGTAAGAGCGCACCAGCGGCGTTGGTGACAGCGTCGGCTCGGTAAACCCCACTCGGAGCAAGGTCGAGCAGAGCGATGGGCGGCCCGCCCTTTTCGCTCGGGTAGACCGCACAGATGGATGGCCACCGGGTGTTGCGACGTGTCGCAGCAGCTACAGAACCCCGCTTATAGGTCGCCTCACCATTGCACTCACGCTCGAGAGCGAGGCGCGTTTCAGTCCGGATGGCCTGCGAGCGGCTCGTTGAACGTCAGCAACACCGGGCGACGCCCGCGAACAGCGATGCGACAGATCGCAGCATGGTCCAGGTGGCAGTTCCAGGAAATCCCGATGTCGACGCCGAGCGCCCACGCGACCGCTGACTTCATCGGCGACACATGGCTCACCACGACGACGTTCTCGTGTGCGGCACGTTCGACCAGGTCGTTACACGCCTCGCGAACGCGACCGTCGAGCGCTGCCAACGATTCGCCGCCTTCGGGAACGTAGGAGTAGTCGTTGCGCCAGGTCTGCCACACCTCTGATGGGACGTCGGCGTGCGGAACGCCTTCGTAGATCCCATACGACAACTCGATGAACCGTTCATCGGTCTCGACCTCGAGCCCGAATGCTGCCGCTGTCTGCTGTGCTCGCTTGAGCGGACTCGCCACGACGGCATCGATCGACCCGACCGCGTCGAGAATGTGCGCTGATGCTCGCTGCGCCTGATCGCGCCCGAGGTCATCGAGATCCTGATTGAGGCGGCCTTGAAGAAGCCCAGCTTCATTGGCGGCGGTCCGGCCGTGTCGGAGCAAGATCAGCACGCCCGCGAGTGTGTCACACGGTCGCGGACGACGGGGCGACCCAGCCGTTGTCAGCGCGCTCGGTCAGGGACGGCATCGAGGCGCCCGCCTCGAAGAAATCGCCGTCGAGCTTCGGGCATCGACAGCCCGTTGCGTTTCCACAGCCACCAGCACCCAGCAACGCCGATCACTTCGAGCAGGATGCTGATGACACCGCGATCCACGATCGGAATTCCCGAGTCCTCGAACGACAACCCGGTGAACGGCCACCAAAACGTCTCGGTGTCGTTCCATGCAGCGTCGAACACCAAGTGGAGGAACAAGCCGATCGGCAAGCCGAGCAGGGTCTTGCGACGTCCGCTCCCTCGCTTCGTGGCCAGCATGATCAGCGCAAGCAGCGCAATGCTGACGGTGATGCTGTGCAGTGCACGCGCTCCGCCGAACACGACGTCGATACCCGGCAGAACCGATCCGACAATGAGCAGTCGGTTGTCGAACGACGGATCACGGAACACGAACCCGATCGTGATGATCGCCGTGGCGATGAACCAGAAGAACACGGTGATGAGCGCTACAGCGCCAGCATGCGTCCGCAGTTCGGACAGTCGGCAACGCCATCGGATGTCGCTGCTTCGTCTTTCACGTCATCGATCTCAGCCGCCGACAGATCGAGATGGCAGCCTTCGCACAGGTGACCGGAGAGCTTGGCAACCGCAACACCCGATGACGCTCGGACCCGGTCGTAGCGAGACAGCACGCTGTCGCTCAACTCGCCGCGTGCGGCGGTGCGTGCGGCCTCGAGTTGGCTCAGCTCCGCATCGACCTCGCTGCAGGCTTGAGCCAGCGCCGCTTCGGCACCCGAGACCGCATCGCTGAGTGGGCCCTGCTGTCCCAGATGAGCGGTGAGCGTGTCATCAACGTCGGATTGTTCTTCGAGCGCTTCCAGCTCCTTCATGTCCAACGCATCGGTTTGGGCGTCAAGCGTCGAAATCTCGTGCATGAGTGCTTCCGCTTCGCGTGGCGCGATGACGGTCTTCATCTGTGCTTCGAGTCGCTGCTTGTGCTCGGCAATCTCGGCTGCATCTGCTTCGGCTTGCTCGATCACACCGCTGAGCTCCTCCAAGCGAAGCGACATCGTGGTGCGACGCGATTCCCAGGTACTCAACTCCGATGTTGCGGCCGCGAGCTGCTCTCGCTCGGCGAGCCGTTCTCGACGGTTGATCAGCTGGTCGGCATCGGTATCGATCCGCTGCAGCAACAGCAGTCGGTCCGCCGTGGTGTCAGGAGCGTCATCGGTGGCCTCGGCAGAGTCGCTGGGTTCGGTCATCACGTCAGATCATGCCACGTTGATCACGATGCGGCTCAACGCCACGCGCATGGCGCGATCTCAGCTGCGACAGGGTTGGATATCGCGACCGATGACCACCGAGGGCAGCGGATGGTTGGGGTCCAGATTGTCCGGGGCGATCGTCGTACCCAGCTGCACGTTCTCGGTGATCAACACGATCGGGGTGGTCTCGACGGGAACGGTCTCGGCTGGTTCGCCAGGTGGCGGAACCACTTGCAATTCTGCGACTTCAGCTGCTCCTGGGACCGGCTCCACCTCGACCGGATCGCCACCCGTTTGACCAACGACGACCTTCTCGCACTCATTGCCCGGGAGCACGAGACGGGCGTTCGAACGTTCGGGGGGTGCGGGTGACTCCCAATCTTCGAGCGGCAAGAATGCGTGTGCGGGATCCATGAAGTTCTTCCAGATCCGCGCCGGGTAACGCCCACCTTGGATGCGACCCCACTCGAAGCCGTCGATACCGATCATCGGCGTGTACGCATCGGGATCGCCGACCCACACCGCGGTCGCCAGCTGCTTTGTCCCACCGACGAACCAGGCATTGGTGTTGTTCTCCTGCGTACCGGTCTTGCCGAAGGACTGACGGCCATCGTTCAATGGCCCTTCGCGGCGAGCGGTGCCGTTCGTGAGAGTGCCCTTCATGATGTCGACGGTCTCGAGTGCTGCGTCTCGATCGAGCACCTCGGTGCCCGGGTCGAAGTGGGTGTGCAGCCGATCGCCGTTCGCATCGTCGATGAACTCGACGTAGTACGGCTCCTGATGAACGCCCTCGTTTGCAAGCGTTTGGATCCCGGCAGCCATGTCGAGCACGGTCATCTCGTTGGCGCCGGTGGCGAAACTCGCAAACGGTTGCACCGGCTCACGATCGGTCTGGCCTGGGAACAGGTACGGCGACGCCGCCATGCGGTAGGTGGTGTCGACCACACGGTTCAGGCCAACGATCTGGGAGAGACGTGCGAACCCACAGTTGACGGATTGGGCAGTGATCTGACGCAGATCGCCCACGAACCCTGCAACGCCACCGTTGATCTGGAAGATCGGCTCGCTGGGGTCGCCACTCTCGAGCGCACAACCACGTCGACCGTCGATCTGGTCGCCCGCTTGTGCCCCGGCTTGGATTGCTGCAGCAAGGATGAAGTACTTGATGCTCGAGCCGGTCTGGCGCGGGCTCAGCGCCATGTTCAGCTCACGCTCACCCGGCTGGAACCCTCGGCCACCCACCATCACGCGGATCGCCCCGGACGTGGAGTCGAGCGACACGATTGCGGCATCGAAACCCTCGGTGGTGTTGGGCAACAGGTCACGAGCACGCTCGGCTGCTGCTTGCATGTCGGGGTTGAACGTGGTGTGGATCTGCAACCCACCTCGGAACAGCAGGTTGTAGCGCTGCTCGTATGTGGCACCGAGAATGTCCGAACGATTCAGCAGGTAGTCACGAAGCGCCTCGGTGTAGTAGGTGCGCTGAAACTCTCGCCCTGGTATGACCCGCACTCGCTCCGGCAACACGAAGTCGGTTTCGAGGAACTCGGCCTCTTCTTCGGTGATGACCTCCTCGGTCACCAACCGATCGAGCACCTGGATCCAACGTGCGCGGCTGCGTTCGGGTTCGTTGATTGGATCGAAGCCGGACGGCGAGCGGACCAGTCCTGCCAGGAACGTTGCTTCGAGGAAATCCAGGTCCGCAGCGGCCTTGCCGAAGTAGGTCTCGGCAGCTGCCTGAATGCCATACGCGTTGTTCCCGAAGAACACCGTGTTCAGGTATCGCTCGATGATTGCTTCCTTGCTCATCTCCTTCTCCAGTCGCTTGGCGTACTGGATCTGAAGGAGCTTGTATCGACCATCGCGCTCGAGGCCCGCGAGGAAGTCGTTCTTGACGACCTGCATCGTGATGGTCGATGCACCCTGCTGCGGGGCATCAGAAGCAAAGTTGGACAGCGTGGCGCGGAACAGACTTCGCACGTTCACGCCATCGTGGGTGAAGAACTCCTTGTCTTCGACGAGCAGGAACGCTTGCACCACCCGCGCCGGAATCTCGGCGTACTCGATCGGCTGCGAGTTCTCGAGCTGATACACGGCAATCTCGTTGCCATTCGCGTCGAAGACCGTGGTGCGCTGGGCCAACTCTTGGAAGGCCGGCAACACCACCGGGTCTTCGCTGTGTGCGTTGGCCGCCGACCACACGCGGGGAGCGATCGCAATCACGATCGCAACGATCAGCAGCGCGCCACTGGCGATGACCAGGAGGAGTCGAGGAATCCACGCGAAACGTTGCACAGTGCATTCGACGATAGCTGCGAGGCAATGGGCGTTGGCGTCATCTCCCGATGTTCGACGCCCGATGTTCGACGCCCGCTCAGACGCTACGGTCGGCAGCGATGACCGATACGACGAGCCCGTTCCCGATCAAGCCGTTCCGATTCGGCGTGCAGCTTCAGCAGAGTCCGAGTGGCCCCGAATGGGTCGAGCAGGCGCGACGTATCGAAGCACACGGCTACGACATCGCAACCATGCCGGATCATTTCGACGGGCAATTCGCTCCCGTCCCCGCCCTCCAGGCAATTCTCTCGGCCACCACCACGCTGCGAGCCAGTGCCTTGGTGTTCGACAACGACTACAAGCATCCCCTCGTGTTGGCAAAAGAGCTGGCCACGATGGACGTGCTCTCCGGCGGCCGAATCGAAGTCGGGCTCGGCGCAGGATGGATGATCGCCGACTACGAACAAGCCGGAATGACCTACGACCGAGCGGGCGTGCGAATCGACCGGTTCGTCGAGGGCTTGGCGATCATCAAGGGGCTGATGAACCCCGAGCCCTTCTCGTTCGAAGGTGAGCACTACACGATCCGTGGACATGACGGCTTTCCGAAACCACTTCAGGGGCCACACCCACCGGTGATCATCGGCGGCGGAGGTCGACGCGTGCTCGGCATCGCTGCTCGCGAAGCCGACATCGTCGGCGTCAATGGCACCCTGCACGCCGGCGTGATCGGCCCCGACGCCATTGCGACGATGACTCGCGACGCCGTGGTCGACAAAGTCGCCATCGTTGCGGAGGCAGCACGAGCCGCTGGTCGCCTCGAGCACATCGAGATGAACGTGCGGACGTTCTATGTGTCGGTCACGAACGACCGCGATGCGCAGGTGTCGGCGATGGCTTCGATGATCGGTGTCGAGGAGCAGATGATCAGCGAGTCACCCTTCGCACTGATTGGATCCGTCGACCAGATCGTCGACGACCTCATTGCCCGACGCGAGGAGTTCGGCTTCAGCTACGTGATCGTCGGCGCTGGCGAACTCGATGACTTCGCTCCCGTGGTGGCCCGCCTCGCAGGCACCTGACCACCAACGAGCATCAGTCGTCGTCGAGACGCTCCATCGCCCGGTCCCCAATCGACGCCGCACGCCGACGGAATTGCAGTGCTGCTGCGTCATCGCCCATCAGTTCCGCCATGTCTCCCAACTCGCCGAGCCGTTCGACCGTTTCGGCTGCGACGTCGGCATCAGCACGCTCACCCATCACCTGAACTGGTGGTCCTTTGCCAGCACGACGATGCCTTCATCGCTCACGGTGAAGCGCTGGCGGTCCAACTCGGGCTCGTGGCCGATACGGGTCCATTCCGGCACGTTGACGTTCTTGTCGATGATGCAGCGGTTCAGTCGTACGCCAGGGCCGACGTGGACACCGGGGAAGATGATCGAGTCGGTGATGTGCGCATCGTGGTCCACGTACGAACCCGGCCCGATGATCGACCGCTCCACATGTCCACCACTCACGATCGACCCTTGGCACAGCAGGCTGTCGTCGACAAACGGTGGTTCCCCGCCGCGTCCACGTGACACCTTCGCTGGTGGAAGCGCCTGTCGGGTCGTGAACACGGGCCACTTGTCGTTGTAGAGGTTGAACACCGGGACGGGGGTCACCAGGTCCATGTTCGCGTGGAAGAACGCATCGAGCGTTCCCACATCTCGCCAGTACCCGCGTTCGCGGTCGTCCTGTCCCGGAATGACGTTCTTCGAGAAGTCGTACACACGCGCATCGCCCGCAGCGGTCAGCGCCGGGATCACATCGCCGCCCAGGTCCGTGTACTGGTTCTCGTCTGGCGTCACGATGTCGGTCAGGGTCTTGGTGTTGAACACGTAGTTGCCCATGCTGGCCAGGCAACGAGTGTCATCGCCCGGCATCGTCGGCGGATTCTCGACCTTCTCGTGGAAGGCGATGATCTTGCCGTCCTCGTCGGCTTCGATCACTCCGAACTCGCTCGCCTCGTGCTTCGGCACCGGAATGGCTGCCACCGTCACACCGGCGTTGTTGTCCATGTGCTCCGCAACCATCTGGCGCGGGTCCATCCGGTAGATGTGGTCAGCTCCGAATACGCACACGATGTCGGGCTTCTCATCGTGGATCAGGTTGAAGTTCTGATAGATCGCATCGGCAGACCCCTGGAACCAGTGCGGTCCGCGTCGCATCTGGGCGGGAACCGGCGTGACGTAGTCATCGAGCATTGCCGAGAAGCGCCACGTCTGGGTGATGTGGCGGTCGAGGCTGTGGCTCTTGTACTGCGTCAACACCACGATCTTGCGATAGCCCGCATTTGCGAAGTTCGACAACGCAAAGTCGATCATCCGGTAGGTACCGGCGAACGGCACCGCAGGCTTGGCACGGTCATTGGTGAGCGGCTGCAACCTCTTCCCTTCGCCACCGGCGAGGACGATCACAAGCACATTTGGGTCGATTGCCATCGCCGCTCACCGTACCGCGCCGCGGCGGTCGCCTGATGAATGCTGACCGCCGTTGCGCCGATCTCGTTGCTCAGTCCTTCAACAGGTCGTCATACAGCGCTTGGTATCGCAACGCTGGCTCCGTCCATGACCAGTCCACCTGCATCATCCGCTTCTGCAGGGCCTGGCGATGACGCTTCTTCGCAAGGCGCCGACTTGCGCGAAACATCGCGGCGAGCAGATGCTCCGGCGTCACTTCGTCGGCAACGAAACCGAGCCCACGGCTTCCTACATCAGCATCGGGAACCGTGTCCACGAGCCCGCCCACAGCCGTGACGATCGGTGCAGCTCCATAGCGCATGGCTTGCATCTGCGTGAGCCCACACGGCTCGAACCGACTCGGCATCACGAAGAGGTCGGCACCGGCGAACATCAGGTGTGACAGCGACTCGTCATACCCCTCGATGAACGCGAATGACGTGGGGTAGGCATCGGCCAACGCGTGAAGTTGTGCGGCGAGCACTGCGTCTCCGGAGCCGAGCACGGCAAGTCGTAGGGGAACCTGCTCCAAGAGCGGGATGAGCGGAACGAGCACGTCGATTCCCTTCTGTTCGGTGAGCCTGGTGACCACCGTTGCAAGCGCCACGTCATCGTCATCGAAACCCACTCGTTCGAGCAACGCCCGTCGACACACCGCTTTGCCATCCATCGACGTCGTCGAGAAATTGGCCGGAAGGTGTGGATCGGTCTGCGGGTTCCAAACGTCGGTGTCGATGCCGTTGAGAATCCCGACCAGGGCGTCTCCGCGATCGCGCAATGGGCCGTCGAGACCGAAGCTGTCCTTCGCAGTGAGGATCTCGGTCGCGTAGTTCGGCGACACCGCAACGATTCGATCAGCGAGTGCGAGCGCACCCGTGAGAGGGTTGGCGTCCCCCCACCACTCGTAGTGCGCCGACTTGGGCCCGATCAGCTCGAGCCACGATGCGTCGGTGATGCCTTGATATGCGAGGTTGTGGATCGACACCACCGTCGGAGGTGGATCGTCGAGCGCGGCGAGTGCCGCTCCGGTGTGCCAGTCGTTCAGGTGCAACACATCTGGAGCGTCGCGCTCCACAAGGGCCGCGATCGCTCTGGAAAAACGAAAGAAGCGCTCGTCGTTGTCGTCCCAACCCTCGCCCGATGGCTGAAGGTATGGGTGGGGTCGGGCGAGGCCCGGCGCCGAGATCAGCGTCAACGGTCCGGACACGGCATGGCGCCCACGCCGCACCGTCACGGGCCCAGCCCAGTCCGGCACTGCGAGTTCGAAGGTCGCCTCGTCGACGAGTGCAATGCCGCCGTAGTCGGGCATGACGAGATCGACATCGACGCCCGCGCGGCGAAGCTCCGCCCCGAGCCCCGCCGCCGCAGCAGCGAGGCCGCCAACGGTGGCGATCGGCGACAATTCGGCAGTGGCAAACAGAACTCGCATGAACGGACAGCATGGCGCATCCGCGCCCGACCGTCATTCCTGCACGGCTAGCTTTCGCGCATGAGGACTTCATTTCTCGCTCTTGCCGCCATCGCCGCACTCAGCGCGTGCGGTTCGTCGGGTCCAGGCGAGACCGCAACGCAAGACACCGCGACGCAAGGCACCGCGACGCAAGGCACCGCACCGGCTGCCACCTCGACACTCGACATCGCCGACACCGAGCCCGACTCCGACACCGACACCGAGCCCGACTCCGCCGCTGTTCAGGAGTTCCCGGATGTCATCGACGCATCCGCGCAACTCGCCGGCGACACCTGGACCATCGCAGCGACGCTGTCATCTCCGTATGACACACCCGAGCGTTATGCCGACGCGTGGCGGGTGGTGGGCGCCGACGGAACGGTGTACGGCGAACGAATCTTGACCCACGACCACGCGTCCGAGCAGCCCTTCACCCGTTCGCAGTCCGGCATCGAGATCCCCGACGATGTCACCGAGGTGACCATCGAAGGCCGCGATCTCGCAAACGGATACGGCGGCGACACCTTTGTGCTCGTTCTCGATCGCTGAACCTCTCGGGAGGTGATCGGGCACGCCGAAAATCGTGTTGACTGGTCGAGGTGTCGATCGACCCAGCTGACCACTCCACCAACTCCACCGACCCCACGGGGCCTGAGCCGGCAGTCACCGGCTACGAAGCACTCGGGGACGACATTCGCCTCCTCGGCAGTCTGCTCGGCAATGTCGTGCGAGAACAGGCTGGCGACGACACCTTCGACCTGATCGAGTCGGTCCGGCGCGTTGCGGTCACTGCTCGGCGGGCCGGAACCAGCTCGGTCAACGACCTCGAGCAACTGCTGAGCAAGCAGCCGATGGACCAGGTGATCCACGTCATCCGAGCATTCGACTGGCTCTCGCTTCTCGCCAACACCGCCGAAGACCTCCACGTCGAGCGGCGCCGTCGGCACCACCTCGCCGTCGGCAGTACCGCTCAGCCAGGCAGCCTCGAAGCAACCTTCGACGAACTCATGGCCAACGGCGTCACTCCGGAAGCGGTTCTCGAAGTTCTCGCAGACCTCGAGGTCAGCCCGGTCATCACTGCCCACCCGACCGAGGTTCGACGCAAGACCATCCTCAACGTGCTGGGAGACGTGGCCGATCTCCTCGACGAACACGACCGCCTCCACCAGGGCGATCGACGACGCGATGACGTCGTGCGCCAACTCGACGCACGGGTTCTCACTCTGTGGCAGACCGCCATTCTCCGCCTCTCCAAGCTCCGCGTGAGCGACGAGATCAACGAGGCATTGCGGTACTACGACGTCAGTCTCTTCGAGACGATTCCCCAGCTCGGCGCAGACCTCGAAACGCTGGCGGCCGACCGTCTCGGGTCGGGCGGCTTCGACACCTCGCGCACCGTGAGCATGGGCTCGTGGATCGGCGGGGACCGCGACGGCAATCCGTTCGTCACCGCCGAGGTGATGCGTCTCGCCGTCGGGCGTCAGGCTCAGATCGCACTCGGGCATCACCTGGAGAGCTTCCAGCGGCTCTCGATCGAACTCTCGCTGTCGATCCGCTTGGTGACGCCGACCGACGGTTTGACACGCCTCGCCGAAGCTTCCGGCGACGACTCACCATTCCGCGCCGACGAGCCGTACCGCCGGGCGCTGCGCGGCATGTACGCACGCCTCCATGCCTTCGCAGCCGCGGTGTTGGGAGACGACATCGACGAACTTTCCGTGCCGATGCCGCGCCACCCGCTCCCCCGCTACGAGTCGCTCGACGAAGCGATTGCGGACCTTGACGTCGTCGCCGAGTCGCTTCGCTCGCACGGCGCCGGAGACCTCGCTGATGTGTCGGTCCTGCCCGCGCAGCGGTCGCTCGCGATCTTCGGGTCACATCTGTGCGGTCTGGACATGCGCCAGAACTCCTCAGTACACGAATCGGTCGTGTCCGAACTCCTCGAACAAGGTGGCGTGACCGGCCAGTACCTGACGCTCGATGACGATGAGCGAGTTGCAATTCTGACCGCCGAGCTCGTGACCCCTCGACTCCTTCGGCACCCGACGGCAGAGTACGGCGCTCAGACCACCGGCGAACTGGCGCTCCTCGACGAAGCTGCTGCGTCGGTGGCCAAGTTGGGATCGCGCATCATGCCGCACTACGTGATCTCCATGGCGACTGCGGTCAGCGACGTGCTCGAAGTCGCCGTGTTGCTCAAAGAAGCGGGCCTGCTCCGTGTCGCCACCGCGACCGAGCCCGCTCGAAGCGAACTGGACATCGTTCCGTTGTTCGAGACCATCGGCGACCTCGCCGGCTCCAGCGACACGTTGGAGGCGCTGCTGGAGCACGACGTGTACCGCCAGTTGATTGCATCGCGCAACAACCATCAGGAGGTGATGGTCGGCTATTCGGACTCGAACAAGGACGGGGGTTATCTCTCCTCACAGTGGAACCTGTTTGCCGCTCAGGCGCAGCTCGTGGAGACCGCCCGGCGCGCTGGGGTGCGACTGCGATTGTTCCATGGCCGCGGCGGAACCGTCGGCCGCGGTGGTGGCCCGGCATTTCAGGCGATTCTCGCTCAGCCGCCCGGGTCGGTGGATCATTCGATTCGAGTCACCGAGCAGGGCGAGATGATCGCAGCGAAGTACGCCCAGCCAGCGCTGGCGCGTCGCAACCTCGAGACGCTCGTCGCTGCGACCATCAGCGCATCGTGCAGTTCGGCAGAGGGGCTGCCGGCCGCGCACGCCAGCTACCGCGCCACGATGAGCACACTCGCTGCATCGGCCTTCGATGCGTACCGTGCGCTGGTGTACGGCGACGATCGCTTTGTCACCTTCTTCCGTCAGATCACGCCGACGAACGAGATTGCATCGCTGAACGTCGGCAGCCGACCTGCCTCGCGAAAGAAGTCCGACGCAATCGAGGACCTACGCGCCATCCCGTGGGTCTTCGGGTGGACCCAATGTCGTCTCATGATCCCCGCCTGGTTCGGTGCCGGCTCGGCGTTCGAGGCCTTCGCAGGAAGCGATGATGCAGCTGGTGAAACGCTCGTCGAGATGTATCAGGAGTGGCCGTTCTTTCGCACCATCATCGACAACATGGGCATGGTGCTCGCCAAGGCCGACATCGAGATCGGTCGCCGCTACGCCGATGAACTGGTGACCGATGAGGCGACCCGCTCCGACATCTTCGGCCGTATCGAAGCCGAACACGACCTGACTCGGAGCTGGCATGCACGGATCACGGGGTCGCCCGACCCGCTGCGTGACAATCCGCTCCTCGCTCGCAGCTTGCGCAACCGGTACCCCTACCTCGACCCGTTGCACGTCATGCAAGTCGACTTGTTGCGCCGGTTCCGTGAGGGAGACGGGGTCGACGACGAGCTCGTGCAGCGCGGCATCCAGCTCACGATCAACGCCATTGCAACGGGTATCCGCAACTCTGGTTGACGGCGACATCACGGCAGTGCGAACGGTTCGTGAACTCTTTTCGTCCGTTGTCATCGTTGCCTGCGTATAATTCCGACCGAACACGTCGGGATTCATCTGCCCGGCGCACAGCTTGTGATCGGAGGCCCGCATGGCCATCGTCGAACATTCCGAATTCGCACCGCTCTCCGAGTTGGTCGAACCGTCCTGGTGGCGTGGCACGGCCCCGATCGACACCGAAGCGTTCACCATCGATTGCAGCGACTTTGCGATGGATGACAACGATCTGTCGTACGACTCCGAACTCGGTGTGCTCATGCGGCGCACCTACGATGCCATTGGCTTGGTCCACCTCACGAACACCGGCCTGACCGACTTGGCCAAGATGCGCGAGGCGGCGAAGTTGATCATCGATGCCGAGATGGCGTACGACGGCGGCGCCAATCCGCGAGACAACATCGAGCCGAACGTCTATGAGATCGGCGCCCCGCTCGCAGCGTGGCTGCACTATCACCACGAGATGGCCTACGTCGGGCGCAGTACTCGCGTCATCAGCTTCTTGGCCAAAGACGTGCTCCCCCAGCCCGAGAACGACCCGGCTGCTCGCCACGGTGTCAGCCGCGGCGCCACGTTCGTTTCCGACTCGGTCGGTGCCACCAACCAACTGCTGTCCACCGAGTTCGGCCAAAAGCTCAAGCGTCTCGGCGTGTGCTACCACCGCAACCTCACGGATCGAGATCAGTTCCTCGACAAGACCGAGTACGGCGTCTACAACCACTGGCAGAAGTCGTTCAGCACCGACGATTGCGAAGAGGCTGCATCGCGTGCTCGCGACCAGCGGCTCGCGGTGGAGTGGGGCCCCGACCGCCTCATGAAGACCCGGTACTACTGCTCGGCGTTCGAGTACTTTCCCGGCCTCGACCGCAACCTGTTGTACAGCAGCCTCGCGGATCACGGCATGTGGTTCGACACGTGGCCACTCGTCCAGCACCTGCCGTATGCCGAGCGCCCATTGCACATGACCTTCGGTGATGACAGCGAAATCTCGCCTGAGGAGATCCAAGAATGGATCGGCCTGTACGACGACTTCGGTATGCCGTTGAACTGGAACGAGGGCGACGTCGGCGTCATCTGCAACTACCGGTGGGCCCATGGCCGCCCCGGGATTCAGTTGGCAGATGGAGAGCATCGCAAGCTCGGGGTCGTGCTGGGTGATCAGTACGACCGAGTCGGCGTCGTCACCAACCGTTGGTGAACACCTCCCCCGCGCAGCGACACCTCGGGCTGCGCCTGCTCGCCGCCTTCGTCGTCGGGTTCGTCGGGCTGTCATTGGAGATTGCGTACACCCGCGTCATCTCGTTCAAGATCTTCTACTACTACACCTACTTCGTGATCGGCTTGGCCCTGTTGGGGCTGGGAGCCGCCAGTTCCGCACTCGCGCTCTCGACCCGACTGCGCGGGATGGACACACTGGAACTCGTTCGAAGAGTTGCTCCCATTGCGGGCCTCTGCGGCGCTGTGGCCTACGCGATCGTCGCACGCATCAGTACCGACGCAAACCTCATCTGGACCGGCTCACGCTCGGAGGCACTCGAGCAATTCGTTCGATTGCTGATGATCTCTGTCGCCCTCACGTCGGTTTTCTTCGGGGTCGGTTTGATCCTCGCCCGGCTGATCGTGGCCGAGGCGACCGAAGTGCGCAGACTGTACTTTTGGGACCTGTTGGGAGCGGCCCTCGGGTGCCTGACGGCGGTACCACTCCAGCTCACCGTCGGCCCTCCTGCCATGATCCTGTTGTCCAGCGTGGTGCTCGTTGCGCTCGGAATCGGGATCACTGCTCGCACCGGAGCGCGCTGGTCGGCCCGACTCATCGGCGGCGCGGTCATCGCACTCGTTGCCACCGCAGGGGCAGCCACGTTCGAGGTACGCGCTGACGACACCAAGACGCTCAAGGTCAGCGACACGGTGGCTGCCGGAGATTGGGGCGCCGTTTTTCGAGTGGATGCCGTGGAGTTCCCGTCGACCGAAGGCGACCTTCACGTGCTGCATCACGACGGCCTGTGGGGCTCATCGATCTGGCGATGGGATGCCACCGCGGAGACCTCGGAGCGATTCGATTCCGACACCCGTCTCATTCCCTTCGCTGCGCTGGGACGCGAACCCGAGCGGATTCTGATCATCGGCGCAGCCGGAGGCAACGAGATTCAGGCCGCGCTCACGTACGGCGTCGGCCATGTGGATGCCGTTGAACTGAACCCGGTGACCGTGGGTCTTCTCGAAGGCGAGTTCGCCGAGTACTCGGGCAACATTGCTCACCGCGGCGACGTGGACTACATCCAAGGTGACGGCCGCACCTTTCTGGCCCGTTCCGATCAGCGGTACGACATGGTCTGGTTCGTCGCCCCTGACTCCTACGCAGCAGCCAACTCGGCCACCTCCGGCGCCTTCGTGTTGTCGGAGAGCTATCTCTACACCGAGGAGATGATCGCCGAAGCCTTCGACCACTTGACTCCCGACGGCATGGTCGTGACGCAGTTCGGTGACTTCGACTTCGACAACCGGCCGACTCGCACCGCCCGGTACCTCGTCACCGCCCGACAGGCGTTGGCCGCCGATGGAGTGAACTTCGCCAGCCAATCAGCCCTGCTCGTCAACCGAGGCGCCAACGACCTCGAACGCGCCTCCACCATGCTGCTGTTCAAGAGCCCACCAGTCCCCGCCGCGTCCCAGCGGATAGCGGAGACCGCCACACTGCTGGACGACACCGAGGCGCTGCACCTGCCTGATGGCTCACTTCCAGGCGCCGGAATCACCACCGACATCATCACCGGCACCGCCGACGACGTGGGACGCATCGTGGAACGGTACGAGTACGACATCTCGGCAATCGACGACGATCGACCCTTCTTCTGGCACTTCAGCGGTTTCGACGACGTCGTCACCGACTGGAACCGGTCCTTCGAGGACACCGAGATTGCCATTGGTGAGCGGCTACTCCTCGTGCTCATCACGATCGCCATCGTCGTGGCTGGGCTCTTTCTCTGGCTCCCGTTCCTCATCACTCGCAGCCGCCGACGCGACGACGCCGAGTTCAAGGTGCATGGTCGCGGGCGCATGTTCACGTACTTTGCATCGATCGGACTCGGCTTCATGTTCGTCGAAATCTCGATGATTCAGCGGTTCTCACTTCTGCTCGGCTACCCGACCCTGTCGCTTTCGGTCTCGTTGTTCACGTTGCTGCTCGCCACCGCCCTCGGTGCGCGATGGTCAGGGCGGATCGGAGCTCGACCATCGGTGGGGCTCCCAGCGGCGGTCGCTGCGCTGTTCGCCGTCACCCTGCTGTACCTCGCGGTCAGCGATCCGCTCACCGATGTCGCCCTCGCATGGGGCCAACCTCTGCGAATCGGGCTGGTCGTGGCGATGCTGATGCCCGTGGGAATTGCGCTCGGTGTGTTCCTTCCCGCCGGAATCGATCAGGCAACCGCACTCACCGCGGGCGGCACACTGAACGACCGAAGCCGCTTCGTGGCGTGGTGCTGGGCAGTCAACGGGTTCTTCTCCGTGATCGGTTCATCGATCACGACCGTGGCATCGATGAGCTTCGGGTTCGATCGCACCGTGCTCATCGGTACTGCCCTGTATCTCGTGGCGCTCGCTGCACTGCTCGTGAAGCGGCCGAGTTCCGAGCTCGTCAGCGAGCCGGCTGCGCTACTCGTCGGCGGGTGACGATTCCTCACGCAACCGGACCGGCCCGAACTTTTCGGGGTGGCGCGCCATGTGCTTCACATCGGGATACGCAGCGCGTACAGCATCCATATCGACCTGCATGTCTCCCGTCAGCGTGATCGGCTCCAGAAAGCCCGCGCGTCGGCGCGAGTAGTCCAGGTACGTCGGGGTGAGCGGCACGCCTGCTTCCACCGCAATGCGGTAGAAGCCAGACTTCCAGTGCTCGGTCAGGCCACGGGTGCCTTCCGGCGGAACGAGCAGTTGGAACGGCTCGCCGGTGTCGAAACGCTCGACCATCTGGCCGACCATGCCGTTCGACTTACGCCGATTGACCGGAATTGCTCCGACACGCTTCGTCAACCATCCGAATGGCGCCTTGACCCAGAAGTCCTTCACCATCCAACTCGACCCGAGCCCGACCGAGCGTGTGATCAGGATCAACAAGATGCCGTCGAGGTTGGTCGTGTGTGGCACTGCCAACATGACCGTGCGCTCCGGCGGAACCATGTCGGTTTCGACCCGCCATCCACGCATCAACCACAGCAGCGCACGTGACACTCGGGAGCCAAGGGTCTTGGGGTTCAGGGGGTCGCTACTCACTCGGCGAACGTACCAGCAGCATCACCCAACCCAGCGACTGCGAAGAACGGATGCTTGACCCGGGGCGCAGAATCCAGAGTTGTCAGTCGGTGATGTCGACGATGACCGGTGCGTGATCGCTCGGTTGCTTGCCCTTGCGGGCATTGCGATCCACCACGCTCCAGGTCGCTCGGTCCACCACCGATTGTGAACACATCAACATGTCGATCCTCATGCCTCGCCCCTGGTGGAAGTCGCCACCGCGATAGTCCCACCACGAGTACATCCGATCGGCGTCGTGGAACTGGCGAAACACGTCGGTCAGTCCCCACGCCTCGAGTTCGCCCAGACGATCCCGCTCGGCCTGGCTCCCGTGCGTTGCGCCGACCAGCGTTTTGGGGTCATGGACGTCGCGGTCATCGGGAGCGATGTTGTAGTCCCCGCCCACGACCACCGGCTGATCGGGGCTGGTGTCAGCGTCAAGATGTTCGATGAGACGACCGAGCCACCACAACTTGTAGGTGTAGTGGTCGTCATCCAGCGAGCGGCCGTTCGGAACGTAGACGCTGGTAACCCGCACTCCCCCGCACGTTGCGGTGATGATGCGCGCATCTGGATCGGGATCGCCTGGTCCAGCGAAGTTCGACACCACGTTCTCGAGCCCGACCTTGGACAAGATGGCCACACCGTTCCATTGCCCCTGCCCGTGATGGGCGCAGCTGTAGCCGAGCGCCTCGAAAGCCAGCGTCGGGAAGGCGTCATCGGCCATCTTCGTTTCTTGGAGCAGCACCACATCGGGCTGCACTTCTTGGAGCCATTCCTCCACACGCTCCTGACGAGCTCGGAGCGAGTTGATGTTCCAGGTGACGATTCGCATCAGGTGGCACTCACCGCGGTCTTCTTGGACACGGCCTTCTTCGCCGCAGCTTTCTTGGCCGGGGCTTTCTTGGCTGCAGTTTTCTTGGCTGCGGTCTTCTTGGCTGCGGTCTTCTTGGCTGCGGTCTTCTTGGACACGGCCTTCTTCTCTGCGACCTTCTTGGCCACCGTCTTCGCTGGGGTCTTCTTCGCCACCGTCTTCTTGGCCACCGTCTTCTTGGCTGCGGCCTTCTTCGCCGCGAACTTCTTGGCGGAGGTCTTCGTGGCGGAGGTCTTCTTGGCAGCACTCTTCTTTGCCACCGTTTTCTTTGCCGCCGCCTTCTTCGCTGCGACCTTCTTGACCACCGTCTTCTTGGCTGGGGTCTTCTTGGCTGGGGTCTTGCGGCTCGCAGCGTCCTTCGGTGCTGACGTCAGATCATCATCGTCGACGTCGGCGTCATCGTGAGCAGCTTCGGCAATGGCCGCGTCGGCCATGTCCGGCACTGCGCAATCGATGCTGCGCCGAGCTGGGGCGAAGCTCACCACCACCACGGTCACCGACTCGCCGACCTTCATGATGCTCTTGGCACTCCGGGGCATCGGGTCCGCCATCAACCGCAGCGGCACGTAGGCACGGACTCCCGAGTCCCCCACGGTGATGTATGCGCCATGCGACGAGTACGCGTCCACGGTTCCGTTGACGCTCGTTCCCGCAGGATGCTGTTCAACGAAATTCAGGAACGGCATCAGTTCGTTGACCGGCTCGCCACCCTTGGGAGCCTTCTTGGCAGCCGGTTCTTGCGCTCGAGCCTGCTTCGGCGCTGCGGCCAGACCCGGAGGCGGAGACTTCGGTGTCGGCATGGGGCTCGACGCTTCCTTGCTGCCCGTGCGCACGGTGGACTCGTCGTCGCGCTTGGCGCCGCGTCGAGCGCGTCCGCCCGAAGACGAACCCGACCGGCGACTTGCACCAGAACCACGAGTTGCCTTGCGGCTGATGGGGCCACGAACCGGCACTCGATCGACCCAGACCCATCCGACATGCGGCACCGGCTTGCCGCCGATGAGGCGACCCTCGTCGAACAGCCAGGTGTACTCACCGTGAAATTCCTGGAACGAGTCGTTGGAGAGCACCGACGCGCCGGCCTTGTCCGCGATACCGAGCACAAACGCGTCGCCGCGCCCGACCGCACCCGCAGGCGGCGCAACGAGTTCGTTGTTCGAGATTCCGGCTTCGAACTCGGCAACTTCTTTCTTGTCGATGCGGTGACCGAAGGTGGCGTCGACGACAACGGTGATGGCGACGTCTGGATGTTCGTCCATGAAGCCGCCAACGGCTTCGCTCAACTGCGCGAGGCTCGGCATCGAGCGACCCTCGGTTGCGAGATTCGACCCATCGACCACGACGTGGCTGAGCCCTGTGCGATTACTCATATCGAGTGTTCACTTCCTTGTGCTGCTCACGGCACCGAGCGGTGCGCTCAGGTGACCGGGATCGGTCCTGGCGAAGCACGGGCCGATCGCTCCTCTGATCGTAAACCGTCGCGACCGGCGACACACCGATGGTGTCGTGTCGAAGCTGAATCGTAAGATCCAGCGCATGAGTGAAACTGCGATCAAGGCCGTGCTGTGGGACTTCGGAGGCGTCATTCTTTCCAGCCCGTTCGAGGCCTTCAACCGATACGAATCAGCCAACGCACTGCCGGCCGACTTCATCCGCGCGGTCAACACCGCCAACCCGGATTCGAATGCGTGGGCAAAGCTCGAACGCAACGACGTGTCACCTCACGAATTCGATGAGCTGTTCGCCGTGGAATCCGAAGCACTCGGTCATCGGGTTCCCGGACGCGACGTCTTGGCGCTGCTGTCGGGAGAGGTCCGCTCCGACATGGTCACCGCACTCGATCGGGTCATCGCTGCTGGCTATGCCACGGCATGCCTCACGAACAACGTGGTCTCAGACGACACGGCCACACACGCTCGTGCCGACGTGGCGGCCGTCATGACGAAGTTCGATCACGTGGTCGAGTCGAGCAAAGTCGGTGTGCGCAAGCCCGAGCCGCGGTTCTACGAAATCGCCTGCGAGCTCGTTGGCGTCGAACCTGCCGAGTGTGTCTTTCTGGATGACCTCGGCATCAACCTCAAGCCGGCGAAGGCAATGGGGATGACCACGATCAAGGTCAGTGGGGCAACGGAAGCGATTGATGCACTCGAGCAGCTGCTTGCATTGTCGCTGCGCTGATCAGCGAACCCGCAAGGTGAGGAGCGATACAACTCTGGCTACGGCCCAGATTCTTGCCGTCCTTCAACGCCGTGGATGCATATTTCATCAGTGCGCTCGATCGATCTGATGGCCCACTCGATGCACCGACGGTCACGGTGACGTCGACCGAACCGCTGCCGTCACTCAATTCGAGCGGAGCCGCCGCAACAGCGGCCACGATGGTGTCGGCGACCAACGCCACACGGAAGAGGCCCGCAGCCCACACGACCAGTTCGTCGCCCGCGACACGAGTAACGAGGTCGTTCGGCCCGACGACATCGGACACGCATCGACCAACATGTCTGAGCACTTCGTCACCAGCGCCGTGTCCGTGCACGTCGTTGATCTTCTTCATGTGGTCGATGTCGACCATCAGCAAACCGATGTGGGTGCCGCGAGGCGTCGCTGCGATCGCCGCGTTGAGACGTTTGCGGTTGGCCAGTCCGGTCGTGGCGTCGCGTAGCGGGTCGGGCTCATCGAGGGTGTCGTGCGAGGAGCCTCGCAACGCCGGCACGCTCGGCTCATCGGACAGGTCCGCTGAAATCTGGATCGGCGCATCGATCTGCATGGCTGGAGAGATCGCGACCGCTGGCTCTTCGTTCGCGGAGTGAGCGTCGACTGGCCCCGGCGAAGACTCGGGCACGTCAGCGGCCTGCGCCACCACCGACGATCGCTCCGGTGACGGGTCGACTTCTGGCGAGAGCGACGCTTGCGTGGCGCCAACACCTGCTCCGTCCGCAGCGCGCAAACGTCGGACTTCGTCGATGTCCTCGATTGCCCCGACCATGCCACTGACATTGCGTTCGTCATCGGTGAGCATCCGCGTCGTCGAGGTCACCCAACGGGTCGAACCGTCGGTGTGCATGAGCCGATACTCGACCTGGTAGCCGCCCGAATCGGACGTCTCCGCCGCCGCCCCCATCACCTTCGACACGTCATCTGGGTGCACGATGTCGAGCATCGGCAAGTCCGGAACGGTATCCACGTCGAAACCGGTGAGCTCGGTGAACTTCGGGTTGACGTAGGTGACCTCGCCCGTTGCGGTCGATTCCCAAACCGCAACCGGCAACATGTCGGTCATGGTGCGGAATCGAAGTTCTTGGGCTTCGAGCATACGGCGCGTGTGGCGACGCCGATCATTGTCGGCAACCATGAGGTTGACCCCGACCTGGGAATCGCCGACCACGGGGCTCGCTGCCAAACGGAGCCGCATCGGGTTGGCGCCGACATCGCTGGGCTCATAGGTCAACACGCGTTCACAGAATTGACCGGTCTCGAGCGCAACCAACGCTGGATGCGCTGACAGAGGAACCTGCTCGCCATCGTCGTCGAACATCTTCCAGCCGCTCGGAAGCGGATGGTCACCCACGAGTCGCTCGGCGCTCACACCGAGGCGGACATCCGCATCGATGCTGTCGACGACGCGGCCGTCGAATCCAATCAGCATCGTGCCTTCTCGCACGGTCCGCTCCACGGCCTCAGACAACCGGTTGATCGAGTCATCGACACGCTGACGCGCATCGTCGCTCACCGCCTGCTCGTGGTCTGTGGCTGGAACCGTCATACGGCTCTATCGGTCAGTCAAAAGCCTGACTCAAATTTCCGCGAGAACTCAGTCCTCGCTCGGAGCGAACAGTTGATCCATCAAGTCGGCCAACTCTTGGTCGTGGATGATCTTGGAACCCGTGGCCGGACTCCCCGATTCCACGCGGGCGACATGGCGCAGGTCGTATCCCTGATCCTTGATTCGCCACACGTTGTGCTCGATGAAGTTCCACGCTCCCATGTTCGCTGGCTCTTCTTGCAGCCAGCGCAGTTCCTTCGCGTTGGGGTACTTCTTCAACAGTTCCAACATCTGGTCGGTCGGCAGCGGGTACAGCTGCTCGATGCGAACAACTGCAACGGGTTCGTTGCGCTCATCACGAGCAGCAATTGCATCCCAAGCCACCTTGCCCGAGCAGAAGACAATCCGGGTCACTGCGCTCGGATCGATGTCGCCGGGGTCATCGAGCACCTCTTGGAACGACCCATGGGTGAGATCCTCGATCTTCGACCGGGTCTGCTTCATCCGCAGACCCTGCTTCGGTGAGAAGACGATCAGAGGCGTCTGGCGTTCCTGCAGCACCTGACGGCGCAGCAGGTGGAAGAAGTTGGCAGCAGTGGTCGTGTTGACCACCTGCATGTTGTCCTCAGCAGCGAGGGTCAAGAACCGTTCGATGCGTGCCGAGCTGTGCTCGGGCCCTTGGCCTTCGTAGCCGTGCGGCAACAGAAGGACCACACCGTTCTCCTGGCCCCACTTGTCCTCGGCCGCCACGATGTACTGATCGATGATGATCTGAGCACCATTGATGAAGTCACCGAACTGTGCCTCCCACACCACGAGCGCGTTGCGGTTCGCATGGCTGTATCCGTATTCGAAGCCGAGCGCCGCATACTCCGACAGCAAGGAGTCGAACACCCAGAACCGAGCATCCGCTCCATCGAGTTCGTCCAACGGCACGAAAGGCTCGCCGGTCTCGTAGTCGATCAACGCGGCATGGCGATGGCTGAACGTTCCGCGGCGCACATCTTCGCCGGCGTAGCGGACCGAATGTCCCTGCGACACCAGCGAGCCGATAGCCAGCGCTTCACCGAGCGCCCAATCGATGTCGCCACCATCGAACATCTTCTGGCGCGTCTCGAACTGCTTGGCGAGCTTGGGGTGAACCGTGAACCCGTCGGGGTAGTCGGTGAGTTGGTTGAAGACCGCGTCGAGCGTTGTGCGATCCACCCCGGTGGGGATATGCGGCAACACGCCGACGGGTGCGGGCGGTCGGGCCGCCTTCACCACGCCCGGGGCATGGCTACGCGTTTCGTCGAGTGCCACTTGGAGCTTGTCGTGGAAATCGGTCAGCGCTTGCTCGGCTTCTTCGATCGTGATGTCGCCACGCTTCACCAGCGATTCCACATAGAGCTTGCGAACACTGCGTCGCTCGGCGATTGCCTTGTACATCAGCGGCTGGGTGTAGCTCGGATCGTCACCTTCGTTGTGACCGTGTCGGCGGTAGCAGACCATGTCGATCACGACGTCTTTGTTGAAGGTCTGTCGGTAATCCCAGGCGAGTTGTGCAACACGCACGCACGCTTCGGGGTCATCACCGTTCACGTGGAAGATCGGTGCCTGCACCGTCTTTGCGACATCTGAGCAGTACGGCGACGATCGGGCATTGCCCGGTGCCGTGGTGAAGCCGATCTGGTTGTTGATGATCAGGTGAATCGTTCCGCCGATCCGGTAGCCACCCGTGTCGCTCATCGCGAGACACTCGGCGACCACACCCTGGCCAGCAAACGCGGCATCGCCGTGAATCAACAGCGGCAGCACCGGGAACGAGCCGGGTGGGTCGATCTGGTCCTGCTTGGCGCGCACGATGCCCATGACAATCGGGTCGACCGTTTCGAGGTGACTCGGGTTGGCAGCCAGTTCGATCGAAATGTCGGCGCCCGACGGGCTGACATACTTGCCCTTTGCACCCAGGTGATATTTGACGTCGCCGGAACCTTGGACCGAAGTGGGGTCGAGGTGTCCTTCGAATTCACTGAAGATCGCTTCGTAGCTCTTGCCCATGATGTTGGACAGCACGTTCAGGCGGCCGCGATGGGCCATACCGAGGATCGCCGAGTCGAGGCCCGCGTCGGCAGCGTTGCCGAGGATCACGTCCAGGATCGGAATGGCGGACTCGGCACCTTCGATGCCGAAGCGCTTGGTGCCGACGTACTTCGTGGCGAGGAACTTCTCGAACGACTCCGCTGCGTTCACCCGCTCGAGAATGCGTCGCTTGTCATCGATGCCGAACTCGACATCGTCGGATTCGACTCGCTCCTGGACCCAGCGCTGCTCGTCAGTGCTCTGGATGTGCATGTACTCGACACCAATGGTGCGGCAGTACGCGTCACGAAGCACGCCGAGGAGGTCACCGAGCTTGAGCTTGTCCGCACCGCCGACACCATCGGTGAGGAACTCGCGGTCGAGGTCCCAGATGGTGAGGCCGTAGGTGGCGGGGTCGAGCTCACGGGGAGTATGCGGCTCGGTCCAGCGCAGTGGGTCAAGATCCGCAATCCGGTGCCCGCGTACACGGTGCACGCGGATGAGCTTGGCAACGGCCATCTGCTTGCGCAGCATTGCCTCTTCACGGTCGCGTGGGTTGATGTCAGGACGCCACTTCACTGCCTCGTAGGGCAGGTCGAGACTGTGGAAGATCTCTTCGTAGAAGTCGTGTCCTCCGAGCAGCAGCTCCTTCACGCGCTTGAGGAACAAGCCTGATTCGGCGCCCTGGATGACGCGGTGGTCGTAGGTCGATGTGACCGTGACGACTTTGGACAGCCCCATGTCTGCGAGCGACGCGCGATCTGCACCTTCGAACTCTGCGGGGAAGTCGATCGAGCCGACACCGACGATGAGTCCCTGACCTGGCATGAGGCGCGGCACCGACTGCACCGTGCCGATCGTTCCGGGGTTGGTGAGCGACACGTTTGCGCCCATGAAGTCCTCGACGGTGAGCTTGTTGCTCTTCACCTTGCGGATCAGCTCGTTGTACGACGCGAGGAACCCGGCGAAATCGAGCGTGTCGGCATCACGAATGATCGGGGTGAGCAGCGTGCGACTGCCATCGGACTTTTCGACGTCCACGGCGAGCGCCATGTTCACGTGCTCGTTCACCACGAGTCGCGGTTTGCCGTCCTCGCCTTGGAGGTAGCCGTTCTTCATTGCGGGCACTTCGTCAGCGATCGCTCGAACCACCGCCCAGCCAATGAGGTGGGTGAAGCTGATCTTGCCCTGTCCCGAACGTGCACGGAACCCGTTGATCACCTTGCGGTTGACCTCGAGCAACTTGGCGGGCACGTTGCGGAAGCTGGTTGCCGTCGGCACTTCCAGGCTGGCTTCCATATTGCGGACAATCGCTGCACCGGCGCCGCGAATCGGCTTGCCGGGCTCTTCTGCGGGCTTGGTGGCCGCCGAACCGGTCGCTGGTGGTGCTTTTGGCGCCGGAGCTGGAGCCGCGGCGCTGTCGGGGCGAGGTAACTCGGTTTCCTCGGTCACCGGCGGGCGATGTGCGGCGGCGACAGCGCGCACTGCGGGTGACGCAGCTGCTGCAGCGGCGATCGACGGTGCGGTGGTCTTGTAGTCCGCGAAGAATTCTTGCCACTGCTCACCCACCGATCCCGGATCGCGCACGAACTGCTCGTACATCTCTTCGACGAGCCAGGAGTTCGCTCCGAAATCGGCGCTCGGTCCCCCGTTGGATTGATTTTCTGGCGATGCCACGTTGGACAGAGTACCCACGCTGTGCGCTCCGACATGGGAGTCAACGAGGTCGTTCGCAGACTTTCTTCGGGAATCGAATCGGATTCGCGGAAATCGGGTCGCCTGAGCACGAGATCAGGCGTTCGATAGTGTTCGCTCCAGCGATTCGGACCGCGCTTGCGCCCGACCACGACCAGCCCCACGGAGGGAGCACCCATGACGGAACGGGATCGAATTCGATTGACTCAGTTCAGCCACGGCGCCGGTTGAGGCTGCAAGCTCGCCCCGGGCGAGTTGGCGCACGTGGTGCGCCATCTGCAATCCGATCACCCCGCCGAACTCCTCGTCGGCCCTGACACCGGTGACGACGCTGCGGTGTGGCAACTCGACGACGAGCGTGCGCTCGTGTCCACCGCCGATTTCATCACTCCGGTGGTCGATGATGCGCGCACGTGGGGCCGCGTGGCCGCGGCCAACAGCGTCTCGGACATCTACGCGATGGGTGGGCGGCCACTGTTCGCACTCAACCTCGTCGGTTGGAACAAGGACGACCTCCCGACGGAGCTCCTGGGCGAGCTCCTGGCCGGCGGCCAAGACGTCGCCACGGCCGCAGGGTTCGTCGTCGCTGGCGGCCACACCATCGACGATCCTGAACCGAAGTACGGCATGGCGGTCACCGGCGAGGTCCACCCCCAGCGCGTCCTCACCAACGCTGGGCTCCGGGCCAACCAAACGTTGGTGCTCACCAAACCGCTCGGCATCGGCGTACTCACGACCGCCATCAAGGCTGACCTCGCCAGCGATGCCGAAGCGACGGCTGCAATCGAGTCGATGACCCTCCTCAACGACGTCGGCGCACGCGTCGCCGTCGCCGCAGGGGCCACCGGCTGCACCGATGTGACCGGATTCGGGCTCCTTGGCCACCTCGGGCGGATGTCGGTCGAATCGAACGTTCGCTGTCTGGTCGACTTCGCTGCGATCCCATTCCTCGATGGAGCTCGAGCTCATGCGGCGAGTGGCATCATCCCGGGCGGTTCGCGGCGCAACCTGGAGTGGGGCGCCACGCTGCTGCAACCTGGCGACCACGACGAGCTCGATCAACTGCTGTTTGCCGATGCTCAGACCTCCGGGGGGCTGATCTTCGGTGTCGACCACGATCGAGTCGCTGACGTCCTTGCGGAACTCACCGACACCGGGCATCAGGCCGCAGCGATCGGTTCCACCTCGGCAAGCAACGACCCCGGCATCACGTTGCGCTGACGTACCCGACCCGCCTCAACACTCGGCTGGCGTCCACCTTCCTGCAGCAAGCGTCGTGTCGCTGTGCGACAACCAGATGGAACAGGACGACGTCGTAGCGATGCGACGAAGTTGTACGTCCATTCCCGCTTCGATCGCAAGCGGATACTCCAACTCGGCAAGGCCCACACGGGGTCCGTCGTCGAGTGCTGCCGCTTCTTCGACGCACGCCCACGTCGCCGCGTTGTTGATGTGGCCGAACGGGTCGAAGTCGACTCGACGCAGTGACCAGGGCTTGGCCTCGAGGTCATCAGGCGGCGCATCGAGGCCGAGCCTCGACGACACCGTGCGCCCACCGGCGGTCGCACCGTATGCGCCGATGAAGTCCTCGGCGAGACGTGTCGGTCGGCCCGAGGCAACGTCGATCTGCACCCACAGCGACACCGTGTCGACGCAGCCACCTCGCTCACCAACCAATTGCGAGCGTCGTTCGGCCCACGAGCGGCCCAGTGCGGTACACCACGTATCCACCTGTATTCGCTCGCCGAGCACCAGTGGGTTCACCACACGGACTGCGGTACGTCGTACGAGCCACCCGAACGAACGGTCGAGGTGGACCTCGTTGGCGTCATCGGTGGCCACATCTTGGAGGTACCGCGCCGTGGCGTCAAGGCGAAGACGGCCCGCTCGGTCGACATCACCGAGGCGCACGCGCGCTTGCAAGCCGAATACCCGTCCCCCGTCGCCCGGACGAGGGAGGAATTCGGCAGCGGGAGGTAGGGCGGGCACCCGATGATCTTGCCACCGGCATGCCACCGAACTCATTTCGGCGGGCGCGATCCGGATGCTCAGCGGAACTCGAGGCCCTCGAACTCCCCTGAGGATCGCCATCGATCGATGTGGTCGAAGTACGCCACGGGTCCATCGGGGTAGCCGAGCGTGTTACGCACCGAGTCGGGGTCGATACCTCGCCCCTCGTTGTTGTAGTAGCCCGGGGTACAGCTCGGGTCGCCGCCGAACGTGCGGCCCCCGGCTTCGAGGAGCGCCACCCATGACTGCTCATCTTCGGCGCGGACCTCCACCTGGCTCGCACCGACGTCGGCGGCATGTGCGACCACGGCGGCGATCGTCTCGCCCGCCTCGGTCAGGTTGTGGGGCACGTTCGAGATCAGATTGGCGCCCTGGGTCGGGCTCACGATGTACATGTTCGGAAAGCCGTGAACGTGAATTCCGTGCAGGCTGGTCATCCCGGACTCCCAGTGCTCTGACAGCAGTTCGCCGTCTCGGCCCGTCACATCGAAACCCCACCGGCGGGTGAACTCCGTGCCCACCTCGAAGCCGGAGGCGTAGATGAGGCAATCGAGTTCGTACTCGACGCCGTTCACGATCACGCCATGCTCGGTGATGCGCTCGACCCCTTTGCCATCGGTGTGCACGAGTTGCGTCCCCGGCTCGTTGAAGGCCTGGAGGTACTGGTCGTGGAAGCAGGGCCGCTTGCAGAGCTGTCGGTACCACGGCTTGAGATGCTCGGCGGTCGCGGGGTCGGCAACGAACTGCTCGACGCGTTGGCGGATCTCCTCCATCTTCTCGTCATCGCTGTCGTGGTAGGCCTTCAGGAATCCTTCAGGTGACAGATCCGGTTCGGGCGATGACAGCAGGCGGTCCCGGATCCGTTGGGAGATGTCGGTCCAGCCGTCCATCACGAGGTCTTCATCGGCGAACCCACCGGTCTGCAAGGTGGTGAAGTTCTCCATCCACCGCTTCTGCCAACCGGGCTCGAGCGTGCCGAACCACTCGGGGTCCGTCTCGACGTTGTTTCGAATGTCGATCGAGGACGGCGTGCGCTGGAACACGAACAGCTCCCCCGCCGATTTGGCGAGGTGCGGGATGCACTGCACCGCTGTGGCTCCGGTGCCGATGATGCCGACTCGCTTGTCTGCCAACCCGGTCATCGGTGCGCCGGCCGGATCCCCACCGGTGTAGCCGTAGTCCCAGCGACTCGTGTGAAAGCTGTGACCGGCGAACGACTCGATGCCCGGGATTCCTGGCAGTTTCGGCCGATGCAGCGGTCCGGTGCCGATCGCCACATGGCGCGCACTGATCACGTCATCGCGATTGGTCCGGATCGTCCACCGTTCAGCTGCGGCATTCCATTCGAGGTTCGTGACCTCCGTCGAGAACAGCGCATCGTCGTACAGGTCGAAGTGGCGACCGATTCTTCGACAGTGCTCGGCGATTTCAGGAGCATGCGTGTACTTCTCGGTGGGCATGTGCCCCGTCTCTTCGAGCAGTGGCAGGTAGATGAACGCTGCGGTGTCGCACTGCGCGCCGGGGTACCGATTCCAGTACCAGGTCCCGCCGAAGTCTCCGCCCTTTTCGATGATCCGAACGTCTGCGACGCCAGCCGCTTTCAGTTTCGCTCCCGTGACGAGGCCGGCAAACCCACCGCCGACGAATGCCATCTCGACTTCATCGGTGAGCGGTGCGCGCGCTTCTGGCTGTGTGTACGGGTCTTCGAGCAGGTGAGCAAACTTGCCCGTCGGCTCGACGTACTGATCGTTGCCGTCAGCGCGCAGCCGCTTGTCGCGCTCGATCTCGTATCGCTCGCGCAGTGCCGCCCGGTCCGCCTCGGTGATCGTCATCGTGCGAGTCTCGCAAAGCACGAGAACCCACCACCAACCAAGCCCCCCGCCAGTGAGAAAGTGCCAGGCACTTCCTCACTGGTTCAGGTGTACGTGCCGGCGAGGTCGGCAAGAATCTTGCGGCATTCTTCGGCGCACTGCGGGATGATGTCGGCCACCGACTCGACACCTTCGATCCGACCCGCCACCTGACCGGTCAATGCGAGGCTGGCATTCATGTCACCACCGAAGTACAGCTCCTGAGCGGTGCCCACGAGCGCACTCATGGCATTGGTTTCGGTGTCCAATTCGAGTGCCTCGGACCGCTCGGTCCGCAACGCTCGCAGGGCCGGTGAGGTGTGCCGGTTCAAGAACACGGTGTCGGTCTCGGCAGCGTCGACGATCGACTGCTTCCAGTTCTCGTGCACCGGCGACTCCGCTGCAGAGACCATGCGGGTTCCCATTTGAATTCCCTCGGCGCCAAGTGCGAGCGCTGCGGCCATGGAACCACCATCGACCATGCCGCCCGCAGCGATGATCGGAACATCCACTTTGGATGCGATCAATGGAAGCAGCACCATCAGCGCGACATCGCGTGGATTCTTGAAGCCGCCGCCCTCGCCGCCTTCCACCACGAGACCGTCCACGCCAGCTTCGACGGCTTTGAGCGCCCCGTGCAGGGTCGGCACCACGTGGAACACCGTCAGTCCAGCGGCTTTGAGTTGCGCGGTGTACTTCGTCGGGTTTCCCGCCGACGTCGTGACGAACTTGACACCTTGGTCCACCACGAACTGGACGATGCCGGGATCGCGCACAAAGGCCTGGGCGATATTCACACCAAAGGGCTTGTCGGTCAGGTCCGCCATCTTCTCGATCTCGCCACGAACCGCATCGAGTTCACCTGATGAAGTCTCGATGATGCCCATGCCCCCGGCGTTCGACACCGCTGACGCCAGCGGCGCCCGGGCGATCCAGCCCATCGGGGCCTGCACGATCGGGTACTCGACGCCGAGCATGTCGGTGACGCGGTTCGGAAACGACGAAGAAGCCATGCTCTCTTCGTACTTGGTGGCGCCATGGCGCAGCGAACTCGCTGGCGTGCTCAGTGCACGAGCGCAGAAGATTCCGCGCGCTGTGCAGTGCCTCGTTTTGCGGCGAGCATCGCATGGTCCGCTGCCTCGAGCGGGTCATCGACCCCGAGCGTCGACCAACCGATACTGACCGACACCGAGGCTGGCCCCTCGTCGATGTTCAGTGGCGCACTGACCCAGTCGAGGATTCGACCAGCGAGCGCTTCCGCGAGCTCTTCGCCGGCGCCATCGAGCAACACGACGAATTCGTCGCCGCCGACACGCCCGACGCGGTCGCCATCGCGGCAGACCGTTGCAATTCGTTCGGCAATCGTGGTGAGCACCACGTCACCGACCGCATGGCCGTAGCTGTCGTTCACGAGCTTGAAGTCGTCGACATCGATGAACAGCAACGCTCCGTCTCGACGATTCTCGCGGAGCTCTCGGAAGAGCTCGCGGCGATTGGCCAGCCCCGTGAGCGGATCGGTCGTTGCGGCCACTTCCAGTTGATCCTGATCGTTCCATCGTCCGAGCAACATCGCGGTCGCTCGAACCAACGTCTGGATGCGCGCCGCCACATTCGCCTTCACGCTCAGGGCGTCGTACTCCGGTGGTACGCGACCGATCAGAAGGTACGTCGCCACCAGCCGCGATTGCACGTACACCGGCGCAACGATCACGCGCTGCCAGCCGGCGTGATCCATCAACGCTCGCGTTGACGCTCCGATCGTCGAAGGGTCCACGCTCACGGTCGCACCGGCGGCGATATCGGTCCACGGCTCCCAGCCGTTGGCCACGAGGTCGTGCTCGACTGCGGTCGCGAGCTCGCGATCCTCGTCGCGAGCGACGATCAACGACGGCTTGGCCGGTTCATCGTGGTCCACGAGCAGCCATCGGCTGGTGTAGTTCGCGTTGTCGACGCGCAGCTCCTCGCACAGCATGGTCCGCACGAGGTGACGCGGTGCGCCCGCCATCTCGAGGTCGAGCGAACGAGTGATGGACCCACTCAACGCGACCGGCACGAGGAGCACGGTCCACTGCCAGACGTCTTCGGAGATCATCTGCCCGGTCGGGATGATGTCGACGGGGTGAGCGAATCCGTCGGGGTCGACGATCGACAGCCGGAACGGCATCGGTAGGCCGATGGTGTCGGCGGACTCGTCCACGGCACCCAGAAAGTACATCGCAAGCTCTTCGGCGTCACTGGCTGGAACGTGAGTGAACACGTTGTCGCCGCGCAGCGCCTCGACGTCCAAGCCAAGGAACCCTCCGAACCCGCCCCGAGCCGCAGCGATCGTCCCGTCGCTCTCGACGACGAGCAACAGCGCACGCATCGAGTCGAGGAGCTGATCGGCATGCATCGTCGTCACGGGCGCTCCGCTCCCGCAACGATCGGTGCGTCGTGCTCGACGACGAGGCCGATTGCGCTGGCAACGGTCACGCGGTTGCGGCCGCCGCGCTTCGAGTCGTACATCGCTTCGTCGGCACGGCGCACCCACGTCGCTGGAGTGTCGCCTCGCTCGACCTCGGCAACACCGAACGACGCCGTGACGCCGGAGGACTCGACCGCTGCTCGGAGACGTTCTGCTGTTTCAGCGGCGGCTCGCTCGGGCACACCATGCAGGACAACCAGGAATTCCTCACCACCCCAACGGCTGATCGTGTCGATCGGGCGAACCTCATTGGACAACACCGCACCCACTTCGCGCAGCGCAACGTCTCCGGCTTCGTGTCCGTGCGTGTCGTTGATGACCTTGAAGTAGTCGAGATCGAGCACGACGGCGCTGGACACCACGTCACTGTTTTCTCGATCGGAGATGCAGTTCGCCAGGGTCTCCACGGTCGGACGGCGGTTGTACAACCCGGTCAACGGGTCGAGGAGCGCCAGCTCGCCTGCCTGTTCAGCTTTGTTGGTGTGGACGTCGAGCACAGCGACTGCAGCAGAATGGACGATCAACACCGCACAGGCCTGTGCGAGCAGGAGCGCGTCCCCCGGGAGCAACCGCACCACCGCCGGAATCAACACGATGACAATCACGGCAATGGACCACTGCCGCCGTTGTCGGCGAGGTGCGATCAACAGGGTGAGGATCGACAGGATGGTGCCGTATGCCGCCGCTTCGAGCGCAACGCGATCGGGTTGGGAGTCCACCAGCAGCGACCAGAACACCATGCACGCCAGACCGAATCCAAGGAAGTACCGCCCGGCCTGAATCGGGTCGATGCGCTCCGTGCGCAGGGCCACGAGGATCGTGACCATGACGGCGAGTCGGACCGGGAGGCTGGTGAAGGACAACGGGTGGTCATACGCCATCGACTCAAACGGCAGCGTGACCATGACGGCCACGATGAGCCAGGTCATCGTGGTCTTGTTCAAGCACCCCGAGAGCAGGGTTGGCGCCGCGATCATTGTTGGCTTCTTCGGCACAACCGCATGACGCCTTGACACATGTTGATCGCAAACAGACAACTCTGGTGCTGGGCCGCAACACGTCTCGAAAACGAAGAAACCGCAGGCCGTGGAGCCTGCGGTCTCGAGTGTCGAAGATGGGACTTGAACCCACACGCCCATTAATAGGGCACTAGCACCTCAAGCTAGCGCGTCTGCCAATTCCGCCACTTCGACGTGGTAGGGCACCGAATGATAGCTGCCCGCTCGGCCGCTCCCACCACTCGTTCGGTGATGCGACCAAACTCGACCGATCAGGCGCCGTCGAGGAAGAACGAGAACGCCAGCAGCGAGAAGATCCACACGAGTGCAAGCACAAAGGTGATCCGGTTCAGGTTGCGCTCTGCTGCGGTGGAACCCAATGCCGCACCACCTCCACCGCCGAACATGTCGGACAGGCCGCCGCCTCGACCGCTGTGGAGCAAGATGCCCGCGATCAGACCGAACAGAGAGACCACGTTGATCACGAGGGTCACATAGAGCAAAACGTCACGCACCCCGCACAGGTTAGCGCCGGACCAGTGCTGATGGGTTCCACACATTGACCCCAAGTAGCTTGCGGAAATGCCCTCATCTGACGTGTCCGCACGACATACCGCCATTGCGGAACGCCTGATCGACGGCCGCAACGCCGTTGGATCCGTGGCGGTTGCTCCCGATGCCAACCACGTCGCGTTCGTCGTTTCCACGGCCGACCTGTCGACGAACGTGACGATCAGCAGAATCTGGCTCGACGATGTGCCGCTCACCGATGGACACAGAGACCTACATCCCACCTGGTCACCCGACGGACGCTTCCTCGCCTATGCCGCCCAGCTCGACCCGCTCAGCAAGGAACGGACACTTCACATCGTTCCCGTCGATGCTCCGGGTGAGACCCGCACCATTGCGACGATGCCGGACGGGCTCACCGATCTTGCGTGGTCCCCCGATGGATCGACGATCGCGTTCATCAGCCGCGCACGAGACGAGCGCTACACCCAGCCCGACGCCTCGTGGCAATCGCCACGAAAAGTCGAAAAGTTCTTCTCTCGACTGAACGGCGAGAACTGGGTGTTCGATCGCCCGAAGCACTTGTACGTCGTCGAGGCGAACGGCACCAGCGCGCCACGCGACCTGACACCCGGTGCACACGAGCATTCGTCGCCCACCTGGGCTCCGGACTCCTCGGGGCTCGTTGTCTCCGCACAACGCCACGACAACTGGGATCTCGACTTGGCCGTGGATCTGTACTTCGTGCCGATCGACGCTGATACGAACCCCGGGAGCGTTCGTTGCCTGACCGCTCACGATGGGAGCTACGAATTCCCCTCGATCTCCCACGACGGAAATCGGGTGGCCTTCATCGGTCACGGAGAGTTGGAAACGCTCGCTCAGAACTCCCACGTCGGCGTGATCCCGTTCGGCTCTGTGAACCTCGGCATCGATCAGGTCACCTGGGCATCCGGGGCCCTCGATCGCACCTTCATGTGCATGGCTGGCACGCGGGCACCCCTCTGGAACTCCGATGGCTCGCTCCTCGCAACCGCCGAAGACCGAGGTGACAACCACCTCTACCGCGTGCCTGGCGACGGCTCGCACGCTCCCGAGGCGCTCTCGTCGGGTCCGGTCACCGTTCACTCGTTCGATGCGGCCGGCACCACGATCGCAACCACGCGTTCCACGATCGATCGCACTGCCGAACTCTTCGTCAACGACGCCCGAATCACGGACCTCGGCGGCCGACTCGCTCCCAGTCTGCTGCCCTGGGAGAAGTTCCTGGCCCGCACCACCGATGCCAGCGCCGACATCGATGCATGGATCATGCGACCAGCCAATTTCGATGCAAGCCGGACCTATCCCGTGCTGCTCAATGTCCACGGTGGCCCCTTCACCCAATACGGCGAGTACTTCTTCGACGAGGCACAGATGCAAGCAGCCGCCGGGTTTGTGGTCGTACTCGGCAACCCTCGTGGAGGCAGCGGACGAGAGGAGGCCTGGGGCCAAGCAATCCAGGGACCCAAGCATCCAGTGCGACCAGGGACCGGATGGGGAAGCGTGGATGTCGACGATGTCCTCGCAATCCTCGACACGGCCCTCGATCGCTACTCCTTCTGTGACCCCGACCGGGTCGGGATGCTCGGAGGTTCCTACGGTGGCTTCATGGCCACGTGGCTGGCCGGGCACCACGGGGAACGGTTTCGGGCGTTCTGCTCCGAGCGAGCGGTCAACAACCTCGTGTCCGAAGAGTGGAACAGCGACATCGGCACGGCGTTCCGCACCGAGCACGGCCCGCTGTACATCGATGACGTCGAGGTGTACGAAGCTTCCTCCCCGATCGCCAGCATCCGCAACATCGACACGCCGATGTTGATCATCCACTCCGAAGAGGACTGGCGCTGCCCCATCGGCCAAGCCGAAGAGTTGTGGATGGGTTTGAAGTTGTTGGGCAAAGAGGTCGACTTCTACCGCTTTCCCGGCGAGGACCACGAACTCTCGCGCTCCGGGTCCGTCGTCCACCGCGTGCAACGCGCCGAGATCATCCTCGACTGGTTCTCCGACAAGCTCGCGCCCAGATGAGTAGCACCGCGGCCACGCCCGATGGTCAAGATTCGAGCGCCTTGCACCCGACCGCCGGACGGTTCGGGCCGAGCTACTTCAAACTGTTCGGCGCCAGCACGATCTCCAATCTCGGCGACGGGATCGGTGTCCTCGCGTACCCCTGGCTCGCTTCTGCACTCACCCGAAACCCCTTGCTGATCGCCCTCGTGGCGGTCGTGCAACGGCTCCCCTGGTTGCTGTTCAGCCTGCCTGCAGGCGTGATCACCGACCGGGTGTCTCGTCGCACCCTGATGATCCGTGCCAATGCGGCCCGATTCGTCGTCACCCTCGGCGTGGCATTCCTGGTGCTCGCAAAGCAAGGTGGATTGCCGGGGCCGGAACAGCTGAGCTCCGGTGCCGCCGAGGCGGTCGACGATGTCAGCCTGTACCTCCTCATTCTGCTCGCGACGTTGCTGCTGGGTGTCGCCGAGGTCTTCTATGACAACGCCGCACAGACCTTCATGCCCAGCGTGGTCCACAAAGAGGACCTCGAGCGCGCCAACGGTCGGCTCTGGAGCTCGGAGCAGGTGGCAAACGAGTTCCTCGGGCCACCGATCGGCGGGTTCCTGCTGGCCATCGCATTCGCATTGCCGTTCTTCGTCGACGCAGCCACCTTCGCCGTCTCCGCAGCGCTCATCACGCTGATCCCGGCCACCCTCAACCGACCGACGGCCGAGTCCGACAGAGCGAGCGACAACACGGCACCCACCACGTGGCGCATGGAACTCCGTGAGGGTTTCGCGTGGCTCTGGAAACATGAGCTCCTGCGTCCCATGGCGATCATCCTCGGCGTGCTCAATGCCATTGGCAGCATGTCATTCGCGATCCTCGTGCTGTTCGGCCAGGAGGTTCTGGACACCAGCCCGACCGAGTTCGCCCTGCTCACGACAGGCGGCGCGGTCGGCGGCATCATCGGTGGTTGGACCGCCTCGGCAATCTCCAAGCGCATCGGGCCGGGCAGGTCGCTCGCACTCACGCTCGTCGGCTCCGGCGTCGCCACGACCATCGTGGGATTCCAGTCGTGGTGGCCGATCGTCTGGTTCCTCTTCGGTTTCCAGATGACGCTCGGTGTGTTGTGGAACGTCATCACCGTCAGCCTTCGCCAGTCGATCATCCCCGACCGGCTGCTCGGCCGCGTGAACAGCGTGTACCGGTTCTTTGCGTGGGGCATGATCCCGATCGGATCCGCGCTCGGCGGCGTCATCGTGGCGATTGCTGACGTAAACGGATCTCGCGAGTTCGCCCTGCGCCTCCCCTGGTTCGTGGCCGGCGGCTGCTATCTCGTGCTCTTCGTGTTCGCAGCACCAAAGCTCACGACAGCAAAGATCGAAGCGGCACGAGCCGCAGCAGCCGACTGAACAACGGCTCAGCGTTCGCCCGGACGACCGAGACCCTCGAAGTAGAACTCGGCCAGGTCCGCGCCGACCAACCGACGCATCTCATCATGCTGGCTGGCACTCTCCGTTCGATCGCAGAGCAACACCTGCCTCGGCCCACGCATCGCCACGAGGCCCTTGGACTTCAGGCGCGGCAGTATCGATGCCCGCCGCATCCGTTGCAGCCGGTCGATGTCATCCCACTCGATTCGATGACGGCGCAGCGGGGTACGCCGCACGACACCGATGGCATCGACGTCGGTGAACAGCGGCATGTCGAACAACACCACCAGTGCCGACACCGCTGCGGCAACGAGGAGCGCAATCGCAACGATCCCCAGCCCAGACGAAACCGCCACCGCTACGGCAAGGGCGGCCACACACAGGACCCCGACCAACGCAAAGGCAATACCGAACCAGGACGACCGCAGCGTCACGACGTCACGAGCCGCAGTCGGTTCGGCGCTGAGTGAAGAACTCAACCCGCTTGAACGACCGACGCGTCAGCCCGCGTGACCACTTCGTCCGGGCCGACAGGATGATGACATGCGGTGAACAACCCCGGCGTGTGCTCGGTCAGGAGCGGTTCCTCAGCTGCACACACCTCGGTGGCTCGCCAACAACGCGTGCGGAACCGACAACCCGACGGCGGGTGGATCGGCGACGGCACGTCACCTTGCAGCGTGATGGTCTCGCGGGAACGCTCACGGATGGGGTCCGCAACCGGAACCGCCGACATGAGCGCTCGCGTGTACGGGTGCGCTGAGGTCTGGAACAGCGCCTTGCGCTCACCGATCTCGACGATCTTGCCGAGGTACATCACCGCAACGCGGTCCGATACGTGGCGCACGACGGACAGGTCGTGCGCAATGAACAGGTACGCGATCCCACGCTCGTCCTGGATCTTGCGCAGCAGGTTCAGCACGCCAGCCTGCACGGAGACGTCGAGGGCCGACACCGGTTCGTCGAGCACCACGAAATCGGGGTCGAGGGCAATGGCGCGGGCAATGCCGATGCGCTGGCGCTGGCCACCCGAGAATTCATGCGGGTAGCGGTTACCGTGTTCGGGCTGCAGACCGACGTCGGCCAGCAATTGCGCCACCTTGACTTCGCGTTCCTTGCGGCTGAGCTTGGTGTGGATGACAAACGGCTCGCCAACGATGTCGTTGACCGGCAACTTCGGGTTCAGCGACGCATACGGGTCCTGGAACACCATCTGCATGTTCTGGCGCAGTTCCTGGAGATCCTTCTTACTGATCTCGGTGACTTCGCGACCGCCGTACTTCACCGAGCCGGAGGTGGGCTCGTGCAGGCGCAGAATGGCGCGCCCCGCAGTGCTCTTGCCGGAACCGGACTCGCCGACCAGTCCGAGGGTCTCACCTGCGCCGATCTCAAACGACAACCCGGATACCGCTTGCACCTGGTCGACCACACGCTGGAAAAGTCCGTCGCTCTTGATCGGGAAGTTCTTCACGAGGTCGCGCACCTCGACGAGGTGCTCGCTCTTCGGGAGTTGCTCGCTCTTCGGGAGTTGCTCGCTCATTGAACTTCTCCGGTGCTCGCAGCGGGCTTGAACATCTGCGCAGTATCTTCGACGCCTTCGAGTTCATGAGAGAACTTGCATGCCGACAGGTGGCCCGGCCGATCGGTGAGCGCCAACGGCGGCTCGGCTTCGCCACACGCGGGGCGGGCCATGGGGCAGCGGACCATGAACTTGCAACCGTCGGGTGGGTTGATCAAGCTCGGTGGTGCACCTTCGATTGGAGTGAGGGCCTCGACTTCGGAGTCCAGATCGGGAATCGATCCGAGCAGGCCTGCGGTGTACGGCATACGTGTGGCATGGAAGATGTCGTTCACATCCGCGGTTTCGACGAATCGTCCGGCGTACATCACCCCGACTCGGTCGGCCATGCCGGCAACGACGCCGAGGTCGTGTGTGATCAGCACGATGGCGGCGCCCACGCGTTCCTTGGCTTCCAGCAAGGTTTCGAGAATCTGTGCCTGCACCGTCACGTCGAGCGCAGTGGTCGGCTCGTCTGCGATGATCACATCCGGGTTGTTGATGATCGCCATGGCAATCATCACGCGTTGGCGCATGCCACCTGAGAACTCGTGTGGATATGACTTGGCCCGCTTCTTGGCCTGCGGGATACCGACCACATCGAGCATCTCGATGGCGCGTTCCATGGCGACCTTCGGAGCGACACGATGATGAGCCAGCACAGCTTCGGCGAGCTGCTTGCCGATCGTGTACACCGGGTTCAGCGACGTCATTGGATCCTGGAAGATCATGGCGAGCTTGCTGCCGCGGAAGCCGCGGACCTCGCGGTCCGGGCGGCCGAGGAGTTCGTTGTCCAGGTACTGAGCGGTTCCTTCGATGCGTGCGGTCTTGGGCAACAGCCCCATCAACGCCATCGACGACACGGATTTGCCGCAACCCGATTCCCCCACGACGGCGAACACCTCGCCGCGTTTCACCTCGTAGGACACGCCGCGGACTGCCTCGACCACACCGTCTTCGGTCGGAAACGACACCTTGAGGTCGTTCACCTTGAGCATCACCTCGCCATCGGTCGCCGGCGTGGAGTCGGCGGGGGCGGCGGGGTCCGTGACGGTCACTGACGAACTCGAGTCTGCTTGGGGTCAAACGCATCGCGCAGACCGTCACCGATGAAGTTGATACACAACGCGATCACGATGATGAACACGCCGGGCCACCAGAACAGCCACGGTCGTGTGCTGAACGCCGTTCGATACGTCTGCACCTGTTGGCCAAGCGACTGATCGGTCACTCCGAAGCCCAGGAACGACAGCGCTGCCTCGATCAGGATCGCGGCGGAGATCAACAGGGTTGCGGACACCACGATCGAGCCGACCACATTGGGCAACATGTGCTTCGTGATGATCCGAGTATCCGAAGCGCCGAGCGCTCGGGCTGCCTCGACGAACTCCTTCTCTCGGAGCGAAAGGAACTCGGCGCGGATCACTCGAGCTGTGGTGAGCCAGATCAGCGCAGCGATGATCAGTGCGCCTCCCACCGCTCCGCCCGTGTCGAAGCGACGGCTGACCACTGCAGCCAGCAGCAGCAGCGGGATGGTGAACAGCACGTCGACAATGCGCATGAGGATCGTGTCGGTGAGGCCTCGAAAGTACCCGGAGAGCGCCCCGACCACGGTTCCGATGGTGGTGGCAACGAGCCCTGCGAGCACCGCAACCGTGATGCTGCCCTGCGCTCCTTTGAGTGTCACAGCAAAGTAGTCACGGCCGATGTTGTCCTGGCCGAACGGGTGCTGACCCATCTGAAAGCCGTCACCGTCGAACCACGGGATCAGGTCGATGGTGGAACGGCCGCCATCGACAACGGTGCCGCTCTTGTCATACGGAAGATCCCAGAACCACAAGCCGACGTACGACAGCAGGATCATCATGGTGAGCACGGTCAGTGACGCCATGGCGAGGCGGTGACGTAGGAATCGGCGCACGACCATCTGGCCTTGGCTCCGAGCCTTGACGGCCATTCCGTCGGCAGCCGCCGTGTCGATGGTGGCCGTCGGGAGAGGGGCCACCTCGTCGCGTGATGGTTCTACGATTTCAGTGGTCATCGGCGGATCCTCGGGTCGAGGTAGGCGTACAAAATGTCAGCGAATGCGTTGAGCAACACGATCGACGCCGACACGACGACGACGAAGCCCATCACGGGGTACGGGTCGACGTCACGAACGCCGTCGATGAACAACTGCCCCATACCTTTCCAGCCGAACACCGTCTCGGTGATGACCGCGCCCTCGATGATGCTCGCAAAGCTGATGGTCACGACGGTCATGACGGGGATCAACGCGGTTCGGAACGCGTGCCGCATGATCACCTGCGTGGCCGGCAGCCCCTTGGCCTTGGCCGTGCGCACGTAATCCGACTTCATGGTGTCCAGCATCGACGAACGGGTGAAACGCATGAACGTGGCGAATCCGATCAGCGCCAGTGCCAGCGACGGAAGAATCTGGTGGCCGGCGTAGTCGACCATTCGGGGCCAGAACGTGCCCGTGAGGTTCGGGGTCTGAGGGCCGATGGTGCCGACGGTGCGACCTGGCTCCCAGGCCGACACGAACTCGTCGACGACGATCACGCTCGCCGCAGCAAACGTTGCAGCAACGCCAGCGCGCATCGCCGCACGCCGATCGACCACCCCACCCGCTGCTGCACCAACGCCGGCTCCGACCAGACCGCTCATCACGATGAGCAATGCGATCTTGGTCCAGTTCGGGTCGACCACCCAGTCGGAGAAGATCGCTGCGCCGAGCAGACCGATGCCGGCAGCACCGAGGGCCGACACCACGACTCGGGTGTTCGACAGCGGCGCGTAGATCGCGGCGCAACCGACCGCAGCAACGGCAACGACGGCCGTGAGCACGATCGGCGACAACCCCGGATTGGTCATCCAGTCAGACGAATCGACCAGGAGTAGCACCACTGCCGACACCACCGCAGTCACCGCAACGGCAAGCGCTCGTCGAGATCTGCTCCCGCTCACGAGCCCACCGACGAAGAGCGATGAAAGCACCGTCAGGATCAAGATGCCGGTGGTCGATAACCCCGGTTCCTCGAGGTAGTCGTTGTACTTGATCGCGCCGAACTCCTTGAGTAGCACGGCCACCCAGAAGACGGGAAGCGAGAAGAAGAGGAATGCGGCAAACGTCGACGAGTAGTCGAGAGCGCTGTACTGGCGCACTGCCGTGATGATTCCGAAGAGAATGCCGATGACGATCGACAAGATGGTGGCCAGGATGACGAGACGCATCGTGGTCTGTACTGCCTGGCTGAGCAGGGTCGAGACGTTCTGACCCTCTCGGTTCTGACCGAAGTCACCACGGAAGATTCCGGTGATCCAATCGGTGTAGCGCTCCCAGAAGGAGTCATTGAGACGCAGGCGCTGCCGACGGGCAGCGATCAACTGGTCCCGGTTTGGGTTCGTCGAGATCCGCAGATCAGCGAGCGGGTCACCGGAGTTGATGACCAAGAAGAACATCAAGATGCTCGACGTGAGCAAAATGGGAATCGAGACGAGGAATCGTCGAATGATGAAGAAGAACATATGGAGCCTTGTCGATCGACGGTGACAGCCGGAGGTGGCGGGCCGGTTTCGGCCCGCCACCTCCGTCATGATGTCACGACGCCAGCGTGGCGTCGAAATACCTCAGTTGCTAGTTGCTCAGACGAGCTGCCACTGCGAGGCGTTCCAGGTGAGCCCGTTCTGCGACGGGTTCGCCACGACGTTCTCGGCGTTGTCCGAGAAAGCCGTCACTGCCGGGAAGCTGAACACCGGGATGGTGGCCAGTTCTTCCCACAGGATGACGTCGATCTCGTTGGCCAGCTCGTCCTGACGGGCGATGTCTGGCGTCTGCTCGAGCTCGTCCATCAGGCCCTGGATGGCCGGGATGTCGATGTTGCCGACGTTGTTGCCGCTACCAGCGCGGTAGGTGGCCGTGGCGCCGGAGCGCAGCGGGCTACCGGCCCATGCGAACATGGCGATGTCCCAGTCACCTGCAGCGAGTTCGACGTCGAAGAAGGTCTCCGAGCCGGCGTCCTGCATGTCGAAGCCTGCAGCGGTGCAGCTCTCGATGGTGAGTGCAACCTGGTCGGTACGACGCTGGTTGCCACCGTTGTCGAACCAGCCGATGCGCACGGTGAGACCGGTCTGGCCGGCCTCTTCGAGCAGCGCAGCGGAACGCTCGAGATCAACGACGTCATACAGGCCACCCGAGGTGTCCTCGTAGCCAGCTTCGAACGGCTGGATCCAACGGTTGTTGAGGATCTGCGCATCCGGCTGCAGCGGGACGATCAAGTTGTCGACCATCTGCTGACGGGGCAGGCACAACGCGAAGGCTTCGCGGACGTTGCGGTCCTGGAAGGCTTCGTTGTTGAAGTTGAAGTCGAAGTGCTCCCAGATGTACGAGCCACCCGGCACGACGGTGACGCCGTCGGTGTTCTCGAGCTGACCGAGAAGGTCAGGCGTGGGCTGCGGGCTCATGGCGTTGATCTCACCGTTGGCGAGTGCCTGGGCCTGTGCTTCTTCGGCGATGTAGCGGACAACGACCGGGCCGTTGGCCGGAGTTCCCCAGTACGCCTCGTTCGGCACGAGCGTGAAGCTCTGACCGGCTTCCCAGTTCCCGAATGCGAGTGCGCCACCTGACAGCATCGTGTCCGGGTTGATGGTGCCCGGGTCGACGGTGTAGAGGTTGTTGAAGGTGTCAGCAATGGCCTCGATGGCCTCGCGGTCGCCACCTTCGAAGGCCGCAACGAGGTCGTCGACGCCGGATTCGCGCTCGATCACGTGAGCGGGGACCTGGCCACCGAACACGGACTGCCAGTCAGCGAACGGCGAGCCGTACGTGGTGGTGATGGTCTTGCCATCTTCGGAGCAGGTGACCGAGTCCATCTGGTCGTAGCCGGTGGTGCCCACGAGGTCGAACAGGAACACTTCGATTCCGCTCTCTTCGTCGACAACCGGCTCACCGGCGTCATCGAGCTGGAAGTACAGGCCGTTGTTGGCGTGGTACTGGAGCTGGAAGTCATCACAGTCGATGGGCTCGCCATCAGACCAGACAGCGTCGGCGTTCACGACGTACTCGATGGTCAGCGGGTCCTCGTTGACGACCGACGCTGAATCCATCAGCTCTTCGTCGAGGATGAGGCCGCCGGTCTCGGTACCGAAGTTGAACGGGCTCGGCTGCACCTCGTTGAGGATGATGCCGTTCTTCACCGAGTTCGAGGTGCCGAGGTTGTTGTTGTAGTTGCTGAATTCCTGGGCGTCGCCGTAGGCAAAGGAAGCTTCGGCGACTTCTTCGCCTTCGCCTTCTTCTTCCATGGCTTCTTCTTCCATGGCTTCTTCGCCTTCTTCTTCCATGGCTTCTTCTTCCATGGCTTCTTCGTCGCCGCCTTCAGCAGCTTCTTCTTCCGTCGACTCTTCGACTTCCTCGGCGGCCTCGTCGGTGTCTGCGTCGTCGCTCGCACATGCGGCGAAGACGAGCGCAGAAGCCGTAGCGGCTGCGAGGAGCTTGTGGCTCCGTCGGGTGTTGTTCACGTGGTTGTCCTCCTGTGATGGACTACAGACGGGAGGTGTCTGTGGGTGCAGGAACCGCTCGGCATGCCGACGTTCGACTGCTTCGATCCGCGCTTTTGACTTCGCGGAAAGCTCTGGAACCCTCCCCGGTGAACCAGAGAACAGGGACCATATCAGCCTCGGTTACCTGCCGGTAGTTCTCATCGGTTTCGACCGTGTGAACAGATCGAAGTGTCAGTTGCAACGACGTTAGTCCGGTACCCGGCTTCACATCGCCGGGCCCTCCCCGGCCGATCACGGACAGGAACGAAACCCGGGATGTCAAAACTCACCGTCGACCCCCGCTTCGGGGTGCCCCGACACGGTCGCCCAGATCAGGCGCCTCGCCGGAAGTCAGCCCTTGAACTGGATCACGCGAGCAAACTCGTCCGGATCCAAGCTCGCGCCGCCGACGAGTGCACCGTCGATATCGGGTTGCCCCATGAGTTCCGGAGCGTTGCCGCCCTTGACCGACCCGCCGTACTGGATGCGAACCGCGTCGGCTGTGGCATCATCGGTCATCTCGCGAACCTTGCCACGCACTGCAGCACACGCCGCCTGGGCATCCTCGGCCGTGGCGGTCTTGCCGGTGCCGATGGCCCAGATCGGCTCGTAGGCGATCACGAGCGATGCAATCTGCTCGTTCGACACCCCGGCGAGCCCGGCTTCGATCTGCCCGAGCACCTTGGTCTCCATCTGTCCTGCTTCTCGCTCCTCCAGCGTTTCCCCGCAGCACATGATCGGCACCATGCCATGACGCAGAATTGCCTGGACCTTGGCATTCACCATCTCGTCGGTCTCACCGAAGATCTCGCGACGCTCGCTATGGCCGCAGATGACGTACTTCGTGTTCAGCTTCGCAAGAAAGAGCGGCGAGACCTCACCGGTGAAGGCGCCACTGTCATCGAAGTGGCAGTGCTGGGCTCCGAGTGAGAAGTCAAGGTCTTCGCTCTCGATCAGTGTCTGGATCGAGCGAATGTCGGTGAACGGCGGGTGAATGGACACCTCGACGTCGTCGAACGCGTCCTTCGGCACCAGGTAGTGCAGCTTCTGCACGGTTTGGATGGCCTCGAAATGATTGAGGTTCATCTTCCAGTTACCGGAGATCAGCGGGGTGCGTGCCATGTCGTGTCCTTGGAGTCAGCAGTGAAGAAGTGCCTGGCACTTCTTCATTGGGTTCAGTTGGTGCGGAGTGCTTCGAGGCCGGGGAGGTCGCCGTTCTCCAAGAGTTCGAGGCTGGCCCCGCCCCCGGTGGAGACGTGGCTGACCTCGTCATCGAGTTTGAACTGAGCGAGCGCTGCGGCTGAATCGCCACCGCCGACGACGGTGAACGCCTTGGTGTCGGCCATGGCCTGGGCAACGGTGCGGGTGCCCGACGCAAATCGTTCGTCTTCGAACATCCCCATCGGACCATTCCAGAACACCATGCGGGCGTCCATGATCACATCGGTGAAGGCAGCAGCGGATCCGGGACCGATGTCGTAGCCGATCGACCCGTCACCGAGGCGCGAACCGAACTGAGCAAAGTTGCCACTCGCGTCGGTACCCGTGATGTCGTCGGGAAGGTGGATGACCTTGCCCATCTCAGCTGCTTTGGCAAGCAGCCCCTTGCACACGTCCACCTGATCCGGCTCGTGCAACGAAGCTCCGACCGGCTTGCCCTGCGCCAGGAAGAACGTGAAACACATCGCACCACCGATGATGATCTCATCGACGATTTCCAACAGCGCTTCGATCACGCCGAGCTTGTCGGAGACCTTCGCCCCGCCGAGCACGGCGACGAACGGGTGCTTTGGCTTGTTCCGCAGACCGAGGAGCACCTCGACTTCGTTCTCGAGAAGCCGGCCCATGGCTGCGGGCACGCGTTGCGGCGGTCCAACGATCGATGCATGCGATCGGTGCGAGGCTCCGAACGCGTCGTTGACGTATCCGTCGATGCCGTCGACCAACGTGTCGACGAACGCGCTGTCGTTGCTGGTCTCCCCTGCGTCGAAACGCAGATTTTCGAGCAGCTCCACCCCGGGCGCCAGTTCAGCCAGGCGTGCCCGCACCGGATCCATCGAATACTTCGGATTCGGCTCGCCCTTGGGGCGCCCAAGGTGACTCGCGGTGACGACCGTCGCACCGCGTTCGGTCAGCCAGGTGATCGTCGGGAGCGCTGACTTGATCCGGAAGTCGTCGGTGATCGCACCCGTATCGTCCAGCGGCACGTTGAAGTCGGTCCGAACGAAAATGCGCTTGCCCGACAGGTCGCCGAGGCGGGCTTCCAGATCCTCCAGGGTCGGGATCTCAGACATCGGTCAGCGACTCAGCGCTTGACTTTGGAGCCGGTGAACATCGCCATGTCGACGAGACGGTTGGAGTAGCCCCACTCGTTGTCGTACCAGCCGTTGATCTTGGCCATCTTGCCCTGCACCATGGTCATGCCAGCATCGAACGTGCAGCTCGACGGGTCGGTGGTGATGTCGCTCGACACGATCGGTGCTTCGGTGTAGCTGAGGACGTCCTTCAGTGCTCCGGTCTTCGCCGCTTTCGCGAACGCCGCATTGATTTCTTCGACGGTGGCCTTCTTCTTCAGGTTGGCCGTGAAGTCGGTGAGCGAACCGGTTGGGATCGGCACACGCAGCGCACCGCCGTCGAGCTTGCCCTTCATCGATTCCATCACGAGTGCGGTGGCGCGAGCGGCGCCCGTCGATGTGGGGATGATGTTCACGGCCGCAGCGCGGGCACGACGCAGGTCACTGTGCGGGCCGTCCACGATCGACTGGTCACCGGTGTAGGCGTGCACCGTGGTCATCAAGCCTTCGACGACGCCGAACGCATCATCGAGCACCTTCACCATCGGCACGATGCAGTTGGTGGTGCAGCTCGCGTTGGAGATGACCTTGTGCTGGCTGATGCGGAAATCCTTGTGGTTCACGCCGTACACGAACGTGGCGTCGGCTTCGGCACAGGGAGCCGACACGATCACCAGCGGCGCACCCGCGTCGAGGTGGGCGCTCGCTGCGCTACGCGAGTTGAAGAATCCGGTCGACTCGATCACGACGTCGACGCCGAGGTCACCCCATGGCAGGTCAGCAGGGTTGCGCTCGCTGAGGACCTTGAGCGTGTCGGAGCCGACCTTCAGACCGCCCTTGGTGACTTTCACGTCTTCCGGGAAGCGACCGAGCACCGAGTCGTAGGACAGCAAGTGCGCCATCGTGTCGAGCGATCCGAGATCGTTCACGGCGACGAAGTCGATGTCGGCTCCCTGCGCCTTCGCAGCGCGGAAGAAGTTGCGACCAATGCGGCCGAAGCCATTGATACCGACGCGAACTGTCATTGTGGGGATTCCTTTGTTGGGGTTGCTTGCGGAGAAATCTGGGTCGAACGAGCGGCGGCGGGCAACAGCGCCACACCTCTCGACTGTAGCGCTCTGATGAGCGTCTGTTCGCCGATGATCGCCCTGGTCAGCGCGTGACGTCTCGGTGAGTGATTCTCACCGCGGTGCCGCGCCCGCGCAGTCGTGCCGCGATCTCTTCACTGATGGCGACCGATCGGTGGCGACCGCCCGTGCACCCGATTGCCACGGTCAGGTATGACCGGCCTTCCTTTTCGTACTGCGGGAGGAGGGAGGCAATGAGGTCGTCGAAACGATCGACGAAGTCCGAACCCGCCGATGTCTCGAGCACATGATCTCGGACCTTGGGATCGTGGCCCGTCAGCGGACGAAGGTCGAGTTGCCAATGCGGATTCGGCAAGAAACGCACATCCATCACGATGTCTGCGTCGATCGGCACGCCGTGCTTGAAGCCGAACGACTCCACCGACACTTGCAGCCGCGAGGCGGTGGACGCCGCGAACGCAGCGACGAGGCGTTCCTTGAGTTGATGCACATTGAGTTGATCCGTGTCGATCACCAGGTCGGCCTGAGCCCGCACCGAGTCCAGCTGCGCACGTTCGAGTTCGATCGATTCCACCAGCCCTTCCGCGTCGTCGGCCAGCGGATGACGACGGCGAGTGGCGTTGTAGCGGCGTACCAACTCGGGAGTCGACGCGTCGAGGAACAACACGGTGACCTCGTGTTCGGCGGCTCGCAGCTCGGCGACTTTTTCGAGCAGGGCGTGGTGCTGTCGACCTCCAACGAGCGCCAGTCGTTCGATGTCGCTGCCCGGCTTGGCGGCGAGATCGACGATCGTGTTGATCAACGCCGTGGGCAGATTGTCGACCACGTACCAGTCGAGGTCTTCGAGCACATCTGCAGCTGCAGAACGGCCTGCTCCGGACAGCCCGGCGATGAGCGCGACCTCGGCCATGACGGTCAGCGTAGTGCGTTGCCGGTTTTCGTGAGCCGAATGTAGAGAAGTCTTGGAAACGCCGCGCTCGCTGCATAGCCCGGTGCCTGAGCGAGGAAGCCAGGCGGAGGCGCCGGCTCGGACATGTGCTGCAGCATCAGCCCGTTCGCGGCGAGCGTGTTGAGGTAGCGCGACATGGGACGGTGGATGAACCGGATGTGGACGCCCAGTTCGACTTCCTCGATGGTCTCGGTCTCGTCCAGGTAGGGCCCGAGCCGCCAGTACTGCTCGGGCGGGTCGACCATGTGGTCATCGACCCACACGCTGCCCGGTGCTTGCAGGATCGGGTGGTTCAAGAAAAAGCAGAACGTGCCACCCGGCTCCAACACTCGCGCGACCTCAGCAATCGCGGTGTCGACGTCGTCGATGTGTTCGAACACGAGGCAGGCCACTGCGGTGTCGAAGGAACCGTCGGCGAACGGCAGCCCTGCTGCACCGGCCCGAGCAAATGCTGCTCCCCCGCCGCGTTCGTGCGCCACCTTCACACAGTTCCACGTCGGGTCGACGCCGACCACCTGCGCCCCCTGCGCTGCGGCGAGCCTGCTGATCTGGCCATCGCCGCACCCGATGTCGAGCACCCGACGAGCTCCTGCCAGTTCGGTTTCGGCCATCGGCACGATCTGCTCGACGTACTCCGGGTCAGCGCCGTCGGTGAATCCTTCGATCCACCAATCGGCATGGGATTCCCACAGTTCGTCGCTCACGCCCGCAGGGTACGGTCGCCGCATGTTGTTCTCCATCTGGCCGAATCCGTCGAGACCGCCGCACGAGGTGTTGGAGCTGGCGCGGTTCGGCGACGTGGGCGACTGGCACTGCCTCTGGTACGCGGACCACTACATGCCGAACACGGGCGACGAGTCGTTCGCTCCCGGCGATGTGCACGAGTGCTGGTCGATCCTGGCTGCTGTTGCTGCGACGACCGAGCGGATCCGACTCGGACCCCTGGTCGCCCCGACGTCGATTCATCACCCAGCGCTCCTCGCCAACAGAGCCGCCACCATCGATCGACTCTCGAACGGCCGGTTCACGCTCGGCCTCGGTGCCGGCTGGCAGATCAACGAGCATCGTGCCTACGGTTTCGAACTCGAAGCTCCGGGAATCCGCGTCAGCCGGTTCGAAGAGTCGATCCAGATCGTTCGATCGATGCTCGATGACGAAGCCTCGACCTTCCACGGCGACTTCTACGACATCACCGACGCGCCATGCGATCCGCGGCCGGTGCAGGACCGCCTTCCGATTCTCGTTGGCACTGGCAGCCCGCGCATGTTGGGCATCACCGCCCGGTTCGCTCAGGAGTGGAACACGTGGGGAGCACCCGAACTCGCAAGCGAACGAAGAAGGGTGTTCGCCACAGCGTGCGAGTCCGCCGGGACCGACCCGGACTCGATGCACACGTCGGTGCAAGCGCTGATCTTCATGAGCGACGACCAGTCGATGATCGAAGCCGCACTGGCCGGCCCGATGGGCGACCGCACGATCGCCGGATCAGACGACCACATCGTCGAGCAACTCGGCCGATACGTCGAGAACGGCTTTGACGAAGTGATCGTCCCCGACTTCACCCTGGGAACGACACACGAGGAACGACTCGACGCATACCGCCGCTTCGAAACCGCCATTGCCAGCCAAGTTCGCTAGGACAGTCACCTGCGACGTGTTCCCGGTCAGGAGTTGAACTTGGCGTGGATGGCTTCGGCCACGGCATCGGGCAAGAAGCTGTGTGCCTTCAACGTCTCCAGTGACGCCTGCTTCACCTTGTTCACGCCGCCCATCTCCTTGACGAGCTTCTTCTTACGCACCTCGCCCAGGCCCGCAATGTCGTCCAGCGCGCTGACGGTCATTCCCTTGCTGCGACGCTCCCGGTGGAACGTGTTCGCGAATCGGTGCGCTTCATCGCGAATTCGCTGCAGCATGAACAGCGCATCCGAACCCCGAGGTATCTCGATCGGCGCCGAACGCCCCGGCACGTAGACCTCTTCGAAACGCTTGGCGAGACCGGCCACCGGGATCTCGTCTTCCAGACCGAGTTCCACCACGACTGCCTGCGTGGCACTCACCTGACCCTTGCCGCCGTCCACGAGGAGCAGCTGGGGTGGATACGCGAACTTGCCCGGCTTGCGTTCCTTCTTGCCCGACCCGTCGGCCTTGCCATCATCATCCGGACCCACTCGTTCGTCGACCGGCTTGTCACGCTCGACGAGGTATGCGGTGAGGCGTCGCCGGACGACTTCGGCCATCGCTGCATAGTCGTCGCTGCCGTGACCGACCTCGTCGCCGCCGACGCCGTTGACCTTGAACCGACGGTACTCCCGCTTTGCCGGTAGGCCGTCTTCGAGTACGACCATCGAGCCGACGTAGTCGGTGCCCTGCAGATGCGCCATGTCGTAGCACTCGATCCGCAGCGGCGCCTCGGGCAGGTTCAGATGGGTCTGCAACTCGGTGAGCGCACGGCTGCGGGTGTTGTGGTCGCTCGCCCGCTTCATCCGATGGCGGGTGAATTCCTCCTGTGCGTTGCGTTCGACGGTCTCGAGTAGCGATTTCTTGTCGCCACGCTGCGGGACCCGTACCTGCACCTTCGAACCACGGATCATCTCGAGCCACTCCTCGTAGGTCCCCGCGTCTTCGGGCTCGTACGGCACGAGGACCTGCTTGGGCACGCCGACGACGGGCTCTTCGCCGTACATCGACTCGAGAATCCGATGGATCATCAGACCTGGCGTGAGTTCTTCGACCTTGTCGAGGATGAAGCCTTTGCGCCCCATCACCCTCCCCTTGCGGACGTAGAACACCTGCACCGAGGCTTCGAGCTCGTCCTCCGCGATGCCGATCACGTCGAGGTCTTCACTCTTGTCTGCAACCATCTGCTGCTTCGAGATCGCCTTCCGAACCGCATCGAGCCGATCGCGCAACCGCGCAGCCTTCTCGAAGTCGAGCTCGCCAGCCGCGTTGCGCATCTCAGCATCGAGCCGATTCACGATCTCGTCGGTGTCACCATCGAGGAACTCACACAGCTCGGTCACGAGCTGGCGATACTCCATCTCCTCGATCTCACCGACGCAGGGCCCCGAGCACTTCTCGATGTGGAACAGCAGACACGGGCGCCCGAGTCGTTCGTGCTCGTTGAACTTGCTCTGGCTGCACGTGCGAATCGGGAAGCTGCGCAACAAGAGATCCAGCGTGTCGCGAATGGCGTACGCATGCGCGTACGGCCCGAAGTAGCGCGTGCCCTTCTTCTTGGTCCCCCGCATGACGACAGCTCGCGGCCAGATGTCCCCGTTGGTCACCGCCAGGAACGGATAGCTCTTGTCGTCACGCAGGCGAACGTTGAATCGAGGATCGTGCTCCTTGATCAACGAGTACTCGAGCATCAGCGCCTCGACCTCGTTACGAACAATCGTCCACTCGACCGATTCGGCGGTCTGCACCATCTGCGCGGTTCGCGGATGCAGGTTGCGCGGATTCTGGAAGTAGTTCGACAACCGTTGACGCAAGCTCGATGCCTTGCCGACGTAGATGACGCGCCCGTGCCGATCCTTGAACTGGTACGAACCCGGCTCGTCAGGGATCGTTCCTGCTGGGGGGCGCTTCACCATTGCAGTGGAGGATAGAGCAGCGCGACCTGTGCTCGTACGGCCCGGAACGTGACGAACACCTGACAAACGAGGTGCACGCATGCGTGTTCAGGGCTGCGGCGCGCGGGTACCGTAGTCACCTGATGTCGCAGTATTTCTCCAGCTTGTTCAGCCGCCGACCGAACGACGGCTGGTTCCGCGTCAACCGCTACGACATCACCACGGTCGACATCCTCACCGCGCTCGCGGTGTTCTCGATGCTCATCTCCATCCTCAACGTGTGGAACTACCTCCCATACGACAACATCGATATCCGCAACGGCCAGGTGTGGCGTCTCGTCACCTGGCCGATTGCCGAGTTCGCCGGGTTCTTCTCGATCATCGGCGTGGCCTTCTTCTGGTCGTTCGGTCAGCAGATCGAAGGGTTGATGGGTCGAGGCAAGTTCCTCACCTGGACACTTGCCACGACACTCGTTCCCGGCATCACCTTGGCGGTGCTCGGCGTCGTCAGCAACGACTTCGCGCTGCGCCGCCCGGACCTCGGGTTGGGCATGCTGTTCCTCGCTGCAATCTGGGTGTATGCCGGCACGTACCCGAAGGTCCGCTTCTTCGACGTCATCCCGATTTGGGCCGTGGCGGTCGTGTTCACCCTGCTGCGGGTGTATGCCTACGGCGGGTCGGGCGCACTCTTCGTGTTGATCTCCATCGCCACCGCCTTGAGCGCCGGTCGCTCGCTCGGCTTTGCGACCGCCTGGCCGATCCCACACATCCCCATCAGCGCTGGCGTTGGTTCAGGTGGCGGCGCGCCTCGCCGTTCGAAGCGGAACAAGCCCAACCCTCCAAAGCGACCGAAGCGTGGCGGCTCGGGACAGCGAGTGGTCGAAGGGCCGTGGAAGCGAGACCCCGAAGCTGCCAGCCCGAAGGTCGTTCCGCCGACCGGTCCGTCTCCGGCTGATCAGGCGGAACTCGACGGGCTGCTCGACAAGATCGGCAGTCAGGGAATGGATGCGCTCTCCTCCAGCGAGAAGCAGCGCCTCAACGAACTCAGCAAGCGTCTCCGCAACCGCTGACGCAGCCCACGCTGTCGTCAGGAGCGGCGGGCGACGACCACATCACGGGTGATGGTTCGGTCGACTTGATGGCCGAAGCCGCGGGTTGCCACGTCGGAGAAGCTCGCCGACCGAAGCGTCGTCAGCATGTCATCGACCGCCAAGCTGCGCACGTTCCACGACAGCACGACCGATGCGCCCGGCAGCAGCCAGTCCGGCCAGTGTGCGGACAGCTGCTCGACCAGATCGAGCACTGAGGTCGCTTCGTTGTTCCCGGTTCGTGCGCGGTGCTGCACCCCATAGGGCAGGTCGCTGACCAGCATCGAGTGACGTCCTGGCGCAATCGATGTGCTGTCAGCGGGAGCGTTGAAGGTCCGAATATCTGGCACCGTTTTGGCCTCCAACGCCTTGCGATCACCGGCCACCGCGAAGTCGAAATGACGGTGCTCGCTGTCTTGCTTCTTGTACCGCTGTAGCCGGTGCGGCAACCGATGGCCCTGCGCCCACTGCTGCAAGAACACTGCGTACTCATCGAGCGCGTGTCGGTCGACATCCATTCCCGTCGAGCGAATGCCGTACAGCAGCGACCAGTTCAGAGTGGTTCCGCGTCCACACATCGGATCCAGCACCGCCGGTTCGGTTCGGGCTTTGGTGGCGCTTGCGCTCAGCGCGAGGTTGAGCATCAGCCGCGTCAGCCGTTCGCTGGTCTTGCCCTTGTACCGCTGTGTGGTCACGACGTCGGTCCCGAACAACAGCGCTTCGTCCAACACGACGGGTTCGAGCGATGCCGGCGAGTGCTCGACGAACAGGGCGGCGCTCGCGCAGAGTCGTGCGACGGCGGCAGCCAGCGCTGGTTGCTCGCCGCCATGATCGAAGCGGAGGAACGACGTCCGCCCTTGCGCAACGAGCTCGATCTCGGTATTCGCTGCATCGAGCGCGTGTGCGAGCACCACGTCGAGTTCCGCTGCTGCGACGGGACCGACGGATTGCGTGAACACGCGGTTCAGATCGGTCTCGAGATACAGCCGGTACGTCGTCACTGCGACAGTGTGCCAGCCTGCGGTTCGCGACCACAGGGTGAGGAACCGGAACGCCCGGGTTCCACTTCGTCACGTCGGCCCGATCCCAGCGGGCACGCGAGGCCGCTGGGGCGTCAGCGTGGCGTCGAGGGCGGCGTTGGAGTTCTTGCTGCGGTGATCCATGCCAGCGCCAGCAACCCTGCGGCGAGCGCAGCGGCACCGTTGGCAAGCAGATGGAAGCCGAACGACTCCTTCACGAAGCCCGACCCGAACGCTGCGAGTGCTCCGCACAGACTCATGCTCAGATCTGCCGTGCCCTGGACCTCGACCTTCGTCTGCTCGGGCACCGAACCCGTGAGCAGCGTGGAGCCAGCGATCAACCCGATGTTCCAGCCGAGACCCAACAGGAACAATCCCACGAACATCATTGCCGGGACGTAGCCGGCCACGACCGTCGACACCGTGCCGCATCCGAGCACCACCGCACCAATTCGAATGGCACGGTTGGCACCGATTCGATCGACCTGGCGACCGACCACTGGCGCCAGCCCATACATCCCGACGATGTGCACCGCAATCACGATCGCTGACAGGTCGGCGTGATCATGATCCTTCATGTGCGGCGGAGTCATGGTCATCACACCCACCATCGCGGCTTGCGAGACCGACATCGCCACGATGCCGAGTCGAGCCGGTGCAGACGCCGCAATGGTCCCGGCTGATCTCCGCAGCTGCTGCAACGGGCGAACGCGCGCTGCGGTCGGATCCCGAGTTCCGAGCACATCGAGCGGGTCCGGCCGGAGCCGCACCGTCACCACCACCGCTGCGACACCAAACAGCAGGGCAGCAACGATGAACGGACCGACCAGTTCGTCGAGGCCAATGGCACCTGCCATGTTCTTCTCAAATGGCGTGAGCAGCGGGCCGAACACGGCGCCGAGCGTTCCGACCCACACGATCGCGGCGATTGCGGAACCGGCCTTCGACGGCTCCGCCAGGTCGGCCGCGACGTATCGGCCCTGCAAGGTGGCGGCCTGTCCGGCACCGAACAGCACCATCCCGACGACGAACAGCGGGAACAGCCGAGCCTCACCACCAAACGCAGCAATCGCTGCGCCGATCGCACCGATCGTCAACGCCCGAGCCAACCCGACGCGCCGTCCGCGACGACGCATGAACGCCGCCAACGGGATCGCCGTCAGCGCAGCCCCGACAGTGAAGGATGCGCTTCCGATCCCCGCGAGCCGGTCCGACCCCAACAAATCGCTGGCCAACAGCGTCACCACCGCGACCATCCCGGCCACCGCCGCTTGGCCAGGGACTTGCGCGAGACGCAGCGAGTTCAGTGTTCGACGTTGCAGTTCACCGCGCTCGACAGTGTCGCTCAACGCTTCGGCATCGATGGTCACCGCACGAGTGTGTCACCTTCGCGTGACCGGCAACCCAAAGAATGCGAGACCGGCCCGCCGCAACGAGTCGGCGGGTTCAGAGCAGCGGTTTGAGGAAGTGCCCGGTGTGAGAGGCCTTGACACTCGCCACGTGCTCAGGCGGACCCTCGGCAACGATCGAGCCGCCGCCCGAGCCACCATTGGGCCCGAGGTCGATGATCCAGTCGGCGGTCTTGATGACATCGAGGCTGTGCTCGATGACCAGCACGGTATTGCCTTTGTCGACCAGGCGCTGCAGCACCGTGAGGAGACGGCGCACGTCGTCGAAGTGCAGCCCGGTCGTGGGTTCGTCGAGCAAATAGATGGTCTTGCCGGTCGAACGCTTCGCGAGTTCGGTGGCGAGTTTCACGCGCTGCGCTTCGCCACCGGAGAGGGTGGGGGCAGACTGACCGAGGCGCACATACCCCAAGCCGACGTCCATCAGCGTCTCCATGAAGCGCGCAATGCTCGGCTGGTTCGCGAAGAAATCCACGGCCTCTGACACCGGCATGTCGAGCACGTCGGCGATGTTCTTGCCTTTGAATTCGATGTCGAGCGTGTCGCGGTTGAACCGTGCGCCCTTGCACACCTCGCATGGCACATACACGTCTGGCAAGAAGTGCATCTCGATCTTGATCGTGCCGTCACCGGCGCACGCCTCGCAGCGCCCGCCCTTCACGTTGAACGAGAACCGGCCGGGCAAGTACCCGCGGATCTTTGCCTCGTTGGTGGAAGAAAAGAGCTTACGAATCTTGTCGAACACGCCCGTGTAGGTGGCGGGGTTCGAGCGCGGCGTGCGGCCGATCGGGCTCTGATCCATATCGATGACCTTGTCGAGGTGTTCGATCCCGTGGATTCGCTTGTGCTTACCCGCCGGCGTCTTCGACTTGTAGATCTTCTGCATCAGAACCGGAAGCAAGATCTCGCGGATGAGGGTCGACTTGCCCGAGCCCGACACACCGGTGACGCACACGAAGTTGCCGAGTGGAATATCGACGGTGAGGTCTTGCAGATTGTGCTCGCGCGCACCGACGATCTGCAGCTTGTCGAGTGACTGAGACCGACGCTCGGCGGGAACCGGGATCGACTTCTTGCCGGACAGGTACTGACCCGTGACCGAGTTCTTGACCTTCTCGATGCCCTTCACTGGCCCTGCGTACACAACCTCGCCACCGTGCTCGCCCGCACCGGGGCCGATGTCGACGATCCAGTCGCAGGTACGGATCGTGTCCTCGTCATGCTCGACCACCACGACGGTATTGCCGAGATCGCGAAGACGAGTGAGGGTCTCGATGAGCCTCGCGTTGTCGCGCTGATGCAGTCCGATCGAAGGCTCGTCCAGCACATACAGGGTTCCGACGAGGCCGGAGCCGATCTGCGACGCGAGGCGGATGCGTTGTGCCTCGCCGCCCGCAAGGGTGCCCGCGGACCGCGACATCGTGAGGTAGTCGAGGCCCACGGCAAGGAGGAATCCGAGTCGTGCGTTGATCTCTTTGGTGACCTGTTCAGCAATGATCCGGTCACGTTCGGACAGCTCGAGTGCGGCGAGGAACTCCGCCGAGTCCGCAATGGACATGTCGCACACTTCTGCAATGTGCTTGCCATTCACGAGCACTGCAAGCGTTGCAGGCTTCAGGCGAAAACCATCGCAGGCGGAGCAGGAAACGAGGCGCATGTAGCCCTCGTATTGTTCGCGCGCCCATTCCGAATCGGAGCCCTCGTGGCGGCGACGCAACCATGGGATGACGCCTTCGTACTCCGTCGAGTACGAACGCGAGCGTCCGTAGCGGTTCTTGTATTTCACGGTCATCTTGCCCGTGACACCGTGGAGCACGACCTTGCGCTGTTTCGCAGTGAGATCTTCCCACGGCGTTGCCAGGTCGATGTCGTTGACGTTCGCCACCGACTCGAGCATTCGGGTGAAGTACTGGGTGTTGGCGCTCCGCCACGGCGCGATGGCGCCATCTGCGAGGGACAACTCGCCGTCCGGAACGATCAACTCGGGGTCGACCTCGAAGGTCGTACCCAGCCCGTCACACGTAGCGCACGCGCCGTACGGCGAGTTGAACGAGAAGTTGCGCGGCGCTGGCTCGTCATAGCTCGTGTCACAGACGGGGCATGCGAGGTGTTGACTGAACGTGATCGATTCGTTGTCCGCGTCCTTGTTGACAATCTCGATCTCGGCCACGCCGTCAGCGAGCTTGAGCGCACCTTCGAGCGAATCCGTGAGCCGACGCTCGATGCCCGCTTTCAACACGAGACGGTCGACCACGACAGCGATCTTGTGGTTCTCGTACTTGGCCAGCCGTTCGTCTCGATCGAGGAACTCGTCGATGTCGACCATCTCCCCGTCCACCACCGCACGGACATACCCCTGCCCGGACAGGTCCTGCAGCAACGTGTCGTACTCGCCCTTGCGACCCCGCACCACCGGCGCCAGCACCTGGAATCGCAGCCCGTCGTCCATCTCCAAGATGCGATCCACGATCTGCTGCGGTGTTTGACGCTGCAGCGGCGTGCCGTCATTCGGGCAGTGCTGCACACCGATACGGGCGTACAGCAGACGCAGGTAGTCGTACACCTCGGTGATCGTTCCGACGGTCGAACGTGGGTTTCGCGACGCCGACTTCTGGTCGATCGAAATGGCGGGTGACAAGCCCTCGATGACGTCGACGTCAGGCTTGTCCATCTGCCCGAGGAACTGGCGGGCGTACGCACTCAGCGATTCGACGTAACGACGCTGCCCCTCGGCATAGATGGTGTCGAACGCCAGGCTTGATTTGCCCGACCCCGACAACCCTGTGAACACCACGAGCTTGTCGCGCGGCATTTCCACGCTGACGTTCTTCAAATTGTGCTCACGAGCACCACGCACGATGATCTGGTTCGAATCGGCGCTCTTGGATCGAGCGGTGCGCTTGGGAGCTGGCGCCTTGGAGGCGGTGGTCTTCTTGGCGGGCGGGGCGGTGGCGGTGTTGCGAGGAGCCATGAACGCACCACGCTACCGGGCGAACATGTGTTCAGAAATCGGCCGAACGCACTCCGGTAACATCCCCATGTGGCCGACGGATCCGCATCAGCTCCGACCGACGCCGCCGCGGCCGCGAACGCACTCCTCATGGTCGCACCTGGTTCGGGGCGCGTGGCCCGCCGAGACCGGGCGTTGCTCTATCTGCCGGACGGCGCCTCGTCGAACATCGCCAATCTTTTCCGATGGTGCGATCGTGACGTACTGGTCGACGAACTGACGACACTGGTGCTCGAAGATCCGGACCGAACGCCAGCCTTCGCGTTCATCGAATGGTCGGATCAGACCGAGGCGGCGCGCATTCAGGTGATCGTGCGCGGCGGCGTCGAGGTCAGCAGCGACGTGGAGTCGATGCCGCAACTCTCGGGCACCGGGTCCCCGACGTGGGTCGAGCACCGGGTCGCTCGAATTCCTGAACTCACCCGGTTCCGGTGCGGCACCTCTGTGGATCTCGACACCGATCTGCGCCGCGGCGTGGTCGTCGGCGGCGGGTTCGAACTGCAGCTCGCGCTTCGACCAACGAATCCCGACGCGCAGGCGTCGCTTCACCCTCAATCGTTCGCCCACGTGCCGACGATCTCACGAGCCGCTCCCAGTGTCGAGCCACAGCCAGCGCCTGAACGCACTCCGGCGTCCACTGCGTCGCACCCGCGAGCGCGACTCGCTCGGATCGCCAGCCTCGCCGCAGCCGCAGGAGATGAGGCCTTGGTACCGCCAGCCGACACGGTTCGACCAGTCGTGGCATCGACGGAACAGCAACCGTTGACCTCGCCGGATTCGCATCGCCACGAAACGACACTGCCCGAGTCCGCACAGAGCGGTCTGGCGAAGGTTCCGTTCGGTCGAACTCGCTCGGTGCACAGCCAGGTGGAACTGCCCGATGGCAGCCGCCACGATCTGCACATCACGACCGTGTTCGGCCGACGTCCATCCGGCGAAGCCGCCCAGGCGCCCGATGCAGTCGCGATTGCATTCGAGGCGCCCCCAAGCGTGTCGCGCACCCATGTTCGCATCGAGACGAAGGGGCCGGCGCTGTTCGTCACCGATTGCGCTTCGAGCCGCGGCACCGTCGTGGTCCCGGCGGGAGATTCATCCCCGATCACGCTCCAACCCTGGACGGCGCAGGCGATCGGCAACGGCGACCGGCTGTACCTCGGTGGGATGGAGACCTGCCTCACCGTGCGCCGCGACTGAGCGGGACCCGGCGGATCAGCGAACGCGCAGCCACGACCGAGAATCCCTACGACGGGGACACGTCCCCATCGAGTTGCTGCTCGATGTTGCGTAGGTTGACATCATGAGAAGTCGACCGATTCGTCTCGCCTGGGGAGTCCCACCCCTCATTGCGCTCGCCCTCAGCGGATGCACCTCCGACGAAGCGTCGTCCACCGACACACTCCGCGACGCCATCGGGCAAGCAGACGCTGACAACCAGATCGTCGACGACGTCGAAATCACCCACGATCCCGTCTCCGGCGACCTCTCCATCGGCGGTATCGAGCTCACCGGCCTCGATTACTTCAAGGGCCTCGACTTCGCAGCAGACAACGACAACGATCAGATCCCGCTCACGTGGCCCATCCTTCGCCTCAGCATCGGATTCGACACCACCAACCCACTGAGTGGAAACGATGCCGGTGTCGTCGTACTCGAACAGACCTCGATGGCCACCGACGACGCCAATCGTCGACTGCTGTTCGACCAGGGCTTCCTCGTCACGGTGCCTGAAGGAAGTGAAGTGACGGAGTCCGGCATGGTCACCGGAACGGTCGACGGAACGTCCCGGACCTGCTGGTGGGAAGCGCGACGAGGAGTCCTCGACCGCTTGATCATGATCTTCGCTGGCGACGGTGTTGCATCCTCACTCATCTCGACCACGATCAAGACCGACTCACCGACGACCGCTGAAGTAGCAGCCGACTTCGCCGAAGCGGCATGTGGTGCGAGGCCCGAGGGAGCGTGACGTGGCCAACGAAGCAGACCTCCTCGAAGCCGAGCGATCGCTGCGCACCGCAGCGTTCGTAGCCGGTTGGACGGCTACACAACTTCGAACGACGTGGAGCAACGACCTCGGGATGTGGGGCGGCTCGATCACGCCACTCGTCCACGAAGGGGTCGGCAACAGCGTGGCCAACAGCGAACTGCTGCAAGCAGAGTTGACCGCTCGCGCAGACGACTGCAGCAGAGCCGCGGCAACCGCAGCTGCGTACAAGCAGGCAATGCAGCGGTACCGAAACGACCTGTCCACCTGGAACCACAGCGAACGCACCGACCCCGACGGTGACCACGGCGCGAGACCCCGGCGACCCGACAACGGGTATTTCGGCGCCTGGCCGAGCTGGGTGAGCGAGTAGTGGGTGCCGGGCTGCCCATCGGAGGAGACGCCGACCGACTCCTCGATGTCGAAACGCGGCTGCGCATCGAGATCGTCGACATCGACAACCTGCTCACCGGACACATCGCCAACGCTCGCGCACTCGTACCCGACGCTGCGGTATCGCTCGAACACGCAGCGTCGCTCGCCACGACGTTCTGCCAGGAGACCGGCATCGTCGCCGACGCCGTCCTCGGCGTCCGCCAAGCGCTGGGCTTTGCTGACGGCACCCCCATCAACCTCGACACCGTGCGATTCTGGCTCGGTCACAGCCTCACCGACTCCGACGGAGCCGTCGACGCGCCAGCAACGCGCTTCGAAGACCTGGCGCAACGAGCGTTCGGCGACGGACCTCGGCCAGACGGCCTCGAACTGGTCGAAGGCTTGGTCGACCAAGCACTCAATGACACCGATCTCGTCGCCATCTGGGGCGCGCTCCCAGAAACAACCCGAGTCGAGTTGCTCAAGGATCGCCCCGACCTCGGACTCGCGTTCCTCGGCGCAGGAGCACTGAGTACTGTCGAACTCGATCAACTCTCCCGCTCCACCCTCTACACCGTCGGGTCAACGAAGCTGGAGATCGCCGTAGGCCTCGAACTCAAGGCCAAGATTTTCACGGTCACCTTGGGTGGTGGCGTGTCGGTCACCATCGAGCGGCTGTCCGACGGTTCGTTCAAGATGCTGGTCGGCACCAACGCCTACGTCGGCGTTGCACGGGAACTCGAACTGCGAGGCGTCGAGGTGTCAGCCGAACTGCGCGCCATCATCGAGAGCGGTCAGGTGATGCAGTTCGCCGACGAGCAGCAACTGCTCGAAGCGATCGACACACTCGAACAGGCAATAGCGGACGACGCAAGCGATTGGTTCGGGACGGGTCGCAACGTGCTCGGCCACGTCGTCGACTCCAACATCTTCCTCTCTCCCTTTGGTGCTGCCCGGTGGCTCGGTGTTCCCACACCTGGCCAGGTGATCGCCGGCGACCAACGGCCCGAGTCGATCAAGGCACTCGAAGCGCTGATGAATGAGCACGGCGCATCGACCAGAGTCGCCGCAGGCGTCGAAGGCTCTGCCAGCGCCGAACTCGACGCCGTGGGCCTCGGCGGCCTCGAAGCATCGGGCAAGATCTCGCTCGTGGTGTATCACGTCGATGGCCTCAACGGTGGCAGCGACAGCACCGGCGTCGTGCTGGCCGGGTCGTTGACCGGCTCCTTCACGCAGGACGACACACCGCTCGTTCCGGGCACGTCGAACGCTGACATCACCGGCGGCGGCACCATCGGCTTCTCGTCCGATACGAGTGTCGACGAACACGGCAACATCGTGAACGTCACCACGCTGTATGTGGAGACCAACATCGGCACCGTTGGTTCGCTCGGGCTGGGCAACACCGTCCTGGACAGCGACAACAACCCGGTTGGATCATCGGTCACCCTGGAACAGTCGAACCAAGTCAGCCAGCGCCACACCGTCACCATCAAGACGCCGGTGAATGCCGACACCGACGACCTGGTCGCCAACGCCGCAACCGGACTCGCCGGCGGCGATCTCCAGGGCGTACTCGACCTGTACGACGCAGCCGATGTCGTGGTCACCTCCGAAGACGGAGTCCAGGTTGCCACCACCGCCACCGTTGATGCCAAGGTCGTGGAGGTGCAGGTCTCGATCACAGCGACCGACACCGTGACGACATCGAGCACGCACAAGCCCGCTGGAGGCGAGGCCTACGACCAGATCGCAGCAAACGAACAGATCGATGCCGCGCAGCTCCAACTCGAATCAGTGGCCGCCTCGAACGCCGACACCGCTGGACCAGCTGGTGGTGGTGGTGGTGGGAGCAGCACCAGCTGGTTCACCCCCTCTCAAACGTCGAGCACTCCCACGACGAGCAGCCCGGCAACAAGCGGTTCGAGCACGTCACACCCTGACTGGTTCACACCGAGCGAGGGCTGAGCCAGCAGGCTCAGGGCCGCGCAACCTGCACGATCGACGGGGCCCGGTCGACCACGAGCACGCCTCGACCTGGCACCATCTGCTGCCCCGGTCGCATCGGCGCTTTCACCCCGGTGGCCTGCATCACCTCGGCAGCGTCGTCGGGCTGCAGCACCAACATCCGGCGAGCACGCCGCAGCGCTGTCATCAGCGGGTTCGTGGTGTAGCCGACGAGCGCCCGCGTCTCCATCGACGCCACGATGCGCAGGTCATCGAACTTCGAGAGTTTGTCCGACAGCATCGTCAACGAGGGGTCTTCGAAGGTGTCCAGATCGTCCATCAGCAACACCGGGGGCGCGGACGCGCTACCGGACTCGAGTCGAGTAACGAGTTCTCCCAGCAATTCGGCAACCACCTCGCTCCGCCCGAATCCTGCGTGCTGAGCGAGCTCACGATCGAAAGCGGACGCCGACGGGCCGACCGCCCAGATTTCGTGCTGGTCAACGAGCCCCGCGGCGCACACGGTGAGGGCCGTCGAGCGCCCCGATCGCGGCGCGCCGGCGATCAACAAGTTGGACCAGGTGAGGTCGATTTCCACGACACTGCTGCTGATGTCCTGCAACCCGAGCGGGAACGTCAGTGCCTCCCTCGACGACGACAACGCATCGAGTCGGAGTTCGTCGGGCAACGGACTGCTGGCGATCATCGACGACCGCCCACGCTCCATCGACTGAGCAAAACGCGCAATCGTCTCGCTCTGCGCCTTACCGACCGGATCCGGCGACACCGAAGCGATCTGCACGACCCCGTCGGCCTGCCACAGCCCCCGTCCGGCTGCCAGTTGCAAGCCTTTGGCTCGTGCTGTGGGCACGCCGTGCTCGGTGTAGCTGTTGTCATCGGCCTGCTGCAAGATCACCTTGTTCGCAACCGATGAGTGCAGCCGTGACGGCACCGCACTTCGCCGGTCCGCTGTGGCCACCACGTGGATACCGACCTGGCGACCTTCGACCAGGAGCCCGTGGAAGCTGTCGGCCCACGCGTCCATCGGAGTGGCCATCGCCATCGACGCTCCCCCGCCCGCGAACGCCGCCGTGAACCCGGCAAAGCCATCCAGCAACACGATGATGCGCGGCAACGGAGCATGCGCAGCGTTGTACGCAGTGAGGTGCTCAGCATGTGCTCCGGCGAGCACGGTGCGCCGGCGCCCCAGCTCAGCGGTGAGACATGCGAGTTGTCGGGTGACCGCTTCGAGGTCGTCGCCAGAGGCCACTCCGACCACCGGCGGCAACGGGAGGATCGAAGCAAGCCCGCGCGACGCGAAGTCGAAGCCGATGATCTCCACGTCGCCAGGCTCGGAACACACCGCAGCGGACACTGCAATGGTGCGCAACACCGTGGTCTTGCCGGAGCCACCCGACCCGAACACGAGCAAACCGCCACCGCTTTCGAGGTCCATGAGTGCAGGCGATTGATCCTGCCGCTCCGGCGAATCGAGCATCCCCATGGCGATCATCCGCCCTGGTAGCTCGTGGGCTGCAGCTGAACGCTCGTCGGCCAGGACCGAACTCAACGTGACGACGTCGGGCAAGACGTCGCGCCACGGCTTGCGTGGCCTCCCCATGTTCATCTGGGTCGAGGCAGCCGACACCGCTGCCAACACGGCGTCGAGGTGGGTGCCCGTGCCCGCCGGTCCCTCGCCACCACCACCCTTCGGCGAGTCGTCCGTGCGTTCGAACCGTGCGGTGAGGATCGGCGTTTCGATCTCTTCGGTCGTGAGCGGCGCGCCACAGAAGGCGCTTTGGAACGCAACGAGCGAACGCGGGCCGAGTCGTGCGTACGCGCGCCCCTTGAGCGGCACCGGGATGTCGGCCGCATCGGGGCTGTTGATCACCGAGTTGGACTCTGCACGATCCAGCATGCGCAACGAAATACGCATGTTGGTATTCGCCAAGATGTTGTCGTTCACGGACCCCGACGGTCGCTGTGTCGCAAGGATCAGGTGAATGCCGAGCGATCGACCCCGCTGTGCGATGTCCACGATGCCCGCAACGAACTCGGGCACCTCTTTCACCAACGTGGCGAACTCGTCGACGATGATCACCAGTGACGCAGGCGCCTCGGCCGGGTAGCGCTCGAGCATCTCTTCGAGATCCTTGGCCTTGCCTTCCATCACCGACATTCGCCGTGTGAGTTCCGCCTGCAGCGACGTGAGTGCACGCAGCGAGAGCTCTGCCGAGAGGTTCGTGACATAGCCAACGGTGTGCGGGAGGCCACCGAACACGTTCGACGAGGCACCGCCCTTGTAGTCGACGAAGAGGAAGTTGAGCCGACTTGGCGGGTGGTGCACTGCGAGCGACGCCACGATCGACTGCATCAACTCGCTCTTGCCGGCGCCCGACGTTCCGCCGATCAGCGTGTGCGGGCCGTCTTCGACCAGATCCAAGTTCAGCGGACCATCCGCGCCCATGCCGACAGGAAAGGAGAGCCCGTAGCCCGTTGGCGTACGCCATTTACCGATCACCCAGTCAGCGGTCGGCGAGCCGACACCGAGCACATCCAGCAGCGGGGCAACGCGAGGAATCGAGCTGGCCAGCGACGCGGTGGACGCGTCGCGTAGCGGCGCGAGCGCTCGAGCAACACGTTCGGCGATGTCGAGACGGATCTGCTCGACCTCGATACGACGGTCTTCGATCAGTGGGTCGGTCGACCAGATCGTTCCCACCAGCGAGGCGCCGGGGCCGTAGTCCGACACCAGCACTTCGACCGCCTGGCGAGGGATACCGGCCGCGGTGTCAGCCATCCAGATCACGCTGATGCCGGCGTCCGGGCAGAGATCGAGCAGCCGAGCCACATCGGCCGGGTCGGGTTCGAGCGTGCCGTCGATGATCGCAAGGATCCACGGCCAGCGCCGATCGACCTTGTTGCTTTGGGAGTCCTCGACGCGGAACTCGGCCACTTCGAGGAGCCGGGTGATGAGATTCGCTCCTTCCGCTGCGTCAACCGCCAGGTGTGTTCCACCGAGCGGCGAGGTGACCATGCGAAGGTGCGGCAGCCACTTCAGCCATGACGCCATTGGACGTTGGCCGTCGACGGCAACCGCGATGGTCAGGTCCTCGGGACTGTGCAGGCACGCAGCCTGCACGATCATCGACGATGCGACGCCGGCAACGAGTTCGCTCGGACCGTGGAGCCCGAAGATCCCATCGGAGGCCATGTCGATCGTGATCGGAACATCGTGGATCACATCCACGCCATCCAACGCTGCGCGAGCCTTCACCAGCAGCTCCTCGTCGCCCTGGTCGCCGACCTGAGGTTCGATGAACGGCGTTGCCTGGCCCAACCCGACGCGCAGCTTCAAAAAGTCAGGAGCAACTCGTCCCCGCGCCCACAGCTGCACGGTGCGCAGCGTGGCTCTGCGACTCAGGTCGGCCAGGTCGGGGGCCGACCGCAACCGCTCGATGCGTTCCAGCGACAGCGCCGCATCGAGCTGGGCCCGCCACTCGACCAGATGCTCCTCGAAGTCCGCTGACTCCTGGATGAACTTCTTGCGGCCGGTGCGACGGTCCTCGATGCTGTTCGCCAGCATCACGATCGGAGCCAGCATCGTGAGAATCAGAAATTGAGGTCGCTGGGTGAACGCGAACATGATCAGTCCGCCCGCGAGTGGAGCGAGCGCAGACAGCAATTGAAACTTTCGCCCCTCACGGCGCTCGGGGACCTTGCCGAGCCTGGCAGCCACGCGTTCGACCACGATCGGCGGCCGGTACGGCGTTCGTTGAAACTCGATCTGACCGAGCTGGTCGGTCCGCTCTCCATCCGCGCGCACGAACGAACGCAATGCGATGCGTGTACCGCCGAGGCCAACGACATCGTCGTCGAGGATCACGGTCGGCTCCTCGATGATGACGTCGTTCACGGTGACGGGGTTTTCGACGCCGGCTCGTGGCACGACCGACACGGTCCAGTCATCGGAGACCTCGATGCCGATGTGCTGACGCGACACCGTGGGATCGCCGAGCACGATGTCACAGTCCTGCTGACGGCCGACGCTGTAGGCACCCGACAGCAGCGTCGTGCTCGACCCTGCGTCGGGCCCAGCAAGGACATCAGCGCTCACTGCGACGTCGGGTATGGGTACCACCGGTTCGACCCGGTGTCCGTACCCCACCACCACCTCATCGCCCGACACGATGCCGGAGTCGCCGACGCTCGAGTCCGGCTCGAGGGATCGGCCGGTCCGTGTCAGCGTCAACACCGGCGACCGGTCCCGTACGCCGACCTCAACGGCCAAGGCACGGGCCAGGTTCGCGACGGCGTGGGTGGCATCGGCATCGACCACCACGTCGACCGGTTCGGCAATGCCGGCGAACACCTTGAGAATCAGTTCCATGGAGAGACCGGTGAGTCTGGCAGCACGAAACCGTCGAACCCGTGACGCCTCACGAGAACAACGGCGTGGCCAACGTCGATGACATCGGGCTCAGTACCGAAGTGGTGCTCAGTTCGCTGCGGGAGTGTCCGCTGCGATGGATGCCGCCACCTGAGCGTCGATCACCTTGCGGAAGTCCGCCGCGTAGGTGCTGCACACACCAGTGGCCTGAGTGGTCAGCGTGGCCACCGCCCCTCGGGCGGCATCGCCAGCGTTACCCAACCAGGTGACGTTCTCCAGCGCCGTCTTATGGCTCAGGAACGCATCGGTGATTGCCTGGAACGGCGCCTCGACGTTCAGCCCGGACAACGCGTCGGTGTCCATCTCGGAATTCTCGGTGTTGCGGGCGTCGCTCTCCGTGACCGGAGTGGGCGGCGGAATCTCGAGCGAAACGCGAGCACCTTGCATCGATGACTGGATGTTGCCGACCGCAGTCTGCACGTTGGTGACCATCGCCGCCATCGCCGATTGGATCTGCGTGTTGAAGTCCTTCACCAGCACGTTGGTCTCGGTACGAAACTGAAACGCGCTCTCGCCTTCGAACTGCACCTCATCGACCATGGTGGTCAGCGCCTGCAGTTGGTCCACGATCTCTCCGAAACGAGCCGTGGCGTTCGTGCCGTACGTGACGACTTCGGCGGGGTGAACCTTGATGATAGTCATGATGAGAGTCTCCTGATGTTCGCTCGGATGGATATCCGAGTTGCTCGGACGACGGTCAAGCTACGCCTCGGGTGACACGGTGTCGACGGGGATCGGTCCCCGGGTACCACTCCCCGCGTCCGGTCCGATGCGGCCGAATCGGACCGTCACTCCTCGATGCACACCGCAGCAGTCGGGCGTGATGTGCGGCCGCCGTTGCCCAGCGCCACTACCTCCCAGCACGGCGCATCATCGACGTTCGCCTCCGCCACCAACGACGCAGCATCTCCTCGCACGACCAGACCGGAGCGTGTTGACGGCGCCACCGAGGTTGCTTCGTACGCAATCGCACCAGCGACTTCGTCGAAGCTCAACACCACAACATCGTCCACTCCCCTGGTGACCGTCACGTCCTGCGGTGGTTGCAGGATCGCGAGGAATTCATCGTCGGGCTGCGCCACCGTCACCGGCGTGCTGGGAGGCGCAATCGCGACATCGTCGCCAGTTCCCGACGACGTCAACACCGCGACCCCAACCACCGCGGTCAGCACTGCGCCCACACCCAGTCCAGCAGCGACGCGCCGACGGTGTGGCGAGATGTCCGAAGCCTGCTCCTCGGAGTTGGTCGAGGCGCGACGCCCTTCTCGAGAGCCTGCTCTCGACACCGTGCGCTCTTCGAACGGAACCTCACCTGGCGAGGGGTGGCGTGTCGGGGCTTGCGCATGTCGCTGCTGCGGCGCCGTTGCTGGTGGGATTGGAGGCGCCGATGCCGAAGGAGGAGGGCCCAGCGTTCGTCGAGTCGTGCGTGCCGCTGGTTCGACCGGTGGGGACTCGACCGCCTCGAACGCAGGGGCGACGCCAGATCGAGTCGGCGGGTTCGCAGCGGACTCGCGCTCGCCAACCGCGCCGTTGTTGGACCGGTCACTCGCCAGCGGAATCGCCGTGCGAGCCGATCCTGTCGCCGCCTGCACGCGCCGAAGCCCTTCTGCGAACTCCAGCGCCGTCGAGAAGCGGTCAGCACTCTGCTTGGCCATTGCGCGATGAAGCACCTCGACCAACTCGCCCGGCACTGCGCGGCGCTGCGGCGTCGGTGGCGCTTCGGTCAAGATGCGCCGAATCGTCGTGCGAATGTCACCCGACGCGAACGGCGCAGCGCCTTCGAGCAGGTGGTACAAGGTGGCGCCAAGCGAGTACACATCGGCACCCGGGCCACTCATCGAGTCCTCGAGCACTTCGGGCGCTGCGTATGCCACCGACAGTCCACCCGCTCCGGTCACCGAACGCTCGCCGTCGATCGTCGAGATGCCGAAGTCCCCCAGCGCAGGTTCGCCGTAGTCCGAGATGAAGAGGTTGTGCGGCTTGAGGTCACGATGGAGGATGTCGGCATCGTGAACCGACTGGAGCGCTCCGGCCATCTTCACCCCGAGCGACAGCAGATCATCGATCTCCAGAGGGCCCGCGGCGTCGAGGTGGTCTCGGTAGTTCCCCCGGTACAACTCCATGACAATGCACGGCCGCCCGTCGTCGGCGAAAGCTTCGCTGTACACGGTCACGATGTTCGGATGGCGAGACAGCACGCCCATCGTGTGGCACTCGCGTTCAAAAGTCCGGCGATCCGTGTCGGTGCTGAAGCCAGCGTTGAGGACCTTGACGGCAACATCTCGACCGAGGCTCGTCTGGCGCGCTCGATACACCGCTGAGAATCCACCGGAGCCGATACGACGAAACGATTCGTAGCCCACGATACGAATCATCGGGTCAGGAGTCGTACTCATCGTCGGGGCAGGCCACTGGCGTCGTCGACCATCCGTGCGGAGCATATTCGAGCGCGGCATCGCCCGATCCACATTCGGTCCGACGGGGACCGGTACCCGTGGCGCTACTGTCGCCGCGGCCGTACCGTTTGATCCAACGCCCCATGATCGCGCGCCTCGCCATGCACACTCGTTCCGCACCCGACACCACCGCAACCTCCACACGGCTGCCTCAGCACCGAATCCCGTCCTCCCACCCTGATGTCGCACGATGACGTCACACGACGCTGACGACACCTCGAACGATCTTCCGGCGGATGAGGTCACGTTGGACCCCGAGGTCACCTCGGCCGCCGATGGTCGCTGGATTGCCGAGCTGAGAGAACAAGCGCGCTCGTCACATCGTTCGATCGCCGAGCTGCTCGACGAATCTCACGCCAGCAACACGGCGGACGCCACCGATCCTGCCGAGACCACCATGGGTCCTGACGACACACCGCAACGACCGCTGCGCCCCCTGCCCCCGCAGACGAGCGACGCTCCCAACAACGACACTCCCGACAACGACACTCCCGCCGACGAGGTCACCGTCGATCACCAACACCTGATCGCATCGATTCGGGATTCCTTGGAGCGGCCGCCACCGATCGCCGCAACCGAGCCACCACCAATCGCGCCGACACGGCCGGGCCCAGCCTTTCCGGCTGGCGGGCAGCAGCGTGGCGACGATGTGGACCCGTCGACGACGACTCCAGGCAGTCAACGCTGGGAACCGCCCCCGCGTTTGGTCGTCGGGTCGATCGCTGCGCCGCCCCCACTGATCACGTCGTCGGCGAGTTCTCGACCCTCGTGGCATGTGGCGGTCGCTGCGGCGATCGTGACGCTCGTTGTGGTCGCCGGCGTGTGGATCATTGCAGGCAGCGGCGATCCCGATTCACCGCCCGACTCCACGGTGCCGCTCGACAGCGTTGTCGTCGACGAGACCGCCCCGATCGAGACCACACCAATCGAGACAGCCCCGGTTTCGGAGGAGCCGTGACCACGCTGTTCGACGCTGAGCAAACGGTGCCGCAGGCGACGGTCGCCACCGTCGTGAGCGCCGTCCCGGGATACTCGGTGGCCGATGTCGGAGGCCGATCCGTTCAGGGATCAACACGCATCCGCAACGAAGATGCCTGGGGATTTCGGGGTGGGGACGTCTTCGTGGTGGCCGATGGCATCGGTGGGCGGCTGCACGGCGACGTTGCGGCTCGCGCCACCATCGAGTCGTTGCTTGTTTCGTTGAGCAACGAGGTGCTCGACTGGCGCACACCCATGCAACAAGCGAGCGAGGCGGTCATGGCGGCGACAGCGTTGGCGATACCGACACCGTACGACGTGGGTCGAACCGAGTCGACGGGCCCTGGTGGCGCCGTTGCTGCTGCGCTTCGGAGCTTTCGAGGGCGGGTGTCGCTGGTTCATGTCGGCGATGCTCGTGCGTACCGCATTCGTGACGGCGTGGTCGAACCCCTCACGCGCGACCATTCGATCCGTGAGGTCATGGCTGACCTCGGTGTGCGGCGCTGCGACTCGGGCTTGCCCGATCGCGAACTCGCGTCGATCACCAGCTTCTTCGGCGAGTCGCGATCCTGGGAGGAGTTCACGGTGCGCGAGCTGACGGTTCGTCCAAATGACCGAATCGTTCTGTGCACCGATGGCTGCTACGGACTTCTGGCGTCCGAGGACTGGGAATCGGTCCGCACGACGATGTCAGCTCACGACGCCGCGTCGCTGTTGATCGACCACGCGGTGACACGTGGGACACGAGATGATGCAACCGCGGTCGTCGTCGACTTCGATGGCGAGCGACACCATTCGCAGCGCGGTGGCACATGACCTTCGGTGTGCAGCTCGCTGTAGCTGCCGGAACCGGTCGACTGATCCGCCATGCGACGCAATGCCTCTTCGTGCCTGAAGAGCAGCACGGCGAACATCGCGACGCTGCCACGGTTGCATTCTTCGAGGCCTTCGGGAACGCTGCAGCGACCGAACATGCGCTGAGCGATTTCGTCCTCGAACATGGCTCCACTGCGCCGTCGTTTGCGTGGGTGCGCTGGGCCGAGCACACCCCGACCTCCGACGAGCACCACATTCAACTCATGGTGCGCGGCAACATCGACCTGACGACCAACATCGCTTCGGTTCCGATGCTCCGCGGCGCCACTTCGCCCACGTGGGTCGAGCACCGCGTGCGGCGCTTCGACTCGGATGCGGACATCGTCGTCGGCACCACAGCAGAGGACTCGACCGATCTCACGGCTGGCATCGTCGCTGCAGGCGGATTCCGGCTGAACCTGCGAACTTCCCTTGGCGCTGAGCTGGCAGGGCCACCTCAGGCAATCGAACCGGCAGAGCCACGAGCGACCCTCGTTGCTGCTCGCTGCTGCCCGGCCGACCACCCGAACCCGCCGCACCTCGTCCGTTGCCGCATCTGCGATCTCGCAATCGACACGGCTGCCGACACCGTCACGGTTCGATCCCCGGTGCTCGCTGTTGCGCGTCTCAACGACGGGTCGACCATCGACCTCACGGGCACGAAGGTGATCGGACGACGCCCGAGCACCGACCGTTCACGCCTCGTTGGGCCACACGACCTGGTTGGTATCGACGCCCCGGCGTCGGTGTCGCGCACGCACCTGATCGTGGCGGCGTCAGGCTGGCTGTTGACCGTGACGGATTGTGGTTCTTCTTCCGGCACTGCACTCGTCGATGCGCAAGAGTCCGAACCGATGCCATTGCAACCGTGGGTCCCCCATGAACTCGGGGTCGGCGACACCGTCCACCTGGGCGGACCCACCACCATGACCATCGAGGAACCCACGTCCTGATCCGACCGCAGACACTATGGTTCTGTCGAAGCCGAGACGAAAGGTGTGGCGGAGGAGATGTCTGAACTGAGAGTCGAGTTCTGCGGGGAGGAGTACGCCGCCGCAGGCGAACGGTCGCTGAGCTTTGGCCGTTCCGCAGACATCGACATCGACACGAACCCCTTCCTGCATCGGATCGTCGGCGAGTTCCGGCTCCGCAACGGACTGTGGTGGCTGCACAACGTCGGGTCCGCCATTGCGCTCTCGCTCATCGATGACAGCACCACCTCGTCGGCACGGATCGCGCCTGGCTCCGTCATGCCGGTCGCGTTCGAGGCCTCCACACTGCGGTTCGAGGCGGGCGGCGTCTCCTACGAGCTGTCGCTCGATGTGGTCGACCCACTCGGAGCCGACCCGGATCCCGACGATGCGACTGAGCACGTCACCCAGGCCGCAAGCCACGATGATGATGATGATGACGCGCAAGCCACCACCACCACGGCGAACCTGCCGCTCACCGAGGACCAGTTCGCTCTCCTCGTGGCACTCGCCCGACCAGTGATGGCAAATGCGGAGGCCATGCCCCCGAATCGGAAACTCGCTCACGATCTTGGATGGACGGTCACCCGACTGAACCGCAAACTGGACGGGTTGTGCGCAAAGTACGCAAAGGCGGGGGTGTCGGGTCTCCACGGCTCGACAGATCGGCTTGCAAAAGACCGTCGTACCCGGCTCGCCGAGCATGCAATCCATGCCGGCATCGTCTCTGTCGACGATCTGGGGTGAGGCCATGGCCTGGGGTCTCTGGCGCGTGCGACGGGGACCCGTCCCCGTCGCAGCTGCCGGGCCGGTGTCGTAACCTTCGCCCGAGAGACAGCAGATGAAGATCAGCGGACGCAACTTTCGAGAACTCGGCGTGATCGGTGTCGTGGTCGCGCTGGTCGTCGGGATCGTGGTGGTGGCCGTACAGGCTGATGGTCGCCGGACCGTCCGTCCGCAGACCAACGACGGTGGTGCGTGGCTGATCAACGCCGGAGCCGGAGCAGTCGGCCACCTCAACCGCAGTGTCGGTGAAGTGACCGGGCTCGTGAAGCTGGCCGAGCCAGGGCACATGATCGACACCGAACAGTTCGATGACATCGTCGTGGTCGTCAACGACTCATTGGACACGCTCGAGATCGTCGACACACGCAATTTCCAGACGGTCGCAACCGTTGGTGTGCCCGACAACATCAAGGTCAACGTGTCGGGTGATGAGATCATTGCCTGGATCGAGTCGCCCCTACGAGTGTGGAAACAGTCCGCCACGCTCGTCTCCGAACTCGATCAACTCGATGACCTCGCTCCCATCGTGGCCGACGCCGGCCCGGGGATGGTGTCGGTGTCGCGTTTCGGCACGGTGTTTGCCGTTGCAACCGATGCTGGACGCTTCTGGCGCCTCGAGCCGGGATCGGTCTCGACCGCTCAGGTCTCCCCGAACCAGGCCGGGGCTGCGGTCGTCGACGCCGCCGCCATCGAAGTGGTCGATCTCGGCGCGATCGGGTCTGATGCAGTCGCGGTGAGCGCGTCCGGCGACGATGCCGTGGTGCTCACTGCATCGGGGGCTGTGGTCGTCGTGGAAGCCGGAAGCAGCGTGGCAAGTGAGCCGACGTCGGTGAACAACGCAGTGGTGCTTGGCCAACCAACGATGCCCGGCGACCCGATCGTGGCCATGACCGACACCGGCGCGATCTTCATCGTTGACCCCACGGCAGCGAGCATCGCCACCACTGTTGGGCAAGTCACCGGTGCCGACCCGCTGGATCCGATCTTCTCAGACGGTTGCGTCTTCGCCGTCACCACGCGTCCCGCCGAGTTCACCAAGAGCTGTGATGGCACGGTGGTCGAGCAGTCAACGCTCGCCGGTTCCTCGGGCGCATCGTTGCGACTCCGGCTGATCAACGGTTGGGTGTGGATCAATGACCTGGCCACCGGCGCTGCGTGGGTGATCAGTGCCGATACGCCACTGGACCGAATCGATGACTGGGGCGCCGCGCTCGGCAACACCGCCGGTGACGGCGAAGAGTCCGACCTGGTGGAAGACGGCCAGATCCAACAGCGTGAGAACCCTGACGGCGACGATGCCGAGATCATCGCAGCCGACGAAATCGACGAAGACGGTGTGAACGAGCCGCCCGTCGCCCGTGACGACGATGCCGCCACTCGAACCGACGTCCCGGTGCTGGTCGACGTGCTTCGCAACGATGAAGACCCGGACGGCGACGTGCTGCTGATCACGGAGGTGGGCAACGGCCCGGAAGGCTCGCTCGTTGAAGCGACCGGCGACCGTCTGGGTGTTCAGGTCACCCCTCGAGCCGGCTCCACCGACCCAATCACGTTCGACTACACGATTTCTGATGGCCGAGGCGGCTTGTCGACAGCCACCGTCATCGTCGAGGTGAGGGCACCATCGGAGCCCAACCGGGCACCGGTTGCTGTGACCGACGCGGTGACCGCCCGGGCAGGATCATCAGCTTCGCTCAATGTGCTCGACAACGACCGTGATCCTGACGGTGACCCCATCGTGTTGATGAGTGTGACCGCCGAATCCGGGTCGGTCTCGTTCGACGGCTCCGGCCAGATCACCTACACGCCTGATCCGGCGGCAAACGACGGCACGATCCAACTCCCCTACTCCATTCGCGACACGTTCGGAGCAACCGCGAACGGCACCATCAAGGTCGCAGTGCGAATCGCTGACTCGAACACCGAACCCGATGCACGCAATGACTCGGCTGTTGCGTCGCAGGGCAAGCCGGTGTCGTTCAACGTGCTCCTCAACGACACCGACGCCGACGGTGACGCCATCAGCGTCGCTGGCCCTCCAACGGTCATTGCACCCACTGACACCGACGCGCTCGTGGACTTCTCGCTGTCGTCAGACGGCCAGATGTTCTTCGAATCCGACCAACCCGGCGAATATTTGCTGCGCTATTCGATCAGTGACGGTAGCGAGTCGGACTCCGCACTGATCAGAGTCGATGTTCGCTCAGCGGACGAGAACCTGTCCCCCGTCGCCGTTCGTGATGATCTCACGATCACTCGAGGCGGTTCGGCAACGGCCTACGTGTTGTTGAACGACAGCGATCCCGACGGCGATGTCGTCGCGATCGACAACTGGGAATCCACGAGCGCATCACTCGATGTGAAAGCGTTTCGTGACATCGGATTCACCGTCGCCGTGGCGCCTGACGCTCCCGATCAGTTGTCGTTCCGATACTCGATCACCGATGGCGTGAACGATCCCGTCACCGGCATCGTGGTCGTGGCCGTCACCGACACCGCAGCGGTGAATCAACCGCCCGTTCTCGCTCGCGATGTGATCGAGGTGCGCCCGGGCAGCACCACGACGGCACGGGTTCTGATCAACGACTTCGACCCCGAGGGCGGCATCTTGCGCGTCACCGACACGTCCGATGTCGAAGGTGTGACCATGCGGGTGGGCCAGTTGGCTCAAGAGATCCAGGTGGCGGTCGCCGACACCGTCACGACCGGATTCACCTTCAGCTACGAGGCGATCGATGATGCCGGGCTCACCGCAGCCGAATTCGTCGACGTGCGCATCATTCCTGACAGCGATGCCAACCGGCCTCCGGTCGCACGGCCCGATTCGACTCGCACGCGCGCCGCTACCTCGGTTGCGATCGCGGTACTCGAGAACGACTCCGACCCCGACGGCGACCTGATCCGCGTCGAGTCGATCGCGAACCAACCAACGGCCGGCGTTGCAACGACCAACGACGACGGCACAGTGACCTACACGCCCGACGCTGGGTTTGCTGGCACCGACCGGTTCAGCTACGTCCTCGTCGACGAGTTCGGCGACCGCGCCACCGGGGAAGTCCTGGTGGGTGTCATCCCGCCGAGCGTGGAGAACCGACCGCCAACCGCCGTTGACGACGCTCTGGTTGCTGCTGCCGGATCACCGCCGCTGCGGATCGCGGTACTCGACAACGACTCCGACCCGGACGGCGATCCCATCAGCATCGTTCGCACCGGAGGCAATGCGCCCGTCAGCGTGACCGACGCTGCCGACGCAATCGTCTACCAGCCGCCCGCAACCTTGGATGCCGACACGACAGCGACCATCACGTATCAAATCTCTGATGGGCGCGGCGGCGAGAGCAACGCCGTTGTCACGATCCAACTCTCCGCCACCGTGGTCGAGGCACAGGCCCCGATTGCACTGGATGACACCGCCGGCCCCGTTGCTGCGGGAACCGTCGTGCGGGTCCCGGTGCTCGCCAACGACGCGGACCCCGATGGACTCGCATCAGATCTGCGGGTGCAATCCGATGACCCGGCAGGCATCGTGGACCCGGAGCAACGAACGATCTCCTACACAGCGGGCGACTCGAACAGCGCACACCGCTACACGATCACCGACCCGGACGGCCTCACGAGTTCGGGCACCGTCACGATCCTCGTCGTGGAAAACGCTGCGCCCTCGGCAGCACCGCTCGCCGTCGACACGCTGTTCGACACCCCCGTCACCATCGAGCTCGGTGGACAGGTGAACGACCCCGACGGTGACGATCTGTTTTTCGTGTGCTGCGACAGCACCCGCAACGGTTCCACCACCCGCAACTCGAACGGTCCCAACGCGTACTCACTCACCTTCACGCCTGACCAAGGGTTCGAGGGACAAGCCGGCTTTGCCTACACCATCGACGACCAGAACGGTCACCAGGTGTCCGGGTCCGTCACGGTCACCGTCGCGCCGAAGGAGAACGGCGCCCCCACCGCAACGTCGACCGAGGTGAACGTCGAGGCCGGGACCACTGCGACCATCGCGCTCACTTCGCTCACCGACGACGAAGACCTCCTCACAGGCGACGTGTTGAACTTCTCGCTCGGCGGAAGCGCAGCGAACGACGTGACGCTCACCGATGCCACGATCAGCGTGGTGGCCGCCATCGATGACGCGGGGGTCCAACGCTCCATCGACTACACCGTCACGGACACCGAAGGAGCAACCGCAACCGCAACGGTGTCGATCACGGTCGTCGAGTCGAGCGCTGCCCCACCGATCGCTGTGACCGACACGGCCAAAACCAACCAGGGTGTGCTCGTTGCTGTCGATGTGCTGGCAAACGACGTCGACGAACTCGGCCAAGGACTCACGCTGCTGTCGGCCGGGTCCGCCGAGGCCGTCGGCGCGATCGAGTTCACCGAAACGGGCACCATCTCCTACACGCCTGCGGGTGAGTTCTTCGGCACCGCCCAGATCAACTACGCCATCGAGGATGCACGCTCCACCGAAGCTGGCCGCACCACCGGCACCTTGCAAGTCGAAGTGGTGGGACGGCCCGGCGCGCCGCCAACTCCCCAAGCCGTTGCCGACAACGCCACCGCAACCATCACGTGGGGCCAGCCAGCGTCGAATGGCGGACCGATCACCGCATTCGAACTCGAGTCCGACCAGGGCGACCTGGTTGAACTCCCAGCCACTTCTTCCCACACCTTCAACGCACTGACCAACGGCTCGGAGTACACGTTCCGCGTCCGCGCCCAGAACGAAGCCGGGTGGAGCGAATGGTCTGCTCCATCGGCTCCTGTGACGCCTGATGTCGAACCCGGTCGGCCCGGAGCGCCCACCGTTGCCTTCGCCGACGGCGCCCTTGACGTCACGTGGAGCGAGCCAGCCAGCGATGGCAGCCCGATCATCGGCTACGTGCTCGAAATCGGTGGCGGTCAGTCCGCAACGATCGAGCTCCCGGCATCCACCACCTACACCTGGCCGAACCTGACCAACGGAACGAACTACCAGTTCCGAGTCATCGCTCAGAACCGCGCCGGTCCTTCCGACACCTCCGCATGGTCGAACGTCGAACACCCGCTGCGCGAACCGGACCAGCCTGCCGCGATCGACGCACAGCGCGGCGACGGGTATCTCGACCTCGTGTGGGCAGCGCCCGCCGACAACGGCGACGCGATCATCGAGTACCAAGTGGAACGAGAGTCGGCGCCCGGGGCACCGAACACCACCACGAACCCAGGCTTTCGGTGGTCGGCACTTCCCAATGGCGACTTCCAACGCTTCCGCACTCGCGCCCGCAACCGCGATGCTGACTGGGGCCAGTGGTCGGCGTGGTCCAACAGTGAGAAACCGTGCGGCGTTCCATCCCGACCCGCGGCGCCCGTTGCAGTGCGCGGAGACACGCAGATCGCACTCAGCTGGAGCGCACCGTCCAACGACAACGGCTGTGCGATCACCGGATACACCATCACCTCCAATACCGGGCTCACACGGACCGCTACACCAAGCGACGTTGCTCAAACGATCGGCGGGCTGTCCAACGGCACCAGCTACTCGTTCACCATCATCGCAACCAACGTCGAAGGCAACAGCGCAGCGAGCGCGGCGTCCAACGCCGTCGTGCCCGCCGGGCCACCCTTCGCTCCAACGAACATGAATGCCGCGCCGACAGCAACGTCGGGCGGGTCGTCGTACAGCTTCAACGCCCCCGGCGACAACGGCGCTGCCATCACGCGCTACGAACTCCAGATCAATGGTGGAGGATGGGAAACCGCCAACGTCGCTGGGACGGCCGGCACCCGGAACGGACTCGGCGAGAACACCGGCTACTACATGGCCGTGCGAGCGTGCAACGACGTCGGATGCGGCAGCCCCAGTCCAGCTGCTGGATTCACCACCTTTGGCCCACCGACCACACCCGGCGGACTCAGCGTTGCAGCAGGCATCACGCTGACTTGGAGCTGGGGATCGGTCCCGACGAACGGCTCGGCCAACCGCTACGAGGTCCGCCGATTCGATTCCGGCGGCTCGTCGACGATCATCAACCAGGGCGCCAACCGTTCGTACCAGTGGCTCGGGGCACCCTGGCAGCCCACCGGAGCCGAGGTCCGAGCGTGCAACGATCTCGGCTGTTCTGCGTGGAGCCCCCGCGTCAACGGCGAGATCCGTCTGAATGTCGGGATCAGCCATGGCTACGCCGGCTCATGCGGCACCGGCAACTGCCTCGTCGGCGTGACGATGGCCAGCGCCCGGCCGAGCAGCCCCTACGTCATCAGATGCTTCAACCAGTTCGGCCAGTTCGGGAGTCAAACGCTCACCACGACATCGAGCGGATGGATCAACAACCAGACGCTGTCGAACTGTCGCGGGCAAGTCGGCTGGAATGTCTACCTCACCATGACCAGCACATTCGGTGAGGTGTATCAGACCAGCCAGGTGATTCCGTGGGGGCTGACATGTCTGGAACTCGAAGCAGCCGGGATCCCTCAGACACACTGCTAGCAACGGCGAAGTCATCAACGGTGGTCCAATCGCAAGCCGGTCGGGTGACCGCTGCGCAATTCGGTATCGTCGCGTGCGTCAGTCGACCGTCACGAGCAGGCCGGACGATGACCGAAAGGGCCACTGCCAATGATCAACGAGCTGACGTCGCTTCTGCGAACATATGCAGAGGTGCTCGACGCCTACGGTCGTGCCGACGTCTCGAGCGACCGCGACCGGACCGACAAAGAGAATCAGCAGATCGGCGCCGACCAGGACGAGCACTACTTGGACATCGGCCGAGATGCGCTTCGCCTGATCGTTTCGGAGCTGGTTGCGAACCACCGTGCGCAGCCCCAGAGCATCCTTGACGTTCCCAGCGGGTCGGGCCGCGTGACCCGCCACCTCCGGGCCGCCTTCCCCACTGCCCGAATCGGTGCGTGTGACCTCTACGAGTCGCACGTTCAATTCTGCGTGGACACGTTCGCTGCTGAAGCAATCGCATCGGCAGAAGACTTCGACGATGTGCGCATCAACCCGGAGTGGGACCTCGTCTTTTGTGGCTCGCTCCTCACACACCTTCCAAAGCCTGCTGCGCTGTCGGCACTGCGGTTCATTGCACGGGCCCTGTCTCCTACCGGAATCGCAATCGTCACCCTCGAGGGCCGCAGAGGCATCGAGATTCACAACGAGTTCTACAAGGTCATCGAGGATGACCAGTTCCAACGGATTCAAAAGGGATACGACAAGACCGGATTCGGGTTTGCCGACTACACCGACCGCACGAAGCGCCTCTTCAACAAACAGGAGAGCTATGGCATCACGCTCGTCAAGCCGAGTTGGGTCATGGACGCCTTGGAGAACATGGATGTGCGCATTCTCGGCTACACCGAGCGTGCGTGGGACAATCACCAGGACATGGTGGTGTTCGGCCGGCCGGGCCCGACCGGCCTGGGGCACTGACCCACGCCACCTTCACGAAGAGGACCGACGATGACCACCACCGATCAACAAGCCGAATGGTTCAGCTACTGGTTCAACACGGTGCTCGACAACATCGAGTTGGTGCTCAAAGGCAAGCGCAACGAAGTCGCCACGTCGTTGATCGCCATGTTCGCAGAAGGCCACCTCCTGTTGGAGGACGTGCCCGGCACCGGCAAGACCACGCTGGCGAAGTCGATTGCTCACAGCCTTGGCGCCGACTGGCAACGAATCCAGTTCACACCAGACCTCTTGCCGTCTGATGTCACCGGCGGCGTCGTGTACGACCAATCCACCAGCACGTTCGAGTTCAGGCCCGGGCCCGTTTTCGCAAGCATCGTGCTCGCCGACGAGATCAACCGCGCCTCACCAAAGACCCAGGCCGCACTGCTGGAAGTGATGGAGGAACGTCAGGTCACCATCGATTCCACCACTCACCCAGCGCCGCGACCATTCGTTGTCATTGGAACCCAGAACCCCGTCGAGCAAGAAGGTACGTACCGATTGCCCGAAGCGCAGCTCGACCGATTCTTGTTGCGCACCAGCATCGGCTACCCCGACCTCGATGCCGAGATCGACGCCGTGCGCTCGGTGAGTCGCGGCATGACGCCCGAACAACTCCAGCCGGTCATCGAGGCAACCGACATCGCCCGCATGGTCGGCGTGGCCAATGGCGTACACGTGGATGACGCCATCATCGGCTACGCGGTACGACTCGGCGTGGCGTCTCGGAGCTTGCCGGAACTCCGACTCGGAGTGTCGACTCGAGGAGCACTTTCGCTGATCAAGGCTTCCCGGGCGCTTGCGGTCACCCAGGGCCGATCGTTCGTCATCGTCGACGACATCAAGGCCATTGCACCCACAGCCCTCTCCCACCGAATGTTGCTCACGCCGGAGTCCGAACTGCGCGGCGTGTCCACTGGAGACCTCGTGGAACAACTACTGACTCAGGTGGATGCTCCACGCACGGTCCGCAACTGATCCATTCGTCATCTCCCGTATGGCTGACCGAGACACCATCGACGCGGCGGTCGCCGCAGTGCGCGCTGACGAGCGCGACAACCCGTCCGGCCCCGCGTGGTTCACGCGTGTGCCGGTCACACCGCTCGGCGTTGGCGTGGGGGTGCTCGGCATCGCGGCATACATCGGAGGATGGCGGCTGGGTTGGATCGAACTGCTCGTACTGGCGGCGGGCTGCTTCGTTTCGCTGCTGATTGCGATTCCGTTCATCCTCGGGCGCTCGCGTATCGACATCGTTCGCCGACACGAACCCGACCGAGTCAGCGCCGGAGACACGGTTCGGATCACGCTCACCGCAACCAATACAGGTCGGTCCTCGAGCCGACGCGTCATCGTCGATGAGATCATCGGGGGGCGCCATGAACCGGTGTCGATTCCCTCGCTTGCGGCGGGCGAGTCGACCGAAGCCGAGTACCGACTCCCGACGCGTCGGCGCGCCAAGTTGGCGCTCGGCCCCGCTGTCATCACTCGCAGCGATGCGCTCGGCCTGATGCGACGCGACGTCTCAGAAAGCGACGTCAGCATCTGCTGGGTCTACCCTCGAACCCGCTACGTGGCGCCGCTGCCGGTCGGGTTCGCCAAAGACCTCGAAGGTCCGACGTCCGACAGTTCACCGGCGGGCGACGTTGCCTTCCACACGATTCGCCCGTACCGGTCCGGCGACGACCGCCGCCACATCCACTGGCTCACCACCGCCAAGACCGGCTCACTGATGGTGCGCCACTTCGTCGACAACCGCAGGCCCCACGTTGCGGTGCTCCTCGACTGTGGCCGGGCGGCCTATCCGACGAACGAAGCCTTCGAGACCGCCGTGTCGATCGCTGCGTCGCTGTCGTCATCCATGCTCGCTGCGCACCTTCCGGCGTCGGTCCGCCTTGGCCCGGACACCGTGCTGGGCAACCACGTCGCCGCCGACGAGCTCGCGGTGCTGCAACATCTCACGCTCATCGACGCCAACGATGACACTCCGAACGATCTCGCCGTCAACGCCGCCGGGTTTCTGCGGTCCGAGCCTCATGCGTCAGCGCTCGTAGTCGTCACCGGTTCACGATCAGCTGAAGACCTTCTTGCCCTGGTCGTTCACGCACGACGCAACGTCCGCTTGATCATCGTGCACGTCGATCCGACGTTGGCAGATGGCATCGACTCAGCTCGCGCTGCGCGCACCGCCGTGCCCGGCGCACGCTCGATCCACGTGAGCACCGTTGACGAATTCGCTGCTGCCTGGTCGGTCGTACGCTGATGGAGCACTCGACGCGTCGACGCTTCGGACTCCTGGCTGCCGGCCAGTTGGCAGTGGTCACGGTTGCGTCGATTGCCTCGGTTGCCAGTTTCAAAGCGGTCTTCGTCGACTGGGATTTCCTGCTCGCCGCCGTGATCGGTGCGGTGGGCGCAGCAGCGGTCGTTGGACTGTCGTGGTGGAAGAAGTTGCTGGTCGGCGAAACGCTCGCCGTCTCAGCAGTCGCACTCGTGCTGCTCGGCACGGTGGCATCGAGCGGGGTGCCGACCCCGGACGCGTTCTCGACGTTTGCACGGGGCCTCGTTTCGGGTTGGGCCGAGCTCCTGTCGCTGTCCCCGCAATTCGATGACACCGCCGAGTTGCGGGTGTTGCCGTTCGTCTTGGCGTGGATCGCCACGTTGCTCGGCGGGGAACTTCTCCACCGCACGTCTCAGCCGACCCTGCCAGCGCTCGGCCCGCTTGCCGGCCTGACGGTCAGCGCGCTGGTCACCGCCGAGAACCGATCGATCGCCACCGTGCAGGGAATCGTGATCGCCGTTGGCGTCCTGCTCATTGGACGATCAGAGTTTCTCGCTCGACGGTCAAGCGGCGAGCTGGATGACGATCTCGACGCACACGCTGAGCCCAACTCGGGTCCAGAACACGGCGAGGCTGTAGCCACCAGCGCAGAGCAGCGCCGAGCGGCCGCTCACCGTCGCCGATGGGTCGGACGAGTCACGCGTGCTGCTGTTGCGTGCGTGGTCGTTGGAATCACCGCTCCGCTGATCGGCCCACGACTGCCGTTCGCCGACGCCAACGAGCGCTTCGACCTGCGCGACCGGAGTGTGCCTCCGTGGGACCCGGTACTCCTCGCGAGCCCACTCGTTGAAGTGAAAGCGACGTTGAAGGAGGACTTCCGAGACACCGTGATGTTCACCGTCCTCGCCGACCAGCCGATCACCCGGTGGAACGTCTCGGTGCTCGGCGACTACGACGGCCGAGTCTGGACCGTCGGCAGCGCCAGCGGCCGCGATGCTGCGAGCGAGTTTCGTCCCGTCAGTGCTGACCTCGTCGATCGGCCCGATGGCGTGCAGAACGAAACGGACTCGGTGTCTGCCACGATCATCATCAACGACCTCGCCGGCGCCTTTGTCCCGACCGCAGGTTGGCCCGACACGGTCAGATTCACCTCAGCACCCGCACCAGCCGACCCTGAGCTGGGAACCGACGGGGTGGCCCTCGCCCAAGATCGACTCCGAATGAACCTCATCACCGGCACCGTTGCGGTGCCCACCGGCGTGAGCAACGGCATGCAGTACGACCTCGATGTCGACATCGCTCGCGAGCTCACCGATGACGAACTGGCCGCACTCGATGCCCCAGCACTGCGCAGCAACGACGAGCTCGATGCCGTGCCACCACCGGTCCGAAACCTCACCGCAGATCTGGTCGAAGGAATCGGCCCTGGCTGGCCGCGGGTCACCGCTATCCGAGACCGCTTCGTCAACGACGGGTTCTACGACGTCTCTGCCCTCGCCCGTCCGGGCCACTCCCATTTCCGCCTTGCCGAGTTCCTCGCCGAGCCTGATCGACTCGTGGGATTCGAAGAACAATACGCCGCGGCGGCGGCCACGATGATCCGCATCGCTGAACTGAACTCGCGCATCGTCGTGGGCTACCTGGTGCCCGAGGATCGCTACGTGAACGGCAGTGCCGAGGTGTTCGCGGCAGATCTCAGTGCTTGGGTCGAAGTGGATCTCGGCGCTGCAGGGTGGGTGCCGATCGACGTGTCGCCCGACCGCAGCCGTGAGCCAAGCGCTGAGGCCACCGGCATCACCGTGCAAGACGTGGTGGTACCCAGCCCTCCCCCACCGCCGCCTGTGCCTCCAACCCCGGAACTGTTCGCCGACGACGAAGAAGCAGAGGAACTCGATGAGGAAGAGGACGACGAAGAAAACGAAGACGACGAGCCGGTGACCCAGCAGGGCCGCAGCATTGCAGCCGTGGCCGGCATCGCTGCAGGGATGCTGATCGTGGTGGCGATGCTGACCGCTGCCATGATCGCCGCGGCCAAGGCACTGCGACGACGTCGTCGACGCAGTACGACCGATGCTGCTTCGTCCATCGGGTTCGCGTGGGACGAAGCCGTCGATCGATACATCGAAACCGGTGTCAGGGTTGCCGGGCGCGCGACCCCGCAAGAGGTCGCTCGAACACTGGGCACCGAAGCGCCCACCGAGTTGAAGCACCTGGTGATGGTCGTGGAACGCACTGCATTCCACCCGCAACCACCTGACGCCGATGCAGCAGATTCCGCATGGAGTGCCTACGACGCGGTTGCCGCAGAGATCCGCTCCGAGCACACCCGTGTCGAACGAACTCGTATGGCAACCGACCTGCGAACCATTCGTCGACGCCACTGAACATGAATGGCACCATGGAGTCCATGGATCGCTCCACGACCAGCAGCGGCGTGCGCCTCACCACCACTCCGGGTTGGGGGCGTCTCGCTCGCCGAGACAGCAACTTGCTGTTCGTTGCCGCACCTGTCGCACAGCAGCGCTCAGCTGAAGTGGACGACCTGTTCGAACGATACGACCGAATAGGGTCACCAGCAGCGGATTACACCACCGTTCCTCGGTGCGTCGTCGACTGGTCCGACCCAAGCGGACACATCGTCGTCAGTTCTGACGTCGACTTGTGGGTTCCGTCGGTGTCGGGTCCGACCTTGGTCGAACACTGGGTTCGTAGCCTCGTTGCCGGAGCGATCACTGAACTCACCGTCGTGTCCGACGCAACGGCGGAGGTCGAGCGATCACGAACCGATCTGCGAGCGGGCTCTGTGAACGCTGCGGCATTCGGTCTGGTCCTTCCGGCACGCCCGACCACGTGCTCGTTCACCCAGACGCCAGCAAATTCCCACCTCGCAGCGATCACTGCAGAGCCCCCGGACCCGAGCGGAATGTTCGGTCTCGACCACACGCTCGCGCCACTCGGCCCCGTGGGCTATCCCGACGACGCCACCAACCGAACGCTCAAACGCACGCACGACGTCCGGTGTCGGCGCGGCCATGCCAACCCGGGCAGCAACACGGAGTGCCGAATCTGTCACGAGCCGCTGGGAACAGCGTTGGATGCGGTTGATCTTCGACTTCCCGATGGATCGATCATTCCGATCGACCAACCAATCGTGATCGGCCGTGCCCCGATGGCTGCGGCGGCACGACTCGACGGCGCCTGCCGCCTGATCTCGATCGATGCTCCATCGACGGTCTCGCGCACCCACGTCGTCCTTCAGCCGGCGGATGGGAACCCGAGCGCAACCGACTGCGGCGCCGGCGGAAGAACCGCTGTGTTGTCGCCCGGCGAACACACGCCGCAGGCCCTGCCTCCATGGGTTCCCCGAACCGTCTCCGTCGGTGACAAGATCCAACTCGGCGGACCCACCACGCTGACGATCATCCAACGGGCCGCCTCCACCGATGACACTGCTTCAACTCATGAGCCACACGAGACGACATGACCAGCTCTGCCACCCCGACAAACGGACCTGATACCGGCGACCCCGAGCTCCGGGTCGAGTTCTGTGGCGAGGAATACTCCGCAACGAGCGACCGAACACTCACGATCGGGCGATCGGCTGACATCGTCATCGACGACAACCGTTTTCTGCATCGGATCCTCGCCGAGTTCCGCTACGCCAATGGACTGTGGTGGATCGACAACGTCGGCTCGTCGATCGGTCTGGCGTTGAACGACGATGCAAGCACCTCGTCTGCTCGAATCGCTCCCGGCACCTCCACGCCGATTGCGTACGACTCGGCGACACTGCGCTTCGATGCGGGTGGTACATCGTATGAACTCGCCCTCGATGTGATCGGGCTCGATGCTTCCGAGGACGAGAGCGATCATCGCGTCGTCCCTGATCCCACCACCGATCCAGACGACCGAACGGCTACCACTTCGCACATCCCGATCACCGATGACCAACATCGTTTGCTGGTTGCGCTTGCGGTTCCTGTGGTGCGCGACCAATCCATGCCGACCAACCGGCTGATCGCTGCATCACTCGACTGGACCGTCACCAAGTTCAACCGCAAACTCGATGGCCTCTGCGCGAAATACTCAAAGGCTGGCGTGGCTGGGCTACACGGCTCGAGCGATCGTCTTGCAAAGGATCGGCGGACGCGCCTTGCGGAGCATGTGGTCGAAGCCGGCATCGTGTCGCCACAAGACGTCGAGGACCATGACTCCTGAAGCGACGCGACTGTTTCCCACCGGTGTCACGATGGTGCGCGCAATCGCCGCAGCCCGCTGGCTGACCTGGCTCTGGATGGTCGGTGTCGTTGCAGTCGCGTCGCTGCGCGAGGTCGACAGCCCACGTCCCAACGATCCCACCGGGGCAGCCACTGCGTTACGTCAGCCCGTCGTTGCTTGGCTGTGCGTGCTGGCCGTCTTGGCAATGTGTCTGTTCGCCACCGCAGCGATCCGCCAGAACCCTCGAGGCGCGATGTCTCCAACGTTCGCTGTGACCGAGGTGGCGTTGGCATTTGGGTTGAGCGCCGTCGACGGCTGGGTGTTCGACCCCGGTCATGTTTTCGAGACCTCCCAGAGCCTGGCCACGCAGTACCCGTTGATTTCGATGGCCACCGCTGGTCTCGCATTCGGGCCGTGGATCGCTGCGCTCCTCGGCACCCTGATCGGCCCCGCCGAGTGGGCAGCCGCACTGTTGAACGACTTCGGGCCGTGGTCACTGCGCCACACCGCCTCCATCGTTGCAACGTCCATTTTCTTCGCTGCAGCCGGTGCGCTGTTTGGGTGGCTGGGCCAGCTTCTCCGTTCGGTCGAAGGACGCATTGCGGATCAACGTGCCCGAGACGAAGTCGGGCTCGTTCTCCACGACACCGTGCTGCAGACCCTCGCCCTCGTCGAACAGCGCACCGGCGACCGGGACCCCGAACTGGCGCGGGCCGCTCGCGACGCCGATCGCGACCTGCGACGATTTCTCTTCGGTGCGTCGGCTGTGCCCGCCCATGACCTCGAAGGTCGAATTCGCCACGCTGTCGAGCGGGCCGCCCGCGGTCATGATCTCACCGTCACCGTGAACGTGGTCGACTTGGGGTGTGAGGTGGATGCAACCGGGCAGGAAGCTGTGGCCGGAGCGCTCGGCGAAGCGGTCACAAATGCAGTCAAGCATGCCTCGGCCGGCACCGTCGTGGTCTTTGCCGAGACTGACGACGACGGTCAGATCTTCGCGAGCGTGCGCGACGACGGTGTCGGCTTCGACCCCGACGCCGCGCAGCGCGGGCAGGGTCTGGACGGATCGATCATCGGCCGAATGGCTGCGATCGGTGGACGATCTGAGATCACGAGTTCGCCGGGGTCCGGCAGCGAAGTGAGAGTGTGGAGCCGATGAGCGAGCCACACCCACCGACTCCCGATGCACCGATTCGAACCGTTCTTGCTGACGACCATGCAATCGTCCGCTCTGGCATGCGGAGCGAGCTCGGGGACGGTTTCGATGTGGTCGGCGAAGCCGATGATGCAGAGGGCGCGATCGACGTGATCAACGCACGCCGACCGGACCTGGTGGTCACCGACCTACACATGCCCTGTGGCGGTGGTCTGGCGGTCGTGCAAGCCTGCGCAACGATCTGCCCGATCGTCATCTTGACCGTCAGCGAAGCCGAACGCGATCTACTCGATGCCGTCGCTGCCGGCGCTGCCGGATACCTTCTCAAGAATTCGCCGGTCGACGACGTGCGTGATGCGCTCGGCCGCGCTGCGGTCGGCGAACCCGTGTTCTCGCCGTCGCTCGCCGCACTCGTCCTCGGAGAATTTCGCCGAATGGCCGCTGCCACCGACGCGAATCCGCTCACCGAACGAGAGCGTCAGGTGCTCCAGCTCGTGGCACGCGGACACACTTACCGCGAACTCGGCGCGGAGCTGACGATTTCCCCGAAGACGGCGGAGAACCACGTGCGCAACATTCTCGGCAAGTTGCACCTCAGCCGCCGCAGCGACCTCGTCCGGTACGCGGTGCAACGCGGCTTGGACTAGTGCTGAGCCGGACACCGTTCGCGGTGTCTCCGGGCGTTGCGCGGCGCACAGCTGCGATCGGGCTGCGTTGCACCGGCGTCTCGTCGAGCGATTGTGTCGGCGTGACCGCCGCCCGCGGTACCCACGGCCTGCGCGTCGGCGGCGCGAGCGAGAGCGTCTGAGCCGACATCGTGAACGTTGACCAACACGAACGTTCCGGACTGGGTGGTGTTCGCACCGCGTGAGCCGCGCACCGCGTCGAGGATGGCGTCATTCATTGCTGTGGTTCGTTGTGGTTCGCTGCCATGCGTGCAGTGGCGGTGGCGTTGCCGTGCAAATCGGCTGCGTCTGGACGGTTCCAGTATCGATTTGGGTTGTCGTGGTCATCGAGCAGCTTGGAGCGGCTCCCGAACGCTTCGTGGACCCGGATGGTCGGTTCCTCGTTGACGTGAGCGGCAAACACCACATCGAAGACTCTGCTGAGCAGTTCAGCCTCAGGAGGGATCGAGAACTCGATCTGTGATGCCACGGTGCGTTGGAGGGTTCCTTCGTCGCCGGCGTGTGAGCCTTCGAGCGCCCGAAATTGTTGGTAGCCGGCTTCTCGGACGTAGAGGCAGTTGTCGTAGGGGCCTTGCACGAGGGGGATGTGTTCACCGAGTGCTGCTGCGACTTGGTCGACGCCGGCGGTCGGGGTGTCGATGGTGACGACCCATTCGAGTTCGAGAGTCGCCGGGGTCATGTCGAATCCGTCGAGGCGGTGGTTGTTGGTCATGTGTTCATGATGCTCGACGTTCGTTTCGACGCGCGTCGAAACGAGGGCGTTCTACATTGACGGCGTGGAAGGAAGCAGGATCAGTTCGCTCGCAACAGCCCTGGCTGATCCGACGCGGGCCGCAGCGGTTGCTGCGTTGTTGTCGGGCACTGCGCACACGAGTGGTGAACTGGCCCGTCGCTGTGGGGTAGCTGCATCGACGATGAGCTCACATCTCGGCAAGCTCGTCGATGCCGGTGTCGTGAGTGTTCAGTCCGCTGGCCGGTACCGCGCCTACCGCATGGCGTCGCGTGAGATGGCAGACCTCCTCGAACACATGGACTCGATCGACCTCCCTGAAACAGCGCCGCCAAGGCGTCCAACGCCGGGGCAGGGGCTTGGCTACGCGCGTAGCTGCTACGACCACATCGCCGGACGTCTCGGGACCGAACTACACGATGTCTTCATCCATCGACGTTGGGTCGACGTGCAAGATGGCATTCCGACACTCACGCTGAACGGCGAGTCGTTCATCGAACAGTTCGGCATCGATCTCGAGCCCCTCCTGGCCAAGCGCCGGCCACTTCTGCGGATCGACCTCGACTGGACCGAGCGGCGCGATCACCTTGCCGGGTCCTTGCCCGCCGCGTTGATGGACCATCTGCTCGACGAGAATTGGATCAGGCGGCGCCAGGACAAGCGCCAACTCATGGTGACCGAAACAGGCCGTACCGGACTCGCCGAGACCTTCGGAATCGTGCACTGAGACCGTGCCTCCGGCAGAGGTCTACGTTCCCTCCATCCGCCCGATATCGACGCTCGGCCGCGACGCATCGCGCGACGCCTGATCGGCACGGATGCGCTCGTTCGACCGCTCAGAAGATCGCGTCCTCGGCGAAGCGGTCGACCGGAAGAAGGGGAGATCTCGTTCGGTGTTCCTGCGCCCCCAGGTTGTCAGCCTCGGGATCGGCCGCCGCACGCTCCTAGTCGTCGACGAAGTGACGGGCGAGTGTCCGATGCCAGTGATTCGACGGCAGCGAAGAATCGAGCACCGACATGGCAGTGCAGTACTTGCTCAAGCGACTCGGACGCACACCCTCGCTCCAGAGCCACCGATCAACCTCAGATCGATGGCCCGACGATTTCGTCTCGACCACCACCACGTCTGGCTTGACCACACCTCCAACCGCTCCACGATCACTGACTCCCGTGCTCGCGAGGCTGCGATCGATCGTGCATCGTGCGCCGCCATTCGAGACCAACAACGTGGTCCGGTCGAACGCCACATGCAGCGCCGGCTCGAGTGATTCGGTGAGTTCGGTCTGCACCACCGAGTTCACGAACGCCCGCATCTCTGCGGTCAGACGCTCAATTGGCCGGCGCGCTTGAGCATCGAGACCGAGGTCGTTCACGTCGACTCGATGCTTCACTGTCTTGCCGCGACCGTTCTTGGTCTTCACTTCGAGCATCGTCGTGTGCGAGTCCACGTACGTGCGTTCGCGGACTTTGAAACGGAACGGCCTGCGATGCGCTGTGTCTCGGTACAGCGCACGATCGCTCGTGTCGTGATACACGGTTGCGTACCCGAAGCTGCGGCGGCCGTCGATCTCGAGCACACGACAATCGGAGGCGAACGCCGTCAGCAGTCGATCGAGCTGCTCCGCTGACAACACGTACTTGCGGTCCACACGAGTCTGCAGCGCCGCATCGGCGTTGACGGCAGCGAGCCCGACAGCGTCCAGCCCCGTCACGATCGAGGCGAAGGTCGCGCCGGCCTGCGTCATTGCTTGTGAAGGTCGTAACGAACCGCCACCACGGTGGTGTCGTTGACAAGGTCCAAGCGCTTCACCTTGACGCGGCGGATGTCTGCGCCGAGCAACCCGCCGAGCCGCTCGATGAGTTCGGACTCGTCTGGGAACGCAGCGTCAAGCGTCACGGTCTGGGTCCGCGCCCTGGCGAACAGTCGCGGATGATCGCCGATGTAGAGCACTGCCAGCATCGCTGCCATGAGTGCAGGGGCGACCCACGCTGGATCGACCGAGATACCGCCGAGCAGTCCGAGCGTCAGCGCCGAGAAGTAGTACACGACCTCTTCCTGGTCGAGTTCCTGTGATCGGAGCCTGATGATCGACAGCACTCCGAACAGCCCGAGCCCCAACCCTGCGGTCACCGTCGACTCCGACAGCACCGTGGCGACCGCGAGGACACCGACATTGATTCCGAGCAACGCGACGACCATGTCGCGGCGCCCGTGGCGCGGGAAGTAGAGCACGAAGACGAGCAGCGACACCGCAACGATGTCGGCGCCGATCATGGCGGGAATGGACATCAGGACTCCACTTCTGCGGGGACGACGAAATCATCGATCAGCCGCTGCAGCGCTTGGTTCCACTGCTCGACTGAGACGGCATCGTCGTGAAGTTCGGCCGCTTCGGCAACGAGTGGTTCGATCTGTGCCGACCACGTGGTGAGCAGCTCGCGCACGTTGGCTGGCGCAAACGGGCCAGCACGGAACTCGGCGTCGATGCGCTCGTACTCCGTGTCGAGCAGCGCCCATGCGGCAACGAAGGGATCGCAGGCCGCCGATCGTTGCGGCAATCCAATCGGGCCGTGCGGGAAGGTCTGACAGTCGTTCTGGGTCTCACCCCATCCATCAGCGATCGTGGTGACCGGATTGGACAGTTGCAAGGCGTTGTCGAGGTCCCAGGCAATCATGTGGATTCGCTGAGTGTCCGGTTCTTCGTAGATGAAGAAGTTGTGCGGTTCGCACGGATTCTCGAAGCAGTACCAATGGAACGGCCCATCGTCGTGACGGATAGCTCGGTCCACGACGGCGTAGCTCATGAGTGCCTCGAGATCGGTGCGCTCGGCGAGCACTCGTCGCGCCGCTTCGGCGTCGGTCGGCGCCCCGCTGTCGAGCAGTTCCTGTGCGAACGATTGGACAATGTCGACGGTCGGATCCTCGTCCTCGTTTGTCTCCAGGCCGTCGATCAATTCATCGGCACTGCGCACGTTGCCGTCAAAGTCGAACGGCCACACCTCTTTGTAGAGATTGCCGGTTCCGTCCTCGAAGCGATCACGGGTGAAGCGGCCGTCCACCTGCTCCACCAGTGCGAACACACCGACGAACTCACCGTTCACCACCACGCGTGCATGAGTCGAGCGTGGCGCTGCCACCCCCATCTGGCGAAACATCTCGTAGCCCAGGCGGTCACGCATCATGGACTGGTCGAGATTCATCGAGTGCAACTGCACACGCCGTTGGCCGTAGAACTCGGTGTCGGCGCCATCCCAGTTGATCTTCAATTTCAACGACAGCTTGGTACAGGTCTTGGGACCGTCCGGCTGCAGCGGATTGGGGCCTGAGGTGCATCCGACGAATGCTCCGATCGACCCCTTGTATCGAACGCCGACGCGATCGAGCGTCTCGCCGTCGAACGTCAAGCTGCCCTCGACGTACTCCTCGGCGGACGGATCTGCATCGAGCTCGGCGAGCGCATCGTCGGTCAGTTCGATCTCGAAGGTATGGACCACGTCAGGGTCGAACAGCGTCGCTGCATCGCCGGACGCATACCGAAAGTTCTCGAGCTCGGCATCGTCAGGCTCGCTGTCATCGACGCCGGTCGGCAACGCCGCCTCATCGCTACTCGCCGAAACGTGATCGTTCCCGTCCGACTCACCGCTCGGCGCGCCGAGGCCGGCTTCGACTTCGGTCACCTCGACATCGGCTGCGTTGCGCTGGGGCTCGGTCGAACCTGTGTCCTCGGCTGCAGACGAACTGCAGGATGCAATGAGCATGGCGCCGCACACCATGAACGACAGCACGTTGAGTTGTGGTCGTCGCATCCGCCTCCCCTTCTGCCTGAATGCACAGTTACCACACGGTAGCCGGGGGCTGAACACAGAACGAAGCAGTGCATCGCGTGGGGGCTCGCCCACGCAGCTCTGGGGGATTCTCCCGATGGCGCTCGCCTCGACCATCGACGCACGTGGTTGGCATGAACACGACACGTGCCTCTGAGGTCCGGCCACAGCGCCTGCGTTCCGACACAGATCGCCTGGTTCATGCGGTTCCGCTCACCGCCGCCGGCTGGCTCGCTGCGACCGGAGCGACGTTGCTCCTCGTCGCCTCGGTCGTGGTGGTCGCCGGACAGTGGTCCGGAATTGGACCCACTGCTCGTTTTGCGGGCCTCGTCGGTTCACTGGTCGCAACATTCGCGGCTGCCGAAGCAGCTCGAAGTCGAATGCGATCGACCGCGACATCACTCGCCGTGCTCGCTGCGTGCCTCACCGCTCCTGTCGCCATCGCCGCAGCGGCAGCGTTGGATGCGCAATGGCCCACCTGCGTGATGGTCGGCGGTCTGGCTGCGCTCGTTGCGGTCAACGTGCAAGCCCGCCGCTGGGACGTTCAATCCCTTCGTGCGGCGCCTGTCGGAGCAGTCGGCCTGGCCGCCTTCGGGACCGCCGCAACCAGTTCCGTTCCGCTGTCACTGCTGCTCGCTGGAGCAAGCACCGGTGCACTCGTCGTCGGCGCCAGGCGAAGAAGCGTTGCGCTGGCCGGTCTCGTTCCGATCGTGCCGCTTTCGACGCTGCTCGCCCGAGCCGGAGTTGGACCCGGAACCCTCCACCGCGTCGATGCGATCGGCGTCGAGTCGTGGGTGATCCCCACATCGTGCATCTTGGCGGCAGCGACGGTCGCCGTCTCTGCCCATCGTCGCGGCAACGCCGCGCTTGCTTCGGCGTCGCTCTTCCTCGTCGCTTACGGACTCATCGGCGGTGCCGTCGTGGGTGCTGCTCCGTTGGCTCTTTGGTGCACCGCGCCGGCCGTACTCGTCGGTGTCGTCCAGGTGCTTGCAGTGGGTGACACTCGATCGATCTTCGCGCGCTGGTCCGAGCTGATTCGTGAAGTGACCGCCTCCACGTTGGCGATCGTCGCGTTGCTGGCCCCGTTCATCGTTGCGTCCACGAAGGCGCTCGAACACGTTGTTGGCGGCGGATCCATGAGCCGACAGTTCATGGTTCCCGCCAGTGCGACCGTTGCGGCTCTGGCCGTGGCAGCGGTTGTGGGTGCCTCGTCTCAGCGCAGTGGTCGGCTCGTGAACGACCTGGTGCGGGTCGGTGCGGTCGGCGCACTCCTCGCTGCCATGGTGTCGAGCGGGATCAGCGGCGGCTGGTGTGCCGCTGGTGCACTCGGTCTCTGGGCCGTGTCGAGCAGTGTCACCTCGTGGGGCTCCTGGATCGGTGTTTGCGCCGCACATGCGACGTGGGCAACGTTTCTCATGCTGCTGGCGGACGCGACGCGCCGGTTCGACACGGTGATCATCGTCGGGGCTGCGAGCATCGTCATCCTTGCTGCTTGGTCGAACACCAACGACTCCATACATCGCTGTGCGATTCCATCCGCCACGATCGTCTCGACGTTGCTGCTCATCACCCGATGGCCAGCTGATCGCTCGACGCTGTGGGCCGTGCTGCTCGTGGCAACGCCGGTCATCACGGCAGCAGCGATGCGCATCCGCCGAGTAGGGCCGACCGATGTGCTTGCCGTCTCGCTCGGGGCATCGACGCTGCTGGTTGCACTCTTCACCACGCCTGCTGCGATCTCGCTGTCCTGCTTGGTCCTGGCTTCGCAAGGTTGGCTCTACGCAGTCGCCGGAGGTCGCGTTCGCTCGGCAGCGATCGCCGCGGCGGGCGCAGGGTGCTCCGCCGTCAGCATCTGGTGGACGACCGGCACCAACGGCCTGGTCATCAGCTGGCTTGCTCCACACGGCATCGACGGTCAGGACCTCACCATCGCTGCAGTGAGCGCTGGACTGGTGGTTGCTGGGACGGCGCTCCGGTCAACTCGCTCGACGTCGAGTTGGCTGGCGTACGGACCGGGGCTGAGCATGTTGTTGGCGTGGCTCGCAGTCTCCCAGGTCGCCGCCGATGGCGGCTGGGCAGCCAGCCTCGGCGTGAGCGTTGCGGTGGTGTGTGTTGCGGTCGGGGGCGTTCGACGGCTCGGGGCTCCATTGGTGCTCGGCACCGCCTCGCTCGTCGCAACGCTCGTCACCTCGGCTGGGCCTCGGCTCGCGACCGCACCGACTTGGAGTTGGATCGCTGCCGGCGGCGTCTCGCTCCTCGTCATCTCTGCGATGATGGAACGCCCGCGTCGCCCGCTGTTGAAACCAGCGCAGCGCACCGACGATGACGAACAGCGAGAGTCGATTGCGACGGCGTTCCAGCGCGAGTTCGTCTGATGCCCGCCGGCCGCGAACCTCGACGGTTTGCTCAGGATTCGATGCTGATCGCGGGATGCGACCGCAGAAACGCCATTGCCTCCGCTGCGGTATCTGCCGAACCGATCAACGCGCCGTACGGTCGATCACCTGCGAGTGTTCGCAGGAGTGGCTCCGCGGGGAGCGTCTCGTTCCAAAACGTTCGGTCGAGGAACACCATCGGACTCGCGTTGCCGAACACCGCATAGTGGTTCTGCGTTGCATCCTGGAAGACTTCCTGTGTGGTCCCGGCCGCTCCAGGAGAGAACACCACACCGCGTGTCGCTATCGCCAACAATCCGTCTTCTCGGATCGAGTTGGCGAAGTACTTGGCCACGTGGCTAGCGAACTGATTCGTTGGTTCGTGGCCGTAGAACCAAGTGGGAACAGCCAGACTCTCGGCCCCGTCGGGGAACCGATCGAGCACGGCCTGGCCTGCCGTGAGATACGCATCAGCCGCCGCATAGTCGACCGCGACCGAGAGAAGCTCAAGTGACTCGTCGAGTGCGTCATCAGCATGTGGTGCGAGCCACGCCCCGAGGTTGGCGGCTTCCATTGCACCTGGCCCGCCGCCGGTCGCCACATGCCAACCCTCACGCGCCATCAGTCGCCCGAGGTCTGCGACGGTGCGAAACGCCGGGTCGGTGCGCTTCATCGAGTGCCCACCCATCACCGCGACCACGTCGGGATGATGTCGCAAGTGAGCTCCCAGCGCATCGTCAACGGCGTGATCGTGGAGTCGTTGCGCCAGGGCATCGAGGACCGGTAGTGGCTCGCCCTTCGGATGGCGCGACGACCAGGAATAGATCCGCGAGTCGAGCGCATCTTCATCAAAGGACTGTTCGTTGCCGGGTACCCAACCAGCGAGCAGTTCTCCCTGGGCATACAGATGCGGCCGGTACGGGTCGAATGGGATCGCTGGAAGATGCGGGAACACCACGGCACCGCCGTCGACGACGTGTTCCAATGCATCCCCCGTCAGGCGGCACCCCAGGAACGTCGCTCCGACACAACCAACCCCCAGAATCTGACGGGACCGCTCCGAGAGATCCACCCCCTGCACGACGACGCCATCGAGCGACTGCGCGCGTTCGACGTAACCATCGAACTCGGTGAGCGTATGAATCTCGATCATCGCCGGCTCGCTCTACCCAGCATCCACGACTTGACGGCGCAGATCGTTGATCTCGTCGCGCAGCTTCGCTGCGTACTCGAACTTCAAGTCTGCCGAGGCGGCGTGCATCTCTTCCTCGAGCGTTTGGATGAGGCGCGTCAACTCCTGCTGCGGCAGGTTCTTGAGCTCGTTCTGGACCTTGTCGCGTTCCTTTTGGCGGCGTCGGTCCTTACCCGGGACCGGCGCTCGGTCCTCGGGGCCGCGCAGCATGGACAAGATGTCGCCAACCGCCTTACGAATGGTCTCGGGGTTGATCCCGTGTTCCTCGTTATACGCCATCTGCAGCTTGCGTCGCTGCTGCGTGACCTCGATGGCCTTGGTCATGGAATCCGTGATCTTGTCGGCGTACATCACCACTTGGCCATCGACGTTTCGCGCCGCTCGGCCGATCATCTGGATCAGCGAGGTCTCCGAACGTAGGAAGCCTTCCTTGTCGGCATCCAGGATGCACACGAGCGACACCTCGGGCAGGTCGAGTCCTTCTCGCAACAGGTTGATACCCACCAGGACGTCGAACTCTCCCAGACGCAGCGCTCGAAGGATCTCGATGCGCTGAATGGTGTCGATATTGGAGTGCAGGTAGCGCACTCGAAGCCCCTGTTCGAGCAGGTAGTCCGTGAGATCCTCGGCCATCTTCTTGGTGAGCGTGGTGACGAGCGCTCGGTCACCCATGGCGATGCGACCGTTCACCAGTTCCATCAAGTCATCGATCTGGCCCTTGGTGGGCTTCACGATGACTTCGGGGTCCACCAAGCCGGTGGGGCGTATGACCTGTTCGACCAGGTTCGTGGACACACGGGTTTCGTACTCCGACGGAGTGGCCGACACGAAGATCCCTTGGTTCACGCGGCCGAGTACTTCTTCGAAGGTGAGTGGCCGGTTGTCGCGCGCCGAGGGCAAGCGGAAGCCGTGGTTCACCAACATGTCTTTACGGCTGCGGTCACCTGCGTACTGACCGTGCAACTGCGGAACCGCGACATGGCTCTCGTCGATCACCAGCAGGTAGTCGTCGGGGAAGTAGTCGAGCAGGGTGAATGGCGGCTCCCCGTACTCGCGTCCGTCCATGTGCATCGAGTAGTTCTCGATGCCATTGCAGTAGCCGACCTCGCCCATCATCTCGAGGTCATACGACGTGCGCATCCGGAGACGCTGCGCTTCGAGCAGCTGATCGTTCTCTTCGAACTCCTTCAGGCGCACCTGGAGCTCGGTCTCGATCTTGCCCATGGCTGTTTGCAGCCGTTCGGCCGACGTGGCGTAGTGAGTGGCAGGGAACACGTACGCCCGGTCCAGTTCGCGCAGGTTCTCACCAGTGAGCGGATCGATGGTGGTGATCCGCTCGATCGTGTCGCCGAACATTTCGATGCGCAGCACGTTCTCTTCGTACGCGGGATGCACTTCGATCGTGTCACCCCGCACACGGAAGTTGCCTCGCCCCAAGGTCATGTCGTTGCGGTCGTATTGCATGTCGACCAAGCGACGCAGAATGGAACGCATGTCGTAGTCGACGCCGACGTTCAGATCGAGGAGGTGTCCGCGGTATTCCTCGGGATTGCCCATGCCGTAGATGCATGACACCGAGGCAACGACGATGGTGTCGCGCCTGGTCAACAGTGCGGCGGTCGCCGAGTGGCGAAGTCGATCGATCTCGTCGTTCACGGACGAGTCCTTCTCGATGAAGGTGTCGCTCGACGGGATGTACGCCTCGGGCTGGTAGTAGTCGTAGTAGCTGACGAAGTACTCGACCCGGTTGTTCGGGAAGAAGTCCCGCATCTCTTGAGCCAGCTGCGCAGCGAGTGACTTGTTCGGCGCCAAGATCAGCGTGGGGCGCTGCACCTGCTCGATAGTCCACGCGATCGTCGCCGACTTGCCCGACCCAGTGATGCCCAACAGCGTCTGGAATCGCTGGCCCTCGTCTACACCCTTGGACAACGCTTCGATCGCCGCTGGCTGTGCGCCCGCAGGCTGCCACTCGGACTCGACTTTGAATTTGCGGTCTTCGCCGACTCCGTAGTTCTCCGCCTGGATATCGCCAGCGAGCAGCGACAGGTCCTGCTCGATCTTGGCGACCTTCTTGGGCGATTCGACAGCGGAATCAGCAACGTCGGTCATGGTTCGAATCTACCCGATACGAACATTCGTTCGCCAGTAGCTCGCGCCGTCCTCGATTGTGTAGCGACCCCATTCTTCATACGTGACATCGAGTGACACGGCTGAGGCGCGCTGCACCACGACCGGCACAACGTCCAGCGGGCCAGCGCCAGCCACCCCGATCGAAGCGGTGGCCATCGGCGCGGTCGCCAGCATCACACTCAGCGAAGTTCTGCGACCCATCGACCGTGCCACGCTGCAAACGTTAATCTGCTTCGCTACTGAGGGCAAAATAGTGCCACTACCTGCTTCTCGATCGCACCTGCGACATCTTGAACCAGGGATCCTTGATCCGGGGTCGCAGAATCCGTTCTCAGTTGGCGTCGGCGCTGGCACGGAAGCGCAGCGAGTCGATGGCGTACGCATCCATCGAGATCACTTCGAACTGCCCGATCTCGGTGTCGACACGATCGCCGACCGCAGGGATCTCGTCGAATGCAGCAATCACGAAGCCAGCAATGGTCTGCCAGTCCCCCTCCGGCAACTCGACGCCGGTGTACTCCTCGAACTCGTCATGGCGCAGCGTGCCGTTCACACGGAACGAACCGTCCTCCAGGCGCTCGCACTCCCCCAGTCGTTGATCGGACTCGTCATCGAAGTCTCCAATCAATTCCTCGATCACATCCTCCAACGTGACCAAGCCCACGACGGTGCCGTGCTCATCGATGACGAGCGCAATGTGTTGGCGCTCCGTGCGCATCTCCAACAGCAGGTCTTCGAGTCGGTGGTGTTCGGGAGTGACCATGACGCGCCGACTGATCGAACCCACCGTCGTATTTGCCCAGGTTCCCGTGGGCAACCGGAGGAGATCTTTGGCATGCACGAAGCCGCGTACATGATCGAGGTCTTCGTCGAACACGATGATGCGGCTGCGTCCGGTGCGATGTGCCTCGGCAGCGGCCACGTCAGCGGTCGCCGCTCCTGCAACAGCGATGATGTCGCGCCGCACGGTCATTGCGTCAGAGGCGGTGAGCCCCGACAACTCCAACGAGCGCGTCAGCAACTCATGCTCCGTGGCCGCAAGGCCGCCGTGGCCTGCCGACTCGTCCAGCAGCAAGCGAAGGTCACCCGGCGAGTGCGCCATGGCTCGCTCGTCCTGCGGTTCCACTCCAACCGCTCGCACGACCAGGTTGGCAATCCCGTTCATGAACCAGATCACCGGGCGGAAGACGGTGACGAACGCACGGAACAAGCGCGTGAGCTTCATTGCGGAGTCTTCAGGGTGCGAGATCGCCCAGGACTTCGGAGCCATCTCGCCGACCACCATGTGCAAGAACACCACGATGGACAGTGCGACGGCAAAGCCGATGATGTGTGACCACGACTGGCCGAACAGAGCATTGTCGGCAAGGAACCCGACTTCGCCGAAGAGCCCCTCGAAGATCGCTGCGACGGCCGGTTCGGCAACGAGACCGAGTCCGAGTGAACACATCGTGATGCCGAGCTGAGCACCGGCCAACATCAGCGTCAACTCCCGAATACCGGCGAGCGCCGACTTCGCCTTCTTGTTGCCATCAGCAGCGAGCTGTTCGATCCGTGACCGGCGAGACGCGAGCAACGCAAACTCTGCTGCCACGAAGAACCCGTTCAACGCCAACAGCACCACGGCGAGGATCAGGGCGGGGCCGTCAAACTGGACACCGGCGCCGTCTTCGACCGCAAGGATGCCGATCATGAGTGATCCTCGTTGGTCTCGGTGGGGGCGTCATCAGAGGTGTCGCTCAGAACGATGTCCGCGTTCGGGTCGACCTGCAAGCGCACCGCTTCGATGGCGTAACCGTCGACCTCGGTGACCTCGATGTGAACACCATCCACGGTCACTTCGTCGCCTACTTCGGCGACGCGCTCCAAGCGGTCCAGCACGAGGCCTGCGACCGTGTCGTACTCACCGTCGGGAAGCTGGAGCCCGGTCGTGCGCTGGATCTCGTCGGGACGCGACGTGGCCGTGACGGTCCACACCCCTGGGGCGCCTTCGGTTTGCTCGCTGGTTTCGGTCGGGTCGTATTCGTCTTCGATTTCTCCGACGAGTTCCTCGACGACGTCTTCGAGGGTGATGATTCCAGCGGGGCCGCCGTACTCGTCGATCACCAGCGCCATCTCCGTCGAGTGTGTGCGGAGCTGGGACAGCACCACGGTCAGCCCGGCCGACTCGGGAACGGCGATCACGTCGTGCATCAGCGACTGCACGAGTGTCGTTTCGTACGTGGTGCGATCCACACCGAGCAGATCCTTGGCGTGCACGATTCCGGCCACCTTGCCGTCGGCATCGACCACGGGGAATCGGGACCGTCTGGACGCCATGGCATCACGCAGATCAGCGGCTGTAGCAACCCCGTCGATGGTCACGACCTTGTTCCACGCCACCATTGCATCAGATGCTTCGAGTTCCCCGAAGTCGATCGCGCGTTCCAACAGACCAGCTTGCGATGCGGTGAGGTGACCGGACTCAGCCGACGAGTCGACGATCAGATCGAGCTCCTCGGCGGACACTCCACTGTGAAGCTCTTCGACCGGTTCGATGCCGACCATCCGCAACAGCTTGTTCGCCGCTCCGTCGAAGAGCCGGATCAAGGGGCCGGCCACCTTCATGAAGATCAACGTCGACCCTGCGACCGCCCGAGCAACCGGTTCGGGCTTTGCGATGGCCAGGTTCTTGGGGGCCAGTTCGCCAAACACCATCTGGGCAATCGTCGCCAGCACGAAGGCAACCGCGATCGAGACGCCGAGACTCGCCGACTCGCTGACGCCGACGGCTTCCAGCGGGCCCTCAATCGCACCTGCAATTGCGGGGCGGGCAATGAAGCCGAGCACCAGGGAGGTGACCGTGATGCCGAGCTGAGCGCCCGACAGCATGAAGCTCAACCGCTTGTGTACCGCCAGGGCGCGTTGTGACTTCTTGTCACCGTCATCAGCTGCCTCGGTGAAACGGGATCGGCGAGAGGCAACGTACGCGAACTCGGCGGCCACGAAGTACCCGTTGGCAGCAATGAGAATGACGACGGCAATCAGCCCGAGCGCGGTCAACATCAGGTCAGCAACTCGGGGGGTGATGGACAGCGCGGAGGCAGCGGCCCATCAAGGGTTCGTGGTCATCAGACATGTGCGTTGGTGATGTTATCCAGCCCGAGCACCTCAGCGTGCGAACATGCTCGCATGGTCGACTTCGAGAAGCACAGGATCCGAAGCAAACTCGAGGCCCGGATCCTCGATGCTGGCGCCGCCGATGTGCACGCTGCCTACGGAGAACGCAAACAAGCAACGATCGGTGCGATGCGCGGGACGGTGGTCGAACTCGGGCCCGGCACCGGGGTCAACATGCGCTACTACGCGCCTGAGACCAAGGTGATCGCGATCGAACCGAACCCCTTGATGCACGAACTTCTTCAGGCACGCGCCGATGAACACGGCGTGAACCTCGAGATTCGTTCGCTGCGTGGCGAGTCGATCGACGTCGACGATGCGTCGGTCGATGGCGTCGTCGGCACGCTGCTGCTCTGCGGCGTGGACGATCCAGCGCAAGTGGTCCGCGAAGCGCACCGGGTGCTTCGTCCGGGCGCCACCTACTTTTTCACCGAACACGTGCAAGCGCCAGCGGGCTCTCGCACTCGGCTGGCACAACGCATCCTGTTGCGCCCACACCGATGGTGCTTCAACGGGTGCGAGGTCGACCGCGACACCGGAGCGCTGCTTCACGCCAGCCCATTCAGCACGGTCGAGTTCGAAGAAGTGGACCGAGGGCGAGCTGGCCTTCACGTTCGCCACCAGATCATCGGCCAAGCGATCAAGTGACGCGATACCGTTGACAGTCATGAAATTCCACGACATCTCCATGACGTCCATCACGGGCGACCAGGTCAGCTTCGCTGACTTCGAGGGCAAGCTCGCCCTCGTCGTCAACGTCGCCAGCGCTTGAGGCCTCACGCCTCAGTACGCAGGTCTGCGTACGCTCCACAATGACAATGACGACCTCGTCGTCCTCGGTGTTCCCTGCAATCAGTTCGCAAACCAGGAGCCCGGCACCGACGCCGAGATCCTCGAGTTCGCCACATCGAAGTTCGACGTGAACTTTCCGATGTTCTCGAAGGTCGACGTGAACGGCGAGAACGAGGCACCGCTCTACACGCTGCTCAAAGCGGCTCAGCCGGGCGAAGGCGAGACCTCCGACGTTGCGTGGAACTTCGAGAAGTTCCTCGTGGATGGAGCTGGCAACGTGGTGAAGCGGTACCCGCCACCCACGTCACCAGAAGAGATCGCTCCTGATCTCGACAGCTTCCGCTGACACCACGTTGAATCGACCGGCGCGGCATCTCGTCTCACGACGGGTGCCGCGTCGTCGCGTTTTCGCACCCGTCCTGATCAGCGACGCTCCAGCCGACGGAACAACTCGAGCGTCGAACCATCCGATGGGCCGCCGACGTCAGCGAGCGCCTGCTCACACGTTGCGACCAGTCGGCGCGCCGTTGCGAGGTCGCCCTTGTCGAGATGCGCGGCAATCAGAACGCGATGGGACGGCTCTGACCATGGCTCGACTTCGAGGGCTCTCGAAGCCACCGCTATTGCCTCGCTGGTGTGATGGGTTGCGAGCAGCAGCTCACCCAGTCGGCTCGACGCTGCAAGAAAGCGTCCGCGAAGTCGATCGCGCGACGCCATGACCCAATCGTCGTAACCGTCGGTGAGCAGGTCACCGCGGTAGACGGCGACACCGACTCGGAATGGCTCGATCGATCGTGAAGGAATACCCGCAGCTTCCCAGTGCTCCGCTTCGTCCAACTTCGACTCGAACTCGCCGATGTCGACCAGCAGACCAGGGCTACCCCGCTCGGCAAGGACGAGACGAAGTCGCTGGCCACTGGACCGAAGAAAGAACGATGCGTCGCCTGGTGAACGATCAGGCTCCAGGACTGCGAGCAGCATGTTGAGCGTCGTGCGGAGACTGCGCCGAGCCGAGTCCGCCGCAGCGTCCGGCCACAGCGCTGCCATCACGTGTTCACGCGTCGTATCCGGATGCAGCGACAGGAATGTGAGCAGCGCTCGCACCCGCTCCCGGCGCCAGTCCGGATGTTCGACTGGACGACCGTCGATGATGAGTTCACTCGAACCAAGCAAGCGAAGTTCCGGGTTGCGTCGCGGTGGTACCGGCATCGACTCGATGATCTGACGCGCCCCATCTGCGATGGAGCCGGGCTCGCCGTCGGCCAGCTCGCGCCACCGGCTTCGAGCCGTCGCACCGACCAACTCGATGAAATCCTCGATGAGGTCGCCCAGATCGGTGCGGCCAGCTGCGACCGCCGCCGCCAGCAGCACCGTGCCATTGCGCACTCCAACCGACGGCATCAGCTCCCCCGCCGTCACCGGAAAGTCCAGCGCTTCGACCGCATCGAGGTCACCGTGCTCGATCACCGCCACGAGCGCTCGCACCAGGTCCAGGTCACGCTGATACAGCGGTCCGAAGCTCTCTCGCTCTGCTTCTCGTTCGAACCACGCTCGTTCCTCGGGCACCAGCACGTACACCAGCCCGATGGCGAACATTCGATAGAAGTAGGCCTGCTGTGTCGCTGGATTCTCGGAGAGAAACGTCCGCAAGAGATCGGTCGCCTCGACATCGCGTCGCTCGTTGTAGAGCACCGTTGCCTTGGGCATTTCGATGCTGCCTGCGGTCTGCCATTGCGCTTCATTCGCACTCGATGCCTCGATCACTGCGAGGTGCTTGCGTGCGGCTTCCGCGTCGCCCATCGACGCCGCAAGACAGCATTCCCATGTCGACATGAGGAACCGGTCGCGTGCCCCATCCAACGGTGTGATCGGGTTGTCAGCCATCTCCCGAGCCATACCAGCGCGCCAACGAGCAGCGCTGTAGATCATCGCCATGCCGGGAAGGGGGAGACCGAGGGCGTAGCACTCCGCAGCCGGTTCGACCGACGACCGGCCGAGGTTGCCAAGGGCATTCGCATACAGCCACAACGCCACCGCTCGGAGCTCCACGGGGAGTTCCAGACCGAGCAGCGGCTCACAGTGTCCAACGACGTCGAGCGGCTCACTGGCCGAGGTGGCGACTAAGGCACCCGCAAGCAGCGGGTAGGGGGCTGCTGACCGGACTCCACGTTCCGCGAACCTCATCAGCTCACCGAACGCCCACAGCAACCCCGGCACGTCGCGGCGCACGTGATACGCAAACACGAGCGAGGCCAGCGCCGCCACCGATGCCTCATCATCCGCCTCTTCGATGAACTGCGATGCAGCGAGCCTCAACCACGCATGGCAGTCCTCACTCCCTGGATTGTCCAGCCTGCTGATCAGCCCGCCCAGGAGCGATCGTGGAGCCGACTGATGTGCGCTACCGGCGTCGAAGTTCGACACGCCGTTCCCGAAGATGTGGTCGTGCCACCGTCGCAACACGTGCGGCTCGACCCGATCCGTCCGCAGCAGTGCGTCGCGTAACGCCGCGTCGAGGCTGCGACTGTTCGCATCGTGATCGATGAGTTGTGATCGCAGCATCACATCCACAGCCCACGCTGGCTGTCGACGACGGCGACCGAGTTCTGCCGCTCGGCGCCGAATGTCGTCGGCTTCGCTTTGGCCGTCGCCACCCGGCTTCTGGCTCCCGACCACGTCGGCCCACAGATCATGGGCTGCCCACAACTCACCGCGCCGATGTACGAGCGGCGTCGTCGCCAGGACGCTCTCGGCGTCGGTTGCGGCCAACTCGCTGAGCAACTCGGCGTCCGCCTCGCCGACTGCCACGAGGCAGCGCAGCACACTCAGTTGAGCGGAGTCGAGCAAGCTCGTCACCTCCTCTTGCACGAATCGCACAGCGCGTCCGGTGCGTGAGAGCTGGATCAAAGCGGGCCAGCCCCCGAAAGCCGCAGTGTCAGCGTGATCGACGCCGAGCATCTGGGCGGCTTCTTCGGTGCTGAACGCGAGCTCCATCTCGCGCACGATCTCGCACTCACCGATGAGATCGAGCCTGGTCAGCGCGATGTCCGGGAGCATCCGCCCCGAGAGCACGAGGTGAGCGTTCGCAGGCAGCTTGCGGACGATGTCATCGAGGATCGATCGACTGGATGGGTCGGTCAGGAACTGCACGTCGTCGAGGACGAGTGCCACGGCGGACGGAGAGCGCGCAGCCATCGTTTCGATGACGACGTCGGCAACGGACGACACCGGAGCAGACGGCGCATCAAATGCGGTGAGCAAACCGAGGGCGAACCCGTCCGACGCTGCGTCACCGGGCTGACATGCGAGCCAGATGTCGTGTCCCAGGGGGTGGAGTTCGTTCTCTGCAAAGGCTTGAACCAGCGCAGTGGTCTTGCCGAACCCGGCTCCACCGACGAGGCAGGTGACCATTCGATCGAACCGACCAGCAAGCGCCGACTGCACGCCAACGCGCAACACCATGCCTTCGGCGAGATCTGGTGGATGGAGTCTGAACGGCCGAGCCATCCTGGCCTCCCTCCCCAGTCGCGCTCCCTGGCGCGACGTTAGCCCAGCTCCGCCAGCGGTCGAGACAACGAGTTGGCGCCCAGCGGTGTGCTCCATGTCGATGACACCGTGCGACCACCTGCGTCATCGAAGCGTCATCGAACCATCTTGTGCGCTCGAAGCCTCAGACCTCGCGGGCGTCGGTCACGTCGACCAACGCAACATCGGGCTCCGGCGTCGTTTCCCGGTATCGCTGCTGCTGCTCGGTCCCCAGCGTCGCAAATGCTTCGTCGACCAGATTCCAGTAGGTGCGGCGGATACCTGCCCTGCCAGTGTCGCGAGCTGCAACGTAATGATCGACCGCCGCTGGTTTCGGGACATACGCGACAACGTTGTCGACCCCGGACGCCGACGTGGACACCTGCGCCGTCACGTCGACTCGGTCATAGTTCCGCTCCCGACGATCCAGGTTCGCAAGTTCTTCGTCGGTCACACTTGCAATGACCCCGTTCACCGACTCCGACGCCGACGCTTCGAGTCCAAGTGCCACGATCACGCCATCGTCGATCTGTGCACCGTCGTCGGTCGTCCAGGAACCGGCGATGTGCATGACGCCGTAGTTCCACCGCCGTCCGTACCCGGACAACTCGGCTTCGAAGAAATCCACGCCTGGCTCAGCAACGCGGGTGATGGTGCGAGACATCGCCGTCGGGCTCACGAGCGACCCGTAGCCGAACACCCATGTCGTGCGATGAGCATCGTCAGCAGCCACCGGGTCACCGACGTCGTCTGCCACCGTTGCAGGAAGCGCTTGGAGCTCGCCCCAGAGGCGATCCACCTGCGCGACCAAATCGACGAGATCACCACCGTTGTCGATCACGTGCGTCGCAGTCTCGAGCCGCTTCTCGCGACTGAGTTGGCTGTTGATGCGATTGCGGACATCGTCGGCATCCATCCCTCGCCCGACTGCTCGCTCCACTGCAGTGTCGTAGTCGACATCCACCACGATGGTTGCCGCCAGCCCCTTGCGCGGGTTCTCCCCCAACAGCGGGAAGTCGAGCACGACGAGGCGGTCGGTATCTGCGTTCAGGTCGATCTGGCGTTGGATCTCAGCCTGCATCGCTGGATGCACGATGCCGTTGAGGTCCTTCAGCGCCTGCTCATCGGAGAAGACGATCTTGGCCACTTCCGGACGAATCAGCGCATCGTTCTCGTCGAGAATGTGTTCACCGAACCGTTCCGCCATGGCCAGCACCACCGGAGTACCCGGCGCTTGCAGGTCACGGGCGATCTGATCGGCGTCGACGATGGCTGCGCCCCGTTCGGCAAGCAGCTTCGAGACGGTGGACTTTCCGGCACCAATGCCCCCGGTGAGGCCTACAACGATCACGAAAACGAATACTGCCCGACTCCGAAGAGCCGGGCAGCATTCAGTTGTTCATCGCAATGATCGTTTCGGTGCTGAGCACCGAACGAGATCAGGCTTCTTCGGTGGGTGCCGCTTCAGCGACTTCGGCTGCGGGCGCTTCCTCGGCCGGAGCCTCAGCGGCTGCTTCGCCCTCGGTCGAGGCCGCAGCGTCATCGCCGTAGTACTCCGACCACGCAGCTTCGGCTTCGGCAGAAGCTTCACCCTGCACGTAGTTGCCGGCTTCGTCGATCTCGAAGTGCTCGCGGTATTCGGCTGCGAGCTCGCCACCTTCGGCGGCCTGCTTGATCGACAGGCTGATCCGGCGACGCTGGAGATCGAGATCGATGATCTTGACCCACAGCTCTTCGCCGGGTGTCACGACCTGCTCGGGGCTGTCGACGTGATGTGCCGACATTTCCGAGATGTGCACGAGGCCCTCGATGCCATCGCCGACCTGGACGAACGCACCGAACTGCACCAGCTTGGTGACTCGGCCGTAGACGAGCTGTCCGACCTGGTGGCCTTCGGCGAACTCCTGCCAAGGATCCTGCTGCGTGGCCTTCAGCGAGAGGCTGATGCGCTCTCGGCTGAAGTCGACGTCGAGGACCTGCACCTTGACCGGGTCGCCGACAGCGACGACGGAGCCGGGGTGATCGACGTGCTTCCAGGAGAGCTCGGACACGTGGATGAGTCCGTCCATGCCGCCGAGGTCGACGAACGCACCGAACGACACGACCGAGGAGATGGTGCCTTCGCGGACTTCGCCGACCTTGAGGTTGTTGAGGAACTGATCGCGGGTCTCTTTCTGGTTCTCTTCCAGGTAGGCGCGACGGGACAGGACCACGTTGTTGCGGTTCTTGTCGAGTTCGATGATCTTGGCGTGGACCTGCGTGCCGATGTACGGGGCGAGGTCGCGCACGCGGCGCAGTTCGACGAGCGATGCGGGCAAGAAGCCACGCAGACCGATGTCGACGATGAGGCCGCCCTTGACGACTTCGATGACCGGGCCGGACACCACTTCTTCGGCTTCCTTCTTGGCCTCGATGTCGCCCCACGCACGCTCGTACTGCGCACGCTTCTTGGAGAGGACGAGGCGCCCTTCCTTGTCTTCCTTGGTGAGCACGAGGGCTTCGATGACCTCACCGATGCCAACGACCTCGGACGGGTCGACGTCGTTGCGGATGCTCAACTCGCGGCTCGGGATGACTCCCTCGCTCTTGTAACCAATGTCGAGCAGGACTTCGTCCTTGTCGATCTTCACGACAGTGCCGTTGACCATCTGGCCATCTTCGACCTCGACCATGGTGCCGGAAATGGCTTCTTCGAAGGACATGCCGAGATCATCAGCGATGATCTGGCGCGGGGTGTAGTTGCCCTCTTCGTCGAAGGTGCCGAAGCCGGAGTCAGCCGCTGCTGCGGGGGTGGCTTCCGGGTTTTCTTCGATGACTTCGGGGGCGGTATTGGTGTCGGTCAAGGGAATCGGCTTTCGAGAACGGATCGATGAACGTCTACTCATGGGAACAGACGTGCGTCTCGGACGAGAACGCAACCAGCAATGGTACCAGCGTCATCAGTCCCACCGCACCGGTAGGACCCCGTCGCTCCCAGCCCGACCCGAACACACCGAAACCTGCTGCGCCGATCAGCCGCGGTACACACCCGCGACTCGACCGCCGCTGCGCCAGTAGACGTTCTGGTCCCGGTCGAGCATTCCCTCGTCGACGAGGTGACGTCTCAGCGTCGACCAGTCGGGATTGAACGCACCCAGGATCGAGTTCACCTCACGCTCCGAGTAGTGCGTTCCGATATCGAACTCCTGCGCCAGCCGCTCCAGGATGATCAGTCGCTTCGCACGAGACGGTGGGATGAACTTCAACGTCCGCGCTTCGAAGTACAACGCCAGCACGTCCTGTTCCTCCTCGGTCATGCCGTACCCAATGATCGGGTCCATCGGCAAGTGCGGCTCGGCGAGCTCGCGGCCGATCGAACGAAGCATCTCGCGATCGAGTGCGTACCCGTCACCGCTGCGCACAACGAGTCCGGCGTTCATCAGCTCCCCGACCGGCTGCATCACGTCGCGCAGATCCAGCCGTGTGAGCGCCATCAACCGCTGCGAATCGGCAGGGCCGGCCGCCAACGCGCCAGCAACCGCCAGCGCGTCCGGATCGAGGAGCGGTCGGAGACGGTCGGTCGGTCGCATCGTCGACAGTGAATCAGGCCGAACGCACGAGGTCGCGACCGATTGCGGCGCTGCGCCGCATGACAACCTCGGTTCAGCGCTTCGTGGCGACAGCCAGAAACTCAGCGGTGTCGACGGTCGGAGCGTCGAAGCCGTAAGCGCCGGGTTCCACACTGCTGACGCTGTCGACGCCAAGTCCTGCTGCATCGAGCAGCAGTCGAAGCTCGCGGGGTGTGTAGCAACCGGTCCACAGCTCGGCCGCCATCACTGCTCCATCTCGGTCGCGTACCTCGGTGTGTTCGTGGTTCACCCCGGCGTCCGCATCGAAGGTCGCCGCCGGATCGTCCACCCAGTGCTTCACGACGAAGTAGGCACTGAATGCACTCAACGCCATGCGGCCGCCAGGACGCAATGACCGGGCCATTTCTTTGACCACCGTTGCGTCCTCACCATTCGCAGTCATCAATCCGAAGGCTCCCTGACACAGGCAGATGACCGCGTCGAACTCGGCGTCGAACGTCAGCGAGCGGGCGTCCATCCGTTCGAACGTGGCACCATCAGGTGCGCAATCAGCTGCGATCGCAATGAACCGTTCGCTGATGTCGACACCGTGGACGACGATGCCGCGCATCGCAAGCTCGTACGCATGACGTCCGGGCCCGCACCCCACGTCGAGTACTCGGTCCCCCGGCTGCAGGTCGAGCGCAGCGACGATGTGGTCGACCTCTTGCACGGTCCCCTTCGTGAACGAATAGCGCAGGTACGCCTCACCCATGTGGTCCGCCAGATCCTCGAACCAGTGGTCACGCATTCCAATCACGCTCTCTTTGTTCGTTACGGGCCTGGCCCGTAACGAACGCAACGCCTGACATCAGCCTTTGGCCGCTGCCCACGTGTCGCCCCAGCTGACGTTCACTTCGAGCGGAACATCAAGTTGTGCAGCTTCGTGCATGATCTCGATGACGAGGTGGCCGATCTCCTGCTTTTCTTCCGGCGGCACCTCGACGAGCACTTCGTCGTGCACCTGAAGGATCAGTTCGCTCGCCACCCCGGGCTTACTCAGCGCTTCGTCGATCCGGACCAGCGCGACCTTGAAGATGTCAGCGGCCAAACCCTGAATGCCGGCGTTCATCGCCTGGCGCTCCCCCGCTTGACGCACCCGGAAGTTCGAGTTCATCAGCTCTGGAATCGGCCGACGCCGGCCGAACAGCGTCTCGGTGTATCCGCGCTCTCGGGCTTGCTCGACCGTGTCGTCCATGTACTGCTTCACGTTCGGGAACGCCACGAAATAGGCGTCGAGGATCGGGGCGGCCTCGTCGACGGGGATGTTCAGCCGCTGGGCGAGCCCGTAGGCCTCCATCCCGTACGCCAACCCGTATGACACCATCTTTGCCTTGGAACGCTGATCGACCGTGACGGCATCGGGCTCCACCGAGAACACTCGTGATGCCGTGGCGTTGTGGATGTCCTGGCCCGTGTTGAACGCTTCGAGCAGACCGGAGTCCTGTGCCAAGTGAGCAATGCAGCGCAGCTCGATCTGGTTGTAGTCGGCGACGAGGAGTTCGGTCCCCGGCGAAGCAACGAACGCTCGACGGAACAGGCGACCTTCCTCGGAGCGAACGGGAATGTTGTGCAGGTTCGGCTTGTCCGACGACAACCGACCGGTGCGCGCAACGGTCTGGTTGAACGTGGCGTGGATGCGATTGTCCGCAGCCACTTCCTGCAACAGCCCCTTGCCGTACGTGCCGCGCAGCTTCTCGACCTCGCGGTGACGACGGAGCGGCGCCAAGAACTCGGGCCACTCGTGCTCGAGCTTCTCCAGCGTCGCGGCGTCGGTCGACGGACCCGTCTTGGTCTTCTTGATCGGCGTGAGCCCCTTGACGTCGTACAGCAGTTCGCGGAGTTGCTTCGGGGAATTCAGGTTCAGGTCGGCCATGTCGGCCACCTCACGCAGCTCGGCCACGAGTGATTCCACTTCGGTGGTCAACTTGTCATTGAGGCTCTGCAGTTCGTCGATGTCGACAGCGATGCCGATGTGCTCCATCTTCGCCAGCACCATCACGAGCGGATTCTCGATGGTTTCGTACAGCTCCGCCATCCCCTGTGCATCCAGGCTCGCCCGGATCGGTTCCACCAGGTGATGCACGGCGAGCGCATCGCGACCGGCCAGGTCGGCATCGGTTTGCGATGTTCCGTCCAGGTCGAGCTGTCCCGAGCCTGCGGCATCGGTCGGCCGAGCCCACTCGGTGTACTTCTCGAGCAGGTCGGGCAGGTCGTAACGAGCCTCGGCCGGATCGATCAGGTACGCCGCGATCGCAGTGTCGAGCGCGATCCCGTCGAGCGAGCAGCCCATGTCGAGCAGCGAGCGCATTAGTGGTTTGATGCGGTGGCCCCGCACGTCGGTGTGTGCTGCGAGTTCGTCTTGCACGGCCGGGTCCGCAAGCAATGCCGCGGGGATCCAGGCGACCTCTGCGGTGTCGGGATCGGTCACAACCGCAAGTCCGACCAGATCGGTGCGGCCGGGGTCGCCCATCCAGGTGGCAGCCACGTCGAGTGCGGCAACGCCGGTGATTGCGGCGACTGCATCCGCCGCTGTCTCCATCTCGGTCACCTCTGCAACGAGTTCCTGCTGCTCGTCCATCGGGCCGAGGTCGACCGAGGCGCCCATGCCGTTGATCGCAGCGGTGATCCGTCCGGTCAGCGCGCGGAACTCGAGGAACTCGAACAGCCGCTTCATCTCCGCGGCATCGGGCTTGGGCGTCAGGTCGTCGAAATCGACGGACTCGACCGGGGCGTCGTGGTGGAGCACCATCAGCTCCAGGTTCTTGCGGGCACGCTCCTCGTTCTCGACGAGGTTTTGCTTCAACTTCGGCGTCTGCTCGTCGACGTTCGCAAAGATCCCATCGAGGCCGCCGTACTTGTTGATCAGTTTGGCGGCGGTCTTCTCGCCCACCCCCGGCACCCCTGGCAGGTTGTCGGAGTTGTCACCGCGCAACGCGGCGTACTGCACGTACAGCTCGGGCGTCACGCCGGTCTTTTCTGCAATCCCCGCCTCGTCGTACAGGGCGTAGTCACTCACGCCGCGCTTGTTGTACATGACCTTTACGTTCGTGGCGTCGTCGACGAGCTGATAGCTGTCGCGATCGCCGGTGACGATGATCACGTCCTTGTCGCGCTTGGTCAGCTCGTCGACCGCCGTGGCGATCAGGTCGTCGGCTTCCCAACCAGCGACGTCGATGGTCTGGATCCCGAGCGCCTCGAGCACCTCGCGCACCAGACCCATCTGCTGGCGCAAGATGTCGGGGGCAGCGTCGCGCTGTGCTTTGTACTCCGGCTCGGCAATGTGGCGGAAGGTGGGCTCGGGGCGGTCGAACGCAACGAGAATGCCCTCGGGCTGCTGCTCATCGAGCACGTATGCGAGCATCGACGTGAAGCCGAACACCGCATTGGTGACCTGACCGCTGGCGGTGGCCATGTCTGTCGGCAGCGCAAAGAACGCCCGGTAGGTCAGCGAGTTCCCGTCGACGAGAAGGTGGGTTCCCACGGTGGGCTCCGTTCGTAGTGGTCATCAGTGAAGAAGTGCCTGGCACTTCTTCACTGTCAGTCGGTCGGTGGGCGCAGCGAGCCGTCGAGGATTCGATCAGCGACGTCACGCATGCGGGTGCGCTCGCTCATGGCGGTCTTCTGCACGAATGCGAACGCATCGGCTTCGGAACATGCCAGTTCGTCCATGAGCAGCGCCTTTGCGCGATCGACGATCTTGCGCGACTCGAGCTGCTCGCCCAGCGTGTCCACCTCGCCGGTCAGTGCCTTCAGTTCCCGAAACCGACCCATGGCAACTTCGATCGCTGGAATCAGGTCGCTCTTCTGAAATGGCTTCACCAGGAACGCCAGCGCACCGGCATCACGGGCTTCCTCGACGACTTCGCGCTGGCTGAAGGCTGTCAGCATCAACACGCCACAGAGACGATTGGCGTTGATGATGCGAGCGGCTTCGAGCCCGTCGGCTCCGGGCATCTTGATGTCGAGAATGGCCAGGTCAGGAGTGGTGTCGTTGATCAGGTCCACCACCGCGTCGCCGCGGCCGGTCTCACCGACGACGACGTAGCCCTCTTCTTCGAGCGTCTCGCGCAGGTCCATGCGGATGATGGCTTCGTCTTCGGCGATCACGACGCGCAGTGGCATAGGAGAGTTATAGCGCCATTCGGTGCCCGCCAGCGCGGTCCGGCGCCGCACCGGCTTTGGCGAGGCTTTGGGTGCAGCCCGCACGATGTCATCACCCACCACCGCAAGGGAGACCCCATGCCCGCTCGACGAGACACCAATTCAGTCCCCGAGGACGCCAATGACGCGCTGCGCGCACGGCACAGCGCCGTCCAGGAGGCCAGCAACGCGGATCGTTCGGAACAAGCACTGCGTTTCGAGCGAGCGAAAGCCACGACGTCGACATCCACCCCGCAACCATCAGACGACTCCGAACCCGAACTGATGAGCGGCGGCACGGCTGGAACCGCTGGACCCGTCACCGAGGCAGCACGAGCGGTCGGGGATCCAATGGAGTCGTTCGACCAACAACGAGGCCCTTCCGCAGACATGGTCGGCAACGACACCGAGTCGCTTGGCATCCCAGCGGAGACCGGACTCAACGGGGTCGAACAGAACCTTCGCCACGTCGTCGAGCTCGTGTTCGGTCAGGGCGCTCCGCCCGTGTTCACCTCGATCACGACGTCGAGCAAGGACGACGCCATCGTTGCGTCGGACGCACCCGGTCACGCCAACGCGGTCGACGGCATCGGCGGCGAACACATCGACCACGTCGCGGCGGCAATCGGGGACGGCGCTGCCGATTTCGCCCCCACCGGCATCGAGCTCGCCATGGACGTGGGGCTCGGTGACGCCGCTGAGGCGATCGACGAGGTCGGTGCGGTCGACTGAACGCATCACCCCGCCGGTCAACTCGATGCCGGTCAACTCGATGCGGTCAACTCGTCCAGCAACTCGTCTTGGCGTCGAGTCAACTCGGCAATTTCAGCGATCACGCGATCGTGTTCTCGCCGATGCGCTTCGGCGTGCTCGCGCGCCTGTCGAGCATCGCGCGACACCCCGGTGTTGTCGGCAACGACGGCTCGAACCTCCATATCCTCTGCGTCATCGCGCAAGAAGCGCGCCTGCTCCTGAATTGCCTCGAGGTCGCCGCGCAACGCCGCCAACCGCTTGGAGTTCTTGGCGAGCTTGCGGGTGATCGACCGTTTCGACACCCGTCCATCGTAGATGGCCCCGCTCACTGTCCTCGTGCGGCGATATGGTCTGGGATGCACGCCCCAGTAGCCCAATTGGCAGAGGCAACGGTCTCAAACACCGTCCAGTGTCGGTTCGAGTCCGACCTGGGGTACCAACTCGAGCGCTCCACTGTTGCTCGATCGCGCGAGTTACCACCCGGTAAGGGTTCGACTGCCCCTCGGCTCGTCTAGATTCGCCGACCATGCTCGCTTTCACCTTTCCCGGTCAGGGTTCTCAGCGCCCCGGCATGGGTCGACCCTGGCAGGACCACGAGAGCTGGGAACTCGTCGACGAGGCCTCAGAAGTCGCCGGGCGAGACGTCGCCGCGCTGCTGTGCGACGCCGACGCCGACGAACTCAAAGACACCCGCAACGCCCAGCTGACCACATTCGTTTCGAGTCTGATGGTGCTCGACGCCGTGCAGCGAGTTGGTATCGACGCAAGTTTTTGCGCCGGACACAGCCTCGGTGAGTACACCGCACTGACCGCCACCGGCGCGCTCGGTTTCGACGATGGCATCCGCCTCGTCTCGGAGCGGTCCGCCGCGATGCACGACGCCGGCCTCGCCCAGCCGGGCACGATGGCAGCGGTACTCGGGCTCGACGACGACCAGGTGGTGGTTGCGTGCGATCTCGCCGATGCCGAGGTCTGGGTTGCCAACTACAACGCTCCCGGCCAAGTGGTGATCGCTGGGTCGCCCGACGGTGTCGACAGAGCATCGGCGCAGGCCAAAGAGCTCGGCGCGAAGCGCGTGATGGGGCTGCAGGTGTCGGGTGCTTTCCACACGCCGTTCATGACTGCTGCGCGAGAACGCCTTCGAGTTGCGCTTTCCGAAGCTGAGCCACGAGATACCGACGTGCCCGTGGTCTCCAACGTCGATGCGAAACCCCACGCACTCGGCTCGGAGTGGATCAACCTCTTGTCAGCGCAGCTGTCGAGCCCGGTGCGCTGGCGACAGAGCCTGCTGACGCTGCAGAACGCAGGGGTCACCGACTTTGCCGAACTCGGCCCGGGCGGGGTGCTCAGCGGCATGGCGAAACGAACGACCGATGGACGCACCATTTCGATCGCGACCCCCGACGACCTCGACAAGCTGCTCGAGTGGGTCGATGCGGGCACGACGTCGCTGGCACCGCAGCTCGAAGGTGAGCACCTGTTTGCGGTGGAGCGCCTCGTGGTGAGTCCGGCGGCTGGCATCTTCACCCCGGTCCCCGACATCGGTGACGGCGCCACGATCGAAGTCGGCACCGTCATTGGTCACGTCGGCGAGGCCGAAGTGCGATCGTCGTTCGCCGGCCAGTTCCAGAGCTACATCGCTGTCGACACCGAGCGAGTCACGCTTCGCCAGCCCATTGCCTGGCTCCGGACGGTCTGACGTGCCTGCCACACCGATCGGCGTTCGTGGAGCGGTCATCACGGGCTGGGGGACCGCACTACCGGATCAAGTGGTCACCAACGTCGACCTCGAGTCGAAGATGGACACCAACGACGAGTGGATTCGTGAGCGCACGGGCATCGTGCAGCGCCACGTCGGCGGCAGCACCGCCGGGCTCTCGACCGAGGCTGGGCGCAAAGCCATCGAGATGTCCGGGGTCGACCCCAACGAGATCGATGCGCTGATCCTCGCAACCACCACGCCCGATCGAGCGGTGCCGGCCACTGCGTCCACGGTGCAACACGCGCTCGGACTGTCCTGCGGCGCCAACGACCTGAACGCTGCGTGCTCCGGATGGGTCTACGCATTGGTGAACGCGCACGGGCTGATTGCGATGGGGGCGCGCAAGGTGCTCGTCATCGGGACCGACACCCTCGACCGCATCACGGACTACACCGACCGCAACACCGGGATCCTGTTCGGGAACGGATCGGGCGCTGCCCTCATCGAGGCCGTCGACGGCGCCGGCCAACTCCTCAGCTGGGACCTCGACTCGGTTGGCGAGGCCGAGAGTGCGCTGTTTGCCGAGGTCGGCGGATACCTGGAGATGGAGGGCAAGGAGGTGTTCCGTCGAGCCGTTCGCCTGATGGCCGACTCCGCAACGAAAGCGCTGGCCGCTGCCGAGGTGAGTGCCGACGACATCACGCTCGTCATCCCCCACCAGGCGAACATTCGCATCATCTCGGCGTCCCTGGACCGACTCGGCATTCCGCTCGAGAAAGCATCAATCGTGCTCGACCGCACCGGCAACACCTCTGCGGCGTCCGTTCCCCTCGCGCTCGCTGAAGCACTCGACGAATCGCGTGTCAGCGACGGCGACCTCATTCTGTTCGTCGGGTTCGGAGCTGGAATGTCAGCTGCCAGTGCCGTGGTGCGCTGGAGTCCGAACGCCGTCGAGTCCTGAACCCTCTGCCAACTCCTTCACGAAAGCACTTTGCTCATGAGCGATACACCAACAGCGGGCCGCGTGGTCTTGATCACCGGCGGCTCACGAGGAATCGGCCTCGCGTGCGCGCAACGGTTCGCCGCCCAAGGCGACCGGGTTGCGGTCACCTACAACTCGTCACCCCCGCCAGACGACCTGTTCGGCGTGCAATGCGACGTGACCGACACAGCACAGGTCGACGCTGCGTTCGGCGCCGTCGAAGCTCACTTCGGAGCCACCGTCGAGGTGCTGGTGTCGAATGCAGGCGTCACGAAGGACGGGTTGTTGCTCCGCATGAGCGAGGACGACTTCGCATCGGTGATCGACGCCAACCTCACGGCGTCCTACCGGGTTGCGAAACGCGCAGCGAAAGGCATGCTCAAAGCCCGTACTGGGCGCATCATCTTGATGTCATCGGTCGTTGGAATGCTCGGCCAAGCCGGCCAGTCGAATTACGCAGCATCGAAAGCCGGACTCGTTGGTTTTGCCCGGTCGCTCGCTCGCGAGCTCGGCTCGCGCTCGATCACGGTGAACGTCGTGTCACCGGGCCCGGTTGCGACCGACATGACCGCTGCGCTGTCGGACGATCAACTCGCCGCGATCACCGAGGCGGTTCCGCTCGGCCGGATGGCACAGCCCGATGAAGTCGCCGGAGTCGTCGGCTTCCTCGCCGGACCTGACGCCGGCTACATCACCGGCGCGGTCGTTCCCGTCGACGGCGGGCTCGGCATGGGGCACTGACCGCTCGCTTGTCCGCGCCCTCCAGCCTCTACAATCCTCACCAACACAACACCTTGGAGAATCCCATGAATGAAGAACTGTTCGCCCGTTTCCGCAAGTGCGCCGTCGAAGTCCTCTCGGTAGAGGAGAGTGCCGTCGTGCCCGACGCCAAGTTCGGAGACGACCTGGACGCCGACAGCCTCGACCTCGTCGAACTGGTGATGGCGCTCGAAGAAGAGTTCGACATCGAGGTTCCCGAAGAAGACCTCGAAGGCGTGGAGACCGTGAAGAACGCCTACGACATCGTCGCCAACAAGCTCGGATGACCGCCGGTTCCTCGGCCGGCCGTCGGGTTGCGATCACCGGACTCGGTGTCGTTGCACCGGCGGGCCTCGACGCGCAGAGCTTCTGGAAGGGCCTGCTGGGTGCAGGAGCGACCAGTGGGCAGTCGATTCAGATCGACGAGTGGGATCCAACTCCGTACTTCGAGAATCCGAAGCAAGCGCGGCGAGCCGACCGGGTCGAGCAATTCTCGCTTGCCGCCGCTGCCGAAGCGTTCGATCAAGCTGGCGGAACCGATGCAATCGGCGTCGCGCCGGCGCGCTTCGGCACCATCTTCGCCACAGGCGTGGGCGGTCTTCACACGCTCGAAGAACAGATCCAGGTCCGACTCGAGAAGGGCGAGCGGCGAGTGTCGCCGTTCCTCGTTCCGATGATGATGACCAACGCTGCAGGCGCTGCCATCTCGATGCGCTACGGGCTGCAAGGCCCCAACGAGACCATCACCACGGCGTGTGCCGCCGGCAGCCACGCCATCAACTATGCAGCGCGCCTCATCAAGTGGGGCATCGTCGATGCTGTTGCTACCGGCGGATCTGAGTCCGCAGGCACGATCACCGGCCTTGCCGGTTTCGGCAACATGACCGCGCTGTCCACCACCGGTGTCAGCCAACCCTTCGCCAGCGGCCGCGACGGCTTCGTGATGGGCGAAGGCTCCTCGGTACTGATCCTCGAGGAGTGGGCACACGCCGAGCAGCGAGGTGCCCACATCATCGGCGAACTACTCGGTGGAGGCAGCACTGCGGATGCACACCACATCACTGCACCCTCGCCCGGCGGCGTCGGCGCCATTGCCTGTATGCGCCAAGCGTTGGCGGAATCAGGCTTGGAGCCGAGCGACATCAAGCAAGTCAATGCTCACGGAACCAGCACGCCGTTGAATGACGCTGCCGAGGCGGACGCGATCACCGAGGTGTTCAGCGCACATGCGGTTCCGGTCGTCTCGACCAAGGGTGTCACCGGCCACGCCCTCGGCGCCGCCGGGGCACTCGAAGCCGCCGCGCTGCTGCTGTCGATGGAACATGGGCTCATCCCGCCCACGGCAAACACCACCGAGGCCGATGAGGGCATGACGATCGACCTTGTTACCGGCGATCCACGGCCTTGGACCCCTGGTCCGGCCATCTCGAACAACTTCGGGTTCGGTGGCCACAACGGGTCCGTCGTGATCGCTCCGGCGTCCTGACGTCAGATCAGCAACGTCAGATCAGCAAGTGAGCTGACCGTGTGCGTCGGCACCACGTCGCCAGCCACGCTCCCGTTCGGGTTGAACCACGCGCTGTCGATACCAGCGTTGTGTGCTCCAGCGATGTCGCTCCCGAGATTGTCTCCGACCATCAGCACCCTCGACCGGTCGGTGAGCTGCATCTCGGTCAGCGTGTGATCGAAGATGTCCCGACGTGGTTTGCTCATCCCCAACTCCCCGCTGATGCTGATCTGTTCGAAGTAGTCCCCCAGCCCAAGTCGTTCGATTCGACCGCGCTGTACCCAACCGATTCCGTTGGTGATCATCGCCAGGCGAGCAACTGCGCGCACAGCGTCGAGCACGTCCAACGCTCCCCGGTACAGCTCGCCGTTCCCTGCGAGCCCCTGCACGAAGGTCGCGCCCATCGCCACCGGATCGCCGTCCACACCAAGCTCGGTCAGCATTCGCTCGAAGCGCAGCACCTTGACATCGTTGGGGCTCAGTTCACCCGCTTCCACCCTGCGCCAGAGTCCCTGATTGATCCGGTCGTACGTTTCGAAAGTTGACGGCGACGCAACGACGCCGATCGATTGCATGGTCTGAGCGAACGCTGCCTGTTCCGAAGCATGGGAATCCAGCAGCGTGTGATCGAGGTCGAAGAAGATCGTGGTGTAGCGCGACGTCATGCGTCGGCAAGCACGAACATCAGGTCACAACTGGTGGCGACCTCTCCGTTGACGAGCGCTCGACCACTCCCCTTGCCGGCCCGCGCCGACATGCGACCGAGCTCGACCTCGATCGTCAGCTCGTCACCCGGCACGACTTGGCGGCGAAACCGCGCCCCATCGAGTCCGCCGAACAGCGGCAACTTTCCTGCGAACTTGTCATCCGCCAACACGGCGCACGCCCCGACCTGGGCAATCGACTCACACATCAATACACCGGGCAACGTCGGCCGCCCGGGAAAGTGACCAGCAAAGAAGTACTCGTCGCCAGTGAGGCGCCAGACTCCTGTCGCCGACACGCCTGGTTCCATCGCGATCAATTCGTCGACGAGGAGGAACGGTGCTCGGTGCGGCAACAGGTCGATGGGCTGGGGAAGCGAACTCATCTGTGCATCATGGCCGATCTGCACCCCAGACCCGTGCCAGTCAATTCACGTGGAGCGAGAGCTCGGCGGTTCCGACCCGACCGATGTGCGTTGCACCCTGGCGAGCGGGAACCAGTCCGGTACAGGTGCCGGTGATCACCAGGTCACCCGATGAGAGCGGGTTGTCGTGCTGGGCCGCATGGCCAGCGAGCCACGCGAGCACGTTCAGCGGATGACCAAGCGCATCGCCGCCGACCCCGTGGGCAACGGTTACACCGTCGACGTCCAGCTCGACGGACATCGTGTCGAGGCCGCGGATGCCCGCCGCATCGAGGTCAAGCGTTGGACCCACGATCATTCGGGCCCCCACCACGTTGTCCGCAACGAGTTGGGGTGCGGGCACCATCGGAAACGAGCCAAGCCGCCCGGCTACCACTTCGATCGCAGCAAAGACCTCGACGGCATCAGCGAGGTCCAGCGGATCAGCTGGAGCTGCGCCGATATCGATCGACAGTCGGAGCCCGATCTCGACCTCCAGGTGTGCGGTGGTGACGAACTCCGACGCGTTGATCGAGGCGGGAGCCTCGAGCACGTGGAGGCTTCGGTAGCGGCCCGCCACCGGCTGATCCACGCCGAGAAACTGCTGAGCAGGAGGAGAGGTGCACCCCACCTTCCAACCGACGAGCGGATCGGCATGGAGCTCATGGCCAGCGTGCTGGATCGCGTAGCCGGCTGCGACACTGCCGGGGTCCACGCCAAGCGCTTCAACGGGCGTACATGTTCGAGCAGCCTCCGCCAGCTGGCGAGCTACTGCACCAATTTGAGCGTCGGTCATTGCGTTCGCCATGGTTCGTCTCCCCGTTCGGTCTTGCAACGATGCATCCCACAGACTTGCACGAACGCCCGTTGCGAATGCGGACTCAACCGCTGCGCATCGTGATCCAAACGCGACGGTGCCGCCGGGCGAGCGCTGAGCGCCGGCCCGACGGCACCGTCGAGGGGGGGGAGGTTGATGTGTGTTGCCGAGTCGATCAGCCGAGCAGGACGCTCGGGTCGATGCTCGGCGGCACCAGCACGCTGTCGATCACGTGGATCACGCCGTTGTCGGCTTCCACGTCGACCGCGACGATCGTGGCATCGTTGACGGTGAGCGTGTCACCGTCGGCCGCGATGGTGATTGCTTCACCCTGAACCGTGTCGACATCGCCAGGAGCAACATCGGACGACGGCACTTCAGCGCCCAGCACGTGGTACGTGAGGATCGCCGTCAGCGCATCCTTGTTCTCAGGGAGCAGCA
>JBGCEY010000042.1:0-34322 GCA_045106645.1 Ilumatobacter sp.
GTCGATGAACAAGATGATGTCGCCCGCGGCCTCGGTCACTTCGTTCAGCACCGCCTTAAGACGTTCCTCAAACTCACCACGGTATTTCGCGCCCGCAATCAGCGCGCCCATATCAAGCGACATCAGGGATTTGTTGCGCAAGGATTCAGGGACGTCCCCATCCACAATGCGCAGCGCAAGACCCTCGGCAATTGCGGTTTTACCAACGCCGGGTTCGCCAATCAGAACAGGATTGTTCTTCGTGCGGCGCGACAGCACCTGGATGGCCCGGCGGATCTCTTCGTCGCGACCGATGACGGGGTCGATCTTGCCGCCGAGCGCGAGCGCAGTGAGGTCCTCGCCATATTTTTCGAGCGCTGCGAACTTCTCCTCGGGGTTCTGATCCGTGACCCGATGCGACCCGCGCACGGCCTGCATTGCCTGCATGACTTCTTCGGAGCCGACGTCGAGACGATCGTTCATGGCCAGCAGCAGGTGCTCGACCGACAGGTAGTCGTCTTTGAAGTCGCGCTGCGACTTCTCGGCCATCGACACCTTGTTGGTGAGCTCTTTGGACATCCGTGGCTCGGCGCCGCCGTAGGCATTCGGGAGCCGGGTGACCGCCTCGTCGGCCGCGTTGCGCACCATCAGCGGCGCTTGGCCCAACTTGGCCAACACCGCTGGAACGATCGTGCCTTCCTGGCGCATCATCGCACTCAGCAAGTGGTCGGGCGTGAGCTCCGGGTTGGAGCGCGCCTTGGCGTCATCGATCGCTGCCGAGAACGCCTCCTGGGTCTTGTGTGTCCACTTCTTCGGGTCGAATGCCATGTTGCGTTTCCCTCCGCTCATCCGGCTGCCCACCGTTCGGGGGCGCTGCCATCTTCGCAGGTCCAGGGCCTTGCGTATCGGGCCCACTCAGTAATCTTGAGTGTGAGTATATCAAGTTTATCACCCAACTGCGGATGCTCGCTGGTTGGAACTGGTGCGATACTGACCTCATGACCGAGACCGCTTCCGTGCCGCTGTCCGTGCTCGACCTCGCCATCATCGGACCGGGCGAAACCGCCGCCGACGCATTCGCCAACAGCGTTGCGCTTGCACAGCGAGCCGAATCGCGCGGCTACCAGCGAGTCTGGTACGCCGAGCACCACAACATGTCGGTCATTGCGTCGTCATCGCCGAGCGTGCTCATTGCCCACATTGCCAACCACACCTCCAGTATCCGCCTCGGTGCCGGTGGCGTGATGTTGCCGAACCACTCCCCACTCACCATTGCCGAGCAGTACGGAACGCTCGCTGCACTGCACCCCGGTCGCATCGACCTCGGCCTCGGTCGCGCTCCCGGCAGCGATCAGACCACCGTTCGCGCCATGCGTCGCGACCCCGCCGCGTCGGATCGGTTCCCCGAAGACGTGCTGGAGCTTCAGTCGTATCTGGACGGAAACTCGCGCGTGGCCGGCGTGGAAGCAGTGCCCAACGCGGAGAGCAACGTGCCGCTCTGGATCCTCGGGTCATCGCTGTTCGGTGCGCAACTCGCAGCTCGCCTCGGCCTCCCCTACGCATTCGCCTCGCACTTCGCTCCGGGCGCACTGCTGCAGGCAATCGAGCTCTATCGCAGCGAGTTCCGGCCCTCGGCACACCTGGCCGAGCCGTACGCCATGGCAGCGGTGAACGTCATTGCTTCTCGCGACGCAGATGACGCCGAGCAACAGTTCGTGCATGTTCGGCGCCAGCGTGTGGCGCGTTTTCTGTCGCGTCGCGGCCAGGAACTCTCCGACGACCAGATCGACGCACTCCTCGAAACCCCGCAAGGCCGCCAGGTGGCACAGATGATGCACTACTCCGCGGTCGGCACACCCGACGTCGTGGCGCGCTACGTCCGCGAGTTCGCCCGCGCTGCACGGGTGGACGAAGTGATCACCGCACACGCATCGGCCACGATCGCCGAACGGCTCCGTTCGGTGGACCTGCTGGCTGACGCCAACGACCCGGTTGCGGTCTGACCCGACCGCACACACGCGCCGACCAGGACGCGGAGCCCACAGTCGCGCAACCGGTTACTGCGGGTCGAGGAGATCCACGAGCGCCAGGGCGTGATCGACGAGATCCTTGTACTCGAGAACGTCCGCCCCCATGGCGCCGATCGCTGCGCGGAGTGCGGATGAGGATGCTCGGTCAACCGTGACGCCACTCAACTCCGACACGTAGGTGCGGATGGTGAACAACACACATCCGGTGTCGGGGAATCGACGCAACGTCTCGCGTTCGACACGAACGAACATGTCCTGCGCGTCCGGCTTCATAGGCCGCACCGGACCGGTTCCATCGGCTGGCGCGTAGCCGTCCGCCACGTCGATGATCCCCCAGCCGAGGCGCCAGAACGGTCGCTCAGGTCGCAGCCGCTGGAGAAACTGATCGATGTTCGTTTCGAGTTGTTCATTGAGACCGGCAACCGGTGCGTGAACCTGCGCCATGGTCTGGCCGAGCTTCGAGCGGAGATCCCACCGGTTCGGGAAACACACCGAACCACCGCCGAACACGAGCTGTTCATCTCGCTCGACCATCAGGACGAGATCCTCGGGCACGAGACGGCTCGCGGCATCGAGCGGATGCCGTGCCGTGTCGAGATTGCGTGATCGATTCGGTGCGTGCGCAGCAAGGTGATCGACGAGCGCCGCCGCGACTTCGTTCGCTTCGGGCTCGATGCCATCGAGCGCGGCGAACGCCGTGACGTGGTGTTCATCGAGGACTCGCCGTTTGTCGGCAAGCCACCCGTCGGGCCCGTCCGAGTCGGGGCCGAATTCAATCCAGTTCGCCAGCTCGAGTGGTCGGATTCCCAGGCGCCAACGGAACTCGCCGTCGACGATCGACCCTCGCTCACCCCACGGCGCATACGGCAACGAGTCCACTGTCGACACGCCACGCATCGTAGGACGCAGGCCAGCTGACGCGCTGCTGCGGATCGGAGCGCTGACCCACGGGTCTGCGCTCGGCCACAATGGATGACCATGACCACCGGCTTTGCCTTGACCTTCGCCGCCCTGGCGATCGTCTTCATGGTTGTCGGGACGGGCTTCGGGCTGCTGGCCAGCTCGTTGCGTTCCGGTGGTTCACCACGTGGCGCCGCCTTCGATTGGGGAATGTCCTTCGGCCCGATCGGCCTCGTGTTGATGGCGACGGTGCGAGCTCTCGAGGGCCGTCGAACTCGATCAGGTCAGCCGCCGACGCTCCCACTCGCTCGTCGATCCCGCTGGTCCCCTCGCCATTCCGGCGACGCGCTGGTGACACTCGGCGCCGGCATCGTCGTCGTGTCCGCCTTTCTCCCCTGGCTCCGGGCACGGTCGCGTACCGAGTCGCTCTCGTTTGCTCCGGCCACCGAGCCCGTGCTGGCGGTCGGCGCATGGATCGTGTTGGGCTCGATCCTGTGTGGATTCGTCGTCTTCGTCGGCCGCCGATCGGTTGGTGTGATCGCATGTGCATCGGCCATCTGGTTCAACGTGTCGTTGCTGTATTGGCTACTCGGCGCCACGGTTGCCACCTGGCTTCCCGCCGAGGTCCTCCCCAACAATCTCACCGCCTCGGTCCAGGCGGGCGCGTCGGTCGGGCTTGCGGGGTCGGCGCTCGTCTTGGTCGGGGCAGCAATCGCATGCGCCGAACAGACGTGGTCGATACGGGCCCCTCGACTCGAGTCCTGGACATTCCTCGGCGGCGTTGCGGTTGCGCTCATCGCTCTGGCGGGACGGAACATGGCGTGGATCGACATCACTGCAGAGGACTTTCGATGGGTGCTCGCCGTTGATGCTGTGCCGGTGTTCGGCGATCTGATCAGCCTCGTGCTGCTCCTGGTTGCCGCTTCGTCGCTCGCCACGGCCGCCAGCCGATCACGACTTGCACCGATCATCACCGTCGTGGCCGGAGTGTCGACACTCGCGGTGGCGGTCGTCGCGCTTGGCTCGGGAGCGCTCGTCGAGCGAGCTGGTGACGAGATTGCCGATCAGGTCATTGCCCGTGACGTGGACGTCGACAGCAAGGTGGAGGCGTTGCTGATCGCTCCGGGCTGGTTTGCACTGACCGGCTTGCTCGCAATCGTGCTCGGAGCCGCCGGACAACGACGGGCCCGCCGGCCACACCCGAACTCGCCGGTGCCACCGGTCTGACAACCGGCGTGCCCGCACGGTGTGGCAAAGGTGACGACAAAGGTTGAGGCGCGCCAAGCGGGCTGAAGCACCCCCTCGGTAGGTTGGCGGGTTGATGGCTCTGTCGCGACATCGTCCACCGCATGTGGCGCAGGGAACGTGGAGATCGGGTTCGCTGCACATCTGGGGTTGGAACGGCGTCGACACCGCATCGATGGCCTGGTTGTACTCCGGCTTTCGCACGATCGGCGAGGACGGCACGCGAACCGGTTGGCACGACTCACCGGTGTCGTACGGGGCAATCGCCCGAGTGGCGATCGAGGTGCCGATGCGCCCTGCGCTGCACGCCGCCTCGGTCCAACTCGATCCGCTCGGTACCGCGGTGTGGCTGTCCGATCTGCCGGCGGACCGCGAGCAGCTGTCACCGTCCGTTGCCTGGTTTGCACGTTTGGCCGAGCTGGCGAGACGCATGGTGTCGGCCGGGCGGATGTCACCGATCATCGTCGACGAAGGGCCGTTCACGGTCGCTCGCTGGACCCCTGAGATCGATGACGAGATCAACGCACTCGTCAGTGCGCTCGACGAGGCGAAACCGGAGGTGTGCACGGCCGGCTCTGGCCACAGCACCCGCCGCATCTTCGAACTGATGGTGGACGGCGTTGCCCGGTCATACCTGTCGCAAGGTGGCTGGAAAGCCGAGATCGGGCGCGGTCGCAAGGCCTCCACCCAGGTGATGCGGGCGACGTTCGGTGCGTTGGCGAAGCCCGATCATGTGGTTCGCGGCGGCACCGGCGAATTCGACATCGCGCTGGGACACCTCCGTGACGAACTCGACCGACACCGTCGGCGTCTGTCCGGCGAGCCGGTGGTGCTCCCACGCATTCGACTGTTGATGTCCGATGACCCGCATGATCCGTGGGAAGTGCGCCTCGAACTCGTCGATGACGTCGACTCCATGCGCTGGTGTACCGCGGCCGACGTGTGGGAGCGCAATGGGCAAGCCCTCGACGTTGCTCGCGAGGAACGCCACATCGACAAGCTCGCCGAACTGCTGTCCGATGTGGTGGAACGCGTTGCTCCCCTGGTGCCGGGACTGGCGGACTGGACCGTGGAACACGAGCCGTCGGTGCTGGAACTCGATCTCGACACCGCCGAGAACTTCATCGACATCGCGCCGTTCGAATTGGAGCGGGCCGGGGTGGAACTCATCGGTCCCGAGCGCCTCATCCAGAGCCGAGTCCGCGTGGCGGGCGAAGCCACACCCACGCCGCAGGACGACCGCAAGAAGCAGTTCGGCCGCGAGGCTCTGGTCGAATGGAAACTCGTGGTCGGCGACGAGGAGATCTCCGAGACCGAACTGGCTCGCGCTGAGGAAGCCGGAGCAACACTGCTGCACACCGGCGATCGTTGGGTCCGCATCGACGCCGACGAGATGCGCCGCAAGCGCGACAAGCTGCGCGAGCTGGAGTCCACCCGCAATCGGGTGACACCGTTGCAGCTGTTGCAGCTGGCCAACGATGACGAAGCCACCGACGAACGCACGACCATCACCGTCCACGGCGTTGATGACGAATGGAATGGTCGCGAGATCGGCCTCGACGCCGCTGATGACGGTCTGTCGAGCGGCGACATGGCGCCGATCAGCGACACCGATTGGGTCCGCAGCCTGCTGCAGGGACTCCCCGACGAACAGCTCGAAGAGGTGCAGGAGTCGAGCGAGTTCGTCGGCGAGCTGCGCCACTATCAGCGTCGCGGTCTCGCGTGGATGCAGTTCCTGTCGAGGCTCGGGCTCGGCGGCTGCCTGGCCGACGACATGGGACTCGGCAAGACCGCAACGACCTTGGCCCACCTGGTGGAACGGCCCGGTCCCCACCTCGTCGTGTGTCCACTTTCCGTCGTGCGTAACTGGCGTTCTGAGTCACAACGCTTCACGCCCAAGCTCGACGTCACCGTGCATCACGGCGCCCAGCGCAACAAGCAGATGGCCACGCTCGCGAAGGCGGTTGCTGCTGCATCGACCGACGAGCACACGAATCCAGACGAGATGTTCCTGATCGATCCGGATCTACAGATCGTCATCACCACGTACGGGCTGCTCCCCCGCGATCTCGAACACCTGGGCTCGATCGAGTGGTCGACCGTGGTGCTCGACGAAGCCCAGATGGTCAAGAACCCGAACACCAAGGCCGCGAAAGCGGTGCGCCAGCTGCGATCCGCACAGAAGATCGCACTGACGGGGACCCCCGTCGAGAACCGGCTGAGCGAGCTGTGGGCCATTCTCGATGCCGTCAACCCGGGGATCCTGGGTGGCCTCGAACGATTCCGAAAGGACTTCGCGTCGCCGATCGAACGTGCCACCGACCCCCAAGCATCCGCCGACGCTGCAGCACGCTTGCGCCGGATCACCGGCCCGTTCATCTTGCGGCGCACCAAGGCTGACAAGCGATTGCTTCCGGATCTGCCCGACAAGATCGAACAGGTCGCGTACGCGAAGCTCACCAAGGAGCAGGCCACCCTGTACCAGCAGGTGGTGGACCAACTCCTGGTGGATGCCGAGCAGGCAAAGGGCATGCGACGACGCGGTCTGGTCCTGGCGGCGCTGATGCGCTTGAAGCAGATCTGCAATCATCCGGCGCATGCGCTCAAGGACGGTTCCCGCCTCGCAGGACGGTCGGGCAAGCTGACCCGCTTCGACGAGTTGGTGACCGACCTCCTCGACCAGGGCGAGCGCGCCCTGGTGTTCACACAGTTCCGCGAGATGGGCGACCTGCTGGTGCGCCACGTGTCCGAGCAGTTCGGCTTCGACGCACCGTTCCTGCACGGTGGTGTGTCGCGCGTGAAGCGTGACGACATGGTTGATTCGTTCCAAGATCTCAGCGGACCCCCGCTGCTGCTGGTGTCGCTCAAAGCCGGCGGCACCGGATTGAATCTCACCGCTGCCAGCCAAGTGATCCACTACGACCGCTGGTGGAATCCGGCCGTGGAGGATCAGGCGACCGATCGTGCGTGGCGCCTCGGCCAGACCCAGACCGTGAACGTCCACAAGCTGGTGTGCGAAGGAACGGTCGAAGAAAAGGTCAGCCAAGTCATCGACGACAAACGCAAGCTCGCGGCTCAGGTGGTCGGCGTCGGACCCGAAAGCGAAGCGTGGATGTCGGAGATGTCCACTGATGAGCTCCGCGATCTCATCACCCTCGAGGTCGAGCTGTGACCGTGATGAAGTGCCAGGCACTTCTTCACTGGGGAGGGTTGCAGTGAGTCGGCCGCGCAAGCCATTTGGCGCTCAGCAACCGGGTCGGCTCCCCGCCACGATGATGAAGGTGCTCGCTGCCGAGATGAGCGACCCGCAGCGGCTGCGACGCGGCAAGCAGTACGCCAAGGACGGCTCGGTGCTCGACATCATCATCGAGCAGGGTGTGGTCACCTGTGAGATCCAGGGCTCTCGTTCCACCCCGTACATTGCATCGCTCGAAGTCACGATCGGCGACGGCATGCCGCTTCGCCGCGACGTGCATGCGGTCTGTAACTGCCCGGACGATGACAACTGGGACAACCATGCCTGCAAGCACGTGCTCGCCACCATGTTCGTGTTCGCCGATGAACTGCTCATCGAGCCCGAATTGCTCGACGTGTGGCGCGGTAAGGACCCCGACGCAGTAGGACTCGGCGCCTCCCACGACGATGCAGAAGATGCAGAAGACGACGACGATCATGACGACGAACGATCCCCAGGTTCGCGCAGCGTCAGCAGCTTCGATCCCGATGACGACGAGGACAGCCGCGACGGATTCTCCCGGCGGCGACGGCACCTTCAACTCGTCCGGGACGGAATGGAACAGGGCCGTGCGGAACGACGCGCGGAAAACGCCCGCCGCGGGCCTGAACCGTTCGAGGATCCGCTGGCCGACTTCCTCACCCTTCGCAACGACGCGTCGCTCCCCGAGATTCCTCACCTCGAACGAGCCGAGGAGCGGCTGCCACGCCGCCCCGAACTCGCCTCGATCCTGCGCGATGCCTACCGACACCTCCGAATCGATTGGGACTGACCAATGAACACCACACCCAAACTCATCGCCCTCGACCTCGACGGCACCTTGCTCGACAGCGCCGGGATGCTCTCGGATCGAGCCGTCGCTGCAATCGAATCGGTCACTGCTGCGGGACATCGAGTGGTGTTGGCAACGGGCCGGCCGCCACACATTGCGATACCGGTCACCGAGCGTCTGATGGGCACCGTTGAACACATCGTGGGTGGAAACGGTTCGATCATCTCGACGTTTCCCGCCACCCAGGACAGCGAGCCCGAACTCTTGCATCTCATCGGGTTTCCGCTCAGCGAAGCCACGGCCGCGGTCCTGGCGCTTCGCGAACACGACACCGAGTTCGGATTCGCACTCGCCACCGACAATGGATTCGCCCACGAATCCGGTTTCGCCGAGCTCATGCCCGCTGCGGTCCACGCCGACGGCGTTGCGGACGCACTGTCCATCGGTGGCACCCAGGCGTTCAAGCTGTTGGCGTATCACTCGTCGATGTCGGTCCACGAGCTCATCGACGTGGTGCCGACGATCATCGACGCCGCCACGGAAAGCGAACTCCACGTGAGCCACATGGGCGCCGACGCAGTGGAGATCGGGCCCGCCGACGCCGACAAGTGCACCGGAGTGCAGTGGCTGTGTGAGCACCTCGGGGTGGACGTGGCAGATGTGATCGCCATCGGAGACGAATGGAACGACCTCACCATGCTCGAATGGGCCGGACGCGGTATCGCCATGGGGAACGCCGACGAGCGGGTGCAAGCCGTTGCGGACGAAGTGACCACCACCAACGACAACGACGGCGTTGCGTTGGTGCTCGAATCCTTGCTCAACTGACGTCGGCGGTCACGGCTGAGTATTCATCAAGACCTCGGCAAGCCTCACGCACGCCGGTGACCACCCGTTCTACACTCCACAGGTGGCAGGGAACACCTCGTTGGTCGTCAACGCAATGATCGACAACGTCGATCGAGTGATCCGGGGCAAACGTCCCGAGATCCGACTTGCCCTGTGTTGCCTCCTCACGGAGGGGCATCTCCTCCTCGACGATGTGCCCGGAACCGGCAAGACCAGCCTTGCCAAAGCGATTGCCAACTCGATCGCCGGCGGCTGGAAGCGCGTGCAGTTCACACCGGATCTGTTGCCCACCGACATCACCGGTGTGATGGTCTACGACCAGCGCAGCGGACAGTTCAACTTCCGCGAAGGCCCCGTGTTCACCAACGTGATGATCGGTGACGAGATCAACCGCGGAAGCCCGAAGACACAATCTGCGCTGCTCGAAGTGATGGAGGAGCGCCATGTCACCTCCGATGGCACGAGCCGACCCGTTCCGCGACCGTTCTTCGTCATCGCCACGCAGAACCCCCGGGATTTCCAGGGAACGTTCCCGCTCCCCGACGTGCAGCTCGACCGGTTCGCCATGCGACTGACGTTGGGGTACGCCGACGCCGACACCGAGGTGTCGATCCTCGAGAACTTCTCGCGTGCCAAACGTGACGACGAGTTGGAACCGGTGACCGACACCGTTGAACTCGATGGGATCATCAGTTCCATCGACCAACTCACCGTGGCCCACTCGATCCACGACTACATCGTGCAGATCGCCGCAGCGACCCGACGCCACCCGGATCTGCGCCTCGGCGTCTCCACTCGCGGAACCCTCGCATTGCTGCGCGTCGCTCGCGCCTTCGCTGCGACCGATGATCGCGACTTCGTCACACCCGATGATGTGAAGTCCCTGGTGGCGCCGGTGTTCGGTCACCGTGTGGCGCTGTCTGCCGAGGCCGAGTTGCGCGGGGTCACCGTGGAAACGCTGATGGCCGAGATCAGCGACAGCATTCCGGTTCCACGCACCAGCGGAGCCTGACGTGCTGACCCGGTCGGGCCTCGGCGCCGTCCTCACGGCACTGATCCTGATCACACTCGGCCTCGTGTGGAACTACGAGGAACTGGTGATCGTCGCCATCGGGATCGGTCTCGTGGTGCTGATGGCGATCATCGTGGCACGTCGTCGACTGCGCGCCCGCGTGGAGCGACGCGTGCGCACGATGCGCGTGCCTCGTGGCGACCCGATTCGCGTCACCTATCGCGTTCGCAACGACACCGCGCATCGCTCCGGTCGCGCAACGGTCATCGACCGCTGTGACGGACAGGCAATCGAGGTCGGCCTCGATCCCGTGGGAGCGAACAACGTGATCGACGTAACGTCGGCGCTCCCGACTCGCCGACGTGGCGTGTTCGCACTCGGCCCGCTCGACATCTCCAAGATCGATCCGTTCTTTCTCGCTGCGGGCCGCTGGCGCAATGAAGAGGAGCACCCCACCTCGGTCACGGTGCACCCCAAGGTGTACGAGCTGATCGGACCGCAGGGTTCGTCTCGCGTCGTCGAGAACGAGTCGATCGTGCGGCGAGCGGCAGCTGACCCGATGTCGGGGTTCGTGTCGATGCGCGAGTACGTCGCTGGCGATGATCCCCGTCTCATTCACTGGCCGACCACCGCCCGCACCGGCATGCTCATGGTTCGCGAGCACGTCGAGGTTCGTCGACCGGAGTTCACGATCGTGCTCGACGCCGGAGCCGCCGTCGGAACCGAATCCGACTTCGAAGAGATGGTCGACGTTGCTGCGACGCTGGCCGTCCATGCACTGCGCACCGGCCTCGACATCGTGGTACGAACCACCAACCCCAACTTTGCGGGACGTCCGACACCGCTCGTGAACGAAGGCGAAGTCCTCGACCTCCTCACCCCTGTTCCTCAGTCAGGTGATGATGCGCTGGCAGTCGGGGCGCTCTTCAATCACGGGTTCGATCACACATCCGTGCTGCTCGTCACCGGACCCGATGGACCGTCGAGTCGGATCTCGACGAACGATCAGATGGTGACGATTCGAGTCGGTCGCGGCTCGAAGTCAGGCAACGGCATCTCGGTCGCAGCCCAGGACGCCCCCGACTTCGTCAACCGCTGGCGGTCTTGGCAGTGACGAACGGACTCCATCGCCTCCGGATCGTGGTGGTCGTCGCCATGGCGGCGGTCATCGCAACGGCAGCCGGCGACGTTTTCGACCGATTGGACTGGTGGCTACTCGCTGCTCCAGGCCTGGTCGGGGCTGCGGCACTCCTCACCATGCGGCGCCGCTGGACACTCCGCGTCGCCGCCGGTCTCATCGCGCTCGTGGCTGCCGTCATCGTGGTCGTGCTCACCGGAGGTGGGGACTCATCAGACATCGCTGCCTCCTTCGGCAGCGGCTTCCAGCGTCTGTTGTCAACGGATTGGCCGAGTCCTGATCGACCCGACCTCCTCGGCACGGTTGCCGGCGTTCTGGCGTTGATGACCGGGATCAGCGCGGAGCTCGCTCGCCGGGCACGCCTGCACCTGACACCACTGTTGCCGCTGGTCCTCGGCCACCTTGGCGTGATCGCGATGAGCGCGCCCGGAGACCTCCGGTTGCGATGGCTCCTGCCGCTTGCGGTGCTGGCGATTGCGCTCGCCACGCTTCGGCCGGCGCCCGGCATCGACTTGCGCGACCGCATCAACCTGCTGCGCGGTGAACGCCGTCTGATTCCGGTCGCGCTGATCGCCGTCGGGTTGGCCGCCGGGCTCGCCGCTCCGATCGTGCTCGCCAACCGTGCAGACCCCCGTCGCAACGAACCTGCCGAGCGGTCGGCAACGCTGCTCGACCCGATCGAAGCAACGCTGGCGCTACAGAAGATCGATCCGCCGGTCGACCTCCACGACATCCGCATCCAGCGTCCAGCAGATGAGCTGACAACCCGCACGCCGCTGCGGTGGCGCACCGCGGCACTGTCCGACTACGACGGGCGTCGCTGGGCTCCCGACCTGACGCTGCGTCCGATCGGACGCCGGCTCGGCCCGCCCTCGGATGAATCGGTCACCGCAACGGTGAGTTTTCTCGACGACGACCTCCAGCTCGTTCCGTTGCCCGGCAGCGCGATCACCATCGATGCAGACATCGAAACAGATCCGGGTCGAACGATCGTGCGACTGTCCGACCGTCCATCGGGGACCGAGCCGATCGACATCACTGCCATGATCGAGCCGACGCTCACCGGCGCAGACCCCGGATTGATCGGCACACGCGACATCGACGAGAACGCCATTGGACTCACCGAGCTGACGGCAGCCCTCGTGGAAGTCGGCGGCGCAACGCCGAACGACGACCTCCTCACCCAGCTGCGCGCGATCGAGACCACGATGCGCGACGACTTCGTGCTGCGGTCCGACGCATCGGGTGGTGGACTCCAGCGAGCGCTCATCGAACGGTTCCTCCGCGACACGCAGCGCGGAAACGCCGAGCAGTTCTCCACCGGCTTCGTGCTGCTGGCCCGATCGCTGGGCGCCGATGCTCGAATCGCTACCGGCTTCGCTGCCAACCCTGACGAGGTCACCCGTACGGAAGGTCTCGTGGAGTTCACACTGGGGTCCAACGACGCCGAGATCTGGCCCGAGGTTCGAGTCGGTCAGGATTGGGTTGCGTTCGATCCGGTACCGCCAGAGGAGGCATCTGACCCGATTGCGCCCGAGCCCGACGATCAAGTGCAGACCCCAGCGGCGCCCCAACCTCCTATTGCGCTTCCTCCCGAGTCTGCCGACCAGCCGGTCGTGACCGAAGACGACGCCGACGACACGACCAATACCGGCATCCCGGTGGTCGTTGCCTACGCCCTGTGGGTGAGCGCCGGGATCGGAGCGCTGCTCGTTCCCGTGCTGCTTGCGATCGCGTTGATCCTCGGACTGAAGTGGCGCAAACGCCGGCGACGATTGGCAGGTGCTCCCGAACATCGAATCCACGGAGCGTGGGCCGTGGCAACCGACCGCCTGGTGGATGCCGGCATGGCCATCGATGCAGCGGACACCAACGACGAGATCGCCACGGCAGCCACCACAGCGGTGCCCACGGCGCATCGCGAACTCCACCGGTTGGCCACGCTCGCAAGCGCCACGACCTTTGGTGCGCCCGTTCGACCCGACCTCCTCGCCGAGGACGCTGCGGTGTGCCTGGGTCAGGTGGAGGCCTCCATGGCGCAGGATCGCAGCACGTTGCAACGCTGGTGGTGGCGACTCAACTTGCGCAGCCTGCGACGCAAGACCTCATCGCCGGTCTAGCCCGAACCCCTGGTTGCAGATACACCCGGTAGATCATCGACCGGCTACATCGACCCGACGGTGACGCTGCCGCTCGTTGCCAGAATGCTCCAGCGACCAGCGGGGACATGGCGACCACGTCTCACTGCGCCGCCCCTGACTCAGGGAACCGTGGTTGTAGTGGTGGTTGCTTCGGTCGTCGTGGTCGTCGGCGCCGCGGTGGTCGTGGTCGTGGCTTCGGTGGTGGTCGTCGTTGCCGGCGTCGTGGTCGTCGTGGTCGTTGTCGTCGAGGTCGTCGAGGTCGTTGTCGTCGAGGTCGTCGTTGTCGAGGTGGTGCTCGTTGTCGACGACGTTGTCGACGTGGTGCTCGACGAGGTCGTCGTGGTGTCTTCGAGTGCGGTCACGGTGACGGTTGCCGTGGGCGAGTTGTCGGTGCCGTCGTTGACTCGGTAGGTGATCGGGAAGGTTCCGGACGATGCTGCGGTGATCGTGATGGTGGTGCCCGACACCGACACCGACAGCGCACCGGGGGCTACCAGTTCGATCACGGTGAGCGGATCACCGTCGGCGTCGTCGACGTCGAGCACCAGCGTGGTCGGGCTTGCGACCGTGACCGACACGCTCTGGTCATTCGCTTCGGGTGCGGTGTTTGCGCCCGGCAGCGTCGTCGTGGTCGTCGTGCTGGTGGTCGTGGTCGTTGTGGTCGTGGTCGTGGCAACGGACGGGCCGGTGACGGTCACCGTGGCGGTGTTGGAGATGGCACCCGCATCGTCGCTGACCGTGTAGGTGAAGCTGGCCGAGCCGACACCGTCCGTGGTGGTGACGGTCACCTGTCCGCCGGATCGGGTGATGGCGCCCGTTCCGCCGCCGTCGAAGCTGACCGACTCGGGGATGGACTGGATCGACAGCGAGGCGCCGTCAGGGTCCTCGTCGTTGGCCAGCAGGTCCGTCGTGCCGGTGCCATCGGATGCATCGATGCTGTCGTTGCGTGCAATGGGGCCGACGTTGGACACGGTGACCGACACGTTTGCCGATGCGGTCAACCCGCCGGGGTCGGCAATCGTGGTGGTCCAGGAATAGGTCTGGAACGCTGCATCACCGGGAACGTCGATCTGCAAGCCGCCGGGGTTCGAGGTGACCCAGCCGGGAGCGCCGCTGCTCCCGGTGATCTGCAGCGTCTCGTCGTCGCTCCCCAGGGCGCTCGTGGAGACTTCGAAGCTCTCACCACGCCCGACGGTTCGACTGATGTTCTGGCTGGTGGGGCTCTGGTTCACGTCGATCGTGATGACGCCGCTGGTCTCTTGTTCGCACTCATTGCGAACCGAGTAGGTGATGGTGACGTTGCCGTTCTCGCCAGCGGGAGGTGAGTACACGCCGCCGGAGTATCCGGGGGGTCCCGCCACGTTGATGACCTGCCCGTTGGCCGAGAAGTCGTTCAAGTTCACGGCGATCGGCTGCTGGTGCCCTGTGGTGAGGAACGCATCTTGTGCAACCGGCTGCGATGCCTGGCACGTGGCCACGATGATTCGCAAGGTAGCGGTGTTGGTCAATTCACCATCGCTGATCTGGTAGCCGATCGACGCGGTTCCAGCCTGGCCCGGACGGGCGCGAAAGTTGATCTGGTTGCCGTTGAGCGTGGCCGTTCCGAGGTTCGCATCAGGGCCGCTGGTGATGCTGACCACCAGCGGGTCTCCGTCGGGATCGCTGTCGTTCTGCAGCACCGACACCGAGACCGAACTGCCGTTGGCCACACTTGCACTGTCGTCTACGGCAGTCGGCGGTCGGTTGGCCGGTTCGGTGACCGTGAGCGTCACCGTGGATGAGGACGTGAGCCCGCCGCCGTCGGCAATCGTGTAGTTGGCGATCAGCGCGCCCACGAATTCAGGGTCGGGCACGATGGTCACGTTCGATCCGGCGAGCGCCAGGCTCCCGTCACCGCTCACCAGGGTGGCCGACGTGACCGACAGCCCGCCGGTGGTGTTGTCGGGGTCGACGTCGTTGACGAGCACCGAGAACGTCGTTGGCTGGCCCGGTCCCTCGATCTGACGGATGTCCTCTCGGGCGATCGGCGCGACATTCTCCGCCTCGGTCACGATCACCTGCAGCCGGCCCGTGGCAACGGCACCTTCGGTGTCTTCAACCTTGTATGTGATGGTTGCGACACCGGTCTCGTCGCCGGCGACGAAGGTGATGACGTTGCCCGCACGCGAGGTGGACCCGAACGACGGCGTGGTGGAGGAGATCACCCGCAAGGCACTGGAATCACCATCGGGGTCGGTGTCGTTCTCGGTGACATCGATGCTCTCGGTGTCGCCGACCGACAGGTTCAGCGAATCGTTGCTGGCTCGGGGTGCTTCGTTGGTCACGAGCGGCTCGCGCACCGAGATGATGATCGCAGCCGAGTCACGCAGGTTCTGGGAGTTCGTCACCTCGTACGTGCAGCGGAACGCACCGGACTGACCGGACGGCGGGCTGTAGCGCACCTGCCCGTCGGATGCCACCGAGGCAGTACCACCGGTCGGGCATCCCGGTGTGCCGACGATGGTCGGGCGCTCACCCGACGGGTCTCCGTCGTTGCGCAAGACATCGATCGTGACCGGCTCGTTCACGAAGGTGAAGGTCGAATCATCACGGGCGTACGGAGGCTCGGGAAGTGCCTCGGTCAGCACGGTCACGGTCACGTCGCCAGCGACCTCGTGTCCGTTGCCATCGCTCACGGTGTACGTGAAGCGAACGTTCGCGTCGTTGGCGTCATCGTTCTCGTCGATCGCAGTCGGCGTGAACTCGATCTGGTTGCGACCGGCCGACGACACTGCTCCGCCGCGCTCGGGCTGGGTGATCTCGATCACAGCGAGTGGGTCGCCATCCGGATCGGAGTCGTTCGCAGTGACGTCGATGAGGATCGTTTGGCCGACCACTGCAGTCTCGATGTCCGGTGACACCACCGGCGGCCGGTTCGGTTCGGACTCGTCGATCACGTTCACGAGCACGGCTCCGGTGACCTGATGGCCTTGCCCATCGTCGACTTCGTATTCGAAGGTGACCGATTCGCCACTTCCAGCGAGCGGCGTGACGGCGAGCTGGTCGCCTTGCACTTCGACATCGAGCCCGTCGGGCAGCGGGGTCACGACCGACAGAGCGAGCGGGTCGCCATCCGGGTCGGAGTCGTTGACCAACACCGGCACCACCGCCGTGGTGTCGCGTCGCGTACGCACCGAGTCGGGCTGCACCTCCGGCGGACGGTTCTCGTCACCCTGGCGCGCAACGGTGACCGTCACCTCGACGCGTTCGCCCACCGCACCGAAGGTGTCCACCGGCGAGTAGTCGAAGGTGGCTTCGCCTTCGAATCCATCAGCCGGGGTGTATTCGAGCGCCGGGAGGCCCGACGGGCCTTCGGTTTCGACGACGTCACCGATACTCGGCTCGGCGGAGAACGAGTCGAGGCGCAAGCCATCGCGCTCGGGATCGACGTCGTTGAGCAGCACGTCGACCACGACCGGAACGTCCGCACCGGTCTCGGCCACATCAGGGGATCCGGTAGGCGGGCGGTTCTGGCCGTCGGCGGGCAGCAGCTCGACGATCACACGGGCACTCGCCTCGGTGCCGTTGCCGTCGGCAATCGTGTACTCGAACTCGTCGAGGCCGACGTAGCCGGGCTCGGGTGTGTACACGACCGTGCTCGCGGTGCCCACTTCGACGCTTCCATGGCCAGGCACACCAACGCCCACCACCGCAATCGCTTCCCCATCGGGGTCGTAGTCGTTGGCCGTGACCGCCACCGGGACGGACGCGCCAGACCGGGCCGTGACGGGATCATCGATCGCCACCGGCGGATCGTCGATGCCATTGCCGTCGGGCTCGCGTTCGTCGCGCTCACCAGCAGCGCCGTCATCGGCTCCGGGCACGTCGCCCTCGGCGCCTTCGGCGTCCTCGATGACGTCGCCTTCGTCACCGAGCACCAGGAGGCCGAACCCGTTCTTCTCGATTGCTTCGATCCCCCACGGGTGCACGGTCCACACGATGTCGCCGGCCCGATCGTCGATCCACACCACATCGGTGGTGGCCGTGACATCGAGCTGGGCATCCGATGCAACGCTGGCTGCCTCGGTGTTCAACACTTCCTCGGTGCGCCAGTCGAACTGGACCACCTCGGTCGGCCCGCGACGCACCAGTGCAGACGCGTCGCCCGCAATCGCCAAGATGTCACCACCATCGATGTCGAGGTCAGGAATCTGCGCCGATTCCTCGATGCCGTCCTCGGACACACAGAACAGGGACTCTCCGCCGCCGACCCAGCCGCACTCGTGGGCCGGACCCGAGCGTTGCACCACGAACTGACTGCCGTCGGGGGTTCCGGCGCCGTTGGGAAGTTGCACCCAGTCGCCTTCGCCAAGCCGCACACGGATGCCGGTGCGGTCGAAGATCAACGGTCGGTTACCGACCAGCGTGAGCGCTGCATCATCGGTGCCGAGCGAGTCGACGGTCGTTCCTGCTGACGTGGCTCGTTCGAGATCACCGTCGACGATCGACCAGATCGAGCCGTCCGGCGCGATCGCAATGGTGGTCGCCGTGTCGACGCCGGGCGCGTTGTCGGCCTCGAAGGGCACCGCCACCGGGTCGCCGCCCGTTGGAACCAGCGTGGCATCTCCTGATCGAGGGTTGGCAACCACGAGCCCCGAGGAACCGGCACGAGCAATGGCCTCGCCGTCGCCGAGGGTGGAGATGAACTGAGGAGGGCCGAGGCGCAAGTCCGCCGTATCGATCGAGCGGGCTTCGGCCGAGGTGTCGTCCAACACGAATGCCTGGCCAGCGCCTTCGACCACGAAGAACTCATCTCCCGTCGCCCCGAGGTCGAGGCTGGCAAGCGCGCGTCCACCGAAGCCGTCCACCAAGACCACGCGTCCGGACTCTTCATGAACAACCCAGCGAGTGGCACGCGACGAGGCCGCATCCACCGCGGGCAATCCGTCCGATCGCAGCACGAGCACCATGCCGGCGAGGGCGAGTCCGACCGCGACAACTGAGGCAACCGCCTGCTTCCAGGTGACCGTTTCGAGCGTGGGCCCTCTCACCATGACAGGCCCACCGTACTCGCGTCGCCACGCGTCGCTGCGGAGCTTGAGGGTCTCGAGCCGACGACGTCCGCCCTCGACATCGGTGGGTCGCTGTGCTCTCCCACACTCCCGTATCGGCACGCTCCGGGTCGAACTTGAGCGCGTTCACGAAAAATCTTCTTCGTTGGCCCAAGTGCCCACCCAGAGGGTGCGGTCGTCCTAGTGTCACAGCGATGGACGTCGTCGTGCGAACTCCCCACGGTGACGCCGATATCGACATCGTTGCTGCACCGAGCGCCACGACACTCGCAGATCTCCTGCGGGCCGTGACCGGGCAGGCTGCCCCTGCCACCACTCGCGTGGACGGTCGCGCCGTTGCAACGACTCGGCTTCTGAGCGATCTCGACTTGGTGATCGGTTCGATGATCGACGCCCGGCCCGAAACCGCGTCGTCCATGGATCTCGGCCCTGACGAGGAGGCCGTCGGCCTCGTGCAACTCACCGGCCGAGGCGCTGGTTCCGTCAGCCGCCTGCAGCGTGGTCGATACCGAATCGGCACCGCCCGACGACTCCACACGAACGAACTCGAACGCGCCCCGGTCGAAACTCCGGCATTCGAACTCGAGGTCGGCGAACACGGAGCTCGAGTCGCCCCCGGCACGGACATCGGTGGCGCACTGGGGGTACACACCCCGACGATCGGCGGCGCGCTGTTCGATCGTGAGGCCGCATGGAACAACGAGCGGTTGAGTGTTGGTGGGCGCATGTTCGATCTCGATGTGCCGTATCGAGCGCCTGATCGCCGTCGTCTCCCAGCCCCCGCCGACGATGGTTCGATCCCCTTCCAACGTCCACCGGGCGGTACCCCACCCCGGCGGCGAGTGGTGACCGAAGCAGCGCACGACGCACTCAGCGCCGGTGGAGGACTCTGGGGCCGTCGCCGAACCGATGCGGGTGCGTTCGACATCGCATTCGGCTACCACGCCGATGGCGCAACGGTGTCCTCCATCGACCTGCAACGTCATCGCGGGGCAGCGCTCGTTGGATCGGATCGCTTCACGTCAGCGCTTGCGAGAACGCTCCTCGTCGAACTCACGGCGTTGCACGGCCCAGCCGACCTGGACCTCGTCATTGCTTCCACCCCTGACCACATCGCTCAGTGGAACTGGGCCAAATGGCTCCCGCACGTCCGACAAGCCGGACCCACCAGCACGCCAGAGCTGTTCGATGATCCGACCGATATGGCTGCGTGGGCCACCGCGCTGGCCGCTCCACCGGCGCCCACCACGCTCGCTCCACCCGGGGTCGCCACTGCGAAACCAATCACGGTGCTGGTTCTCGACGACATCACGTTGTGGAGCCAACGCGACTCGCCGATCCGGTCGCTCCTCATCTCACCGCCGCCGGAACTGCGCATCATCGCCCTGTGCGTCGGGCTGCACGAGGCCCCGGGAATGTGTACCTCCCTGATCGAGGAGGTGGCACCGGCGGACCGACTGGCTCACCTCGGATCCATCACCACACCCGTCAGCGGCAGGCCCGCTCTGTTCGGATCGCTCGCCACGCAGCACACACGACTCGCCGATGCGCCCCATGTGGTGAGCGACATCCGCCCGGCGTTGACGTCGATGACGTTGGCAGCCGAAGTGGCCCGGAGCCTGGCCCCGCTCGACGACCTGGATGCTGGCCACCTCGCCGTGGCACCGACTCGACTCTCACCTCCCACGCTCACCGAACTCGTCACCAGCGTGACGCCACACCACGCCCAAACCGGCAGGTCGACGCTGGACGTCCCAATCGGGGTGCTCTTGCCGGTGCCCGGGTCGGTGCCCGGCGATCGAACGCCGTTGACACTCGATCTGAACGGACCGCTCTCGACCATCGTGATCGCCGCCGAACCGGCTCGCCACGATCAGACCGTTGCCTCGATTCTGCTGAGCGCTGCAAGCCAACGCCGACCCGAGGAACTTGCGATCCTGATCATTGGCCGCGTACGACCCGCATGGCACAGCGAACTCCCACACATCGCCGGTTGGGCAGGGCGCGACGAAGCAGACGACGCCCCTCGCTTGATCCACCGAGTGGCCCACGTCCTGGCGGAGCAACCAGACCTCCATGTTCTCGTCGTGGTCGAACACGCCTTCGACAGCGACGAGCCGATGCCGGGCGACCTCGTGACCGGGATGACCGAACTCGCCGAGTCACTGCCGAACGTGCATGTGGTGCTCACGGGCGACCAGTTGGATGCCGTCCCGGAGCGCCAGCGAGCGCGCTGCGGGGTCTTGGTGTCGGTTGCCGAAGGTGGCGTCGGTCGATTGTGGAGAGACGAACGCCAACTCGCCTTCGAAGGGATTGCGTCGGAATCGGCCGCCGAGGACGTGGCAAGTCCAACGGCGCTCGACGCACGTGAACTGATCATCCGCCCGACCACCCACCGGCGAGCGATGACTCCGCTCGAACGACGACTCACTCGCTCCGGCCTGGCAGTGCCCTCGACCGACGACGAGCTCGTGGCGGCCGCCGTGGCTCGCAAGGTGTCCACCGCCAGCAACCCACCGGCCGAAGCGCCCACCGGTCCGTCGCTGCTCCCGCCGCCGCTTCCCGTTGCAATCGACTTCGGCATCCTTCTGGATCAACATCAGGGCGATGGGGTCCCGATCGGGCTCGTCGACCGTCCCGAGCGTGCCGAGAACGAGGCGTACTGGTGGCAGCCGGGCAGTGGCGGATCGATCCTCGCCGCCGGATCACCACGTTCAGGGATGACCTCCTTGCTGGATCTCATCGTCACGGGGGTCGCAGCGCGGATCTCTGCTGATGATCTCCACCTCTACGCCATCGAAGCGTTGCCCCAGCGGCGCCGAGCGTACGAAGCGCTCCCACACGCGGGCAGCATCGTCACGCCGGACGAACCGGCGTCGGTGCGCCGCTTGATCGACGGGTTGCATCGCATCCACGCCGAACGCACCGAGACTCGCGCCATGACCGATCGGCCCGACATCGTGCTGCTGGTCGGTGACGTCAGCCGTCTGGTGCGCTCGCTGCCGCCGGGACAGGTCGAAGAGACCATGCAACAGGTCGCCGAGCTCGCTGCCTCCGGGCCGTCGATCGGAATCAACGTGATCGCGATCGCGTCACGCGTCGACGATCTCGGCCCGCTTGCTCGCCTCACCGGAGACCGACTGGTCGGGGCCACGTCGGATCCCATGGACCGGACACGCCTGGGCGCACCGGCGTTGGGCCCGGCAGACCGACACGCCGGGCGTTGTTGGTCCACCGCAGCGGATCGCAGAATGCAACTCGCCACGCCACCGGAGTCGGTCGAGGCCGAGATTGCACGACTGGCGCCCGAGCCAGCGCAGCAACGACGGCCGGCGCCGATTGCGGCGGGAGCCGGTTCGTGAGCGGAGTCCCCGGATCTGACGTCGCGCGAGGCGATGGGGTCGGCATCGAGGTCTCCGACACCATCATCCGCGGGGTTCGACTGCGACACGACACCGACGGCCGCCTGCATGCCGCTGCTGAGTTCCCACTGAACCTGCATGACGACAATTCCACGCTGGATGCGCTGGTGCTGTTGCGCGCCGAGCTCGGCGATCCGTTGGAGCCAGCGCGGATTGCAACGTTCCCCGAGGGCGCCATGCTGCAACGCCTCGATATCACCGGGCGGTCGGGACCGGAACTGAACGAGCTGCGTTCGAAGCTCGATCGACGCCACGGCATCAACTCGACCGTTGTTGCCGATGACGGGCCGCGCCGTTGGCTGTTGCTCATCCGCTGGGATGCTCCTTCGGTGCGTCGACTCGAAGACCTCGCCGAGCGGGCCGGCTTCATCGATGTCACCATCGAGCCGTCACCACTCGCCCTGGCGCGCGTGACCGGACCCGATGCATCATTCGTGCGACGACTCGTCGCTCAGGGCGAAGCGCATCGAATGGTCGTTCGCAACCGGCTCCCCGTCACCGCTGTCAGCACCAGCGCGCCGGGCCGCACGCACCCTGACGTGGACGTCAGCGACATCGACGTCGCCATGGCCTACTTCGAGGACTTCATGACCGATCCTGCGCTCGGCGAAGTGGTCGACCGTATCGACGACCGGGCGGCCACCAAGGAGGAGAGCGAAGTCGTGGCGCACGGTGCGGCCCTCCCCCTCGCGCTCGACCTGGTCGGCGAGCCATACCCGCTGTATCCCGCGCACGATCTTCGCTCCCCGCAGCGACAGGCCGTGTCACTCGGTGCCGCAGTCGGCGCTGCTGGCCTCGCCGGACCGCTTCGCCCCGTCGACATGATCATCTCGGGTGTGGCAGTGGACGACCAGTTCGATCGGCCCTGGGCGATCGAGGAAATGTCGATGCTGCCGGTCATCGAATCCGAAGCACCCGTCGGCAGCTTCAAGAAGGTGACCCGCTACCTCCGCCCCCGCAAACGCCGCTGACCAGTGATGAAGTGCCAGGCACTTCTTCACTGGGGCTCAATCGCGGTCGAAGATGCTGGGTCGCTGGCCGAACACCGCGACCGCTTGACGCAACGGCACGAGGTCGCCGCCACTCGTCGGCGCCAACCGTTCGGCTTCGCGGATCGCGTGTAGCGCGAGCTCTCGAGCCTGGTCGAGTTCTTTGCGGAGCCGAGCGTTCTCGTTCTCGAGTGCCATCACCCGGCGGATGCCTTCGAGGTTGAGTCCAGCATCGGTCAGCTCTGAGATCCGGCGAAGCAGCTCGATGTCTTCGTCGCTGTATCGGCGGTTGCCACCATCGGTTCGAGCGGGTGACACGAGACCGCGACGCTCGTAGATACGCAGCGTCTGAGGATGCATCCCAGCCAACTCGGCCGCAACCGAGATCACATACACAGCCTTCAGTTCACGCTTGTTCATCACGACTCCTCGCCCGATCCGGCGGACGATTCCACCGTAGTGGCTGCGGCGAACGACTCGATTGCTGCACGTTGAGCATCGTTGAGTTCGGTCGGCACGACCACGTCCACCGTGACGATGAGGTGACCTTGAACGCTGCCCGAACGCGCGGTGCGAGCAATGCCTTTGTCCTTCACCCGATGCCGTGACCCGGGCTGCGTTCCTGGCTTGATCCGCAACGTCACGTTTGATCCGTCGAGCGTTGGCACGTCGATGTCGGCGCCGAGCACGGCGTCAGCGAACGACACCGGAACGGTGACGGTGAGGTTGTCACCATTGCGCCCGAATCGAGCGTGGGGCATCACTCGCAACTCCACCAGCAGGTCGCCCGCCGGACCGCCATGACGCCCGGGCGATCCCTTTCCCTTCAGACGAATGCTCTGGCCGTCTTTCACGCCGGCAGGAATTCGCGTTTTCACTTCACGCGGACGGCGCTCGATTCCCGTAGCGCGACATGTTTCGCACGGGTACTCCACCACCGTTCCGGTGCCCTGACAGACGTTGCACGGCGACGACATCGCAAAGAAGCCCTGGTTGTCATCCACGACTCCACGCCCGCCGCAGTGCTGGCACACCTTCGGGCTGGTGCCAGGTTTGGAACCCGACCCCGAACAGGTGGAACACGACGCATCCGCGGTGAGAAACAGGGAGGTCTCGATACCCCGCACCGCGTCGTCGAAATCGACCGTGAGTTGAGCTTCGACATCAGCACCGCGCTTGGGCCCGACACCGGCACTCGAACCACCGCGCCCACGCCCGCCTGCGGCTCCGCCGCCACCGAACATGTTGCCGAGCAGGTCGCCGAGCCCACCACCGCCCGACATGTCGCCGACGTTGAAGGAGAACCCGCCGGGCCCGCCGCCTCCGCGGCTCATGCTGCGGACCTCGTCGTACTCTTTGCGCTTGGCAGCATCGCCGATCACGTCGTAGGCGGCCGAGATCTCCTTGAACTTCTCCTCCGCAACGGTGTTGCCGGGGTTCTTGTCCGGGTGGAGGTCGCCCGCGAGCTTGCGATACGCCTTCTTGATCTCTTTCTCGGTGGCGTCCTTCGAGACGCCGAGCGCCTGGTAGTAGTCCTTGTCGAACCACTCACGTTGTGGGTTCATGGGCAGGGTTCACCTCCTCGATCGGCTCCGGGCATGCGCACGCGCGCATCGGTCAGTCTTTCGTTTTGACCATGGCGGGGCGAAGGGTCTGGCCCTTCCACCGGTACCCGCTGCGCAGCACCTCGGCCACGACGGGCTCTCCACCGTCCACCGGCTCGTGTGCCACGGCTTCGGCGACCTCCGGATCGAACGGTTGCCCGTCCAGATCCAGAGTTTCGAGCCCGTGCTTCTTCAGCTCGACCAACATCTGGTTGAGGAGCGGACCGATCTCTTCTGGATGGCGAAGAAACGCCGCTTCCGCCGCGTCGAGCACCGGCAGCATTGCCTCGGCAAGCTTGCCGCTGGCCCGATCGGCATCGGCCTGTGCACGAGCCGTGGACTGCTTCCGGAAGTTGTCGAAGTCGGCTTGAATGCGCTGCGCAATCGACTTGAACTCATCGCGGTCGGCAAGCACTGCGGCCACGTCGACGTCGCTGTAGTCGGCTTCGACCACGTGGTCGTCACCGAGCGGGTCGCCGCTCACCGCTTCTTCGTCAAGCAGGCGATTGATGCCTGCAGTGACGTCGTCGACTTCGCTGGCGCGACCATCGACATCGTCACCAACGCCTTGCCCGCCACTGCCGTCCGCTGCGCCAGCGGGGCCCGCCGACCCCGGCGATGTGTCGGGGTCGTGGACGTCCGGGTCGTAGTTGTCGCCAGCACCGGTGTTGCCCGGGCGGCCTGCGTTCGGGTCCGTCATGGCAGCCTCACTTCTCGTCGTCGACGATTTCGGCGTCGACGATGTCGTCGTCTTCGGCTCCGGCGTCTGCCTCGCCCGATTCCTGACCTGATGCGGACGAACCGGCACCGCCAGCGTCCTTGGCAGCAGCTTCGTAGAGCTTCTGGCTGAAGGCCTGGCTTGCGGTCATCAAGGTGTCCGTGGCGGTCTTGATCGCATCGTTGTCATTGCCGCCAAGCGCGGTCTTCAAGTCAGCAAGTGGCGCCTCGACGGCATCCTTCTCCGCTGCATCCACGCTGTCACCCTGATCGCGCAGGACCTTCTCGGTCTGGTGCACGAGCGACTCGGCATTGTTGCGGATCTCGGCTTCTTCGCGGCGGGCCTTGTCCTCCTCGGCATGGGCCTCGGCGTCTTTGACCATCTGCTCGATGTCGTCTTTGTTGATCGTCGACTGGCCGGTGATGGTCATCGACTGCTCTTTGTTGGTGGCACGATCCTTTGCGGACACGTGCACGATGCCGTTGGCGTCGATGTCGAACACGACCTCGATCTGCGGAACGCCGCGCGGTGCCGGCGGCAGATCCACGAGCTGGAACTTGCCGAGCGTCTTGTTGTACTGCGACATGTCGCGCTCACCCTGCAGCACATGGATCTCAACCGACGGTTGGTTGTCTTCCGCGGTGGTGAACACCTCGGAGCGCTTGGTGGGGATGGTCGTGTTGCGCTCGATGAGCTTGGTCATGATGCCGCCCTTGGTCTCGATACCGAGCGACAGCGGGGTGACGTCGAGCAGGAGCACGTCCTTCACGTCTCCGCGCAGCACACCGGCCTGGATGGCCGCACCGATCGCCACGACCTCGTCGGGGTTCACGGTCTTGTTCGGCTCTTTGCCGGTGAGGTCGTGCACGAGTTCGCTGACGGCGGGCATGCGGGTGGAGCCGCCCACGAGAATCACGTGATGCAGGTCGCCCTTCGAGACGCCCGCATCCTTCAATGCCTGTTCGAAGGCAACGCGACAGCGTTCGATGAGATCCGAGGTCATCTCCTGGAACTTCGACCGGCTGAGTGACTCGTCGAGGTGAAGCGGACCGTCAGCGGTTGCCGTGATGAACGGCAGGTTGATCTGCGTGCTCTGGGTCTGGCTGAGTTCGATCTTGGCCTTCTCCGCAGCTTCCTGGAGACGCTGGGCTGCCATGCGGTCCTGGCTGAGGTCGACGCCGTGAGCTGCTTTGAACTGGTCGACGAGCCACGAGATGATCCGCTGATCCCAGTCATCGCCGCCGAGGTCGGTGTCGCCGTGGGTGGACTTCACTTCGAACACGCCATCGCCGATTTCGAGGACCGACACGTCGAATGTGCCGCCGCCGAGGTCGAACACGAGGATCGTCTCGTCTTCGGAGCTCTTCTCGAGGCCGTACGCCAGCGCTGCAGCGGTGGGCTCATTGATGATGCGCAGCACTTCGAGGCCGGCAATGGTGCCCGCTTCTTTGGTCGCGGTGCGCTGGGCGTCGTCGAAGTAGGCCGGCACGGTGATGACGGCCTGGGTGACGGTGTCGCCGAGGTAGCTCTCCGCATCGCGCTTGAGCTTCATCAACGTGCGTGCGCTGATCTCCTGGGGCGTGTACTGCTTGCCATCGACATCGTCGGTCTTCCACGACTCGCCGATGTGGCGCTTCACGGAACGAAACGTGCGATCGGGGTTGGTGATCGCCTGACGCTTGGCGACTTCACCGACGAGCACGTCGCCGGTCTTGGAGAACGCGACGACCGACGGGGTCGTGCGAGCGCCTTCGGAGTTGGCGATGACCACGGGGTCGCCGCCTTCGAGAACGGAGACGACGGAGTTGGTGGTTCCGAGGTCGATGCCGACTGCCTTAGCCATGTGAGGGTCTCCTTGTTGTTTCTTCGGTTGTTGGGGGGGGTGCCCGTCCGGGCGGTGTTCAGATCCTGAATTGGTGTCACTCAAGATAGGGGTACATCGACGCAGCACCAACCTCGTAGTCAGCAAACTTGAGCGCATATGACTCAAGTTTGCATGACGCAAGCTTGCTCGGTCGAGGAATTCAGCGCATGGCGTTGGAACCGATCGCTACCTTCTCGACATGAACCCGAGAGCGCTCGCCCTCATCTCTGTGATCGTGGTGGGAATCGTCGTTGCGTTGCTGGTCTCGAAGCTGCTCGCTGCCAAGCGACAGGCTTCATACGTCAAATGGGCGACGTCTCACGGCTGGTCCCATGACGACGGTGTTGCCGATCTCACCTTGCGCGACGAATTCGAATTCATCGACGAGTTCCGCGAGGGAGACGGTCACTTTCGGAGAGGAACCAATCACTACGGCATCGATGCGCTGCGCGGGCACCACGGAGGCCGTGACGCGATTGCATTCACGTATCACTTCGAGGAATTCATCGACAATGCAAACGACGCCGATCGCAACACGCCCACGTCGAAGTATCACTCCATCGTGGCGCTTCGTCTCGAAGCCGTGTTCCCCAAGCTCCGACTCTCCAAGGAGACTCGGCTCTCACGCCTTGGACAACAGCTGCTGGGTGACGACATCGACATCGACACCGCACCCGAGTTCTCCAATCGCTTCGAAGTCCGATCGCCGCGCGAGGACTTCGCGCGAGATTTCCTGCATCAACAGATGATCGACTCTCTGATGAGCCGACCAATCGACACGATCCAACTCGAGGGGCAGTGGATCGCGAGCGTTGCGAAGGGCCGCCTCGACGTCGACGAGATCGACGCCAGGCTCGATCACCTGCACCAGATACGGGAGTTGATGCCACTGCGATTCTTCGGCACCGCGAGCTGATCGCCGCCCACGCCCACGCCGCTCAGAGGAGGCGTTCGGGACCGAACGAGTCGGGAAGCAGTTGCTCCATGCTCACGGTTCGCATCGCGCCGTCGACGGTCGTGGCGTGGATTGCGGTTGCCTCGTTACTGAACTCCCTGATCTTCTGACGACACCCTCCACACGGGGTTCCGGGAGTGTCTCCCACGGTGACCGTCACGATCTCCGCGATCTTGGGAACGCCGTTCGTTCCCGCCACCATCATCGAGATCGCGCCACCTTCGGCGCACACCCCCTCGGGGTACGCCGCGTTCTCCACGTTGCACCCCGCAAAGACCGCTCCGTCGGTCGTGCGCAACGCAGCGCCGACCTTGTAGTTCGAATACGGGCTGTACGAACGCAGCCGCGCCGCGCACGCCGCTTCGAACAGTTCCTTCACCGAATCATCCATCGCCTCATGCTCCCACGGTCACTCGCGCCAGGTTCGGATCTTGCAACCCGGTTCGACAATCCGGAGTTGCTGGATTCAGAGGGCCACGACGACCGAGCCGGCTGCCTTGTCGTGCCAGGTCTGCTGCTTGTCATCCCACAGCATCCAGAGGTAGCCGAGGTAGAAGACCGATCCCGAGATGTTGGCCACGAAGAAGCGCAGGAAGGTCTTCCAGTAGCCGATCGGCATACCGGTGCGAGCACCGACCACTCGGACCTTCGCAATGCGACGGCCCCACGTTTGTCCTGTCGTTGCGAGCTGGCGCCAGTAGAGGAAGAACAGACCGAAGTAGCCGAAGAAGCCAACCAACGAGCCGAGAATCGGGTGGATGAAGAACCCGCCGACGGTCAGCGCGATCAGCACCACCATGAGAAAACCATAGATGAACGCATCGAGGATGGTGCCCCACAGCCGAGCGCCGAACGTGGCCGGTGTGGTGCTGACTTGGTAGCCGCCACCCTGCGGCTGAGGAGACTGGACGAAGGGGCTACCAGCGCCAGCCGGCGCCACCGCTCGACCCGGCGCGAATCCAGGCTGGCCAGCAGCGTGGTCCGCCCGGCCCGGAACGAACCCGCCAGCGGCAACCGGCGGAGCAGGTTGAGGCGGAGCGGGCTGTGGTGGAGCGGGCTGTGGTGGAGCGGGCTGCGGCGGGAGCACCGATGTCGCAGGCACGGGCGCCGGGGCGGGTTCGGATACTGGTGCTGGGGTCGGCGCCGGCGACCGGGGTGGCGTGGGGTCGTTGGAAGCAGCATCAGCATCCGGTACGTCGCCGCCGACGATGACGGTCGCGTCGAATTCGGCATCGAGTCCGAGGATCACCCGCTGTCGTCCGAACACGATCACGTCGCCTGAACGAAGCTCCATGGGTTCCATCGCAACGAGTTCGTGGCGCCGTGTGCTGCGTTCGACGATGGTGCCGTTGCCGGAGCCGAGGTCCATGACCGACACACCGGCACCGTCGACGGTGAGCTGTAGATGATGTCGAGACAGCTGTGAGTCGTCGTCGAGCGCCAACTGCTCAGCGAGTCCGGCAACGACCGCCGGCGCGCTCGCAGGAGCACGCCCGACAACGGTCGTTCGCTGTAGCGAAACGGTGGAGCCATCGCCGAAGCGAAGTGTGGAGGTGAACATGTGGATCCCTTCAGAAAAATTCGGTCAGAAATGGTCGGTCAGAAGAGGTCGGTCAAAAATGGTCGGTCCGACGAAGTTCCGTCAACCGGCTGCGACGGCTGCTGCGACATCGATGGATGGGGTGAGCGGGTTGGCGCCGATACAGCGGACTCGAGCGACCCCATCGGTATCGACAAGGACCGCAGTGCCCGGTTCGAGCAACTGGGTTCGAGATGTACGCGCACCGTCGTCATCGCCGTTCATCGCGAACACGCCACCGCCCACGAGCACGTCGGCGCGCAGGCCGGAGAGGTGGGACGCGATGCTATTCGCAGCGATGCCTGCGGCGGTGGCCCAACGAAGTCCGGCCTCGGTGTCTTGCACCGTCAGGTGCGCGATCATCACGGCGACATCACACGTATCGGCGAGCGATTCGCCGTAGGTGCCGATCTCCCCGAAGGTCGGATCCAGCGTGATGCCGAGCTCGCCGCCAGGGCCACCGGCAGCACGCCGATCATCGATCGAAAGGTACGGATCTGGTCCGATCGCTGCGGCCGGCTCCGACGTCATCAAGAAGCCGTCTGAGCCGTCGAAGGTATCGAGTTGGGCAGGGTGTGACGTCCACAGCACAGAGAGGACCAACAGCAGCAGCGACACGATGAGCACGCCGCCCGCCATCACTGCGGGCGCAGGTGATGGACGGCTCATGACACGCCCTCGAATGTGCCCGATGCCAGGAACGCTCCAGGCAGCGAGGCGACCAGCCGGTCGATCGCGTCCACGTCACAGCGCGAGACCCACAACGCGAACACTGCGACCAGGAGCCCGACGATCGCCACGGCGCTGAGCCCGATCGACAATCCATCGCTCCCGCCGGCCGAGTTCGGCGCAGCAGGTTCGAGGGGCGCGTTCGGCGCGGGCGCAGCGCCATTGGGCCATGGTGAGTTGATGTCGCTCATCGCGAACCGCTTCCTTGTTGATGGGTCATCACACGCACAGACGTCCGACCGACCGGATTGGTTGACATGCTCGTTCGCCGCGGTGCGGTTCGACGCCGGGTCATCGGTTGACCTCGATGCCGAGTTCGGAGATGGCGGTGAAGTCGAGAGTTCCAGGCTCAGTGGTCGACAGCACTTCGAGCCTGATCGTCCTCGTCGAGGTGGGTTCGATCGCCATCCGTTGTAAGTCATCGAGGTCGACGAATGACTGTTCGACAGTGCTGCCGTCGTCGAACGTCCAGCGCACCGTCGCGATTCGACGTACGGCCCCGAATCGTTCTGCTCCGTTGACCGGGTCGATTCCGGAGAATCCGGGAACGAGACCCACGCTGGCAACCGCTTCGGCACTGCCGAGGTCGAGTTGGATCACAACCCCCGCACCATCACCGGGCACGAGCCACGAGGTCGAACGGTCACCGTCGACCATGTCAGCGGCGGACAGCACAAGTTCGGAGCCGTCGGCCAGCGTCAGCGGAGGCGACGTCGCTGACGCGGTGATCGAGACGATGTCAGCATCCTGGTTCGACGCCGACCCGGCGGCCGGCTCGCTGTCGGGTGGGTCGGTCGCCGGGTCGGCATCGGAGGGTTCGGCTTGCTCTGATTCGGCTTGCACGGTTTCAGCTGGCTGTGCATCGGCTGACTCCGCAACGGTCGAGGTGTCATTGCCGAGCCGGTCGACGAGCACGATCCCGCCGGCCACCCCGCACGCGAGACCGAGCGCAACACATCCGGCGATGATCCAGCCGCCGAGCCGAGGCCGACTGGTCGGTCCAGACGACGAAGCAAGACGAGCAGTCGGCGGCCGAACCAGCAGCTGCGAACGGTCGGGCGCAGACGACGTGTGCGGTGCCATCAGGTCGCAGTAGGGCATTGGGGTGAGCTCGAGACTCGCTTGCGATTGGGCCCGCTGCAGGGCTCGCCCGAACTCGATCGCCGAAGCGAATCGATGATCCGGCACCTTGGCCATGGCGGCGGCGATCACCTGAGCAATCGATGCTGGCGCCGCGGTCTGAGGCAGCGGAGGAACAGGCGTGCTCACGATGCGCTCGATGAGCGGTGCGAGGGGTTCGCCGTTCAGCCGCTCGTAGGCGGGTCGGCCAGCAAGGAGTTCGTACAACATCGACCCGAGCGAATAGATGTCGCTCTGTGGAGATGCCGAGCGCCCCTCGAAGAGTTCCGGTGGGGCGTGGGCAACGGTCATCGCGATGCCCCCTTCGTCGCGCTCACCAACGAGCGACGCGATGCCGAAGTCAGCCAGTTGACCTCGACCGAGACGGTCGACGAGCACGTTTGCGGTCTTGATGTCGCGGTGGATCACGCCGATGGCGTGCGCCGCAGCGAGTGCGTCGGCCACCTCGATCGCCGCTCGGGTGGCGGCCACCCAGTTGAGCGGACCGTTGCGCTCGATCTGGTCCTCGAGCGAGCCGTGTTCGACCAACTGGAAGCAGAGGTACGGGTGGCGGCCCATCGTCGCCGACGTTTCAGTGGTCCCGGCTTCAAGCACCGGCGCCACATGCGGATGCCACGAGAGGTCAGCAACGAGGTGACTCTCGCGACGGAACGACGCCAACGCCGCGTCATCATCGGCGCTGCGATGGAGCACCTTCACCGCGACCTCTCGACCCAGGGCCGACTGTCGCGCTCGGTACACGGTGGCGAACCCACCCTTGCCGAGTTCGGAGAACGAGTCGTATCCGTCGATCGCCGGGCCCGAGGTGGTCGCTGCGGGGCGCGGCAGACTCGGGGGTGGCTCCGACGCTGCACCCGGCCGGATGATCTCGGTTGACTGGAAGTCCTGCGGCTGGACGATCTCGGTTGATTCGTGGTCCTGGTTCATTGCCAACATCCCTCGTTCTCTGCAGCGGCGTCATCGATGAACACCAGCGATGGTCCAGCCGGGTCGAACGCCACGAGTGCGCCGACATCGGAATCGGACAGGAAGGTCACGATCGTCTCGTCACCTTCGGTGAGGCACTGCAGCCCGAAGTCACTGCCCTCGAAGGTGTAGCCGGAGCCACCCCAAACGTCACCGCCCGGTTCACCCGGTTCACCGGGAAGTTCCAGTGCCGTCACAGCGCACTCCCCGACAGCGAATGGACGAAGCCACGCGGTCGATCCATCATCATCGAGATCATCGATGATGATCCCGAAGCCCAACTCGGTTCCCTCGGTCCGCACGCTGCGCACGGATGCCGTGCTGCTCAGGTCACTCAACGGCTTCTCGCCGACGAAGCCCACATCGGAGAGCCCAGCATTGCTGCGATCGACCACGACGGCCACACCCGACGCAGTGTTGTACAGACCGACGATGTCGCTGTCGCCATCACCGTCGAAGTCGCCGGCACCAACGACCACGGCGACCGCTCCAGCCGGAAGACCCGCGGTACCGCCACACGTGGACGCCGGTGGTGGTGGCGGCGGCGGCGGGTCGTCACCACCCGTTGCATCTCCACCCGTTGCATCTCCGTCGGTTGCATCTCCGCCGGTCGTCGATCCGGTATCGGTACCGGATCCAACCCCATCTTCGGTGCCGCTGCCCAGACCGGCGGTCGAGCCCGAATCGGCTGCTGTGCCCGTGTCCGTCCCTGTCTCTGTGGCACCACCCGAATCCGAACCGGTATCCGTTCCTGCGGTGTCAGGCCCGCCCGTCGTTGCAGCTCCCGTCGTGCCGCCACCGGTCTCGGCACCGCCGGTAGTCGATGCATCATTCGGTGCGGACTCGTCGGGCGTCAGCACCAGCACCGGGACCGTGGTGGTGTCTTGTGTATCGAGTTCCTCTGCCGGAGTCGCCACAGTCGTTGGCGCCGGCGCGGCGGTGACGGGGACCTCAGAGACGGCCGCGGTGAGAACGGGGTCAGATGTGGGCAGCGGTGTGCTCGGCACCACAGGCGAGGCGGCCACCTCGGTCGCGGTCACGCCGGACGCAGCCGCAGCCGCAGCCGCAGCGATTGACGTGTCCGGCGAGTTCGAGCTTGACGTTGCCACCGCAGCAACCAGCAGACCGCCACCGAGCAACAAACCAACGCCCGCGACCCACGGCCCCGCTCCCGTTCCCGCAGCACCACCGGGCGGCGTCGTCGACGGTTGCGGCACGCCCGTTGCGGCGCCCGCCCCAGTCGTACCGCTCACGGCGGCTCGGACGAGCACCTTGTCGAGCGACGTCTGCATCGCAGTGGGGCTGGTGTCGAGGCGGTGAGACACCTCAGCGCGACGCTCCACAGCAGCTTGACGCAGCTGTTCGACGCCGTTCACGCTGCACCGCCGATGGTGGCGACCCGGTCGAGTTGTCGTTCGCCGCGCTTGAGCGCCTTGCGCGCCGCTCGACGCTCCAGGCCGAGCGACTCAGCGGCTCCCTCGACCTCGAGGTCCAGGTAGTGACACAGCACCACCATGTCAGCGGCATCGCGTTCCATCCCGCGCAGCGCCGACAACACGCCCGTGGTCACCGCTCCCGCCTCGACCGAGGCGGAACGAGCGAGCGTGAGCACCATCTGACGGAGCGCGATGATTGCGTCTGCACCGCCGATCGACAACGTGGGCAGCTTCACGAACGCGTCCTGCACAACCTCTTCGCACAGCGCCACATCATCGATGAAGACCGCTGCCAACTGCACCAACTCCACGTAGTGCGAACGGTGCAGATCGACGGTCATCGCCTCCGCAGCGGTGTCGGGTGGTGCAGGCGTCATCCCTCGATGCCTTCGCATGGACCGCGCAGCGAGTCAGCGAACACCCAACCCGACTCACCCGAACCGGCGAACACCGTGTTCGCCGACACCATCTGGCGCCCAGATCCGTCACCGTCCGGTGTGAACGTGCCGGTGGTCTGGACCTCGTACCAACCACCGCTGGCGAAGAGGTAGGCAGTGGAACCCGCCGG
>JBGCEY010000043.1:0-27087 GCA_045106645.1 Ilumatobacter sp.
GAACGAATAACGCTCACGAGACACGGGACGAGTCGCCACGGATCACTCTCCAAGGGGTTCGACGCCAGAACTCGACGCCTTTGTGGGTGCTGCCAGAGGCCGACACGCGCGAATGCACACCAAAAGAGAGGTGAGACAGACAGACACGCACGGCAACGGACGAGCCTAGCCAGGCGCGACGAGCAACGTCAACCAGACTCGGAGCAAGCTCAACAAGTCAAGAACAACGGTGTGCTGAAGCTCGAACCCCGCTCCGGATGAGCCGAGTCGAACGAATTGCGGGTCAAGGTAAAGACTTCGAGCGCCGCTGTCAAGCACTCTCTTCGCTCCGCCACTCAATCGACACGTGCGTAACGCATCGATGTGATCACATTCCGACGCCGGAGAAGGGCTCGTCGAGTGCTGGATCCCGCGGTTCGGGCTCTGGCTCTTCTTCTGGTTCGGGCTCTGGCTCCGGGAGCGGCGCAGGTTCTGGCTCAGGTTCGGGTTCGGGCTCTTCGTCCCCGCTCCACCACGACGTGACGTCGTCCCAGATCCCACTGATCACCGTGGTGTCGATTTCGATCGACACACCGAGGGCAACCCCGATTCCGGCGGTCATGCCCACCTTCACGTCGGCGCCGACGGAACCGTTGTCTTCGATGCCGAAATCAACGTCGGCTTCGGCACCGAGGCCAGCACTCACCGACGCTGTTGCTCCAATGGTGACACCGAGGAACGTCACCGAGCCACCGACCGTGGCGCTGGTGGTGATGCCGATCTCCGCCTCGATGTCCACTCCCGTCGCGTCGATTTCGATGTCGATCTCCGCACCGATCTCAGCCTCGACCGTGCCGGTGACCGTGCCGGTGATCTCCTGGCCGTCGAACACTTCGATGTCGACCGACTCCGTGGCGGTACGACTGGTTTCGGTCTTGACCGTGCCGGTGACGGTGACACCGCCATCGACTTCGACGGAACCGGTCACCGAGGTGGAATCCGTCTCTTCGGTCGTGGAGGTTCGATCACCGCCGAGCACTCCGGTTCCCTCGGACTCGGTCGTGACCGTCGTGGTCTCGGTGTTTTCGTAGATCTCGACGTCAGCACTGACCGACGGCCCCCGAGACGGCTCGTCGTCGTCTTCGTCGTCGCTGTGCAGCGGATCGATGTCGGTTCCGGTCGAGCCGGTCGCACCGATCGTTCCGTTCTCCGGATCGACGGTGACGCCGCCGGAGTTGGTGGTGGTCTGGCCGCCATCGCTGTCCGTGGTCGTGATATCGACCTCGGGGCCGTCGGCGGACGGGTCGATGTCGACGCGTCCGTCGCCGCTGTTGGTCGTGACACTGCCAGGGTCACCAAGGGTCGTGGATGTCGACTCGGTGGTGGTCGTGGTGGTTCCGTTGCCGTCGCGCTCGACACTCGTCGTGGTCTCGGTGGTCGTGGCCCCACCGTTGCTCGTCGTCGTGGTCTCGGAATCGCCGTTCACCTCGGCTTCAGGGCCGTCGCCGATGTCGGTACTGGTGGGCAACCGGTCACCGTCGTCGTTCGGTGTGGTGTCGACGGCGTCCGTCGGTGCGGATGGACCATCATCACCCACGCCTTCATCGCCCGGGCTGTCGGACGGCACTTCTATGGTGATCGTCGGGGTGCCGCCGCCGTTGCCGTTGCCGCCTGGGGTGGACCCGGTGCCTGGCCCGATGGTGGGCGCTCCCGTTCCTGCGCCGATGGGGTCGGAATCTGTGCTGGGAAGGTCCGGCACGGGCACGTCGCCTTCGGGTCCATCTCCGATGTCGCTGCTGTACGGATCGTAGTCAGCGGTGTCGTTCGGCGTTGAGTCGGTGCTGGGAGGATCCGCTACGGGCACGTCGCCCTCAGGACCGTCGCCGATGTCGCTGCTGTACGGGTCGTAGTCAGCGGTGTCGTTCGGCGTGGAGTCGGTGCCCCGGTCGGTCGTGGATCCGCCTGAAGAGCTGCCCCCGTAGGCCTCCTCCTCATAGCTCGAGCCGCCCGAGCTGGAACCGCCCGACGAACCATCCGAGCTGGGTGTGTCGTTCGAACTGGAACCACCAGATGTCGACGATCCGTACGCCTCTTCTTCGTAACTGGAACCACCCGAGCTGGAACCACCCGACGAACCGTTGGAGCTCGACGTGTCGTTCGAACTCGATCCACCACCGCTCGTAGAACTCGACCCGTATGCCTCTTGCTCGTAGCTCGAACCACCCGAGCTGGAACCGCCAGAACTCGAACCGCCCGTGGAGCTGCTGGAACTCGACGATCCACCGCTGGTCGACGAACCACGCGAACCACCACTGGAGCTGGAGGATCCGCGCGATCCAGACGAGCCGCCCGAGGTAGACGACCCGCTGGAACTCGACGAGCCGCTGGAGCTCGACGAGCCGCCGCTGCTCGACGAACTCGACCCGTATGCCTCTTGCTCGTAGCTCGAACCACCCGAACTGGAACCGCCAGAACTCGAACCGCCCGTGGAGCTGCTCGATGAGCTACTGGATCCAGATGAGCTGCTGGAACCGCCGGAGCTGCTCGAACCACCAGAGCTGCTCGACGAACCGCGCGACCCGGACGAGCTACTCGAACCACCAGAGCTACTCGAACCCGAAGATGTCGACGAAGAACCACGAGAGCCACTGGAGCTTGACGATCCGCCAGAGCTCGATGAGCCCGATGAGCTCGATGACGACCCGGATGACGAGGAACCTGATGAGCTACTCGGGCCAGAAGCTCCGCCCGAACTCGATGATCCGCTCGATCCCGATCCGCCGGACGTGCTGGAGCTGCTGGAACTCGATGACGACGAGCCGCCGGAGCTGGACGAACTCCCGTAGGCCGCTTCGTCGTATCCACCCGACGAACTGGAACTGGAGCTAGAGCTGGACGAGCTCGCTGAACCGCTTGAGCTTGACGAGCCCGAGGCCCCACCCGAGGTCGATGAGCTCCCGGAACTGGACGAACCGCCGAACGTTGACGAGCCACCGCTCGACGACGACGTGCTCGGGAAGGAGTCTTCGGCAAAGCCTGCTGAGACACTTGCAGCGGCGGATGCGAGGACCAACGTCATCACGGCGCCGACGGCGAGCACCACCTTCGACATCGGCTCGCGTTCGACCGCGCGTTCGAATTCGCGTTCGACCCCGCGTGGTGAAATCGTCGACATGTGAAACCTCTCAGCTGCCCGCTCGAGATCCGGAACGTGATCAGTGTTGCCGATCGGCTTGGCCAGCGCCATACCCGAAATCAGTTTTCAGTGTCGCTGACACCGGACCCCTCGATCCAACGGCGCCGGCGCTCAGCGCAGGTTGGTCGTTGCAATCGGTACCGGCGAGCCACCGTCGGCAACGAACGTGATGTCTGAAGCACCGAGGGGCACGGCGTACGCCAACGTGATCGTCTCGGTGCTACCGAACCCCGCCCCGATCGTCTCGCTCACTTGGAACACGCTGTCGACGAGCCGGTTGTCGACGTCGAGCTGAAACTCTTCGTCGAACACGTTGGACGGCCCGCAGTCGCTGCCATCCAGATCGAGTTCCAACACGAGCCATCGAACGCCCAGATCTGCCTGGCGAACGGTCCGCCCCGCCATCTGCTGCTCGGGAGCGAGCGTGGTGGTCCACGTGACCGAACGTGAGGTGTAGTCGAGTGTCTTGCCGACACACACACCGTTCACCGACGAGCCGGTGACGACCGACCCGACCGGGGCATCGATCACGCTCGATGTCTGAGCTCCGGTGAGGTTCACTTCGCCCGGCTCGAAGCCGAAGCCCGCAGATTCGTCGCCGATTCGAAGCCGGAGATCGCTCAGGTCTGCGCCCCAGTCCACCTCGAACGACAACTCGAGGTCGGTCTGCTGGCGAGCCCCGAGAGAACTGAAGAACGTCGAATTCCCCGTCGATTCGAAGACCCCGCCGCGCGACACCACCTGGAGACCGGCAGTTCCCAGGTTCTGGATGTGATCGGCGTTGTTGCGGACGCGCACGAGCAGATCGAGGACGAACGGCGTGTCTGGGTCGTTGCTCGAAAACGTCGTCGAGGCGACGTCGAACTCGCGCAGCGTGGCACTGTTGACGGTCCAGGTTGCACGCGACCAGTCGTTGGACGAGCCGATGGTGAGCCCTGCGGGCAGATCGACTCCAGCGGCCGCATCGATGTAGCCGACCACATCTGCGATCACGTGCGTGCGGCCTCGATTGTTGAAGATCGACACCTTGCCGTCCGTGCCCACCTTGGCGATCACGAGATTGGCGACGTTCTTCCCGGCGGACATGTTGAGGCTGGACGCAGTGGGCCGATTGGTTCCCGACGGCCAAACCGTCAAGAACGATCTCGACTCCGGAGCTGCCGCAGTCATGTTCAGCACCACCGCACGCACATCCGTCGCCGGCAGGCCACCGACCGCGAGCACGTTGAGATCGATCTCACCGCCAGCGCCGACCTTGCCTGAAGGTGCGCCCACACCCGATCGCGTATCGAGCACACGCTCGGGTGTCACGCCGACGTACGAAGCGCCGCCGACGTAGTAGCCGACGACATCAGCGAGCAGGTGTGTGCTGCCCGCGTTGTTGAACAGGTTGACCTTGCCGCCCGCACCGACCTTCACGATCACGAGGTTGGCAACAGTGCGACCCGCAGTGAAGTTGACATTCGATGCATCTGGACGACCGATACCCGCTGGCCAGACGGTGGCGAACGACTGGCTCGTCGGTTGGTTCGCGGTGAGATTCATCACCACGGCGTCGACACCAGCGCTGGGCACCTGTCCTCGGCCGGTGATCTGGAGTGCGATGGTCTCGCCGGCTCCCACCTTGCCTGTCGGGGCACCGACCCCCGAGCGAGTATCGAGGAATCGCTCCGGAACGAGCCCGGTGAAGTCCGAGGTCGAGGCGTGATAGCCAACGATGTCAGCCAGCACATCGACGTCACCAGCATTGTTGAAGATGTTGACCCTTCCACTCTCGCTGACCTTTGCGACGACGAGGTTGGGCACCGTCTGCCCGCGTTCGAAGTTGATGTTCGACGTTTCTGGCCGGTTGGCGCCCTGGGGCCACACGGTGAGGAACGAGCGCTGTGCGCTCGGGTTGACAGCGGTGACGTTGAGCACCACCGAGTCGACGCGAAGTCGCGGTACCCCGGCTTTGCCGAGCACCGACAACGTGAGGAAGTCGTTCGCGCCCAGCGGTGCCCGCGGTGCCCCGACCCCGTCGCGGGTATCGAGAATTCGTTCTGGGTTGATCGACGTGTAACCGACGGACGGCGACGCTCGAAGCTCGCCAACCGCGAGCTCTCCCTCGACCTCCACCGGGACATCGACGCCGCCACCGCCGCCACCACCGTCGCCATGGGGTGCCGCGTCGACCACCGTCGCTGCACCCATTCCCACAGCTGTTGAGGCAGCGAACATCATCGACGTCACCACAAGCGCCGCAACAGGACATCTCCGCTCAGAGCGCAAGAATGGGGTGACACGGCTGCTCGACATGCGGGGAGAGTACGACCGGCACAGGGTTCCGTCAACGGCGGGCCACCGCACCTCGCGGCCCGCTTCAGCTCGACTACCCGTTCGGATCGACGAGACGAGCGAGCACCGTCTCGGCTTGGCCGATGTAGATCGGCGCGTCGGCGTGACGCGCGGACTCGAGCGCCCTTGTCGCCAAATCGACCGCATGCGCCTCATTGCCGAGGAGCTCGGCGACCTCGGCGAGCGCTGTGTCCACCGGCCCCATTGCACAGGTCCCGACGAACGCCCAACGACCTGACCACGTGGCGAGTTCGGGCTCGACGGAACGGGCGATGTCATCTGCGCCAATCTGGACCGCAGCGAGTGCAGTTGCAAACAGTGCGCCGTTGAACGTGTAGTCACGATCGAGCGCGGCGAAGCCGTCGGCCACGACGAGCTCCAGATGGCGTCGAGCCAGGTCCGGCTGCCCGGCCTCGGCCGCCGCCAACGCGAGCACGGCACGCCAGGCGCCGATGGCATCGCCGGCGTCAACAATCGGAGCGACCATGTCGAGCAACTCCGCAACGCGCCCCTGTGCATGGCGAATCGAAAGCAGTTGGACGCCGTACGCCGACATCACCAGCGACTCGGCGACCGCATCGATGCAGCCGAGGGCCTCGGTCGCCAGTTGCTCCGCTCGATCCGGGTCACCATCGGTGAGCGCCACCGACGCAGACCAGTTCGTGAACTCCCAGAGGCGCGTGCGCTGGCGCAGCGACGAGGTCAGTTCGCTGAGCTCACCAAGCGTCGCTCGCATTCGGGGATCCCCGGACTGGATCTGATTCGTCATGCGGAGATGCGCTGCACTCCAGCGCGCCTCAGATGAACCAATCGTCGCCGCCACCCGGGTGAGCTCGCGCTCGATGTCGACGCGCCGGTCGAAATCGTCATGCTCGGTGAGGATGAGCACGGCGAGGCCCAACGCGTCGACTCGGACCAGCACGTCACCCTCGAAACACGCAGCGCGCTCGAAGTAGGCCCGACACCGTTCATACTCTCCCGAAATCGCATACAGCATCACACCGGCTGTTGCCACGATCGCCGCAGCGCGTTCGTCGGTCACCGACTCGATTGCACGATCCAGCAGCTGGCCCGCTTCATCGTGCACCGAACCAACAATCGAAGTGGGCCCCAACCGGCAGGCTTCACGAATTGCCTCGGCAACGAGGTCATCATCGCCGAGTTCGAGCGCGTGGCGAACAGCGTCGAGCAGCCAGTCGAGCGCTTCGGTGTCCCCGATTCGAAGGAGCAGCTGTCCCAGATGCGTCTCGAACACCACGCGGTCGCGATCGATGACATCGTCGCCGATCAGTTGCAAACCCATTCGGCACCGCTCGACACCGGTCTCGTACGCGAACCCTGCGGTGTCGACCACGATTGCCCGCAACAGCGACTCCACCGCCCGCGCTGCGTCGATCGACGCAGCGGCGACGGCGTGACGCGCGAGTTCGTCGGAGCGCGTCCCGGCGGACCCCGAGGCCTCGATCGATCGGTGAGCCAGGTCGTGCAGTTCGATACGTCGACCGTGCGACAGATCGTCGAGCACGATCCGATGTAGGAGTTCGTGACGGAATTGCACATCGTCACCACTCGACTGCTCCAGCACCCCAGCAAGAACCGCTTCCTCCAACGAGGCCGCCGCGTCGAAGCACATGTCCACCCATTCCGAAAATCTGCATCGTCGACCGAGCACAGCAGCAGACCCCAGGTCACGTCGCGTCGACGCACTCAGACCCTGCAGTGTGCTGCGCAATGCCGACCCCAGCGTCGCGGGTGTTTCACTCGGCGGTTCGAACGGTGCATCGACAGCGCCCGCGTGAGCCGCAACCGTCAGCTCACGCACGAACAGCGCGGTGCCATTGGACTGACGATGGATCCACTCAGCCGCGTCAGCGCACCACGATGATGGCCGACCAAAACGTTCGACGTACTCCCGAACGCGAGCCTCGGGCCACGCTTCGAGTTCGAGGTGCTCGGAGGCAAGCGACACCAGCTCGACGTTTGCCTCGCGTGACGTGGCCAGAATCGTCAGCGACGAACTCACGTCGGTCGTCGACATGCAGGCGCTCAGCATCTGCAGCGTCAACGGTGTTGCCCAATGAAGATCCTCGAAAACGATCATGACCGGGCGCCCGATCCGCTGAAACGCTGTCGTGACCGCAGCGAACAGCGCGGAACGGTCAGGGCGCCCAAGCAACTGCTGAGCTGCATTCCCGGCACCGAGTGACGGCGCCAGAGACCGAAGTACATCGAGGTCCGGGTGCTCGTCGATCGCTGCAGGAAATCGGTCTGCGATCTGATGCAGGATGTCCGTGAACGGCTCGAATGGAATCGACGGTTCGGGCGCACAGGCTGCGAGCAACGTCGGCTCGCCGCGCTGGTCTGCGCGGTCGCGTACGTGTTCGACCAAGGTGGTCTTGCCAAACCCCGCGGGTCCGGTCACGGCAACGAGCGACACGGCAGCCGCATTTCGCCCACGCTCGATTCGTTGGACGTCGGCGTCGACACCCACGACATGTCCGGTTCCGACAGACCGCGCGGACAGCGCTGGATCCATCGCTGCAGGCCGCCCTCCTCCAGCACCGAACAATGTCGGATCGTCGTCGAAGATCCGCCGTTCGAGGTCGCGCAGAGAACGGTCGGGTGCGTAGCCGGCGTGAGCGGCCCGGCGAGTCGCCTCACGAATCACGTCCAACGCTTCGCGTCGCCGACCCGCCCCGGCCAACGCGCGGGCGTGAAGCCGTGGCCAACGCTCGTCATCCGGGTCCTGCACGGCTATGCGTTCGATCTCGATGAGTGATTCTGCGAACAGTCCCTGCTCGAGGCGTTGCGAGAGTCGGCCCGCTGCGTGTTCGCGACGCAACCCCTGAGCCGCATGCCGCATTGCTTCGACCTCGACGGTCTCGGCAAGGTCTGCGTACGGCAGCGTCACCGGATCATCACCATGTTCGAGCGCCTCGCTCGCGCTGATACGTACGAGCGGCGACAGTGCGTACCCGCCGATCTCGGTCACGACGACTCCGTCGGCGACGGCACGGATCCGCGCCACGTGGTTCTGGATCGAGTTGCGTGCCGTGGCGGGCGGATCCTCACCCCACATCAGACTGGCGAGTCGATCCGCTTCGACCGGGGCAGGCGCTGCGGACGCGAGTGCTGCCAGCAGCGCGCGTTCTTTCGGGCGAATGACCACGGGCAGCCCGTCACTCGTCAGTGTCGTGGGCCCCCAGATCGACAACTCCCAGCCCGGCTCCGCCACGAGGTGAAAACTAGTGCACCTCCTCCGACAGATTCTTGGCGGCAGACGCGACGGAGCCCGGTGGTGTCCCACCGGGCTCCGTTCGGTTGTTCAGCTCATGTGAGCAAGGCGGCGGTGCCGCCCGTGATCACTTGACTTCGACGTCTGCGCCGACTTCTTCGAGCTTGGCCTTGGCAGCTTCGGCTTCGTCCTTCGAGACCTTCTCGAGGAGCGGCTTGGGGGCGCCATCGACCATGTCCTTGGCGTCCTTGAGGCCGACACCGAGCAGGTCCTTGACGACCTTGACGACCTGGATCTTCTGGGCGCCAGCGCCATTGAGGACCACGTCGAACTCGCTCTGCTCTTCGCCGCCACCGGCGTCGCCGCCGCCGGCTGCCGGGGCAGCTGCCACGGCTGCGGGTGCAGCTGCGGTGACTTCGAACTTCTCTTCGAAGGCGTCGAGGAGGCCCTTGAGCTCGATGACCGTCATGTTGGAAATTGCGTCGAGGATTTCATCCTGAGACATGTTGTTCTCTCTTTCAGTTCTTGCGTTTCAAAACGGGGAGCCATCTGGCACCCCAGGAATATGGGGTGTTCAGGCAGACTCTTCCTGCTTCTGAACGAGGGCGCTGAGGCCGTAAGCGAAGTTGCGGGGCAGCGCCTGGAGCAGACCTGCGGTCTTGACCAGGGGTGCCTGCAGTGCACCGGCGAACTTCGCCAGCAACACTTCGCGGGGCGGGAGATCGGCGAGGATCTTCAGATCTTCTGCCGACATGACGGTTTCACCCATCATGCCGCCCTTGATGACCAGTGCCGGGGTGGCCTTGGCCTGCTCGGTGAGCGCCTTGGCCGACGCGGCAACATCTCCCGTCACGAATGCGAGGGCGGTGGGGCCGGTCAGGTGTTCGGTGAGCCCTTCCATTCCGGCAGCCTTGGCTGCCAGCTTGACGAGGGTGTTCTTGTACACCTTGTGCTCGGCACCGGCTTCCCGCAGGGGCTTTCGCAGGTCAGCAAGCTGACTCACGGTGAGGCCACGGTATTCCGAGACGAACACGGCGCTGGCTTCTTTGAGCTTCGCGGTGACTTCTTCGACCACTGCCACCTTGTCGGGGCGTGGTGCGTTTCCTTCTGACATGTGCATTTCCTCCTTTCGCTGCAACTCGGGGTGCTCGCGTTGTGCGAACACCGACGAGGAGCGAAGACCAACGCATGCTGCGCTGAGTCGTTCTTCGAAGGTATGCACCTCGGTTGGCGACCATTCCTCTGGCGAGGGGATCATTAACCCGCTCACCTTGCGGCGAAAGGGACCAACGGTCTGCGGCGAGAACCGTATGTGGAGCTTGGATGCTACGAGCGTTCGTTGCGATCTGCTACTCGTCGAATGCCCAACGACGGACCGCCGCTTCGGGTGCCGCCCGTCTACGACACCGAAGCAGCAGGTCTGCCGTTGGTTCGATTCATGCATCGGATCAGATCGACGGACACTTGAATCTTGCTGGCAGAAAGTATGGCAGTTCGTGCGTCCCGTCCGGTGCGAGGGTGACGAACGCCCGAGTGCTCAGACGTCGATGAACGGGCCTGACCCGCTCAGGCCTCGAACCCGATGTTGAAGGTGTCCAGCGCCCTCATCCACGGCCCGCGTCGGCCGCCTCGACGCTCGGAGCGCAGCATGGCTCGCCGCGTGGCGGTGACCACCCCGAACCGAGCCGGCTCAGGTGGGAACGCCATGGGCGGCCGGCGCACCATCTCCAATTCGGTCCGCTCCGTGGAACGGCCGTCTACGAGATCGAGCGCCGTTCGCGCCCCGAAGCGGCTCGCTGCCACTCCCAAGCCCGTGTAACCGGCAACCCATGCGAGGCGTCCGCCATACGCCGCACCCCAGGTGCAGCTGAAGCGCGACGTCGTTGCCACCGCCCCGCCCCAGCGGTGAGAGAAACGGAGCCCTTCGAGTTGGGGAAACGTCGTGAAGAAACTCGTTGCAAGCAGTGCGTGGGTCGCATCGTTCTGGTCGTGGCTCGGATGGACGGTGCCACCGAAGTGATACGTGGCGTGGTCGCCGCCCCACAGGATTCGACCGTCCTCGGTGCGACGCGAGTAGTGGAACTGGAAGTTGGCGTCATCGACACCGTCCCACTCCGCCCACCCGATCGACGCCTGCTGCTGAGACGTGAGCGGTTCGGTCATCAGCACGTGGTCGTACACCGGAATCACTCGACGCCGCACGGCACGACCGGCACGCCCAGGCGGCCGCATGGCGTTGGTCGCCAACACGATCCGACGTGCTGCGACGGTGCCATTGTGCGTGCGCGCCACGAGCAACGGACCGTCGGGCGCCAGGTCGAGCACCGCGCTGCGCTCGAACACTTTCCCGCCGAGCTGCTCGACCAGAGCGGTGAGTCCCCACACCAGGCGCGCCGGATCCACCAGGGCATAGTGAGTGCGCCGGAGCATCGCACCGACATACGTCGGCGATGCAACCCGAGCCTGCGTGGCGCGCGCATCGAGCATCTCGGAGTCGTCACCGGATGCTCGTTCGGCCGCAACGCTGTCGGCCAACGCTTCGAGCTGCCATTCCTGCGTGGCGACATCGAGCGCAGGAACGCGCCGCAGGTCGACATCGATCGAGTGACGGGCGAGCATCGCGATGATCTCGTCGAAGTTCTCACGCCCCATTCGAACGAGCGAATCGATCTCGGTGGGCCACCGGGCCGCGCCGTTCTCCACTCCATGAGTGAGCGACTGGTCCAGCATTCCGGCGTTGCGCGTGCTCGCCCCGAAGCCGACCGTCTCGGCTTCGAGCACCACGACGGTGCGCCCTGGGTTCTGTTCGAGCGCCTCGATTGCTGCCCACAGCCCGGTGAATCCACCGCCGACGATCGCCAGGTCCGCATGGAGTACTCCGCTGACGGCGTGACGTTCGATCGGAGCGTCGGATCGGTCGGACCAGAACGGACGCGGTGCAGCATGTTCGAGTGCCGCAACGGACCATGGCGTCATGCCCGCAGTCTGGACCATCGACCTCGTCGAAGCCGCACCGCTCGACCGGATCTCGTCCACGTGGCTTGGGAGCGCTACGTTCGGAAAATCAGCGAGCCCCAGCAACACGACGTGAACCCATCGAGCAACTCGGCCCCGGTCCCTGCCGTCGCGCTGCGAGGTGTGTCGAAGCGGTTCGAGTCGTCATCGAGCAAGGGCAACGGCACCACTGCGGTGGACGAACTCGACCTCGACATCGCCGACGGCGAGTTCTTTGCACTGCTCGGGCCCTCGGGGTGCGGCAAGACCACGACGTTGCGGATGATCGCCGGGCTGGAACTCCCAACCAGCGGTTCGATCGAAGTGTTCGGCGCTGACGTCGCCCAGCAGCCGGCCCATCGTCGACCGGTGAACACCGTCTTTCAGGACTACGCACTGTTTCCGCACCTCGACATCGCGGCCAACGTCGGCTTCGGCTTGAAGATGCAAAAGGTCGCCAAGGCCGAGATCCGGGAGCGTGTCGCAGAGTCGTTGGAAATGGTGCGAATGGACGGCCTGGACAAGCGCCGCCCATCGGAGATCTCTGGAGGGCAGCGCCAACGTGTCGCGTTGGCCCGAGCCATCGTGAATCGACCCCGGGTACTCCTCCTGGATGAACCGCTGGGCGCGCTCGACCTGCAACTGCGTCGCGACATGCAGACCGAGCTGAAGATGCTTCAACGCGAACTCGGCATCGCCTTCGTGTTCGTCACCCACGATCAAGAAGAGGCGCTGTCGATGAGCGATCGAATCGGCATCATGGATCGCGGGAGGTTGCTGCAGGTCGACACTCCCGAGGGCGTCTACGAACGACCAGCGGATCTGTTCGTCGCCGGGTTCGTCGGCCAGACCAACCTCCTGGACGCAACCGTTGTCGACCCACGGACCATCTGTCTTGCCAACGGGGCGCGACTCGCCATCGACAACGACGCCGCACCTGGCACCGAGGTCAATGCCCTCATTCGACCGGAACGTGCACGGCTCGAACCACTCGCTGACGCCACGACTGCGCAGGCGAGCTCGTCTGCGGACGGCGCATCGCTCGAGGGCGTCATCGACGAAGTCACGTACCTCGGCAACGCCGTGGTCTATCGAGTGGCGCTCGATTGGATGTCGCTCGACGTCCGAATGCAGAACAGCGACCACCACACGGTCTCGGTGGGAACGGCGGTGCGCGTGACCTGGTCGCCCGATGCCATGACGTTGGTGACGCGGTGACGCGGTGTTGACGCACCGGCGCTCGAGCGGATGGCGCCTCGCCTTGGCGCCGGCGTTGTATCTGCTGGTGTTCTTCGCCGTGCCGCTGGTGGTCGTGTTCGTGTACTCGTTCGCCACACGGACGAGCCGCGGCGGCACCGAGCTGAGCGGCTGGAACCTGGATGCCTACCGTCGGCTCGGCGAGCCCGTCGTGAGAGACATCGCGCTCCGTTCGCTCACGCTCGCAGCCGTGACCACGGCAATCTGCCTCGTCATTGCCTACCCGTTCGCCTGGTTCCTCACGACGCGGCGACCGCTTGTCCGCAATGCGCTGCTGGTGATGGTGATGATCCCGTTCTGGTCGAACTTCCTCGTTCGCAACTACTCGTGGCGCGTGCTACTCGGCTCTGACGGTGCCGTCTCGCAGCTCACCCAGTGGATCGGCCTCGGCGAGACGCGCATCCTGTTCACACCGCTCGCCGTCGTGATCGGCCTGGTGTACGGATTTCTGCCGTTCATGATCCTGCCGCTCTACGCATCGCTGGAACGCATCGACAGCGGGCTGCTCGATGCCAGCCACGATCTGTATGCGTCGGGCTGGCAGACCTTTCGCCGTGTCCTCCTGCCGTTGTCGTTGCCGGGGGTTCTCGCGGGTTCGATCCTCGTGTTCATCCCGAGCCTCGGCGCGTATGTCACCCCCGAGATCCTGGGCGGAGCCAAGACGACATTGCTCGGTTCGTACATCGTCACGCAGTTCGGCACCGCCAGAAACTGGCCAGCCGGAGCAGCCGTGTCATGCGTGCTGTTGGTCGTGATGTTGGCCGCCTCCCTGCTGTACTTCCGCAAAGGCGGGCGGACACTGTGAGCCAGAAGCGTCGTCGCGCCGTCGACTCGCGGATCGGTCGCCTTGCCCTCGGCATGCACGCGTGGTTCGTCTACGTGTTCTTCTATGCCCCGATCGTGTTGCTGGTCGTCTTTTCCTTCAGCGCCAACCGCAACGCGACCTCGTGGGGCGGTTTCACACTCGACTGGTATCGCGACCTCGTCGACAACGACCAGGTGCAAGGCGCGATCCGAGTGTCGCTCCAGGTCGCTGCCGTGTCGACCGTGGTGTCGGTGGTGCTGGGCACCCTTGCCGCGCTTGCACTCGAACGCTTCACCTTCCGCGGTCAGCGCGTGTTCGACGGGTTGCTGTACCTCCCGATCATCATTCCTGACGTGACGATGGCGGTGATGATGCTGCTGTTCTTCTCTGCCTCGTTCGATGCGGTGGATGCCGTGTTCGGCGTGGAGTTGTCGAGAGGCGTGAGCACGATCGTCGTCAGCCACGTGGGGTTCAACATCTCGTTCGTCTCGGTGGTGGTGCGCGCTCGTCTCGCTGGCATGGACACCTCACTGGAACAGGCGGCGCAGGACCTCTACGCGTCTCGCTGGCAGACGTTTCGCTACGTGACGCTTCCTCAGCTTGCGCCGGGGGTCGCAGCGGGAGGGTTGCTGGCACTCACGCTGAGCCTCGACGATGTGGTGATCACACAATTCGTCTCAGGCCCCGGCTCGACGACACTGCCCGTGTACGTGTTCGGCCTGATCCGCCGCGGAATCTCACCGCTCATCAACGCCGTGTCGGTCGTGATGCTCGCGACGTCGATCGTGTTGGTGCTCGCTTCGCTTGCGGTGCAGCGCCGCAGAACAAGCGGTCCGTCTTTCTGACATTTCCTCGTGGACGTCCGAGGCAGCTTCAACCCGACGCTAGAACGGTCAGATCACATGACCGAACGAGATCACGCGACGTGAACGCACGAACGGAAGACTTGACCACATGACGTCGACATCACGGACAGCGCTCGGCGTTCGCCGCACCAGCACCCTCGCCGCTCAACCGCGTGCCGTTCAACGACTCGCCGCCGGCGCCGTCGCTGTCGGGCTCGTCGCCACCGCCTGCGGATCCGACTCCAACAGCGACGCAGCATCCAATGCTGATCCGGCCGCTTCCTGTGACGTCGATCAGATCGATGGCGATCTCGCAATGTTCGGTTGGGCCGAGTACATCGACCCTGAACAGCTCGAAGCGTTCGGGGAGGAGTTCGGGATCGACACCACGTACACCGTGTTCGACTCGAACGAAGCAATGCAGGCAGTGGTGTCGGTCGGCGGTTCCGGTCACGACGTCCTGCTCCCCTCGGACTACATGGTCGGAATCATGGGTGCGTCCGGCGAGCTCTTGGAACTCGACGACGATGCACTGCCCAACATCGTGAATCTCCGGCCCGACTTCACGGGTCTTGCGTACGACCCGGAGGGCACCTGGTCGGTGCCCTACCAGTCCGGCACCACAGGGCTCGCCGTGGATACTGCCGTGCTCGGCGAGGACTTTCCGCGATCGTGGGCCCTGATCTTCGACCCCGCCGTGTCCGACGAGTACGCGGGCAAGATCACGATGCTGAACGATCCACGCGAAACGCTCGGCGCAGCGCTGCGGTACTTGGGCTACTCGCTGAACACCACCGATGCCGGGGAGCTGGCAGAGGCGCAGGAACTGGTCGCCGATTCCAAGAGTCGACTCGCAGCGTTCGACAGCGTCACCGCAGACGAGTTGCTCACCTCCGGCGAAACCGCGATCGCTCACGGCTTCTCGGGCGACCTCTTCGTACAGTTTCTCGACACCGATGATCCCGAGCGCTACCAGTACTTCGTCCCCGAAGAAGGCGGTGCGAAATGGGTCGACACGTTGGCGATCCCATTCGATGCTCCACACCCGTGCACCGCTCACACCTTCATCAACTGGCTGCTCGACGCTGAGAACGGCGCCGAGCTGACGAACTGGAACTACTACACGACGCCCAATGCGGCCGCGGAGGCCGGACTGGAAGACGAGTTGCTCGAATTCGTGAATGATCCCGCCACCGTTGCCGGTGGTGACGAGAGCTTGGAGATCATCGTCGATACGGGCGACTTCGAGCTCGAATACACCGACGCGTTCATCAACGCCAAAGGTTGACGATCAGCCCACCCATGCGGCGTTGACGTCGAGCGCTACATCGAGTTCACGTAGCACGTAGAGGCACACGCCGCCGTCTGCGTCGAGCTTCACGACCGCAGAATTCGCCACCACTTGGCCTGCGCTGAAGTTCACCGACGAGGTGAGGGGAAGGTCCGCATCACAGGGGTACAGCGTGGCGAATCCTTGGCGTGTCGGGCGGATAGCTGTGACGTTCAGCGCAACCGCAGTTGCGTCGTCGGACACGCCACCGCGACCGGCAACCTGCACTCGGGTAGTCGAGCCGGGTTCGAGCAACCCAGCTCCGTGACTCACGCCGTCGACCGTCGGCTCTGCCCCACCACGAGTTTCCAGCAGTCGCGCCGGCGTCAAGGCGTCGAAGCCAGCATCATCGGCCATCCAGGCATTCACGTCTAATACCAGGTCGACGTCTCGCAACGTGAAGATGCACAGCGTGCCTGTTGCGCTCAACGCTACGACTGCCGAGTTCGCCACCACCGATCCTTCGACATAGTTCAGCGACGACGTTTCGGGTTGCGCAACCCCGCACGGAAACAGCGTCACGTATCCGCGCTGTTCAGGCTGGATGGCCGTGACATTCACGGCGACCGCTGCAGCATCTCCCGCAACGCCGCCACGACCCGACACCTGCACGGACGTCACCGACCCCGCCTCGAGGCGGCCGAGGTCGCGACCGTCGCCGTCGACCGTGTCACCCACAGAGCGTGTCTCCAGCAGCCTGGCGGGGGTCACCGAGTCGAACGACGACACGTCGGCTTCGAAGTAGGCGTTCACGTCGAACAGCACATCGACATCGCCCACCGAGAACACGCACAGCGTTCCATCTGCACTGAGCTTCGCGACAGCTGAGTTCGCCACCACCCTCCCAGGCAAGTAGTTCAACGACGACGTCGTCGGTTGCTGCTGGTCGCAAGGAAACAGCGTCAAGAAGCCGCGACGGTCAGAGCGGATCGCCGTGAGGTTCATCGCAACCGCTTGGGCGTCAGGAGCGACCCCTCCACGACCAGCAACCTGCACCTCGACGACCGACCCGGCGTCGACGCTGCCGATTGCCTGGAATCTGCCATCGACGGTCTCGCCGGACGAACGCGTGTCGAGCAGTCGAACCGGCACGATCGGGGCAAGCGCTGCGACCTCTGCGGCGGGTTTCGAGACGGCGTCGATCACCGCCAGGAACGTCCCGATCTCGTGATCGTTTGTCAGCGGGTCAACGAATCGCAGCGGATCGATCGATGCCACGGTGACGAACTCTTCGTCGACGCCGCCGGGGTCCACCACGACGCGATCGCCGGGCACGAAGAACGGGGATGCTTCAGAGATCGCGAGTTCAGCCAGCGTCAATGCTGACGAGCCGTCGTCTCCGACGAGTTCGTCTTCTGCAAAGTACGAGAACGGGGAGAACGCGATCGGTCCGTCGGCGAGCAGATCGGCCACATCGACGGGGATCCACCGACCCGCGGATGATGTCGCATTTGCCTGCCCTGCGCGCGATGCATCGAAGCGAGCTTGGCCAGGCGCTTCGAGCGAAGGAGGTTCATACACCTTGAGCCCACCTCGACCGTCGGGCCTCATCACCCGGTCGAGACGTTCGAACAGGGACTCGACGTCGTCGTCATCTGCGCCGTTCACGGCGCGTCCGACCATCGAGAGCGTGAAGAGTTGTTGGATGTCGCGTAGTCGCGAATGCTGCTCGACGAGGCGCTCCAACGTCCAGGCGTTGAGGCCGCGGTTCGGGCTGGAGATCTCGGAGAACACGCCGCCAAAGAACGCCCGCGCGTCACCTGCTCGTGTCAGCGACGAGTTGAGCCCACCTTGGAGCAGCGACAGGCCATCATCGAAGTAGGTGGTGACGAGGCGCCCGTTCTGAGTAGCGGCCAGCAGTGTCTCACCGGTGGGCGAGTTGAGTCCGTCGCTCAGGTACTTCGTGCGAAGCTTGTCGAGCAACAGCGAGAACGACTCTCCATGCTGCATACCCACGGTGGCGCGCAACTTGTTGTAGATCCGCGCTCGCTTCACCTCTTCGAGGACATAGCGAACCGGGTTCAGCGTGTCGCCGAGCATCCGACCATCAGGCAGCAACAGGCCGAGGAAGTCGATGTCGCCGGTGACTGGCAAGAAGCCCGAACCATCTGGTTTCTCCATCTTCATGAGCACGGCGTTGCGCCCATCACCGATCGCTCGGAACTCATCGAGGTCGGCGGCGCGATTGGGCACCTCGGGCTCGAGGAACACGCGCTTGAGTTGGTTGAACTCCGGGTCGAAGTCGACCTTGATGCCGAACTCCTCCCAGGCAGGCACCAACTCGGGGAGTTCGTTGAACTCGTCGAGGCGAGTGCGGATTCGTTCGTCGACGCGAGCGCGTAGATCACGACCGGCTGGCGTGTCGACATTCAAGCGGGGGTCGGCATCGAGGAACTCTTCGATCGCCACGTCTCGGGCACGACCCTTCGGATGCGGAGTGATCGGCGGGTCGGCCAACACCACCAACTCCTTCCACTCGTCGGGATATCCGAGGAAATCCACGTCCAGGTCGTTGACGCCCTTGATCTTGATGCCGAGCGGCTTGGGAAGCGCTACGCCATCGGCGATCTTCTTCGCAGCGCCGGGCGCACGCGACCGGAACGCCAAGGTGACGCCTTCGTCCTGCGCGATCCGCAAGATGTTGTCGAGATTGTCCCGACTGAGCCCCCACGCCCGCCAGATGTCGGAGAGGTCGGTCACGTCGATCCCGGCGGGCAGTAACCGCGAGCCGGGGAGCGCCGCTGGATTGGTTCGAGCGAGCGTCGTTGCCTGGTCGATGACACGAGCATTCCGGCGCAGCATCGCGGCCTCTACTGCGTCTCGGCTGACGCCCGCCCGATCGGCACGCGCAAGGCTCACGGCCTTCCCGAACGCTCTCGCCGCAACGAGCGCTTCGAATGCGAGGTCGAGGTTCTCACCGGTCTTCTCTGCGATGTAACCGAGGATCTCGACGAGGTCTCCGCCGGTGGCGACCTCGAGAAACTCCTTGAAGAACACTGACATCGCATCGCCCACAGCGTCGAGCGTGAGTTGTGGGATCTGTGCTGCTTGCAATCCGAGGGTCCGAGCCGTCAACAGTTGGACGTAGATCTCCTGAATGAGCGCCTGCTGTGCAGCCGGGTCACCCAGAACCGCCTCGATGTAGGTCCGCAGGCCCCACACGTACCACTGGAGATAGCTCACGCTCGCCTCGACGATCGTGTAGAGCCCGGTTCCGACGAGACGGGCGAGGCCAGCGCCGCCGTACGCGAAGGTCTCGACCCCTCGCGCCAGTCGACAACTGACGTAGAACGGCACCGCAAGATCCTCGGCACAGTTGACGTAGTTGGTGGGCTCTTCAACAGCGGTGACCGCCTGGAGGGCGAAGTCGTGCTGCGCCGAGTTGCCGTCGTCCTCGCTGATGTCGACGAAGAGATCACTCACTCGTTCCCACTCACCGCTGGCGTCGTTCACCAGGAACAGGCCAACCTCGTACGTGACCGAAGCGTCGCTCGGTCGCGCTGCTTCGACCGAGTACAGCAAGGCAGACAAGTCGATCGATGCTCCTGGCTCGAGCAACGTGAGTTCGATCGTCGTGGCCGTCGCCCCACCGACCGGACCGAAGAATCCGTTCCCCGCATTGCCACTCGTGATGGGCACCACACCGAACGCAACAGGCTGCGGGTCATCCGTCGAGTCCGACACATTGGCGAAGCGACCGGAGATCCTGATCGGGATACCCGAACGCAGCGTCTGATCGGGGGGCTTGATGAACGCTTCGAGATAGATGTCCTCGAGAACTCCGACATCTTCGCGACCGAGCCCGGTGACGGTCTCCAGTCCGATTGCGCCGACAGCGAGGAACGATGCTCTGGCGTCGAAGGCGTCATCGGCGATGTATCCCCATGTGAGCTCGGTCGATTCGCCGGGAGCGAGGTCCGCGAACTCTCCGATCGGCGATCGCTCCAGGCGGAGCGGAACCTCAGGAGACTCGGCAACGTTCGATGTGATCGTCATCGGAGCCTTCTCGATGTCGGTGATCGTCTCGTCGGAGACGTTCTTGATGCGGACGGTGAGATCCATTTTCAGATCGTCTGCGTCGACGTCGCCATCACCGTCGTTGTCGTCGGTCAAGACGATCGGTTTCGGCTCTTGGACGATCGTGATCTCGAATGGGCTGATGCTCCCCGATGCTTCGAGGACAGCGGGCTGCAGGTCATTCCCCGATGCGTCGACGCCCGGGAACACGCCAGCAAGTCGAAAGCCCCCGGGCGAGTCGGCCCGGACGCGCCACTCGTACTCGACTCGGCCGCCCGCCGGAAGCGTCACCGATGCGGGATGCACCGGGTCGGGCGCAGCGAGAATCGTGAGTTCGTCGGCTGCTTCGAACAACTGGGCGATGGCAGCGATGTCGATCGTCGCCGCGCTCGCGTCAGGTGCTTCGAGGGCGAGTGAGACATCGAACGACTCGCCGAGCGCAAACCGGCCCGACGTGTTGGAGGGGTCATCGTGGGTCAGTGTGATCGAGCCGCTGATCGTTGGCTCCTCGGAATAGTCCAAGAAGCACGGCTCACTGGTACGCAGGGTGAACTGCTGGCTGAGCCACGACGCGTTCACACGGGTGACGGGCCATACGCCATCGTTCGCACCGTTGCGGAGCCGGTAGTCGACCCACGCCGAGTCGCCAGGAGAGAAGAAGCGGTTTGTGCCGTACTGCGGATCGTTGAACGGGTACCTACGAGGAGCCAGGAACTGGCGCCCGTTGCGGCGCAACGTCTGCGCCGTGGTGCGGATCTCGGCGTCGTCGAGTGACGTTCCGGCTCCGACGATCTCGGCGTTGAACGAATCAAACCATGCGATGTCGATCGCCGACGTTCCCCCGAACTCATAGGTACCGAAGTCGGCGTCGAATTCCACATCGGCAGGCGGCCCGAGCACGGTGTACTCGACTCGGACCACGGTGTTGTCATCCAGACTGGTCGTCGACAGCGTTGTCTGTCCGATCAACGGGTCACCAACATCGCACGAGCGAGCGTCCACCGGCTGGGGGGTCCATCGATTCTCGCTGACGATGACGCCGGCAGCTTGCACAGTGGGCGATGCACTCAGCACTACAGCGACAGCGCTCACGAGCAGACTCACCAAGGTCACACCCGCCGTCATGCGCGCGGAGAGACGAGTAGAGGCGACAGATCCAGTTCGCATAGACGTAGAGTCAACCGCATGGGGGGTAACATGACAGCAACAGCCCCGCCGGGCGAGTTCGACGACCGGCTCCCGGACTTCGAACGCTCCCGCGGGCCGCTCAGCGTTCCCAGGCTTCGACCGCTGCGAATACCGTGACATAGAACAGGGACATGGAATTCGATCTCGCCCAGACCGACCACTTACTGACCACCACGCGAGCGGTGCGTAAGCGGTTGGATCTCACACGACCGGTACCGCGTGAGCTGATCTTGGACTGCGTGCGCATCTCGACACAGTCCCCGGCGGGCGGCAACTACCAGAAGTGGCGCTGGATGATCGTCGACGACCCAGATCTGAAGGCGGTGGTGGCCAATGCGTACCAGCGGTCGTACGCGCCCTACATCGCGAAGCAGAAAGAAGCGGTGGGGCGGGCAGGCAATTCAGCAGAATCGAACCCGATCATCGACTCCAGCACACACCTCGCTGAGGTGCTGGCCGACGTGCCCGTGTTGGCAATTCCCTGTGCGCTCGGCAAACCGGCCGACGCCGGTGACGCCGGTGGTTCACAGCAGGGTTGGTGGGGGTCGATCATTCCCGCCGTATGGAGCTACTGCTTGGCAGCACGTGCCCGCGGCCTCGGCACTGCATGGACCACGCTGCACCTCCCGTTCGAGCACGAGGTCGGCGAGGCACTGGGCATTCCCGACACCGTCACCCAAATCGCGTGCATCCCCACCGCGTACTACACCGGCGATGACTTCAAGGTCGCTCGCCGCAAGCCCGCCGAGGACGTCACCTACTGGAACGGTTGGAAGCAAGACGACATCGACGCCTGAGCGCGCCGCGACAGTCTGGGACTCGACGGCAACGATCGGCGTGAGAATCCGGTGTCGAGTTCCAGATCCTCACATGAACCGCCCTCGAGTGACATCGACAGCGAAAACGACAACGGCCCGCCTCGAAAGGCGGGCCGTTGTCGTTTTCTGTCGGACCGAGTCAGTCGGTGTCGAGCTTCTTGAGGCGGCCGATGTCGATGCGCACGCCCGGGCCCATGGTGGCCGACGCGGTGACCTTCTTGATGTAGCGGCCCTTCGCCGATGCCGGCTTGGCACGGTTCAGTTCGTCGATGACGGCCCAGAAGTTCTCGGCGAGCTTCTCGACATCGAAGCTGGCCTTGCCGATCGGCACCTGCACGTTGGCGTAGCGGTCGGTGCGGTACTCGACCTTGCCGCCCTTGAACTCTTCCACGGCCTTGCCGACCTCGGGGGTCACGGTGCCCGTCTTCGGGTTCGGCATGAGGCCGCGAGGGCCGAGCGCACGACCGAGACGGCCGACGAGGGGCATCATGTCCGGTGAGGCAATGACGAGATCGAAGTCCATCATTCCGCCTTCGACCTGCTCGAACAGATCGTCTGCTCCAACGAGGTCGGCGCCGGCTTCACGAGCAGCGTCAGCCTGCTCGCCGGTGGCGAACACTGCGATACGGACGTCCTTGCCGGTTCCGGCGGGCAGCGCCACGGTGCCACGCACCATCTGGTCCGCCTTGCGCGGGTCCACGCCGAGTCGGATGACGATGTCGATCGACTCGTCGAACTTCGCGGTCGCCGTTGCCTTGGCGTGTGTGACGGCTTCTTTCGGTGCGTACATGTGCTCGCGATCAAAGGTCTTGAGCGCGTCTGCAAACTTCTTACCGGACATGGTTGTCTCCCTCGCGTAGTAGTTCGTCCGCCGGTCGAGGTGATGCCGGTCGAGACGTTGAATTGTCTTCGGGTGTTCGTTACGGGCCAGGCCCGAAACGAACGCTGTGTTCGTTACGGGCCAGGCCCGTAACGAACGGGTGGGTCAGACGACCTCGATGCCCATCGAACGGGCGGTGCCACGAACCTGGAGCTTTGCGGCTTCCATGTCGTTGGCGTTGAGGTCAGGCATCTTGATCTCGGCGATCTCGGCGACCTGAGCTTCGCTGATCGAACCAGCGGTCTCGCTGCCGGGGTTGTTGGCAGCCTTTTCGAGGCCGGCCTTCTCGCGGATCAGTGTCGAGGTGGGCGGCGTCTTGAGGATGAACGAGAAGGTGCGATCTTCGAAGATCGTGATCTCGGTCGGGATGACGGTGCCTGCGTTGGCTTCGGTCTGAGCGTTGTACGCCTTGACGAAATCCATGATCGCAATGCCGTGCGGTCCGAGTGCGGTACCGACGGGCGGAGCGGGGCTCGCCTTGCCAGCTTCGATCTGGATCTTGACGACCGCCATGACCTTTTTCTTTGCCATTTCAGTTCTCTCTTCGTTGTCTCGTCAGGGGGTGGGTGATGTCGCTGCGGTGATCCGCTGGGATCAGAGCTTTGCGACTTGGCTGAAGTCCATCTCGACCAGCGTTTCGCGGCCGAAGATGTTGACGAGGACCTTCAGCTTCATGTGATCGGCGTTGATCTCTGCGATTTCGCCGGTGAAGTCGGCGAACGGGCCTTCCTTCACGCGAACGCTTTCGCCTTCTTCGTAGTCGAGCTTGGCCTTGCGACGAGGTGCTGCTTCGACGCCTTCGGTCTTCGGGGTGAGGAAGGTCTTCACTTCACGACGCGACAGCGGCGTCGGCTTTTGGCCCTTTGCGGCCTGACCGACGAAGCCGGTGATGCCGGGAGTGTTGCGCACGCAGTACCAGGACTCGTCGTCCATCTGACAGCGAACGAGCAGGTAGCCCGGGAAGACCTTCTTCATGACGGTCTGCTTCTTGCCGTTCTTGTACTCGTCGACTTCTTCCATGGGGATGACGATCTCGTAGATCTTGTCTTCCATGTTCATGGACTGAATGCGAGCGTTGAGGTTGGCGGTGACCTTCTTCTCGTAGCCACTCTGGGTGTGCACCACGAACCACTTGCCGGGTCGCTTGTTCGGGTCGTCGACGACCGGCTCGACGTACTCCTCGTCGGAAGCCTCTCCGTCCGCGGCCTCCGAGGGGGCCTCGTCGGTGTCGCCAGCAGCAGCATCGTTCGCTGCATCGCTGTCATCAGCGGTGTCGTCGTCGCCCGACTCGTCGGCGTCACCAGCATCGCCGGTGGGCAACAGCACCGCAGCTTCGTCCGAGCTCAGATCGGTGATGACTTGCTCATCGGCCTCTCCAGCGAGATCGGCATCGCCCTTGGGCAACAGATCAGCAACGCTGGGCTCGCTTGCAGCGGCTTCGGCAGCTTCGCTGGCGCGCTCTTCGGGCGACTTGGAGGACTCCACGGTGTCAGCGGCCAAGCCGGCAGCCGCGTCTTCGAGCGCAGCCGTGGATGCAGCTGCGTCAGACGAGACCGCCTGCAGCTGGGCATCGAGGTCGTCGAGGCTCATGTCGTTGTCGTCGCTCATCATGAGTAGAACCATTCACCGATCTTGCCGAAGCCGTAGTCGAGTCCACCGACGAGGGACGTGTAGACGATGACCGTGATGAGCACGACGATCGAGTATCGCACGATCTCGGGGCGCTTGGGCCACGCCACCTTGCGCATCTCGTCGCGCACCTCTTTGAGGTACTGAGCGGGACCGACTCGGTCTTGCTTCTTCTTCGGCTGCGCCCGCGGGGCGCGCTGCATCTTGCCCTGGTCGTCGAGCTCGCCCATCTTTTTGAGCTGGCGCTTCTGCTCGCGGTTGAGGTCGTCCATTGACACGGGGATACAGCAACTTCTCGATCGTCGGATACGGATGTGTTCACGCAGCCCCGTGAGGGACTACTGAGGTTCCCGAAGGAACCGGCAGGGCAGGAGGGATTCGAACCCACGACCGTCGGTTTTGGAGACCGATGCTCTGGCCAGCTGAGCTACTGCCCTTTGGTTGGGCCGTCAGGGTACCAGCGGAACCCTTCCGGCTTACCGAGGGTCCAACGTGCGGACCCTCATGCTCGCGTCAGCGAGTCTCCTTGTGAGTGGTGTGCTTGCGCTCGTTGCTGCAGTACTTCTGCATCTCGAGACGCTCGCGGTCATTCACCTTGGACTTCATGGTGATGTAGTTGCGCCGCTTGCAGTCGGTGCACTCCAGGGTCACCTTGACCCGCTTGTCACTCTTGGCCATGACGGCCTCGCTTTCTGAGGTGTTCGTTTCGGAGCGATCGATCGATCGCGTGACAGACAACGGCCGGTCCGGGCGAACCCGAACCGGCCGATGACTGCTTCGAATGAATTACTTGATGATCTTGGTGACGCGACCGGCGCCGACGGTACGGCCACCTTCACGAATGGCGAAGCGAAGGCCCTCGTCCATAGCAATCGGCTTGCCCAACTCGACGGTCATCTCAACATTGTCGCCAGGCATGACCATCTCGGTCCCCGAAGGCAACTCGATCGTGCCCGTCACATCCGTCGTACGGAAGAAGAACTGCGGACGATAATTGTTGAAGAACGGCTTGTGACGGCCACCCTCGTCCTTGTTCAACACATACACCTGACCCTCGAAATTGGTGTGCGGAGTGATCGAACCAGGAGCACACAACACCTGCCCACGCTCCACATCCTCCTTGGCCGTACCACGCAACAACGCACCGATGTTGTCCCCAGCCTGACCCTCATCGAGCAACTTGCGGAACATCTCCACACCCGTACACGTCGTCTTCTGCGTCTCACGCAACCCAACGATCTCGATCTCATCACCCGTATGGATGATCCCCTGCTCCACCTTGCCCGTCACGACCGTGCCACGACCCGTGATCGTGAACACATCCTCGATCGGCATCAAGAACGGCTTGTCCAACTCACGAACCGGCTCAGGAATCGCCTCATCAGCAGCAGCCATCAACTCAATGATCTTCTCCTGCCACTCAGCGTCACCCTCCAACGCCTTCAACGCCGACACCTGAATCACCGGAGCATCATCACCAGGGAACTCATACTCATTGAGCAACTCACGAACCTCGAGCTCCACCAACTCGATCAGCTCCTCATCATCGACCATGTCCGCCTTGTTCAACGCCACCACGATGTACGGAACACCAACCTGACGCGCCAACAACACATGCTCACGCGTCTGCGGCATCGGACCATCAGTGGCCGCAACCACCAAGATCGCGCCATCGACCTGCGCCGCACCCGTGATCATGTTCTTGATGTAGTCAGCATGCCCCGGCATGTCCACATGGGCATAGTGACGATTCTCCGTCTCGTACTCGATATGAGCAATCGAGATCGTGATCCCACGCGCCTTCTCCTCCGGCGCCTTGTCAATCGTGTCAAACGCCGCAAAATCAGCCAACCCACGATCAGCCAACGTCTTCGAAATCGCCGCCGTCAACGTCGTCTTCCCATGGTCGATATGACCCATCGTCCCAATATTCACATGCGGCTTGTTCCGCTCGAACTTTTCTTTGCTCATGGCAGATTCGACTCCAATGTCGTTTTCGTTGTCTGGATGTGGGTTGTCAAAGAACTGAGGTGCGAGGTGGATTCGGGGCGATCACTCGCCGCGGACCCGCTTCACGATTTCTTCGGCGATGGCCGCCGGCACCTGCTGGTACTCGGCGAACTGCATCGTGTACGTGGCACGCCCCTGTGTGCGTGAACGAAGGTCGGTACTGTAACCGAACATCTCCGAGAGCGGGACGGTCGCGTTGACAACTTGTGTGTTGCCGCGAGCTTCCATCTGGCCGATCCGGCCACGACGGCTGCTGATGTCGCCCATCACGTCGCCCATGTAGTCCTCGGGGGTGACGACTTCGACCTTCATGATCGGCTCCATGAGGACCGGCTTGGCCATCTCGGCGGCCTTGCGGAATGCCTGCTGGCCAGCGATCTTGAACGCCATTTCCGAGGAGTCGACGTCGTGTGCCGAACCATCGACAAGCGAGACCTTGACGTCGACGGTGTTGTAGCCGGCGAGCACGCCGTTGTCCATCGCGGCTTCGAGGCCTTGTGCGGTCGGGTTGATGTACTCACGAGGAATACGGCCACCGGTGATCTTGTCTTCGAACTCGAAGCCGCC
>JBGCEY010000044.1:0-9296 GCA_045106645.1 Ilumatobacter sp.
TGATGGACACGCTCGGCTTCGCTGAGGTTGATGACGTCGAAGGCGGCGTGGTCAACTGGCAGACCGCTGGCTTGCCACTCGTCACCGAGTGAACGGCAGCGCAACCCGCACCACATCGAGTCATCGCAACCATTCTCGCGCCCGTCTGATCGGCTGGGCCGCATACGCCGCGGCGACGCCAAGGTTCGTCCCCTCGCCCCGCAATCTGCAGCGGGGCGAGAGGTGAACGTCAGTGAGCGACGGCCTGCACTTCGGTCCAAGCGCCATAGCCGCCGATGATGTCCGAGACGTCGGCGAAGCCTGCCTGTCGAAGCACGCTCGCTGCCACCGACGAGCGGTAGCCGCCAGCGCAATACACCACGGTGGGTGCTGCTGAGTTGAGTTCGTCAAGCCGGCCGGGGAGCTGCCCAACCGGAATCGACACGGCACCATCGATCACGCCGTGTTCGAGCTCACCAGGATTGCGGATGTCCACGAGCTGCAGCCCCTCGATTGCGGGACGTCGCGTATCGAATTCGACCGCCGTCAGGCGCGACGCCTGCTCGACCCGATTCGGATGGTCAGCCATGACAATTGCCGGGTGTCGCAGATAGCCGACCACGCGATCGAATCCGATCCGAGCGAGACGGTTCTTCGCTTCGATCTCGAAGCCATCGTCGACAACAAGGACGATGTCCACGTCGCTCGGAACCACCGACCCGGCGAACTCTGCGTATCGACCGTTGAGTCCGACGTTGATCGATTCCGCCAGGTGGCCGCGAGCGAATTCTTCGGGGCCTCGGCCATCGATCGCCATCGCACCACCGGCAACCAGTCGATCGAAACCATCCAAGTCCAATGCCTCAGGCGAGATGGTCTCATCGAGCAGCGGCCGATCCTGCCGGTTCAGCACGGCGTCATAGATGAAGTAGCTCGGTGCCGGCGGTTGACCCTCGGTAACGAGATCGAAGAAGGACTGCTTCCCGTCGGCCAACAGGGCGTAGTTGGTCGTGCGCTGATCGCCGATCGTCGACCAGGTATCGGTCGACAGGTTCTTGCCGCACGCGCTCCCTGCTCCGTGTGCCGGGTAGACGCGAGTTGCATCTGGCAACGTGAGGAGCTGCTCGTGCAAGCTGTCGTAGAGCTTGTCTGCAAGCTCCTCGCGGGTGAACCCGATGGAGGAGAGCAGGTCCGGGCGCCCGACGTCGCCGATGAAGAGCGTGTCGCCGGTCAGCACCGCGTGTGGTTCCTGATCGCTTGCACGTTCCCACACGACGATGCTGATCGACTCGGGGGTGTGGCCTGGCGTGTGGCGCACTTCGAGCACGACCTCGCCGAGTTCGATTCGCTCACCGTGGGCAAGCTTGCGCGCCTCGAACTCTGTGTCTGCAATCGATGAGTAGGCGATGTCGGCGCCCGTCGCTGCGGCGAGTTCGAGATGGCCGGACAGAAAGTCGGCGTGGAAGTGCGTCTCGATCACCAGCTCGATCTGAAGGCCCTCGGCGAGGGCGTCGCTGACATATTCGGCAACGTCGCGACGGGGGTCGATGACGACGGCGCGTCCGCTGGCTTGGTCGCCGATCAGGTACGAGGCCTGCGAGAGGCAGTCGAGGTAGTACTGCGTGAAGATCATCATGTCTCCTCCGTACCGTAGGCAAGGAGCCCGCCCTCGAGGTTCACGACCTCGGTGAATCCGGCGTCATCCAGGATCTCTGCAGCCTGACCACTCCGGTTGCCACTGCGACACAGCAGAACGGTTCGACGTGCCGGATCGAGGCCATCGAGGTGCTGTGCGATCTCACGCAGGGCGATGTTGACGGCCCCGTCGAGGGAGCCCGTGGCGAACTCGTGCGGTTCACGCACGTCGATGAATTGAGTGTCGCCGTCGACGATCGAGCGATGGTCGGTCACTGGGTGGTTGCGATACGCCACGGTCACGACTCCACTCGCATAGCGCTGAGCACAGCGTCGATGTCGCAGCCTCGGCCCTTGTTGTAGGGGAGCCTGCCGAGCGCATTCCCCATGGCACAGGTGTTGCTGAGCGCAGAGAACGTGAGACCGGTTGCCACGCCGCCAGCCAGCCACTTCGCTTTCGGCATCACGGTCGAGGCGAGGATGCCAACAAGCGAGATCGACCCTGCGACCAGGCGGACTTGGCGGTCCATCGCCCACGTCGTCGATGACCCGCGCACCACCTCGCCGCCTGACGCAAGCCACGCATCGAGGCCGCCGTCGAGGAGTTGGAGTCGTTGTTTCCCTGCGCCCGCGAGCTTGCCGTGCGCTTGGTCGGCGCGTGCGCCAGATTTGCACACGAGCACCACGGAGTGCTCGAGGTCGGCGAGATCTCGGGCGTGTTCGCCGAGCGTGTCGAGCGGGACGTTGTACGAGCCGGGGATGTGGACACTGTCGAACTCGCCGCCGGAGCGAACATCGAGCACACGGATCAGCGGATCCTCAGCGATCAGTTGACGCAGCTGCGACGAGTCGATCGTGCCCGTGTCGGGGAGCGGGCTCGTCGCATCGCCGGTCGAGGTGCGGACGGTGGTATCGGTCATGTTGCTTCTTTCATGGTGTGAGATGTTCGGGTCAGGCGGCCAAGACGGTGGAGGCGGCGGTGTAGATCGCGACGAGGCCCAGCATGATCGCAAACGATCGGGTGAGACGGTCCGCTTCGATGTTGTTCGCCGCACGTGTTCCCACGACGACACCGATCGTCACGGTCACGAGGAACGGGCCGACGACACCCCAGTCGAATGCCCCCTTGTCCAGCACGTCACCGGCGCGCATCGCCAGTGCAAGTCCGGCATTCATCACGATCACGACGAGCGACGTACCGATCGCCTCTTTCGCGGGAAACTTCAACAAGAGTGCGAGCGCGGGGACCACGGCGAAGCCACCTCCGACCCCGAACAGACCGGTGAGGAGACCCACGACGGTTGCAGCACCTGCCAGCTTGGTAATCGCCGGCACGGACAGGTCGAGTCGTGGTGGAGATGCAACCCGCTGTTGGGTCGCGATCCCCGCTCCCACTCTGTGCGGTGAGTCGTCGGGCACGGGCTCGCTGGTTGGGTCGGAGCTGTCGATGCTTCGGTACATCCGGATAGCGACGAACGCGATCAGCACGGAGAAGGCGAGCAGGAGCATGCTCTCGTCCAGTGAGCGATTGACGACGAGACCGATTCGGGAGCCGACGATACCGGCGGCTCCGAACGCGATCCCGGTGCGAAGGCGGACGTTGCCGTTGCGAAAGTGGCTGATCGCGCCGAACGCCGAGGCCACGCCCACGACGAGCAGCGACGCAGTGGTGGCATCTTGGGCTTGCAGTCCTGCGACGAACACGAGGATCGGCACGGCAAGGGTGGAGCCACCGCCACCCAGCGCCCCGAGCGACAAACCCACGAGCAGGCCGAGCGCGATCGCAATGAGCTCAACGGTCACGTCGACGAGCGTCGGATCGGTGATCGTCAGCGGAGCACCGGCAACAACGACCTCCGTCGTCGAGGTGCCATCTTCGCCCGATGAGCACGCTCCGAACACAAGCGGAGCGGCCAAGATCATGGCGAAAAGGCGGAATCGTGCGTGGGAGCTCATAGCGGGTTGATTTGACCGTACCTTTTGTACGTACAATATGCAACAACACTCGATCAAGGAGGCTTTCAAGCCCCCGACAACGAAAGAACTGCTTGTCGATCCTCGCGACGTGGCCAACTTCAGCTCCAGCTGTTTCCCGACCAGTCCTCGAACTCGTGCGAAATCACGAGCCCCTGCACAGCCAAATGGGTCGAGGCGTTCGGATTCATGACGATCCCACAGGTGGCCGGCATCGCCTTTGCGATCATCGTTGCGGTCAGCGTCGCCGGCCTTCGACCGCGGCACCCCGACGTTGGCCCCACCGGGAACGAGGCACCGAACACGCAGACATCGGACCGGTAGAGTCCGGTTGTCCGGATCTTTGATGATCCGGGTGAATCGACCCGACCCACGAGGACGCCATGACGCTCGACCGTGACAGCCCGATGCCTCTCTGGGCGCAACTCGAATCACAGCTCAAGCAGCGCCTCGACGTCGGAGAGTTCGATGATCGGTTTCCGACCGATGCAGAGCTCGTGGACGCCTACCAGGTGAGCCGCCACACCGTGCGCGAAGCAATCCGCCACCTCAACGCCTCAGGCATTCTGCGTCGGGAGCGTGGTCGCGGCACGGTCGTCAACCGCAGCGAGTTCGAGCAGCCGCTCGGCGCGCTCTACAGCCTCTTCCGTTCGGTCGAATCATCCGGCGCCAGCCAACGGAGTCGAGTCCTCGAGCTCCGCGAGGAACTCGACCCGGTGGTGGCGACACAGCTCGGACTCGCTCCCGACACGGCACTCTTCTACCTCGAGCGCATCCGCTGCGCCGACGACGAGCCGCTCGCTCTCGACCGGTCGTGGCTACCGCTCGACCTTGCCAAGGACCTCCTGATGAGCGACTTCGAGCACACTGCGCTCTATGACGAACTCGAACGAAAGTGCGGGACACGTCCTGATGCCGGCTGGGAACGCATCTCGCCAGTGCTGCCAACACCGGAGCAACGCAAGACCCTCGTGATGCGCCGAGGTGAGGCCGCGTTCTCGCTCGAGCGCCTCGGCACGGCGAACGGCACGCCAATCGAGTGGCGAACCACACTCATCCGTGGTGATCGCTATCGATTCGTGTCGAACTTCGCAGCGGGAAGCGCGCCGGCGATGACCGCCACCAGCAACAGCAATTGATCACCGTCGCCCCCCGTTCTTCATCGTCGGTGCAGGAAGCGTCATCCCGCCCATCGGCACCTCCGTGAGTTGAGCGCAGTCATTCAGCTGGAGATGCCGATGCAGTCGACGCGAGGGGTGGGTGCGTCTTCGAGTCGGGCAGAGATCACGGCCTCATTGCCGGAGGTGTCGGCGATGACGACATGGAACGTCGTGTCGTCTTCTTGTGAGATCAGTTCGACCTCGAAGCCGTCGAAGTCGGCTCGCAGCGACCCGATGAGCTCGACGACTGTCTTGGAACCCAGTTCATCGAGGAACCCCTCGCCGATGGACTGCTGCACGTAGTCGGTGAGCATTGCGTCGGCGTCGAGGTCGCTTGGCGTGCCATCGAGTACGACGTCGATCCACGCGGCCATCGCACGCCCGACCGGTGTGTCGGGATAGTCGGCGACGACGTCGAACCCAGCGGCTGCTTCGACCGATGGCGAGTCGAGTTCACAGACGCCGTCATCGAACAGGTCCGGCAAGAGTGCGCTGGCGAGACCGCCCGCGACCTCGAGGGCCAAAGGGTCGGCCACATTCGACGCGATCGCGATCGTCACATCACGGTCGACGAAGCGAAAGAAGTCGGCGTAGAAGATGTGGTTGGTTCCTGAGTGGAAGATCAACGTCGTGCCGTCGTCAAAGGGGACGAGGTTCCATCCGTATCCGGAGAACGCCCCGTCGCCACCGGCGACTTCGACGTGGGGCGTGTACATCTTCTCCTTTGCGTTCGCATCGAGGATCTCATCGCCGCGGAGCGCTTCATCCCATCGCAGCATGTCGGGCATCGTCGACAGCAGTCCGCCGTTGGCACGGAGGTTCCACCCTGGCCCGTCGACATCCCATGGCCGCTCGTTCGGGCGTCCGAAGACTTCGTCACCGTTGTAGCCGACGGCGATCGTCGCGTCGGACCAGTCGGGCAACACGTATCCCGTGTGCACCATGCCTGCGGGTTCGAACAGGGCGTTGCGCAGGTAGACCTCGTAGGAGTCGCCGGAGGCGGCCTCGACCACGGCACCGAGCAGGCTGTATCCGACATTCGAGTAGGCGTACTGGCCGATCGGCGTGGCCGGGAACTCGGTGCTCGCGAGGCGAGCCAGGTAGTCGGGCAGTGCGACGACTTCGTCGTCCAGACCGATTGCATTGGGCACGCCCGAGGTGTGTGTCAACAGCTGGTGCAGCGTGATCTCACTCTGCGCCGGGGTGAGCCCATCGAGGTGCTGGCCGATCGCATCGTCGACCGAGAGCCGGCCGTCCATCTCCAACCGCAGGATTGCCGCAGCGGTGAACTGTTTGGTGAGCGATCCGATGTCGTACACGGTGTCGATCTCGTTGTCGACTGCGCCTGACCGGTCGGCCGATCCGAAGCCGGCGCTCCACACGCCATCGGGGCTCTGAGCGATGACCGTGCCCGAGAATCCGAGCACGTCGAGTTCGGCCAGGAATTCGTCGACCGCGTCCCCGTCGGCGTGGTTGCTGCCGAGTTCCGGGTTCGGTGGGTTCTCGTCAGGCCAAAGGACGGCTTCGGACGTGGCGGACGGCGCTGTCACTTCAACTGCGACGATGTCATCGGTTGTCGTCGGTGTGTCGCCGATGATCGCGGTTGGTGCTTCTGTCGTGGTCGCCACGTCGTTGCTCGAACAGGCGCCAGCGACGAGCGCGAAGCTGAGCGCGAGCGGTCCCGACAGGAGCCCGAGCCGCCGCTTCAGATCGTGGTGACTGTGGTGGGGGTTGCATTTCATGGCCTCATCGTGCGGACAGAGGCCGTTTCAGACATTGTCCCGTCGGCTACGAATCGGGTCGCGAGCTTGTCCGAAAGGCCAACGCCCCGACCGATGTCGAGATCGCCGAGAGGCCGGCGGTCAGCCGGTGAGTTGATGTTCGTAGGCCCAGATCACGAGCTCGACTCGGTTGCGGGCGCCGAGCTTCGACATCGACGCGGCGACGTGCGCTTTCACCGTGCTGATCGACACGTGGAGTTCGTGTGCGACCTCGGCGTTCGACAGGCCCCGTGCCACTGAGGCGACGACTTCGGTTTCGCGGTCGGTGAGTGGAGATTCGCTCAGCGGTGACGGTGCGTTCGGGACGACGACCTGACCAAGGAGACGGGTCGTGATCTCCGGCGAGATCAGCGAGTCGCCGTTGGCTGCGGCACGCACGGCGGCGACCAGCAGTTCGGGGGCGGCGTTCTTGAGCAAGAACCCGATCGCTCCAGCCTGGAGCGCCCCGTAGACGTATTCGTCGAGATCGAAGGTGGTGATGATGACCACCTTCAGCGGTTCGTGGACATCGGGACCGGCAATCAATGCGGTTGCTGCGAGGCCGTCGAGGTCAGGCATCCGGATGTCGAGGAGGCAGACATCCGGGCGTAGGTGCTGGGCTTTCGTGACAGCGTCGCGACCGTTGTCTGCCTCGCCGACGACCTCGATGCCGTCAGTGGCGTCGAGAATCAGGCGAAAGCCAGCGCGGACCAGGTCTTGGTCGTCGGCGATCAGCACGCGGATCATCGCTCGACCCTGGCCAACGGGATCGTGGTGCTGGTGCGCCAGCCGCGTGCCGGACGGGCCGACGATGCAAAGGTGCCGCCGAGTGCTTCGGCCCGCTCGCGCATGCCGACCTGGCCGTAGCCGCTTCCTGAGTTGCGTGTTGTCGGTATCCCGTCGTTGTCGACGCTCATCCGGACGCGATCGCCGTGGCGTTCGACCGCAACGTCGATGAACGTGACGTCGCGGCTGTGCCGTCGAGCGTTGGTGATCGATTCCTGCGCGATACGGAACAGCGCGGCTGCAACGCCGGCCGGCAGCTCGTCCAATCGCGTGTCGCCACTCACGTGCACGGTCGGCTGGCCATCCTGGACCGCCAGCACGCCGAGCGAGTCGGGAGCGACGCTGCGGGTGCGGTGGTCGTCGCTGCGCAACACACCGACCACTCGCCGCATCTCGTCGATCGAGTCGTTGGCGATCGTTGCGATCGACTTGAGGGCATTGGCTGCAGCGCCGGGGTCAGACTCGGCCACGTACTGCGCCGCCTGCGCTTGGACCGCAATCGCTGACACGTGGTGCGCGACCGTGTCATGGAGCTCTCGGGCGAGCGAGTTCCGTTCGACGAGACGGACCTGTTCGAGACGCCCTTCGATTGCCCGCGCTCGGTATCTCATCGCAAGCGCAAATCCCGCCACCACGAGCCAGGGGAACACCAAGATCCAGTCCTCGCCTCGGAGCTGGCCAGCCGACCACAAGATGACGACCTCGCTCCCGATGCTCAAGGCGAAACCGGCCGCAACGCGCAGCGGTGTCGACCAGCGACAGAGCGCGTAGAACAACACCACATCGGCGAGTCCCGCTGGTGACCCGACGTCGATGGCATCTGATCCGCGCAGCGCAAGCGCAACGCACGCTGATGCTGCGACGCTCACTGCGGCAACGGCTGTCAACGGGATGCGGCGCCGGAAGGGGACGAATCCGACAGCGACCGTTGCAGGCAGGATGCGGGCCCACAGCGGGAGGGCATCGTCGAATGCAGCGAACCCAACAGCGGCCAGTGCAAGCAGCGCCGCGAGCACCCAGTCCCACCCTCGCCGGGAAGGGATCGGCTCGACGACAGTGACGGCGTCGAGCCGGTCTCGAATCAGCAGTCGCACACGTCCACGGTAGTCAGACGACGAAACGGGGTCATTCGACTCGCGGCCAGTGTCAGGGCCGGGATGCTCGTACTTTCGGCCACTGCGTCGGTGACCGTCCGGAGTGGAGGGATGACACCGCAGTCGTGCTTCAGGCAGTCAGACCGCCGAGACCGAGGAATCCCCGGGCGAGTTCGATCTCCCCGATGTGGCGAAGCCCATGTTGGTAGTGCCAGCACTCGAATGCATCGAGCACGGTGATCCCTTGGGGTCCGGCACATCGAGCGCCATAGGTGCCCTGGAAGAGCGCGGGGTACGGCGGGGGCACGACCACGCGGTGGAAGTCGTCGGCATCCATGGTCTCGAGGTGGGTCAGCGTTCGATCGAAGACGGTGGCTTGGTACTCCTTGAACCCGTCGTAGTCACCGATCCGTTGAGCGACCATGTCTGCGACTGGTTCGTCCTTCCCGTTGAAGGGAAAGGTTGGTTGCACTCGTGCCTGCCAGTCGTCGTCCCACACCTCGGGCTGCCCGGTGATCATCGCGAACGCTCCGTCGTGGAGGTTCACGTAGTGAAAGAGCGGGAACGCCATCGGAAGCCGGCCGGGGGCATCAACGTGGTTGACATGATCGAGCGTCATCGTGTCGACCGCGTCGCGGTAGAGCGAGGTCATTGTCTGCATCCGACGAAGCAGTGAGTCTTGGATCAGAGGAAGGTCGTTGTGTTGGGTCACGTGGTGGTCCTTTGGGTGCGGTGTTCGAGGCGGGATGTACTCATGCGGTTGGCGCCTGCTGTCGAAGACGTTCCAGCGTTTCGGTGACCGTGGCCACGATGAGGTCGACCTTGTAGCCGGTCTGGCGCAACGGGGCCGCTCCCTCGGTACAGGCTGCGGCCACAGCGGCGATGACGTCGTCGTTCAACGCCCGGCC
>JBGCEY010000045.1:0-3158 GCA_045106645.1 Ilumatobacter sp.
AAGCGTCACAAACGAACCACCCTCGACCTTGCCACCCCGAGCCCCAACACCATCAGAAGTCACACCATTCACCCTCGTGTCCAACACACGAGCCGGCGTCAACGACACCACATCCGAAACAACCACATCAGGATCAGGATCAGGATCAGGATCAGGATCAGGATCCACCACGTCGGGCGCCAGATCGAACACCACGGGTTCCCGGCCAACATCCTCGCGGAGCGCTGCGGCATAGATCGCGTCACCGGCCAGTGCGGGGCCCGCATTCGTGAATCCGAAGTCCTCGTAGTCGAACAGCACTTCGAGCGTGTTCGCCTCGCCCGCAGTCCGCAGGATCCGAACGGTGTCGTCCGGGGTGGCCACGAGTCCCAGCGAACCGTCCTTGCCGAGCTGGGACGTTGCTTGCACGAACAGTTCATCGTCGTACGCGCCGAGCATGTCCCACTCGTCGGTGGCCGATTCACCGACGGTCGTCGTGGTCGTCCCGTCCACAAGCAGAATCTGGCTCGTCGGCGTTGCAACAGCGGCGGCTCTGTTCCCGCCGCCGTCGCCACCCTGTTCACCGCGAGTCAGAAGGATCGCAATTCGATCGTCCACCACGATGGTGTCTCCATCGTCGACCTCACCGAACGAAAAGCTCGACACCGCGTCGCCGGCCGGCAGGGTCACCTCGGCAACCGAACCGTCAGTTCGCACGTCGAACAGAGCAAAGCCGTCGTTGTCGGGTACCGCCTTCGAACCGCCGCCGCCGGAGGAACCATCGACATACGCCATCAGTTGCGTGGCCGACGCAACGAAGCCGGTGACTGGCTGAGCTGACAGCCCGGCCACGGCGGTCGTTCCTGCTACGGAGCCGTCGGTCCGGAATGCAGTGTCGATGGGACCGGCGACGAGGTCATCGTCGTCTGATTCATCCACGTCAATTGGGACATAGAGGAATCCATCGAAGACCGCCGTGTTCGATTCCGCGGCGGTGGTGTCTGCCACCCGGACGGTCGCCCCGGTCACCACATCGATCGAGAAAACCCCCTCCGTTGGCGCCGCACCCTCGTCCTCGCCGTCGACGATGATCGAGGTGCCGACGACTCCGAGCACCTCGTTCACCGAAAAGTCAGGCAGGGAGAGCATCGAGAGCGCCGACGCTCCCGGCAGCAGCACCCACAGTTCCGAACCGACCTGAACAACCAACCGGTCACCAACAACCGCGACGTCGTTCACCGAACCTCCAGCTGCATCGGAGTTCGGATCGATGAGCGACAGAGCGCCGGCACCAGTTGCGTTGGTGATGAACAGCGTGGTTTCGCCTTCGATCGGGTCGGCCTCGAACACCAACCGTTCGCCGAATGGGACGAAGAATCCGGGTTGCGAACTCTCCGGGCCAGCTCGGAGGTCCGCAACCATCATGACCGAATCGGTGGACGGGTCGTGGCGCCACAATTCCGCGCCGACGGCCTGGGTTGATGCGATGAAGTATGTCGACTCGCCGACCGCGGTGAATCGCCGTGGCGACGACGAAGCGGTCACGTCGCCGCCCACATCGGAGAGCCGCATCGGAGCCGCGCCATCGGTGAACCACACCTGCAGTCCGTTCACTCCGTCGTTGGCCACGAAGTACCAGCCACCATCAGGCGCGGCAACGATCCCGCCGCGACTCATCGAGCCGGCTTGGCCCGGGAAAATGTCGGCGAGCTGGCGGGTCCCCAGCAAGGTGCCGTCGCTGATCCACGGCTCGTCGCCGTCACCGTCGTCGCGTACGAACAGAGCTGCCGTCCGGTCCGCATTCGGGACGATCTCTTCGGGAGCAACGTCGCCAACTTTCTCGGTTCCAAGTTCGGTGCCGTCGGTGACGTACAGCTCGCCAGTACCAAAGGTGGCAAAGACCGCGGCCCCCGACGAGAGTCCCGCCACGTCGTCAACATTCAGGCCAGCGGTGACGAGCGCCGACAAACTGCTGGAGTCGGCGACCGTGTAGAGCCCACCGGTGCGTCCCTCCCACACGAAGTCGTCGACAACGTCGGCAATACGCACGTTGCCGTTGTCTGAGACCACCTCGGCCGTGTCCGAGGCTGGTGTCGCGGTCGGCTGAATGCGCCGCAGCAAGTTCTCTCCAGATCCGTCGCGGGCCACGAAGTACACATACCCGTCACTCGTCACTCCTTGCACCGCGGGGCCACTGATGGCGATGCCGGGGGACTCGTCGTACAAGGTCACGCCCGCAACGGGGTCATAGCGGTGCAGTTCCGAGCCGTTCACACCGTCATCAGCTGCGAAGAACAGCGCCGAACCGCCGCCCACCACCGGCGCCACGAGCAGTCCTGAGGGACTCGAGCTGCCCGTGGGGTTGATGTCGGCCAACTGCGCCGTTCCTGGCTGAGTCAAGTCGCTCGACCACAGCTCAGTTCCATCGGTGCCACCGTTGGCACGGAAGGCAACACCTCCGTTGAACTCGACCAGTGACGCGGGGCTCGATCCATCAGCACCAGGATTGATGTCGAGCAGTGTCAACGCTCCCGTCTCGGTGTCGATGACCAACAACTCGATTCCTTCGCCAGCCGTGGACACCGGCACCACAAGGCGTGCGCCCACGACGATGGCCACTCCGGCCACGCTGTAGCCATCTGCGTCGTCGAGCAACTGCGTGGCGACGCCACTGGACCGGTCGACCTTCCAGAGCAGCTCGCGGGAAGTCTCGCTGCCGGATGCGCTCGTCACGGTGACGAACACATCGTCATCCGAGACGGCGACAAGGCCGCTGAGGCCGACCTTGCCGAGCTCGATGTCGGCAAGGAGAGTTGGCTCCCGCTCTTCCAAAGGCGCGGCCTGAGCCGAGCTGCCCGGCAGCGCAAGCATCGAGGTTCCGAGGGCGAGGGCAGCCAATGCTGTGGCGTGTCGAAGCACCGAGTTCTTGATCATGACTCAAGGATGCACCCTGGCCGTCAGCTGAGCATCAACGAAGCGAACGGCAACGCCACCATCGGTGCGGTCGGTGTCCAGTCATCGCGCATCAGGCACCAGAGCGGACACGCTGCAGACGACGTGGCGCGGCGTCTCAGTGATGAAGTGCCAGGCACTTCATCACTGAGGCTCAGCTGCTGATGTAACCGGTGACATCGGCAGCCAGATTGGTTCCAACACTGGAAAACAAACACACCGTCCCA
>JBGCEY010000046.1:0-56683 GCA_045106645.1 Ilumatobacter sp.
AGGTTCGGGCCGTAGGCGTCGTTCTGGACGAGGGTGTCGGTGTCGTAGTCGTATGACCAGATCTCCGACGACTGGATGGATCCGTCGGGGAGCTTGTTGCCGACTTCTCGGATCGAGGTGACACGTCTCTCTCGTCGGTCACCGCGTGGAACGAGGTCGATGAACCAGACGAGGTCGACGGTCTGTCCGATCATCGACGCGATCTGCCATTCACTCGGCCGCGTCGAGTGTGCGCTGCAGTAAAGCGCGAGACGGTCGAGCACGATGGTCGGGTCGTCGGCGTGCAGCGTGGTGAGTGACCGGTAGCTGGCGCTCGTCGACGCCGAGAGCATCTCCCATGCGTCGGGTCCGTGGACGACCTCGCCCAGGTTGACGCGGTCGAGGCGCATTTGGCGGTTTCGTGCGATCAGGTCGTCGAGTTCGATGGCGCCTTCGTCCTCGGTGTTGCCGGTGCGGGTGAAGAACTCAACGACGTCGAGGGGACTCTCCATCTCCAGGCGCGATTCGAGCAGGTTCAGTTCCTGGACGTCACGCTCGAACGTGCCGGTGCGTTCTCCCGGATCGCGTGCGTGCAGCGCAGCGGCCATCAAGGTGGTCTTGCCCGATGCCATCGGCCCCGAGAAGAGCTGCCCGAAACCGGCGCGCACAGCAACCTCGGCCTGCTGGGCGAGACGTTGCGGAAGCATCTTGCGTCCAACGAGCCCATCGAGCGTGGGCATGGACAACCGTTTGCGCCTCAGTGAGATCAGTGGCCCCGACGACACACCGCGACGGCCTTCTCCTCCGAGCACGGCAACGAAGCGATGACCACCTGGAAGACCGACACGCACGAATGGCGTCTTCGCGTTGAGCCGTTGTCCACCGGTTCCGTTGTCGCGGATGACGCGTTCGGACAGTCCGATCGTGGCGGCATCGGATTCGAAGATCTGGCCGACGCAGGTCTTCGTGCCGGCGAGTGGACCGCCACCCCACCAGACCCAACCGATTCCGCCGGCGTTGATACAGACCTCCTCGACGTCGTCGTTGTCGTGGAATGGTTGCAGCGGTCCGAGCCCGATGGATGAGTTGATCGCTTCGGACTTGATTGCCGCCTCGATCGTCGACGACAGCGGGGCGAGGCCGTTGCGCAGACGGTGCTGGGTGATGTGGCGAAGCTCGACGACCGCGGCGTCGCCTGCTTCGAGGGCGTCCTCGATCGGGTCGGGTGACGCGGGTTGTTCGCCTCGTCGACTCGCGTTTTCTGCCGTTCGTTCGGCGAGGTCGGCTCGTGCTCGGTCGACTGCGGCTTTGATTCGGTCGACGTAAGCATGGCGGTCCGCGTTCGTGATCTCTGCTGGCGGCTGCCCGTTGCGCCGGAGTGTGTCGTCGATGGTCACGCTCGGGCCTTCACGAGTTGGTCGAGCCGGGCGTCGATCTCGTCAGCGATCGGGGCGAGGCTCTTGAGGAGGCGAGAGCGGGTGGCGAGCCGGCCGGTCGCCGGTCGCCCTGCGATGACGGCGGCTCCCAGCGGATCGTCGGCGATGCTGCGGCACTCGGCGCCGGTGAACGACTCGATGTCGCTCGCCCGGTACGGATCGCTGCCGATCACGCCGACGATCGTCGGAATCGCTCTCGAGTTGCAGAGGTCGACAACGTCCCCGGTGCGTTCCAACATCGCTGCGCTGGCACGCGGCGATCCGGCGATCTGAGATGCGACGATGACGACGATCGCGGCTTCACTCGCAGCAGGCGCGAGGACATGTGTCGAGGCGCCTGCATCGACGATTGCGGTGACCTCGGTGTAGGCCGAGAGTGTCGGGAGCACGGTGCGGAGCGCTTCGTTAACCGTGCTGTTCGCTTCGTGAGAGCGCACGGGTGACGGCATCACCAGGATCCCGGACGAGGCCCGCTGGGCGTTGGCGGTCACCCAGTCCGGCGACGCTATGCCGGTGATCGCCGAGGCGATCCCTGGCGACTCGGTGAAATCCCACCACGCCGCGAGGTCTCCACCGGTGCTGTCCATCTCCGCAAGGAGGACGCTGCGCTGCGACGCCATGGCGAGACCAGCGGCGGTGGTCGTGGTTCCTCGGCCGGCGGACGCGGCCGTGACGGCGACGACGGTCATTCGTCGACCTCGTTGTCGGCGGGCGCAGGATCGAAAGCCGGGTCGACGAGGACGATGGCGATGTCATCGAGACTCGCAACGAGGGTGGGCGCATCAAGAGGGTCGACCTCGACAGACAGGGCAGCGGTGTCGCGGCCGGTGTCCGCGAAGGCCGGGAACTCGACGACGACAGCGCGTGCGATGAACGCCTCGGCATCGACTGCGCCTCCCGAAGTTGCTCTGTCGGTCACGACCAGGTCGACGACCGATTGCTCGCGCGTGCCAGCCGGGAGATCAATCGACGAGACGGGGATGGCGATCACGACGGTGCCGTCGGTGATCAGCGGCTCGGACTGCACGAGGGACGGAGCAATCGGTTGGCCAGCAAGCAGTCGCACCCGGGCGTAGCTGCCGACGACCAGGGCTCGTTGCGTCGCTGGCAGCATCGCCAAGTCGTCCGAGGCGACCTCGGCCACAGTCAAGTCATCGGGCGCGATCTGCTGGCCAGCGGGAAGGTCACGGGCCATCACCAGGACTTCGACCCGTTGGTCGCCAGCGCGCACCAGAGCGAGCGACGCCAGTCCCCCACCGACGACGAGAAGCAGACCGAGAGCGAACAACATGCCCTGACGTCTCGACACCTGCGACGAGGGGCGACGAGCCTTGCTGATGTCGCGAACGGTCCCGACCGTTGGGTCGACGCGCTCGAAGGTGTCGGTCATCGGTCTTCTCCGATCGTTTGGATCTCACGGACTCGATAGGACCAGTCGGTACTGGAGCGCAGCTCGCCGAGATCGTCACCGCTGCCGTCGGTCGCAGTCCACGCCACGCTCCACACAAGGACGACTTCTCCGTTGAAACGCAGATCGTCGCCCGCTCCGTACTGAGGAGCTGAGGGTCCGGGAGGAAGCCAGCCGCACGGTGCTTCGACCTCGGACTCGACCTGCGCATCGGTCGGAAGCGAGCCCCACAGTTCGCATGTGATCTTCTCGCCGCCCTTGATCGGGTACCACTCGATGGCACTGGGAGTCGCCGTGGTCGTTGCGGTCAAACCGTCGGGGAGCGGTCCGGCCATTGCGCTGACGTCGATCTCTTCACCGATCTGCAGCCACGTTTCGAGCGTGACGAACCCGCCGACATCGTTAGCGGGAGAGGTCGACGGCGTCGGCTTCGGGAGATTCTTCTCGACCTCCGCGAGCGCGATGCGTGCGAGGTCCTCGGGCGAGTAGGCCGGTGCCCACACGGCTTGGCGGACGCCGTCGCAGGTTCTCTGCCAGAAGGACCACGTCTCGCCGTCGATCTCGGCGACCGATTGCTCTGTTGGGTCGTACGTGTCGGGCCCCTCGAACGAGCCAGCGTTGGCCTTCGTCCACCCAGTGCACGATGTCGTGCCCGCCGGCGGCGACACTCCACCGTTGGTCGCTCCGAGAACCCAGGAGGACACGACCGGCGACCCGCCCGAGTCATCACCGTCGCCACCCGCCCCTCCGGTGCAGCACGCAGCGGCGGGCGAGGCACCCAACGGCGCGACCGAAGTGATCGCACAGAATCCGGCGACCATCGCCGCGGCCAATCCCAGCGTTACTGCTCGGGAGGACATGTGTTCTCGTCCTCGACGAGTTCGATCTGGTCACTGCGGCGGATCTTCCACTCGCCGTCATCCGGGTCCTGAACGAACTCGTCGACCTGACGAGCGGTCTCAGTGCGATCGTTCTGGATCGTTGCTTCCGCGCCCTCGATCGGGGGAAGCAGGTACAGCACACCGGTCGCCCACCAGCAACTCGTGACGGCCGTGTGGTCTTCCTTGACCTCGACCGACTCGATGACTTGGTAACCCACGTCCTCCTCGCCGACATACAAGCCGCCGGCGGACAAGTCGTTCACCGTGTTGGTCAGCGCACCGAACGCATCGCTCCCTGGGAGGTAACCGCTTGCGATATCGCAGTCGTTCGGCGCACGGAGGCAGGACCAGTAGAGGTCGTAAACACGGAGCGAAGCGACAGCAACTTGCTCTTCGACCGGCTGCTCAGTCGTCGTGGGTGCGGGCGCCGTGGTGACCGTCGTCGGCGCGGAGGTCGCAGCTGCGCTGGTCGGGGGCTCGGAATCGACAATCTCGACCGGGATCGTGGTGGTCGAGACGGTCGTGATCGCATCGGACACCAACGAGGGGTCAGTGCCGGTGGTGTCGCCGGAACCGGTACCGCATGCGGCGAGCATGGTCGTAGCGGTGATGAGGGTGCCACCGCTGAGGCGTTTGGGCATCGCAGATCTCCTGTCTCGGTGGATGGAGCTGGTTGGATTACGGCTGCCCACTACCGCGGAGCTGCGATGCCCAATCAGTGTTACACGATCGGTTTTGTCACTGGCAAGCACTTTCTGAAAATGACAGCAGCTCTGCCATTCCGACTGTCGTCCGGGCTTCCCTCCTAGGACAGCGAAGTACGCAACCTCATAGGCGCCATCGCAGTCCGGGGCCGCGCACGCCTCAGGCAGCGGGATCGGAGGTCGCTGTCGGTCCCTGAGCTGGGGCAACGGTTCGGACAATCGAGCGTCCGAGCACTCGAAATCGAGCCGCTGGATCGCTGGGAGATGCTGGCCCGCATGGTCGAACGTGAGGAACCGATTCGTCGTCGCGTTCGTAGCAAGGCAGTTCATCACTGGCCGAAGACCCATGCAGCTGACAATCGTTGCGCAAGCGGCAGATCGCTGGACGGCCCACCACCGAGCTTCAAGTAGCTGGCCGCCGTGAGAAGTCCTGCGAGCGATCAATGTGAAACCCAACCGAACTGCGGACGGCTGGGCACACAGGTCTGCTGAACAAATCGGTGAGTCGACCTTGCATCCGCTCTCACGGGCACCGGCTGGCCGTTGCAGCTCTTCGTCTCAGCTAGAAAATCTCGCCGGAATCATCTCATCGGATGTGAGTGACGAGAGTGACAGCTCGCGCGACAGTGAACAGCACTGCAAAGCATCCCGCGGTCGACAGGGCAGCGAGACTGACGTGACGTACCCGCGGACGATCGAAGTGCCGGCGCCGTATCAGCGCGCTTGCAGCGGCGATAAGCGTGGCGACAGCGATGCTCGCCATCAACGGTGGTCCGATGTCCGCAACCGAAGTGACCGACCAAGTCGTTGCGACGAATGCGGCGACCACGAGGATCAAATCGTTCCACGCCTCGCCGAGACTGCGGGGGGTCGCACCGTGTCGAAGACGTTCATATTCGTCACGTCCTGCGACGTACTGGTCGAGATCCTTGACGACGGCCGACACTTGGTCGTCGGCGACGCGATCCGGTCGGGGCCGATCCAAGAATTCACCCAGGCGCGGTCCGGGACAGACCACGATGGCACCGTGTTGTTCGATCTCGGCGTGGTCGTCAAGATCAGGCCCCCACACCACTACCACCGCCTTCACCAATTGCTCGGTGACATCCAAGCGTAGGGCCAGGTCGTGAGCTGTCGATCTTGCGCTGCGAACGATGCTGGCGCGATGGTCGTCGTTGGGCGGCCAGGTCGAGCGGAACTTGGTCTCGACCGCGACGATTCCGGCGGGAGTGACGAGGACGTGGTCGATGTCGCGCTTGAACAGCATTACGTGGTTCACGACCGTCCAGGAATGCTGGCGGGCCCGTTTGCGGAGCACCTCAGCGGTCTGTTCCTCGGCCCCGATGCCGATGCGTTTGTGTGTGAGTCCGGCGTTGTCCATGACGTGGATGTAGGTGGACCAGCCGAACGACGCCACGAAGGCGCCGACGAAGAAGTCCTCGATCGTGTCGGGCAAGATCCATCGCATCGCCCACGACAGCGTGACGACCACAAGGGTGGTGAGAGCGAGTCGCGGCCAATTCCGGACAAGCCACTCGTGCTGAGTTAGCCGAATGATGCGGCGCGACTCGAAGCCAGCTCGGGCGCTGCTAGCCAGTTCCCTTCGCCTGCGCCACGCGCGAACCGAACCCGCGAAGGTCGTGGCCTGCTCAGCGATCGTCATCTACCGTGTATCGGCGCCGCCGGATCGATTCTTCACGAGGTTCTCTCTCGGGACGGTGGACGAGTCTGTTGGCCATTTGTTGGCCCAACGCTCCGGATTCGGGCGGATTACGGCGGACAGAGCAACACGGCAGATCTGTAAAACCCCAGCTAGATGGACCCGAGCGGACTGCCCGACACTCCCTTGAACGGACTCGTAATGCGTAGGTCCCGAGTTCGACTCTCGGTTTGGGCTCAGACAAAACCCCTGCTCAGGCAGGGGTTTTGATCGTTTTCAGATGCTACCGACCCGCTGCACAGGTTGATTGACAGAGAAGCTGGAAGGGAGCGTCACCCCGTTGGGTGAACGGACGTGTGGTCGGCCGAGCTGCCCAGCGTCAGACATCCCGGGCCTGTTCGGCAGTCCACTCACGCTTGATCTTGCGCCAGTCTTCGTCGGTGTGCCGCCGGCGCCAATACGCAGAGATCGACGATGCGCTGGCATCGACGCCTCGATCCGAAATGAGGTGTCGGCGCACCGCGCGCACCTGGGATGCTTCACCGTGCACGAAGACGTCGAACGTTCCGTCCGGCAGGGTTGCTGCCATCACAGCCTCTTCGAGGACGCGGTCCTGATCGGCACCGTTGTCTCGGTACACCCAGGTGACCTCGACGTCGGCGGTACACGGGAAGTCGATTTCGTACCCGGGTCGCTCCACCAGCGCATAGACACGAGCGCGCTGGGCAGACGACAGGCTCTCGAGGCTTGCGCCGATTGCACCGAATGCGCTTTCGTCTCCAACGAGCAGATGCCAATCGACGTCAGGAGATGGCCGATACGAGCCTCCCGGACCTTCGAACTGGAGCCGGTCACCCGGCTGAGCCCGCTGCGCCCAACTCCCGGCGTACCCCTCGTCACCATGCACGACGAAGTCGATTGCCAACGTCTGGTCAGCGGGGTCCCATCGACGAATCGTGAAGCGGCGCGGTTTGGGAAGGTGCTCGGCCGCAACCCCGTCGAGCCCCCGAGGATCAAACGGGACGGTGACCGGCGATCCCTCGGGAATGAAGCGGGCGTTGATGTAGGCGTCGGTTGCGTTGGAGGACTCGAACTGGTCGAGCGTTCCTCCTCCGAGGACGATCCGGCTGAGATGTGGGCTGAGCTTTTCGATCTGCTGAATTTCGGCGTACATGCTGTTCCTTCGTGAGGCGACGTTGCGGAATTGTCTGAGGCGTGGAGTCCCTTTGTTCATGCGGGAACCATTGCGTGGTTGGGGTTGACGACCAAGGTATTTCCCTCCGGGTCGGTGGCGATGAATCGATCATGCGGGTGCCCCCGCGTGATCGCACCGGTCGCTGCGCCGGCTGAGGCGAGCACGCCGACGTCAGCTGCAGCGGTGCCCATGTGACCGAGGCCGAACCGGGGTCGATCGTCGACCTCGGCGTATTGAAGTGAGTTGTTCTGGGTAGCCGTGAGAGCCATGCGGTAGTCCTTCTGAAGTTTCGATATTAGGTTTACTTAACACGTACAACCAGACTGCGAACCAGATATTCCCGACGAGGTCGATTCTCAGGACTCGCTATCGACTCGAAGGCGCCGCCGAAGCGGTGCGGTGATTGCTCCACCCACCACGACGAACAGTAGGACCTTGATCAAACCGGCGAGCGACGCCACTCCTTCGAGTTCATCGTCAGCTGGCGCGTCACCAGCAACGGGCCCCGGGCGCGACACCGCATCGATCAGTTCGAACCCTGCGATCACCACAGCCGCCGCGATCAGTATGAGCGCCACCGGGCGGGCGTTTCGCCTCAGCCACGCCGTCATGACACTGCCCGCTTCGGAGGGATTCGACCGATGTTGCGCCTGATCCACGGCCGGTGCATCGCGAGGTGGACACCGACCAGGAGGATGAGCAGGTTTCCACCGGCCTCGTGCAGCGTGGACCACAAGGTACTCGCCGTCGGGTCGATTCGAAGTCCGGCAGTGTCGACTCCGAGATCATGAAACCGGAATTGACCAAGACCAAGCCTGGAAGTGACGCAAAACGCGATCACCTCGGGTGCGCTCGGTACGGTTCGCCTGATGATCGGTGCTGGTGGGTGACGTGGAGGGCGTTCAGACATGAAGCTCGTCCAACGGCGGCGCCTGGTGAACCGCTTCGACGAGCGCCTGGCGGTGCGAATCACGCTGCTCGAAGCAGGCGCCGGGTACGGCAAGTCAACACTCGTGCGGCAGGTGACCGAGCACAGCGCGCTGCTGCAGCAGGCCCGCGATGTCGTCGTGCGGTGCCGCCAATCGGACTCGTCCAACGGCGACGCGGCGGAGCTCCTCGCTTCGATCGGCAAGGTCCTCGAGGTTCCACCCACGATCGAATCCATCGCTGACGGCATCCTCGCGGCATCGCCGGATCGAACGGCAATCTGGATCGACGACGTTCACAACCTCGACGGCGATCCGAGATGGCTCGCGGCTCTCATCGATGCGCTTCCCCACAACGGTCACGTCGTGCTCGTGGGACGCCACATGCCGTCGATCCCCGTGCTGCGTCTCGAGGCCCAGGGGCAGGTACTGCGCATCACCGAGGACGAACTCCGCTTCGACGACGACGAGCGTGCGGCCTTTGCCCACTTGCGCGGGCGCTCCGAGTTGACCTCCGATGCCGATGGCTGGCCGGCGCTGATGGAACTCGAATCGAGCGTCGGACGCGTCGGCGCAGTGGGCTACCTCGTCGAAGAAGTCCTCGGCGAGATGACCTCGGAGCGGCGCGCCGCCCTGCGGCGTTTGACGCATCTCGACCAGTTCGACGAATCGTTGGTCCACGACACCACCGACTTCACCGGCTCGCTCACCGATCTGATCGACGGCCTCCCGCTCGTCCACACCGACGTCGAGAGCAATGACGTGCGGATCACGACAATGCACGACCTGCTCGTGGATGCGCTTCGAGTCGACGAGACCGCAACCGAACGGACGCAGAACGTCGCGGCAGTCGCTGCCGCCCTGTTCGAGCGCGGCGACACCGCCGGGGCGGCACGCCGATTCGCATCGCTTGGCGACCTCGATGGAGTTCGCGCCGTTGCCGGTTCTCTCATTGCGGACCTGAACTTCGCTGCTGATGTCACGGATCGATTGGACGTGGTGGAACTCGCCAGCACAACCCTCGGCTCCGATGTCACCGCACTCACCCTGCGAGCGCTGACGTCGACGATTGCCGACCCCGCAGCTGCTGACGCTGCGCTCAGCGAAGCACTCGATGCTGCACGCCGGACCCGACGAACAGATTTCGAGGCGCGGCTGCTCCTGAGCGCAAGCGAACTCGCGTATTCCCAATCCAGAAGCGACGACTTGCAGCAACATGCGACCCGACTGGCCGAACTCGCCGATTCGGGTGAACCCCTCGCGGCCCGGGTGGCGTTCCTGCCCGACCTGTACCTGCGTCGCATCACCGGGCGGACCGGGCAGATTCCTGACGTCGTCGACGAGCTCATTGCCGCCGACGCGCTGGTCGATGACGAGATGCGTGCCGTCGCACTGTTCTTCCGAACGGTGAGCCTGGCCTACACGGGTCGAGTCCGCGAGGCGCTCGAAGAGGCGGACCGCCACGGAGCACTCTTTCCTCCCGGATTGTTCAGTGACCGGATCGGTGGATTCCTTGCCACTCAACGGTGGATGCTTGGCGAGCTCGACATCGCCACACTGGACGACACGGCTCGTCTCGTCGACCGCATCGAACAGCGCGGTCAGATGCAGCTCTTCGTCGAAGGCGCCGCATCCACTTCGATCTTCAACGCCACGAGCGGACGAATCGAGCTCGCCCGCGACCTCTTGCGTCGAGCCGAGATCGAGCAGGAACAACTCCAGGACCATGCGTGGACGCGTCACTCTGTCGCGCAAGCGCAAGCTGTTCTGGCCGTGCTGGACGGGGACGAAGACCGAGCGGCTCGGTTGCTCGATGCTGCGATGCCAGACGACGGCCCGATCGCCGGGCTTCCGAACCACGTATACCTCCACACCGCAGCACTGAGCTATGTACTGGTCCCCAGGAGTCGAGCTGCGTGGGATTCCTCACCGGTCGCTCCCGACCTGGCGCTGCGAACCCAGGTCGGCAAAGCCCTCGTTGCCTTTCGGGAGTGCGGTGACCCGGCACTGGCCGCGCTGCTGCCCTGGGATCAGCCACACCGAATCCGTCCGTGGGCCATCGAGCCCCACCTCGTGGAACTCGTCGTCGCCGCGATCGCCGGTGGGGCTCCCGATGCTGCTCAGGCGCTCACCGACCTGCACGTCGACCCGTTCGACGTACTCGACCGACTCGCTGACGAAGCGGATCCAGCGGTGTCGAAGGCCGTCACCCAAGCACTCAAGCTGACACCGCGCCGCCCGGCTGCATCACTCGACATCGGCGTGCTGGGCCCCCTGAGCATCACGCGCAACAACACCGAAGAAGTCGACGGCACCGCGTGGCGCAAGGCCAAGGTCACCGACCTGCTGCTGCTTCTCGTGCGCAAGCGCTCGATCACCAGAGCGGATGCTGGCCTCGCACTCTGGCCCGAGAAGTCCAGGGATGCCGGACAGAACAACCTGCGTGTCAACCTCTCGCTGCTCTTGAAGGCGCTCGAGCCCGATCGTGCCGGGCCCGGGCCTTCGTGGTTCGTTCGTACCGACGGCGATCTGCTGCGCCTCGAAACATCCGAGGCACTGCGAATCGATGTCGACACGTTCCGCAATCACATCGCACGAGGCAAACTGCTCGACACCTCGTCGCCTCGCCTCGCGCTGCCCGCCTACATCTCGGCGTGCGAGTTGTATCGCGGCGACTACCTCGACGGTGCATCACTCGACGACAACGGCTACTACGAAGCACTCCACCTCCGAGGCGAGTTCGTCTCCGCCGCCACCCGCGCCGCCGACCTCCTCCTTGCAATCGGCAACGTCGACCACGCCGAGTCGCTCGCGATGGCTGCGAGCGAGGCAGAGCCGCTCAACGAGTCCTCCATGCGGGTGTTGGCCGCTGCACTTCTGGCACAACGCCGACTCGGTGCGGCAACCGAAGTACTCACCAGCTTGATCCAGCACCTGGCCGAGGTACAGATTCCCCTGGAGCCCGAGACTCGGGCCCTCGCCACCCGACTTCGAATCATCCAGCCGTGACCCAACGCAAACCACAGGGTTCGAGTTGGGAGTCGTGGATCGAACGACAGATCCAAGATGGTCACGAGCGCGGTGTCTTCGACGAACTCGAAGGACATGGCGAACCATTGACGGAGGTCAGCGGTGTCCACGATGAGATGTGGTGGGTCAAGGCCAAGCTGCGCGACGAGGACATCGAGTACCTCCCACCGACGATCGCGATCAAGGCCGACAGAGCACGAGCAATCGAGGCAGCCATGGCCGACCCGTCCGCAGCATCCGCCCTCGACAAGATCGAAGCGATCAACGAACGCATCCGTGACGTCAACCGATACTCGGCTGCGGGGCCGCCGTCGTCGGTGGTGGTGATCGACGTCGAGGTCTTCATGCAACGTTGGCGCAACATGCACCCGACGCCACCGCCCGCCACACCTCCGGTGTCAACACCCGCGACAGTGGCTCCGCCATCACGGTGGAAACGCTTCCTGAATCGGCTGATTCGTGGCGGGCGTGTCGCGAAACCGACTGCCGGATAGGAACTCGCGACTGCGATGGTGACCCCGTGAACGAATGTGATGCACTCGCCACGTACGACGCATTCCAAACGCATTCGCTTCCGAAGGTGGAGTGGACGCATCACGCACACCTCGCTGCGTGCTGGTCCGCCCTGCAGTGCCTCGATGGCGCATCGGCACTCGTGGCGTTGCGGGCCGAGATCAGGAGCTACAACGAGGCCACCGGCGTCTCGAACACCGATTCGTCGGGGTACCACGAGACCCTTACGCGCTACTACGTGGGCGCCGTTGCTTCGCAGCTTCACAACGGACTGCCGGCTGTGCTCTCCAGCGACGTGTGTGACCGCTCCGCTCCCGCGACCTACTGGTCACGAGACCGATTGTTCACGCCCTCGGCACGCCTGGGTTGGGTGGAACCCGACCGACAGCCGTTGCCGTGGACCACATCGATCGCACCCGACTGATCCACACCCGCCGCCCCCATTCGCGGTGTTTGACGATCAGTAGGAGACGATCTCGAATTCGATGCCATCCGAGTCGAGAAAGTAGAAGCGGCGGCCGGGGTCGTAGTCACCGAAGTTGAAGGGCGCCAACCCCGCCGCTCGCACTCGGCGCTCCACGTCGTCGAGGTCGTCCACCACGAGCGCGACATGATTCAAACCGTTGACCTGCTCACCGGCATCGGTCGACTGAGTCGGCATGATCGGAGGCCGATACAGAGCCAGATAGTCCTCGTGACTCCCGACGTGGACCGTGTACCCCTCGTTCTTCGAAGGACCCGACCAGCGGACCTGCCAGTCGAAAAGGTCGCCCATCAGTCGCGCGGTGGCGTCGGGATCGGTGACCGTGAGGTTGAGGTGTTCGAGTCGCGCTGTGGTTGTCATACCGACAGTTGTAGTATCTCAACCAATGTTGAGGTCAAGAGAAAAGTCGGATCCACTTCTTTCGATCGGCGCTGTCGCCACACGAACGGGGCTGGCCGTGTCCGCGATTCATTTCTACGAACGCAAGGGACTCATCTCGTCCGATCGGGCATCGTCGGGCCACCGTCGCTTCCGCAAATCGGTGATCCGGCGGCTGTCGTTCGTGTTGATCAGCCAGCGCCTCGGCTACTCCCTCGCCGACATCAAGGCACAGCTCGACCAACTGCCGAACGGGCGAACACCGACCGAACGCGATTGGAACGCGCTCGCTGCTGGCTTCACCGTCGATATCGAGCAACGCATCGCGGGCCTCGAACTGCTGCGCCGCAAGCTCGACGAGTGCATTGGTTGCGGTTGTCTGTCGCTCGACAAGTGCGGAATATGGAATCCCGGTGACGGCGCCGCGCAGCTTGGTGACGGCCCGCGCTATCTGCTCGGCAACGCCACCGATGACATCCCCGTTGCGGTGACCCGAACTTCTTGACCACATCCGTGGCCGCGATGTTTCCGTCGGGGTTTGTCGGAACGAAACACCGCGACGCCACGCAAACACTGCGGCGTGACGAGTCTGTCGGCAGCGCACCCGTTGGGTACGTTCGACACATGGAGAGCAGCGAACAACACGGCGCGACGATCGGCACCACGGTCGAGGACTCGACCCCCTGGTGGCCCGCCGCATCCGAACGCACCGTGCAGCAACGCAACGTGCTCGTGGTACTCCTCGATGATGTCGGGTTCGCCGACTTCGGTTGCTACGGATCACAGATCGCCACGCCGACCATCGATCGCCTCGCCGACGACGGATTGCGCTACACCGGCTTCCACACCACCGCCATGTGCTCCACCACACGGGCATCACTGCTGACCGGACGCAACCACCACGCCGTGGGAATGGGCTGCCTGGCGAACTTCGATTCCGGCTATCCGGGCTACCGCGGCAAGATCGCCGCCGACGCCCCGACGCTCGCCGAACTGCTCCGACCCCACGGCTACCGCAACTACATGGTCGGCAAATGGCACGCCACGCGCACGACCGAAATCGGGCCGACCGGACCGTTCGACGGCTGGCCACTGGGTCGCGGGTTCGATCGCTACTACGGGTTCATGGACGCCGAGACCGACCAATACTCACCCGAACTCGTCCGCGACAACACCCACGTGACGGCACACGGCAACCACAGCACCGGCTATCACCTCACCGAGGACCTCGCTGACGAAGCAATCCGCAACATCGCAGATCATCACGCCACGATCCCCGATACCCCGTGGTTCCTGATGTTCTCGCCTGGCGCCTGCCACGCTCCGCACCAGGCACCGCGGGAGTTGATCGATCACTACACGGCGAAGTTCGAGCACGGGTGGGACGTCGAACGCGAACAGCGGCTGGCCCGACAGATCGAACTCGGCATCGTTCCCACCGGCACCGCACTGCCAGCCCGCAACCTCGGCGTACGCGCATGGGACGAACACTCACCTGACGAACACCGACTGTTCGCACGGCTCGCCGGCGCGTACGCAGCGATGCTCGACCACTTCGACCAGCATCTCGGTCGGGTGATCGCCACACTCGAAGCCACTGGTCAACTCGACGACACCATCGTGATGGTGCTGTCCGACAACGGGGCAAGCCAGGAAGGCGGGCCGCTCGGCTTCGTCAACGCCATGGCACCCTTCAACATGGTTCACGAGTCGATCGAGGACAAGGTCGCCCGACTCGACGACATCGGTGGGCCTGATACGCACTCGAACTTCCCGCACGGCTTTGCGATGGCGGCGAACACGCCGCTGCGGATGTACAAGCAGAACACCCACAGCGGCGGCATCCGCGACCCGCTCGTCGTGCGGATGCCGGGTGGTCGTGCGGGCAGCGACGATGGCCTCCGCCACCAGTTCTGCCACGTGTCCGACCTCGCACCGACCGTGCTCGACCTGCTCGACATCGAAAAGCCCGCCGGTGAACGTGGCGAGGAAATGACCGGCCAGAGCTTCGCATCCACGCTCGAGGACCCGGCCGCCGACACCGGCAAGTCCGTTCAGTACTTCGAGATGTTCGGCCATCGAGGCCTCTGGGCCGATGGCTGGAAGGCGGTGGCCTGGCACCCCTCTGGGCAACCATTCGAAGACGACCGGTGGGAGCTGTTCCATCTCGACGAGGACTTCAACGAATGCAACGACCTCGCCGACGCCGAGCCCGAACGGCTCGCAGCCATGATCGAACAGTGGTGGAGCGAGGCACGTGCGAATCACGTGCTCCCGCTCGACGATCGCTTCGGTGAACGCTTCGCCGAGAACGCCGAGCGCTTCCACGGTGACCGGCGCCGCTACGTGTTCAGTGCCGGCATGGGGCACTTGCCATCCGACGTGGCTCCCGACCTCCGCAGTCGCAGCTACACCGTCACCGCACGAATCGAGCCATTCGATCCGACGAACACGAACGGGGTACTCCTCGCACACGGCGACGCCACGTGCGGCTACTCGCTCTTCATCCGCAACGGACACCTCGTCCACGATCTGAACATCGGCGGCACCCACCAGGTCGTCGAGTCCGACGTCGTCATTCCACGCGGTGCCACCGAGTTGGTGTTCCGCATGCAACGCAGCGACGGCGACGGACCATTCCCACACGGCGTCGGCACACTCCTCGTCGATGGCGTCGAGGTCGGCCGCATGGAGACCGACCAGATCTTCTGGCTGATGATTTCGTGGTCGGGTCTCGACATCGGGCTCGACCGCGGCACCACGGTGGCCGACTACGACGGCACCGGCCGACACGTCGGCCCGTTCGAGTTCACCGGCCAGCTCATCGACGTGACCGTCGACCTCGATGACGACCAGGACGTCGACCACGACGCCGCAGGCGCCGCCGAGATGGCTCGCGAATGACCGCTCCGCCGGTCAATCGGCGGATTGGCCGGGTGGCACCGTTCTCAGGTCGCCCTGCCATTCGTCGAGGTGCACGACCTTGTCGTAGCTCTCCCGAGTGAGCGGACCGAACTTCGCATCAGGCCACCCGAGTGGAATGAGACAACCGATGTGGACGTCAGCCGGCACCGCGAGCGTCTCGCGAATGACCGGTTCGGCAACGCCGTGAAAGGTCGTGAAGACCGTGCCGAGGCCAAGCGCCCGGGCCGCCACGATCAAGTTCTGTGCCGCCGGATAGATCGACGACCACACGAATGACTCACGGGGAGCGCTGTACGGGTACACGGCCTTACCGCACACGAGGATCAGCACTGGACACGTCGCGATTGTCTCGATCAGGTGTGCGGTACCGTCGAGCATCAGCCGATGTGTGCGGTCGGGGCGATCCATCGCAGCAACCGCACCGCTCATCACCTCGGCAATCGCATCGCCGATCACCTGCTTTTTCGCAGGATCGCGAACGACGATGAAGTCGCGTCCCTGAGAGTTTCCGGGGCTGGGAGCCCACGTGGCAGCAGTGATCACCTGCTCGACCACGTCGTCGTCGACCGGATCGGGCTTCAAATACCGGATCGCTCGGCAGGTACTCATTGCTTCGAAGACGTCCACGATGTGGTCCTTTCGGTGTCGTGTTGCTGGTGCGGCGTCGACCCGGTGGTCGGGCCGGTCAGGCGCCAGGGCGGTTCGCCAAGCCGGCTGCGCCACGCGTGTCGAGAAGGTGCTTCAAATCGATCGTCCAGTGCAGCAGCGGTGGCACGAGATCGAGGAACGGGGCCGTGAGCGCAAGGCCTCCGAGTTCGGCGAGTCCGCGGTTGCCGCCGAGGTCGAGCACCCAGCCGCTGTGGCTGAGTCGAGACCGGTCGAGCGTGTCGCCGCGCAAGAGACGTGCGGCGTTCTTCCCGGCGATCTCGCCTGCTTGCACCGCGATCTGCGCAGACATCGCCAGTTGCTCGCCAGCTGCATCGACGTGCGCAGCGACATCGCCAGCGGCGAATGTGTGCTTCCATCCGTCGACACGAAGGAACCGATCAACCGCCACTCGTCCAGCTGTGTCGACCGGAAGGCCGAGTCGATCGCCACGAGCTTCGAAGCCCGCGGCCCACACCGGCAGCCCGTCGATGCGCTCACCGTCGACGACGACACCTGCAGTATCGATCGAATCGACGGCGCTACCCAGTCGAAGGTCCACGCCGCGCGACCGAAGAATCCGCTCGGCGTCTCGACCGATCACCGAGCTCATGGCGGCCAACACGCGGTCCGCCGAGTCGATGATCGTCACAGCGACGCCGGGGTGCGCCGAAGCAACAGCGCCCGCCAACTGCACGCCGGTGGCACCACCACCGATGATCACCACCGCATCGGTCGATTCGATGTCGCCGCGTAGTGCGATTGCGTCACCTTCGGTCCGCAACACACGACCGTGCTCGATTCCATCGATCGGCGGCTGCGTGGCGACTGCCCCAGCGGTGACCACCACTGCGTCGGCCGTGACGGTGGTGCCGTCTTCGAGGTCCACCTCACCATCGCGGATGGCACGGACCGACGCTTCGATCACACGATCGGCGAAGTCCTCGAGCGACGCCGATGCATCCGACATCGGAGCGGTTCCTCCAGCGACCGCAGCAAGGCGAGTCACGAAATCATGTCGGCCACTCGGGTCGATGATGCAGGCATGCCGGCCAACGAAGCGCACGGCTCGAGCCGCGTGGACCCCCGCATAGCCACCGCCGACGATCAACACGCCGTTCACGTGTTGGCGCTTCGCGCTCGCCCTTGACGCCCGCTTGCGAGCCGCCATCAGAGCCACTTCTCCACCACGGTGGTGACCTTCTCGGCCATTCGTTGAGGGATGCCTCGATCCGCCCACCGGTGCGGATCGAGTTCGATCGACTGACTCAGGTCGTGGTCCAAGTGTTCATCCAGGATGGACACGATGTCCTCGTCCACGATCACGACGTTGGCTTCCTCGTCGTGCTGCATGGATCGCTGGTTGAAGTTGGTCGAACCAACGGTGGCGATGTGGCCGTCAACGGTGATGACCTTTGCATGCATCATCGATGTTTCGTAGGTACGGATGTCGACACCCTCGTCGAGGAGCCGCTGATAGCTCTCCTCGCCCGCGATCTGGATGAAGCGTTTGTCGGCGTGTTCGCCGGGTACGAGCAGCGTCACGTGCACACCGCGCGTGACCGCTGCGACGAGTTCGTCGATCACGTGCTCATCCGGGTTGAAGTATGCGGACGCGATCCGGAGTCGCTTCTCCGCCATCGAAACGAGCGTCATGATCATCCGCCAGACGTCGCTCGCACCGGTCTCGGCCGAACCGCGGACCACGAACACCGTCGAGTCGCCGTGCGGGGTGAGATCGACATCGCGTTCCTCGCGCGGATCGAACCCGTCCTCATGCTGGTCTGCCCAATTGTCGAGAAATGCGATCAGCAGCCCGGCCACCGCGGGACCACGGATGGCCAGATGTGTGTCTCGCCACTCGCGCTCGTCACGGGCATCGCCGGTCCACTCCGCCGCAATGCCGACGCCACCGCAGAACCCGATCTCGTTGTCGCACACGAGGATCTTGCGATGCGTCCGACGATTTGCATCGGCGATCTTCGGGATGGCCTTGTCGAAGAACGGGCGGAACCACCGCACGTCGCACCCGGCCGTACGCATTTTCTCGAGGTTCGACGCCGTGATCTTGCGACCGCCTACTGCATCGAGGAGGACTCGAACTCGACAACCGCGCTGTGCCGCATCCGCCAACGTGACGGCGAACTCGTCTGCGATCTCACCCGTCCAGTACACGAAGGTCACGAGGTCCACCGACGTGGTCGCGCCACGAATCGCTCCGAGCATCGCCGGAAAAATCTCGTCGCCGTTGCGCAACACCGTGATGTCGTTACCGACCGTGGCCGGCATACCCAGCAGACCGTGCAATCGGTTGGTGGAGCGCTGTTCTCGTTCGGAGGCTGGAGCTGGCACGGCTCGCAGTCTTCCAGAGACACGACCGCGACGGGCGGGCGAGCTGCGAGGTCACCGATGGCAGTCGAAATCAGTGGGCTCGGCTGCCGACGACTCGCCTCGGTCCGCTGGACTCGCTATGTTGCTCCGCGATGGCTGATCAGGCGGTGTTCGCGGAACAAGCAATGGAGTATGCGCCACAGCTGTATTCAGCGGCGATGCGCATGACCAGGAACAAGGCGGACGCCGAGGACCTCGTGCAAGAGGCGTACCTCAAGGGCTTTCGCAGCTTCCACACGTTCAATGAGGGCACCAACCTGCGGGCGTGGCTGTTCCGCATCCTCACGAACACCTACATCAACAAGTACCGCCAGAAGCAGCGACGTTTCGACGAGAGCGACCTCGGCGAGATCGAGGACCTCTACCTCTACAAACGGATGGGCACCTTCGAAGATGCATCCATCGGGCGTTCTGCAGAGGAATCGCTGATGAACATGCTCCCCGACGACGAGGTGAAGCAAGCGTTGGAGGAGCTCCCGGAGAACTTTCGGATGCCGGTGATCCTCGCCGACGTGGAGGGTTTTGCATACAAAGAGATCGCCGAGATGCTGGACATTCCCATCGGTACCGTGATGTCGCGACTGCATCGGGGAAGAAAGGCGATGCAGAAGGCGTTACACGACTATGCAATCGAACGTGGCCTCCGGCAAGCACCGGCCGAGGCCTCCGGCGACAAGGAAGACACCGACGATGGAAGCATGTGACGAACCCGACTGCACGGCAACGCTCAAGGAACTCGACGTGTTCCTCGACGACGAGTTGTCCAGCGAAGCGCGGCTCACGATCACGCATCACCTCGATGGTTGCCCCGACTGTCTCGGCGCCTTCGATTTCCATGCGGAGTTGAAGCAGGTCATCGGTGAAAAGTGCCGAAACGACGAAATGCCAGCCGGGTTGCTGTCACGAATCGAGAAGTGCTTCTCCACCGATTTCAACGGTGACGGCCAGATCGGCTGACTTCGGCGCCAACGACGCCGTTGTTCAACACACCATCGAGCCATGACCTCTGTCGAGGCAACCGTGCTGGTCGGGGCGCTCGGAGCAACCTGGGCCATGGCCGGCGTGATCTGGGTGATCCAAGTCGTCCACTACCCGATCTTCGACGCCATCGATCGAGGCGAAGACGACGAACGATGGCGAGCGTTCGGGGATCGACATCGCATGTCGATCTCTTACGTGGTGGGGCCGTTCATGCTCGTCGAGGGTGTGACGGGCATCTGGCTCGTCGCACAACCGCCAGGAGACGCAGGACTGCTGCTGCCGCTCATCGCCGGGGTCCTCATGGCGGTTGCATACGGGACCACGGCGTTCGTCTCGGTGCCGCTCCACGAACGCCTCACCGCCAGCTTCGACTCCGACGCTCATCGCCAATTGGTACGCACGAACTGGGTGCGAACATTCGCGTGGACAACCCGCGGCCTCGTTCTGGCTGCACTCGCCATCTCGGTGATCTCCTAACGGGATTCCGCGCCCGGGATTCCGCGCCCGTCCCCGAATCCCACCGGATTCCGCGCCCGTCCCCGAATCCCACCCGGTCCCCGAATCCCACCAACGCGGGATTCCGCGCCCGTCCCCGAATCCCACCCGGGATTCGGAGCCCGTCCCAGAATCCCGCCATCCGATTCGTGGGGACCGAATGGGTGCCGCACCAATGCGTGGCGGTAACCTTCGGATCATGATCGGGCTCGTTTGGCACATCTGGATCGGCGTGGCGCTGAGTGGGCTCGTCGTCGCAGTCCTTCTCGGCGTCATTGCGTACTACTTCCTGGCCGTGCAGTCGAAGAAGTACCCGCGCGGCAAGCAGCGCCGCCACCAGGACCTCTGAGTCCCACTGCCACCCCGTTGATCCGCGGGCTCTTGGCTCGCTGTGATTTTCCCGCTGCGGGCGCACCCGGTATGTGTGCGCTGTCGGGTGGCCCTGATTCTGCGGCGCTCGTGGCTTTGGCTGTTCACGGCGGCCTCGAGGTGTCAGCAGTGCACGTGCATCACGGATCACGTGCATCAGCGGATCACGACCAAGCTGCAGCGCAGTCGATTGCCGACCAGCTCGGCGTCACGCTTCGCATCGAGCGCGCCGACGTTGCCGAGGGAGCAAACTTCGAGGCGCGGGCTCGTGCAGTGCGTCATGCCCTGACCGGTGGCCATGCGATGTTCGGGCACACCGCCGACGATCAGGCAGAGACAGCGCTGCTCGGGCTCCTTCGCGGCAGCGGCGCCACCGGTCTGGCTGCGATCCGCCCCGGTCATCGTCACCCGATTCTCGCACTGCGACGCAGCGAGACCCATGCGCTGTGCGCCGAACTGGGCCTGGCAACGATTGTCGACCCGACGAACTCTGACCCACGGTTCCTGCGCAACCGCGTTCGCAACGAACTGATCCCGCTCCTCGACGACTTGGCCGATCGAGACGTCACCTCGCTCATCGTGCGCACGGCCGACCTCTTGCGAACCGATGACGACCTGCTGGACCAGATGGCGGGTGCGTTGGACGTCACCGACGCCCGTGCGCTCGATGCAGCACCGCTCGCGATCGCGCGTCGGGCGGTTCGGGCATGGCTGGTGCGTGACGGCTATCCGCCAGACGCCGCTGCCGTGGAGCGCGTCTTGGCCGTCGCCGGCGGTGCCATGACGGCATGCGAGGTCGCTGGTGTCGGTCGGGTGCAGCGCTCCGCTCAACAGCTCTCGATCACGAACCTTGCTGCCACTCCAGGCGACGGCGAACCCCAGGACCCGATTGCCCCATGACGCGTTTCGACGTCAGCGCTTTCACGCTGTAGGTTTGCAACCCGTCATGAAGTGCTTGAACACCACCGCCCGCTCCGCCATGGGAGCCATCTGATGGCACCCCGATTGCGTGGGAAATGGGCGCTCGGCATCACGCCGCGCAACTTCACTTGGGTGCTGAAGGACAAGATGGCGATCTGCGAGCGGCCAGGTGGCGTTGGCGACAACCATCGTCGGGTCCGTCGCCAGGAAGAGATCATCTGGCTGCGCGAGAACGGTTTCGGTTGCGTCATTTCGATCATCGCTGCACCTCACAATTTGCACAACTACGACGAGCTCCAGCTGCCGTATCGACACCGCCCGTTCAACACGGAGCACTCGGACCCGTACTTGAAGTCGCTGTACACGGAGATCCGTGAGCTGCTCAAACACGACACCAAGCTGATGGTGCACGCCGAGGAGCTCGGCGATCGGTTGATCGGCGTGATGGGCGGGTACATCCGCTGGTCGGGCCTGGTGGAAGATCCCACGCAGGCAATTCAGGTCACCGAGCGGATTGCCGGCCGTCAGCTCGACCCCTTCGCACGCGAGATCATCATGCGTGCGCACACCCTGCGCTGACGCAGTTCAGACCATGAAGCTGGCGCCGGTGATGCGCTGCAGCTTGAAGTACGGGTCCGCCGGCACGTTGCTGGGGCGGTATTCGAAGTGCAGGTGAAAGTTGCCGGCCGATGTTCCCGTGTCCCCAACGAAGCCGATCACGTCGCCTTGGCTCACTCGGTCACCTTCTGACCAACCGTTTTGGTCCGGCGTGTTGTGGAAATACCGGTACACCGTTGCGTCGTCACCGGTCAGCGTCCAGCCGTGAAATCCACCATCGTGCCACTGCGTCAGCACGCCGTCGACGACCGCCACCTGGGGTGTGTGCTCGGCGGCCATGATGTCGACGCCCTGGTGGAAGTAGCCGCAGCATCGCCCTCGCGTGTCGCCGTAGTTTTCGAGCACGAATGCGTTCCATTCGTCGCCGAGGGCCAGCGGGAACAGGATCTCGCCAGCGGCGGGAGGAGTGAATATCGGCACCGTGGTGGTCGGGGCGACCACGACCTGCGCATTCTGGAGCCGACGAGCAGCAAGGTCCGCTTGAGCGGTGCTGTCCAATGCAGGCTCGGCTGCATCGACCGACGCCAGACGCCATGACGCTGCAAGTCCGGCGCTCGCTGCCGCCGCGACAATGAGTCGCCGACGCGTCAACAACGCCTGCAACGAGCTGTCGACGACGGCACCGCCGCACTCAGCGGCGGGAGCCGTGCTCACGATGCAAAGGTGACGAACTCGGGGCGTTGGAGCAGGTTGAACGAGTCGCGTGCGGAGTTGTTCGGCCGGTACTCGAAGTGCAGGTGGTAGTTGTTGAACTGGGTGCTGCAAACGCCACTCGTTCCGGTTTCACCGACGTAGCCAATCACCTGTCCAGCGACCACGGAGTCACCTTCTTCGAGCCCCTCGGCGTGTTCGTCGAGGTGGAAGAACTTGTAGACCACGTCGTTGACTTCATCGGTCAACGTCCATCCGTTTCCGGCACCGCTGCACGAACCCGAGTCCTCGTACTCCCGTGTGAGGACCCCATCGGTCACCGCAATCACCTGGAGGCGATGATCAGCCATGATGTCGACGCCTTCGTGACTGCGGGAGCCTCGGGGCGCACCGAAGTTGTTCAGCACGAAGATCGAGTCGTCTTCGCCCGACAGGATCGGGAAGCGGATTTGTCCGGGCTGCAGCGGCGGCAGCGTGTCGTCGATCGGTGGTTCCGTCGTCGTGGTCGTGGACGTTGTGGTGGTCGACGTGGTCGTGGTGATGCGTGAGGCCTGGACGAGCGCTTGGCCCGGCGCGTTCAACTGCCCTGCGACCGCTCCGGAAGCGTTTCCGGTTCGTCCGACGACGATGGCCGCTGCGCCGACTCCCAATCCGGCGAACAACCGGCGGCGCGTGAGCCGCGACGATGCAGCCGAGGCAGTGCCGATGTCGAGATCGGAGTTGGTCGAGTCGGTGGTCATGTACAAGTGGTGGCCGAGAAGTTGCGTCGTCCCCATGGATCATCGGCGGGTCCTGCCGGTGACTTGACGACGAATTCTCAATCTATGACGAATGAGTGACGCCAACGACATCAGATCGACATATTTACCCGACCTTGTGGTTCGGGCGGCCGGCCCGCTCAGGTGCAGCCGGTGGGTGGACCGAGCGAGATCCCGGCCAGCGGAAACGGGAGGAGCGGGATCGGATCGATCGCCGATGCACCGCTGCCGTCGGGTCGCACCTCGAAATGCAAGTGCGGCGACGATGCGTTCCCCGACGAACCCATGGTGCCGAGCACGTCGCCACGCAACACCTCGCTGCCGACCTCCAGGCCTGGCTCGAACTCGTCGATGTGGTGGTACCGATACGACACCCCGGCAGCATCTTTCAAGATCCAGGCGTTGCCCTGCGAGCCCGCAAAGATCCGCTTGCCTTCGATCACTCCGTCGACGCAGGCAACCAGAAGTCGCGTCTCGGACGTGGTCGGAAAGACGTCGATACCGCGATGCGAACACGCCCCCGTGGACACGCTGCGCCCACCAAAGTTGTTGAGCGTGATCAATCCGCTCCCCGGAAGCACCGGATACGTCAATTGGGCGATCTCAGGAACGGTGGACGGCACGACCTCGAGCGCAACACGGACCGCAGGATCGGCGGCGCCGGCAGCTCGGTCGATACGCGGGACATCAGCGCTCAGCAGGCCTGGGTCGCGGGCCACCGCCACTGCGGTCGCGGCCCCGGCCACACCCGCGATCGACCCCAGTAATTGTCGGCGGGTCGTACTAGCGTGAATCGTCATGGCAGGTCAGCGTGTGTTCGTCAGCGGCGTCGGGGGCGAACTCGGAACGCAGGTGGCCAGTCTGCTCGAAGCCGAGCCGTGGGTGGGAGCCCTGTCGGGAATTGATGCAAATCCCCCGCGCAGCAGGTTCAAGCGTACGGCCTTCCACCGCATTCATCCGGACGAGCACGATCGAATCGTCGACACCGTGATCGACTTCGACCCCCACGTACTCGTCCATGTCGGGGTGTGGGAACCCGATGCTCGAGCGGCGCCCAAGTTGGCTGCCGAGCTCACCGACCGCGCCGCCACGTCGATCCTCGGCGCGGCCGCTGAATGCGCTTCACTCGAACACGTGGTGGTGCGCAGTGCCATCACCATCTACGGAAAAGACTCGCTCACTCGTCCCGACGAGGATGCGCCGATTCGGCCCACCTCAGAGTGGGGCCGAACCGTTGCCGAGATCGAGCGAACCGCCGCAAGCGTCGGTGAACGCGTCGGCGTCACCGTGGGCGCAGTACGCCTCGCACCGGTGATCGGGCCACATGTGCCGTCGCCACTCGGACGCCTGCTGCGCCTCCCCGCAGTGCCGTTCAACATCTTGCGTGACCCGTCGTTCGCCGTGATCCGCCAGAACGATGCAGCTCGCGCCATCGTCGCGGCCGCACGCGAACGCCTTGCGCAACCGGTCAACGTCGTTGCTTCGGACTCGGTCAGCGTCTCCCAAGCTGCACTTCGAGGTCGCCGCATTCCCGTTCCGACGTTCGGGCCGCAGTGGCCGCTCGCTCGGCGGATGGCACACCTTGCCGGGGCACCGATCCCCGACCACGTGGCGGAGAAACTCATCCACGGACGACTTGCCGACAACGGCCGCATGCGCGAGCTGCTCGGCATTGTTCCGGACCAGACAACGCCAGAGGTCATCGATGACCTGTACGGCTGGCCCAGCATCGTTCGCCGCCCCGCACGAAAGCAGGTTGCCTGATGGCTCGACTCGCACAAGTGGTCGATTTGCCGGTCGACGCCAGTCGGCACGTCGACACCGACGCCGGGTTGGCACGCACGATCGGCCGCAGCGTCACCCGGACCAATCATCTCGTCACCGGCGCGATCGATGCGCTGGCCGATGCCGCAAGCGACGGCGTTCGTGCTGCCACGCGTCGCCTCACCGACGAACCCACGAATGCGACCGACGATTGGGGTCGCGACCCCGTGCTCGTACGCAACATGATGGTGCTGGCCCAGCTTCGATGGGACGTTGCCACGGGCGGCCATCAACGCCTACCGAAACGGTCCGGCGCGCTCGTGGTCGTCAATGCGCCGACCTGGTCGTCCACCACGGTGTTTGCCGCCTTCGCGATCAGCGAAGCAATCGACCGCCCGGTTCGCTTCGTGGGTCGCAGCGACCTGCCGGTGCTCCATTCGTTCGACCGACGAATCGGCGGACTCCTGACCGACCCTGATGAAGTCGCTGGCGCGCTGCGTTCCAACGAGATCGTCGTCATGGGTGCAGGTAAGGCCAGCGGATCGCGTGCGGTCGGCCCGGTCGATCACACCATCGTCGGCGCTGCGTTGTCCACGGGCACACGGGTGTTCCCGGCGGCCACCACGTCGAGTCCGTTCTCCCGGCGGGCACGAGTCGAGATCGGCACCGCCACTCGCCCCCCTCGTCGCCGGCGCGGACCACTGAGCGAGCTTGAACTCGCTGACCGCATCCGCATCGATGTTCGCCGACTCCTCAAAGAGATGGGCGACATCAGCACGGGCACGCCGCTCGACTGGTTTCCGCTGAGCGGGATCGGAGCCCACTGATGACCTACGTCCGCAGCGATGACGGCACCCGCATCCACTACGCGAAGACCGGCAACCCTCGAGGCGCACCGGTGCTCTTCATCCAAGGTCTCGGCGCTGGCAAGGCCGGCTGGGCGTTGCAACGCTTCGCCACGTCCCCGTGGTACCAAGCCATTGCACTCGACAACCGCGGCGCCGGACGCAGCGACAAACCGCACACGCCGTACACCCTCGAGCAGATGGCCGACGATGCCATCGCGGTGCTCGACCACGCCGGCATCGAAACCGCCCACGTGGTCGGCGCGTCGATGGGCGGCGCCATCAGCCAGATCGTTGCCGTGAAGTATCCAGATCGGGTTCGCTCGGTCACGCTTGCGTGCACTGCAGGGGCGAACCACCCGTGGCGCGAAGAGCTGCTCACGTCGTGGAAAGACAACGCGCTCGCCGGCGGAATGGGTGCCATGAGCAAAGAGGCCGTGCAGTGGGTCATCGGCCCGCGTTCGTTCCGGCGCTTCCTGCCCGCCATGGGATGGTTGGGGCCGCTGGCCCTCGGGCGCCCATCACATGCGTTCGCAAATCAAGTCGATGCGATCCTCAATGTCGACATGTCACTGATCGACGAACTGGAGAACATCAGCGTGCCGGTGATGGTTCTCGCAGGGAACCAGGATGTGCTGACCCCTCGCGGCGACAGTGAAGAACTCGCTGACCGGATCCCGACCGCCGAGCTGGTGGTCATCAGTGGTGCCGCTCACGGCTTCATGGTGGAACACGCCACGACCTTCAACCGGGTGCTCCTCGAGTTCCTCGGTCGCGCACAGTCAGCATGGGAAAAACGAACCGCTGACTCGACGGACGCTGGATTGCGGTCCGCATGAAGGTCGTGATCGTCGGGGCGGGGATCGCTGGCCTGGTCGCCGCCCGTGAACTCGTCGATGCCGGCGCAGAGGTGACCGTTGTCGACAAGGGCCGCTCGGTCGGCGGACGATTGGCGACCCGACGCATCGGCGAGGCACGTCTGGATCACGGTGCACAGTTCTTCACCGTTCGGACACCCGCATTCCAACATCGCGTCGACGAGTGGCTCGGCCGCGGCATCGTGCACGTGTGGAACCACGGGTTCGACCCCGCCGACGATGACGGGCACCCGCGCTATGTCGCCACCGCCGGAATGAACTCGCTGGCGAAAGATCTTGCGACCGGACTGCACGTCGACACGTCGACCATGGCGTTCACGATTCGCCCGGCCGAAACCGACGAAGGTCGCTGGGACGTCGTGATCGACGACGCCTCGGTGCGCAGCGGCGACGCCGTCATTCTCACCAGCCCCATCCCACAATCGCTAGCGCTGCTCGTGGATTCCGGCGTGGAACTCGAAGGTCCGCTGATGCGCACGGAGTACGACCGCACGATCGGGTTGCTCGCAACGCTCGACGGACCGCCGGCACTCCCCGAGACCGGTGGAGTGCAAGACGGCGACGCGGTGTTCAGTTTCATCGGCAACAACCGCGCCAAGGGTGTGAGCTCCGTCGAGGCAGTCACCTTCCATGCCAATCCCGAGTGGAGCGAAACCCACTGGGACGATGACGACGAACTGCTCGGACTCCTCACCGCTGCTGCCACCCCGTGGCTCGGTAGCGCAGCGATCCTCGAAGCGCAGGTGAAGAAGTGGCGCCTGGCCACGCCACGGACGCTGTGGCCAGACCCGTGCTGGGTCACCGCCGAAGGCAGCATCGTCTTGGCGGGCGATGCGTTTGCTGGACCCAAGGTCGAAGGCGCTCACAACTCAGGCCTCGCAGCCGCCCACGCGCTGCTGGCCTGATACCGATGCGTCGCTTCGACCTGGATGCGCTTGGCGCACGCCACCGCTGACCCCAGAGAGGCAGCGGCGAGCCCGGTCAGGCGAGTGTCTCGAAGCGGACCTCGTAGGCGCACGTGTGCGCGCCGCTGGTCTTGTGTGTCACCCGCTGCACGTGAGCTTCGGGGATCAGCGCACGCAGGTAGTCCAGTTCCGCAGCACACGCCTGCGGAAAGCGGTTGGCGACCGACCAGATCGCGCAGTTGTGCAGGTTGATCCGGAAGTGCCCGGGCTCGACGCTCTCGAAGTCCGCCAGGTACCCCTGCTCGTCCAGGAGTGCGGTGAGCGTGGCGATCTGTTCGTCGACGCTCTGTCCCACGAATCGGTTTTCGGCCTCGACCACCATGTGACGACGACGTCGATCGAAGACCCGCTCCACCAGCGCCGGTTCTTCGTCCTCCATGAACCCAAGCAACTCGATCGGCAGCGTGTCAGCCGCTGTGGCGAACAGCGGTTCAGCCAGCGTGGTGGCCTGGTATCGCTCGGCGGGACGCCCCGTGGCACCGTGCTGTTTTCGTGACACGACCAGTCCAGCGGCGCGCAGCGTGGTGAGGTGCTGGCGCACTGCACTCGACGAGATGTCCAGCGCCGCAGCGAGTTCGCCGGGCGTGACCTCTCCGTGACGCTTGACCGCTTCGAGCACATGGCGCTGACCCGCGGAGAGCTCAACGACATCGGCCATACCGCCCAACCATAGCAACCGATTCACCTTGAGCAAGTTTCGCAAGACACAAGTTGCAAAAGTCCGATTGGCATCGGTAGGAATTGCATTCGTCGGCGTACAATTCGTCGCACCATCGACGACCGTCGAGCAACCGTGCTCACCCGGTCAACAAGGAGCCCCCATGAAGGTTTGGATTGATCAAGATCTGTGCACCGGCGACGGTCTGTGCGAAGAGATCGCACCGGACGTGTTCTTCGGCCTGGATGACGGCCTGTTCTACGTGAAAGAGACCGCCGGCAACTTCGGTGCCGACAAGCTGTTCGACGGCACCGCCAACCCGGCCGGCTCCGACGGCATGGCCCGCATTCCCGACGGTGGACTCGAGAGCGTCATCGAAGCCGCTGAAGAGTGCCCGGGCGAGTGCATCTTCATCGACGTCGAAGGGTGACCGTTTCTCGATGACTGACAGCAAGCAGACCATCGAAGAGCTCACGTCGTCGGACTACGAGTTCGGCTTCAGTACCGACCTCGACACCGACATCGCTCCGCCGGGACTCGACGAAAGTATCGTCCGGCTCATCTCGTCCAAGAAGGACGAACCGGAGTGGCTTCTCGAATGGCGCCTCAAGGCCTACGAGGCCTGGAAGGCAATGCCCGAGCCCGACTGGGCCAAGCTGAACATTGCGCCGATCGACTACGAGGCCATCAGCTACTGGGCTGCTCCCAAACAGAAGCCCGTGCTCGACAGCATGGACGACGTCGACCCCGACATCCGCGAGATGTTCGACAAGCTGGGTATCCCGCTGCACGAGCAGAAGATGCTCAGCAACGTCGCCGTCGACGCCATCGTCGACTCGGTCTCCGTCACCACCACGTTCAAAGAGACGCTCCTCGAAGCAGGCGTCATCTTCTGTTCGTTCTCCGAAGCGGTGAAGGACTACCCGGAACTGGTGCGCGAGCACCTCGGTTCAGTCGTGCCCGTGCGCGACAACTTCTTCGCTGCGCTCAACTCGGCGGTGTTCTCTGACGGCTCGTTCTGCTACATCCCAAAGGGTGTTCGCTGCCCGATGGAGCTGTCCACGTACTTCCGCATCAACTCGATGAACACCGGCCAGTTCGAGCGCACGCTCATCGTGGCCGAGGACGACTCGCATGTGTCCTACCTCGAAGGGTGCACGGCGCCTCAGCGCGACGAGAACCAGCTGCACGCCGCGGTGGTGGAATTGGTGGCAAAGGATCGCGCCGAGATCAAGTACTCGACCGTGCAGAACTGGTACCCGGGCGACGAAAACGGTGTCGGTGGCATCTACAACTTCGTCACCAAGCGCGGCCGCGCTCACGAGGACGCGAAGATCTCGTGGACTCAGGTGGAAACGGGTTCGGCAATCACGTGGAAGTACCCGAGCGTCATCTTGCAGGGCGACCGCTCGGTTGGCGAGTTCTACTCCGTGGCACTGTCGAGCAAGCGCCAGCAGGCCGACACCGGCACGAAGATGATCCACATCGGCAAGGACACGACCAGCTCGATCATCTCCAAGGGCATCTCCGCGGGCCACGGCCAAAACACCTACCGCGGCTTGGTCAAAGTGCTGCGCTCTGCTGAGAACGCTCGCAACTACACGCAATGCGACTCGTTGTTGCTCGGCAAGGACTGTGGTGCACACACCATTCCGTACATCGAGGTCAAGAACCCCGGTGCGCAGATCGAGCATGAAGCATCCACGTCCACCGTTGGCGAAGATCAGCTCTACTACTGCCGGCAGCGCGGCATGACCGAAGAAGACGCCATGTCGATGATCGTCAACGGGTTCTGTCGCGAAGTATTCAACGAACTCCCGATGGAGTTCGCCGTCGAGGCTCAGCGGTTGCTGAGCGTCAGCCTGGAAGGAAGTGTCGGCTGATGCTGCACGTCGAAAACCTCACCGCCGCCATCGGCGACAAGAAGATCCTCAACGGTCTCGATCTCGATGTCGGCGCCGGCGAGGTCCACGCCATCATGGGGCCCAACGGCTCGGGCAAGAGCACGTTCGCTCACACGCTCGCCGGTCGTGACGGGTACGAGATCGGTGGCACGGCCACGCTCGATGGAGCTGACCTGCTCGACATGGAGCCCGAAGGGCGCGCCGCTGCAGGCGTATTCATGGGCTTTCAGTACCCCGTCGAGATCCCCGGCGTGAACAACATGTACTTCTTGCGCACTGCACTCAACTCGGTGCGCAAGGCTCGTGGCGACGACGAGATCAGCGCACGCGACTTCCTGAAGCACACCAAAGAAGCCATGAAGCTCGTGGAGATGAAAGAGGACTTCCTCAATCGTGCCGTCAACGCCGGCTTCAGCGGCGGCGAGAAGAAGCGCAATGAGATCCTCCAGATGGCTCTGATGGAGCCGCGCCTTGCCATCCTCGACGAGACCGACTCCGGGCTCGACATCGATGCCCTTCGGATCATTGCCGGCGGCGTGAACGCACTGCGCGGTCCGGAACGGTCGATGATCGTCATCACCCACTATCAGCGCCTCCTGGACTACATCAAGCCTGACTTCGTCCACGTGCTCGTGGGCGGTCGCATCGTCGAATCGGGCGACCACACGTTGGCGCTGCACCTCGAAGACAACGGCTACGCCGACTTCTTGAACCAAGATCTCGGTGGTGCGTCCGAACGGCCGCTCTCCGGAGCCCCGTCGTGACCACCGCCCCGCCGGCTGACGCAGCCGTTTCGGCACGTGCGGGCGCACTGGACTGGGTCGCCTCGAACGGATACCCGACCCGACGCGACGAAGCCTGGCGTTATGCGCCGCACAAGGCACTCGATGACCTCGAATTCGGTCCGCCCGTCGCACTCACTGCAGCGGTCCCCGACCTCGATGAACTCATCCCCACGATCGACGGTCCGCTCATCGTGGTCGTGAACGGTGTGGTCGATGCTGAGCGCTCGAACATGAACGGCGCAGAAGGCGTGCACTTGTCGAGCCTGATCGATGCACGTCAGCAGGGCGCAGCCAGCGTCGCTGCGCACTTCGATGTGCCTGACGATCAGATCACTGACGCCTACATGGCACTGAATCTCGCATTCGGGGGCGACGGCGCGGTGATTCGCATCGACGACGACGTGGCGCTCGATACCGCGATCCACATCATCGATGTGGAAGTCCCCGACGAGAGTCGCAATGCGTCGTGCACCGGCGTTGTCATCGAACTCGGAACGCGCAGTTCGGCGACCGTGGTGGAGACCCGAATCGGCACCGGCGCCGATTTCGGCGGGTCGAACATCCGCACGTCCGTCACGCTCGGCGAGGAAGCATCGCTCGAACACGTCCTGCTCCAGGATTCACCGTCGAGCCATGTGCACCTCAGCCACGTCGACGTGCATCAGGGCACCGCCAGTCGCTTCCTCGCTCGCTCGTTCAACCTCGGAGCGTCCTACGGACGGTTGGCCTACCGTGTCGAACTCGCTGGTGCTGGCGCTCACGCTGACCTGTCCGGGCTGTTCTTCGGTTTCGGTGATCAGGTGCTGGACCAGCAGGTGGACGTCATCCACGCTGCGGAGAACTGCACCAGTCGTCAGTCGTATCGCGGCGTGCTGGATGACTCGAGCACCGGCGTGTTCAACGGCGGAATCGACGTGCGGCCAGGCGCAGATGGCACCGATGCCGAACAGTCGAACGACAACCTGATCCTGTCAGACCGAGCCGAGATCAACACACAACCGCGTCTTGAGATCCTGGCTGACGAGGTGGCTTGTAAGCACGGGGCCACCGTCGGCCAACTCGATGACACGGCGCTGTACTACATGCGCTCTCGCGGTATTCCCGCAACCGAGGGTCGCCGACTGTTGATCAACGGCTTTGCCGACCAGGTGGTCGACGAGGTCGGCATCGAAGCGGTTCGATCCTGGATCACCCACCGCCTCGGGCATGACCATGTCTGATCAGGGAGCGTCTGACCAGGGAGCGTCTGACCAGTCGGTCAGCGTTGGCAAGACCAAAGGCTTCACGCTCCCGAGAGCCATCGACGTCACGATCGTGCCGGCCGGGACGCAACGAACACTGCCCGAGGGCGACCGCGTCACGATTCTCCAAGCGCTGGGCAATACCGCAACCGTCACGACCAGTGACGGCGAGATGGCCCGCCTGAGCAAGACGGACTCGATCGACTTCGGCTTCATCGACGCTCCCGATCCAGCCAACGAGGCAACCAGCGGGCCGTTCACGACGGACAAGGTGTGGGAGGCAGCAACGACGGTGTTCGATCCGGAGATTCCGGTCGACATCGTGGAGCTCGGTCTGGTGTACCGAGTCGACGCCACGGCACTCGAGACCGGCGGATGGCACGTAGAAGTCGACATGTCGGTCACTGCTCCCTTCTGCGGCATGGGCGACATCTTGCGACTGGATCTTCACGACGCGGTTGCTGCGATCCCAGATGTCGAAACCGTCGACGTGCAGCTCGTGTTCGACCCGCCGTGGGATGCATCACGCCTCTCTGACGTGGCGCGGCTCGAACTCGGCTTCATGTAGCCGCCCGCAGCGGCAGCCTCGTTCAGTTGTCCGGGGCTTCCACATCCGGATCCAGCAGCTCCGGAACCGTCGACGCCGGAAGCGGCACGAACGAGCCGTCGAGCGACCCCTCTGACCGCTCGGTGGTCGGTGGCGCAACGAATTCCTCGCCACACGTCACGAGTGCGACCTGTTGAGTTTCGAGGTCGACGATCGTGGTGCTGTTCGGGCCGAAACGTACAACGAAGTCGCTGAAGCTCGGGATGTCCTCGCCTGCACATGACTCTTCATCGCGTTCGATGATCGGCGGGTAGAGCACCTCCCAGCCGTTTCCAAACAGTGCAAACCCGTCTTGGAGGTCCACGATCGGTGGCAGTTCGACGGTCTCGCCCGGCCCCTTCGGAAGCACCGCGAACCACACCACCGCCTCACCGAGCACATCGGCGAGCACCACGCAGCGGTCGGGAAGCGTCAGCAGTCGACACGAGATCTCGCCGGGTGTCCCAGGAGCAATCCGCATCACCCGGTTCGCGTCGAGCACTGCGTCGAAAACTCCAACGGTTCGGCCATCCTCGCCGAGTGCGAAGTCAGGTGACCGCTCGATTCGTTCGACCGAGGAGATGATGTCGATGCGGCGTGCGATCAGGTCGCCGTCCTGGTCCAGATTCGACGGACCGACCAGCCCGAACGACCCTTCCTGAGCCGGCTCACCGAAGACAGCATCGACGCCGAGCGCCAGGAGGGCCAACGCTCCGAGTGCGGCGAAGAATCGCCACGTCAACACCTGTCTCACTCACGCCACGGTACCGAAGCAACAGGTGATCTCAGCGGCACCATCGCACGAGCAAGAACCGTGGTTCGATGGCAACCGACGCCCCACACCCTCACGAGGGTGCGGCGTCGGCTCAGACCGCAGCGACCACCGCGGCACGCGATGCGGCCTCGGCGATCTGATCGATCACTTCGTCGGTATGGGCGAGGCCGACGAAGATCGCCTCGTACGCCCCCGGCGCCATGGCGACACCTTCGGCGAGCATGGCCTGGAAGAACCGGGCATACGCCGCTTCGTCCGTGGTCTTGGCATCGTCGAAGTTCGTGACCGGGTTGGCGGATTCGCCACCGCACACCATGCCGATCAGCGTGCCGACCACGGGGAACCTGGCAGGGAAGCCCGCAGCCGAGCAGGCGTCGCGCAGCAACGAAGCCATGCGACGCGCCCGAGCGAGCAGCTCGATGTAGACGTCGTCGGTGAGTTGATCGAGCGCCGCCAGACCAGCAGCCGTGGCGATCGGGTTGCCCGACAGCGTCCCGGCATGGAACACCGCACCGAGCGGTGAGAGGTTCTCCATGACGTCGGCGCGACCGCCGATGGCGCCAATGGGCAACCCACCCCCGATGACCTTGCCGAAGCACGTGATATCCGGAGCGATGTCGTACTTCGCCTGCGCCCCGCCTGGTGCCAATCGGAACCCGGTGATGACCTCGTCGAAGATCAACAACGCACCGACACGATCGCACTCGGCGCGCAAGCCTTCGAGGAAGCCCGCGACCGGTGCCACCACACCCATGTTCGCAGCGACCGGCTCGACGATGACCGCTGCCACTTCGTTGGTCAGCTCGGGCACGACGTTGTACGGCACGACCATGGTTTCGGCCACCGAGGCATTCGGAACTCCAGCGGTTCCCGGGAGTCCGAGCGTGGCGATGCCGCTGCCACCGGCCACCAGCAGTGCGTCGGTCGCCCCGTGGAAGTTGCCAGCAAACGTGACGATGCGATCCCGCCCCGTCACCCCACGCGCCAAGCGGATGGCGGTGCTCGTGGCTTCGGTTCCCGAGTTCATCAGGCGGACGCGTTCGCAGCTGGGAACACGCGACGAGATCTCCTCGGCAAGCTTCATCTCGCGCGGGGTCGGCGCACCGTATGAGGTGCCGTCGACGACAGCGGTGGTGACTGCGCTGGTGATTGCCGGGTGAGCATGCCCGAGGATCACCGCGCCGTAGCTCTGAACGAGGTCGAAATACGTCGTGCCTTCGACATCGGTGATGGTGGCGCCGTCCGCACTGGCAACGACGTACGGCTCTCCACCGACCGAACGGAACGCACGGATCGACGAATTCACGCCACCCGGGATGGCAGCCTTCGAACGCTCGAACATCGTGGCGTTCGAGCGAACGCCGGCACCGGTACACACCGTTGGCGAACAGCCTGCAGCGTCGCAGGCCGCGGGGTCACACAGGGGAATCATGGAATCGGTCATATGTTGGGTCTCCGTGCTCGATGTAGAACTTTGGGTCTGACCCCAACCTCTACATGTAGAACTTTGGGTCTGACCCCAAGTTCTACATTGGTCATCTGGCGGCTTGCTCGGCGAACCAGCGGGTGAAGTAGGTCAAGATGATATTGGCGCCAGCACGCTTGATCGCAGTGAGGTGCTCGAGCGCCACCGCGTCGGTGTCGACCCAACCGCGCTCACCGGCTGCATGGATCATCGCGTACTCGCCGCTCACGTGATACGCCGCCACGGGGACATCGACACGCTCGGCAACGTCGCTGATCACATCAAGGTAAGCAAGCGCTGGCTTGACCATCACCATGTCCGCGCCTTCTTCGATGTCGAGATCCACCTCGCGGATTGCTTCGCGCACGTTGCGATGGTCCTGCTGGTACCCCTTGCGATCCCCACCGTCAGCAATCGTCACGTCGACGGCGTCGCGGAACGGCCCGTACAGCGCACTGGCATACTTGGCGGCGTATGCCAGGATCGCCACCTCGGGGAATCCTGCGTCATCCAGCGCACGGCGGATCACTGCGACTTGGCCGTCCATCATGCCGCTTGGTGCCACGACGTGGGCTCCCGCTTCTGCCTGAGCAACAGCAGCTTTTGCGTACACCTCGAGCGTGGCATCGTTGTCGACGACCATCTGGCCGTGACCATCATCGACGATGACGCCGCAGTGTCCATGATCGGTGTATTCGTCGACGCACAGATCAGCCATCAGCACCATCTCGTCGCCGTGGTCGGCAACCAGGTCGCGCAGCGCAAGCTGCACGATGCCATCGGGGTCGAATGCGCCGCTCCCGATCGAATCCTTTTCCGCTGGCACGCCGAACAGGATGATTGCTTGTACGCCGAGCGCCTTGAGTTCGCTCACCTCGGTGCGCAATGACGCTCGGGTGTGCTGCATCACCCCGGGCAGCGACGTGATGGGCTGAGGCGTTTCGATGCCCTCACGCACAAACAGCGGTGCGATCAGGTCATCGACTCGAACGTGCACTTCGGACACGAGCGCCCGCATCGCGGCCGACCGCCGGAGCCTCCGCGGACGGCTGGTGGGTTGCACGATCGATCGGGGCGCCTCACGAGTCACACCAGCGATCCTACGCAGCCCGGGCCGCCACGCACGGGTGCCAATTCGCACTCCCGCCGGCCTCGAGGTCGGCACACCCATCGAGGTGATTGCCCTCGCCAAGCGCCGGCTGGCAGGTAGTTTCACGTCGTGTCAGTGCAGGCCTGGTTTTCCAACGAAGACGTCGAACTCGATCCCGGATCATCGATTGCCCTCAAGCTGTCCGTGCAGAACCTGGGCGAAGCAACCGACAGCTACACGATCGTGCCGAGCGGCCTCACCGCCGACTGGGTGAAGGTCGATCGAGGCAACGTCACGTTGTTCGGCGGGTCACTCGACGTGATCGACATCACGATTGCACCACCGCGCCTCCCGTCGACCACTGCTGGCCCCACCGTGATCGGCGTACGAATCATCTCTGGGAGCTCACCCGACGACAATGTCGTTGCCGAGACCACCCTCGATGTCCAGTCATTCGACGATCGGCGCATCGTTGCGCTCCAGCCCGTCATCCGGGCTCGCCGCCGCGCGAACTACGAGTTCATGGTCGAGAACCACGGAAACGGACTCGCCAGCTGTCGCCTGCGCCTGATCGACCCGTCGAAGCGAGTCGATGGCTCCTTCGATCCGCCCGCCGTCGGCGTTGCGCCCGGCGGAGCCAGCCTCGTGCGGCTGAAGGCAAGAGCCAAGCGCGGGATCTTCCGCCGAGCCGTGCAAACCCTCGACTTTCAGGTCGAGGCCGAACAACCCGGTCACGATCCGAGTGACGCCAGCCTGTCGCTCGTACAGCCATCCACCGTGGCACTCGCATCGGTTGCCAAGGTCATCGGTGCTGCGGCGGTCATCGGCGCACTCGTGGGTGCATGGTTCGGGGTCGTGCGCCCCGAGATCCGTGACGCTGCAGCCGACAAGGTCGATGAACGACTCGAAGAGTTCGATGCGGCCGTGGAGCAGATCGCAGCCGAGAGCAACACCGAGTCGCCGATCACCACCGAACCGGAAGTGGAGGAAGATACGAGTCGCCCGACGGAGGACCTGGGCGAACCCGACTTCTTCCGCCTGTCTGCAACGCCGGGTGCACTCTCGACCAGCGACGATTCCTTCACCGTGCCCGATGGTCAGTTGTTCGATCTGACCGACATCCGCATCGAGAACGCGAACAACGACACAGGACGCGCCTCACTGCTCGTGAACAACATCGAGACCTACGTGTGGTCGCTCGCCAACATCCGAGGCCAACTGTTCGAGCCGAGCATCACCCAGATCCGCCTCGAGCCCGGTGACAACCTGACGTTCTCGGTCCGCTGCGATGCCGTGGGCGACCCGGCATTGGGAACCTGCTTCAACGCCATCAACGTCGGCGGTCGCACGATCGCCATCGACGAAATCTGAAGCCTCGACCTCGAACGGTCAGCCGAGCCCGAAGCCGGGCATGCCGACAAAGGCCTGGTCATCTTCGATGACTTCGACCGGTGCACTCGCTGCTGCACCCGACGTGGACTGCACCACGATGGTGCGATCTCCACCACGCTCGGTCTGTGCAACCGGCACGATGACTTCGAAGCTGCCGTTCTCGTCGGTGACCGCGGTGACCGACGAGTTCGGTCCGTCACCGAACACGACGGTGACTTCGGAGTTCGGCGGGTACTGATCGCCCGTGGCGAGGAAATCTCGGCCGGCCTCGACGGACTCCGAAGCAATCTCCAACACCGGCTCGTACTCGCCGTCACCGGCAACGATCATCGTGGTGTACTGGCCCTCGCGGGTGGCGAGCTCGACCAGCGCCGTTCGCCGGCCTTCGCCGCTGGGTGTGAAGGTGATACCGACACTGCAGCTCGCACGAGGGTTGAGTGGGCGCAAGGCACAGTTGTTGGCAGTGAACGCAAAGTCAGATGCGTTTGCGCCGGTGATCTCGAACGAGGTGACTTCGGTAGGAACGAAGGAGATGTTGTGGACGTCGTACACGATTTCGATACTCGGCGTGCCGACGTTGACCAGTTCGAAGTCGCCGGGCGAATCAATGCGCAGGGCAGGATTGCCACCCGCACCTTCCAGCGTCGTCGAGATGGCGACCGCCCCGAAACCTTCCTCGGCAATGGTGATGCTCGCCGTCGACGGGCCTGGCTCGGTCGGGGTGTACGACACAGCGACTGTGCAGCTGCCACCCGCTGGAACCGTGGCGGCCAACGCACACGTGTTCAGCTCCGACTCGGTGTTGATGGTAAAGAGCGACCCGGAGATGGTGACGCTGGTTGGCTGGAACGAGGACGGACCGTCGTTCACGACCGCGGCGTACCACTCGTCGCTTTCGAGGCCGACCAGGGTGGTCCCGAGATCGACTGCTGCCAGGGAGAGCTGCGGTTCGGACGAGCGGGCGACGACCTGGCGACCAACCGCGGCGTCCACTCCGAGCAGATCGACGGCGGCTGACGTGTCGAAGACGACGGTGCGGCCGGTGTCGCTGATGTCAGGATGCGAGTGCACGCCGTGCGCCGGGACGACACCTTCGACCGACTCGGTCAGGCGCGACAGGCGGCCGTTGCGAACCTCGGCAAGGAGCAGATCGCCGTCATCGTCGCTGCCGATGGCCGGGACCTCGATGAGTTGCAGGTTGGTGGCCTTGGTCACGAAGGCAACGAGTTGGCCGTCCGACGAGATGGTGGGTTGTGACGACGGGCCCGAGCCAGCAACGCCAACCCCGTCGTCATTGCGCATGCTGAGCAGCGTGATTGCCGTGACGTCATCGACGCCGAGCTCGCCATCGTCGTCGGTGTCGCGGTCGGCAACGAACACTTGCGCAGGACAGTCGTCGGTGCAGTCCGGATAGTCGGCTTCGACCAACAGCGGATCGCTGGACGTGAACGCGATGTCCAGAGCCGTGCGGGACACATCGGGTTCACCGGCGCCGGATGACATCGAGCCGTCTGGCCGGACGCTCACGAGGTCGACGGCGAGGAACGGGTCGGCCTGGGCAATCTCCCAGACGTAGACCTGTGTGGTGGCGAAGTCACCGTCGACGACACCGGGGGCCCACCCGGGCACCGCCGCTTCGGACAGTGCATCAGAACGGTATGCAAGATGCGAGCCGTCGGCCGAGAGCGCTGGCTGGTCGAGTCCGATGTGGATGAACGTGTCGGTCGGCGAGTCCGCCGGCGAGCCAGCAACGAGACGCGAACGCGACGGATCGTCGATCGTGACCGCAACGTCGACGAGCGAAATGGTGTTGATCCCGTCGGCTTCGAAGAGATGATCTGCGGGGTGTGTGTACGCAACCAGCGTGCCGCCGCGGGTCGTGGTGGGCGGCGCCACCACGACGTCGTCGCGCGCGATACCGCCCGAGCCCGGTCGGCTCGACACGAGTTCCCAGTCACCGATCTCTCCGCCGCAGTGCGGAAGGTTCGCACGGTAGACATCCCAGCGGCCGGCCGTGTCGTCGTCTCGGAACACGTCGAGCGCCATCTCGGTAACGGCAACGACACTGCATCCGTCGCCGCTGAGCACCGGATACATCGAGTTGCCACTGCGCAGACCATCGGGCACCGGGCTGAGTTCTTGGGTCTCACCGGTCTGCTGGTCGGTCAAGTAGAGCGTGGTGGTGCGGGTGTCGTTGTCGGGGTCCTGTGGAGCGCCGTGGAAAGCGACAAAGCGACCATCGCCGGACACCGACGGTGATGCGCCGATGACGTTGCCCACCGCAGCGTTCGGGTTGAGGGCTTCGACCGGCTCGGCCTGCTGCATCACGATGCTGGGGAGCGCTCCAACGCCTGCACCACTGGTGGACAGAATCAGTCCGGCCAAGAGCGCGCCCGATGAGGCCAACGTCCGACGCTTGTTACGTCCGATGTAGGTGGTCTCGACCACGCGGTCCCTCTTCTTACTCGGGTCGCTCACCCGGGGCGGACCGGGAAATCGACGTCTTGGCGGAAAGTCTCGCAGGTCGGTTCAGCAATTCCTTCGCTCATGCGGCTGCGCCCCATGCCCGAGACAATTCCAGCAACATCCCTGCAAGAGAATGATCGGCAGCGACGTGGGTGACCTTGAGCGACAATCTGGCAGCAACCCCGGCTGTTGTCGGCCCAATCGCGACCACGATCGGTGGAAGGTGACGTGCGGCGTCTGGACCGAACGCCTGAGCCCACCCATGGACTGCGGAGCCGCTGGCGAACACCACCGCATCGGCGCCAAGCGCCACGTTGCGCTCTGGGCCGGACGGGTGTCGCACCAGCGTGCGGTACGCCGTGTGGACCTCGACATGATGGCCAGCCGCAGTGAGGCCCGTAGCGAGCGCGTCGCCGGCACGGTCCGCCTGGGCAATGACGATGCGTTGGGCGGTGAGATCGGTCCGGGCGAACTCTTCGATGAGGCTTGCTGCCAGCTGTCGACTCGGCACCATGTCGACCGGGCGGCCAGCCACCTCGGCAAGGCGCTGCGCCGTCACGGTGCCGACTGCGGCAAGGCGCACGCTCGAGTACTCAGCGACCGCACCGACCCGTTGCGCGCCGGCAGCCGACGTGACCACAACCCAATCAGGCGGCACGCGGAGCGCTTTGGAGAGTCGGCGCTGCGCTTCAGGTTCCACCTCCGCGATTTCGATGAGCGGCAGGTGCGCGACCTCTGCTCCGGCAGCGCTGAGCAGTCGACCGAGTTCGCCTCGTTCTTCGCGAGTGACGAGCACGGTGCACCCCGCGAGGGGCAGGTCGACCGCGGCGTCGACCTCGGAGTTCACCCGAGGCGCTCCTGCAGGCCACGCGCCGCAGCGCGAGCGACCTCGGCAGTCGCCTCCGGTCCTTCGGGCAGGGCGACCACGTCGGTCACGTGAAGCCCGCGATCAGGGTCCGCAAGAAACACGTGGAGCCGGGCGTCCTTCACGTGGCCTGCAACCGGAAGAGAACATCCGCTGCCGAGCTCACCGAGAAACGCTCGCTCCGCTTGCACTGCAACTCGCGTGGCAGCGTGATCGACCGACGTCAATGCGGACCGAGTGGCCTCGTCATCGGTGCGACATTCGACCGCAACACAGCCTTGCCCGACCGCCGGGATGAACGCCTCGAGGTCGAGTACCTGGTCGATCCGCTCGGTCATCGCGAGAATCTCGAGCGCCGCGAGCGCCATGACGATGGCACCGCCATCAGGGATCTTCGACAGACGAGTGTCGATGTTTCCGCGCAACTCGACGAACTGCAGGTCGGGGCGAACCGCGGCAAGCTGCGCACGCCGACGCACCGAGCCGGACGCAACCGTTGCGCCGACCGCCAACCCATCGAGTGTGCTGCCTACGAGCACGTCGTTGGCCGACCGTCGTTCGGTGAACGCCGCGATGACGAGGCCGTTGGTCAGGTCGGAAGGAAGGTCCTTTGCAGAGTGCACGGCGATGTCTGCCTTGCCGTCGAGCACCGCTCGCTGCACCTCTTTCACGAACACGCCCTGGCCACCGATGGAGTGCAATGCCACGTCCTGGCGCACGTCACCCGAGGTTTCGATCAGCAACAACTCGACGGCGCGACCGGTAGCCGCTTCGATTGCACGTGCCACCGAATTTGCCTGACCGAGCGCCTGACGCGACCCACGAGTGGCAAGGCGTAACGGTGGAAGGTTCGACACGGTGAAAGTCAGCCGAGGTCGAACAGGTCGCGCACTGCCGCGGCGTTTCGGTCGCCCTGCGGCGTGCCGGCGTCAGTCTTCAACCGAACCGACGGCTCGTGCAACAGCTTCGACACGATGGCTTTGGTGAGCGCCTCGACCGCACCTGCGCTTTCCGACGAGAGGCCACCGAGTCGGTTGGAGAATCGCTCGATCTCACCGGCGCGAACTGCCTCAGCCGCCTGATGCATCGCCGCAATCAGAGGAGCGGCTTGACGCGAGGTCTGCTCGACGGAGAAATTCTCGACTTCCTCGCTGACGATCCGGCGAACGAGTTCGGCTTCCTTGGCTCGCTTTGCTCGACCATGATCCGCCCAGTCTCGCAGATCGTCGAGATCCAGCACGGAGACGTTGTCGAGTGCAGCAACCGCTGGCTCGACGTCACGTGGCACGGCGATGTCGATGATGTGCAGGTGACGATCGATGCCCGTGCGAGCCTGTTCGATCAGATCGACGGTGATGACCGGCTCGCCGGATCCGGTGGATGCCACCACCACATCGGCCGTGCCGAGTGCTCCGTGCAGTTGATCGAATCCAACGGCGGTGGCTCCAACCCGCTCAGCCAGCGCAGCACCTCGCTCCGGCGACCGGTTCACCACGCAGATGTCGGCACCGCCGGCCTTGTGCAACGCGACTGCCACACCCTCGCCCATGGACCCGGCGCCGATGACGGCGACATGGCGCCCGGAGAGTTCGCCGATCACATCGGCCATCATCTCCACGGCTGCATGACTCACCGACGCGGTGCCGCGGCCAATGGCGGTCTCGCTTCGCGCCCGCTTGCCTGCTTCGACCGCTGAACGCAGCAGCAGGTTCATACTCGCCCGCGCCGCCGACTCCTGTCGCGCGACATCCCACGCCGTTCGGATCTGGCCGAGAATCTCGCCTTCGCCGAGCACGGCAGAGTCGAGGCCCGCTGCCACCTCGAACAGGTGTGACACCGCAGCGTCATCATGCTCGCTGAACAGATGCGGACTGAGTTCGTCGATGTCGATTTCGCCGAGCTCACACAAGAACTCGCGAACGTCGGCGTAGGCGCCGTGGAATCGTTCCGCAACGACGTACACCTCGGTGCGGTTGCACGTGGACAGCACCACGGCTTCACGAATGTTGTCGCGCAGCGCCAGGCCCGCCACGTGCTTGCCCAGGTCATCAGGCGCGATGGTCAGGCGTTCGAGCAACGGCAGCGGACCGCTGCGGTGATTGACGCCGACGACGAGAAGGGACATGACCGGGCCAGCTTACGCCGATGCTCCCCGACCGCGGGAGGCGGGGACGGCTCGAAGACCAGCGGACTGACGCGCATTTGCACGCCGCTGTTCGTGGTAGCTCAGGATCTGCAGTTCGACGGCGAGATCCACCTTGCGAACGCTGATTCCGTGCGGCGCTGTGACGATTGCCGGGGCGAAGTTCAAGATGCTGGTGACACCGGCTGCAACGAGTGAGTCCGCCGCATCTTGAGCAGCAGAGCCCGGCGTGGCGATGACGCCGATTGCGATGTCTCGAGACTCGACGATCTGAGCCAGTTCGTCCGTGTGGCGCACTCGGGTCTCACCGATGAGATTGCCGATCTTGTCCTCGGCAACATCGACGATGCCGCCGACCGGGAAGCCGCGTTCACCGAAGCCGCCGTAACCAGCCAGCGCCCGACCCAGGTGGCCCGCACCGACGATCACCACGTGCCACTCGTGAGTGAGGCCGAGTTCGCGCTTGATCTGGAAGATGAGGAACTCGGCGTCATATCCGACGCCACGGGTGCCGTAGCTGCCGAGGTACGACAGGTCTTTGCGAACCTTGGCAGCATTCACGCCCCCGAGTTCTGCGAGCTCCTCAGAAGAGATACTGGTGACCCCGAGTTCGAATTGCTCACTGAGCAATTGCAGATACACCGGCAGGCGCGCCACCGTTGCTTCGGGGATTCGACGTCGAGTCCGCTGACCAGCCACGGGTTCAACCTATGACGCTTGTGCACGCTTTCACAAAGCCGTGCGCGCGCTTTTCGCACGCTGTAACGAATGTCTCACGCAGCCGGGGAAGCCGACGATGCTCAGAAGATCTGCTCGTCGAGCAACCGGCGCCGCACGAGCTTGCCGGTGGTGTTGCGAGGCAACTCGTCCACGAACATGATCTTGTTCGGGCACTTGTAGCGGGCCAGGTGGTCGAGACAGAACTCACGCAACGACTCTTCGTCGACGTCAGAGCCCGACACGGTGACCACGAAGGCCTTCACCGCTTCACCGGTGTGCGGATGCGGCACACCGATGACCCCGGCTTCCACCACATCGCCATGGGCCGACAGCACGTCTTCGACTTCGGCTGGAAACACGTTGAAGCCGGAAACGATGACCAGATCCTTCGCTCGGTCCACCAGCCACAGGTACCCGTCGTCATCAAGCGTGGCCATGTCACCGGTCTTGAGCCAGCCGTCGTCGGTGAGCACCGCATCGGTGGCATCAGCATCGAGGAAGTATCCGGCGAACACGTTCGGGCCCTGCACCCAGATCTCACCGACATCCCCGGGAGGGATGTCGCCGTCGTCATTCACCAACCGCACCCGGACCCCGTCGAGGACACGCCCGACCGAGCCAAAGCGCACCGGGGCTCCAATCGACGACGTGACGATCGGGGATGCCTCGGTGAGCCCGTAGCCCTCACACAGTTCGACCCCGAACCGGGTTCGCATGAGCTTGGCGGTGTCGATCGGCAAACGAGACGCACCGGACAGCGCAAGGCGAATGTTGGCGAACTCGCTGCCGTTCAGCTCGTTGAAGTGAGCAAACGCCGTCCACATCGAAGGCGAACCCGGCAGCACGGTGACGCCGCGTTCGGTGATGCTCTCGATCGCTGTCGACGGATCGAATCGCTGGACGAGGAGCACGGTGGCACCAACCGAGAGGCCCATGGTCATCGCAACGTTCAGGCCGAAGATGTGGAACAGCGGCAGCACGGTGTAGATCACGTCGCCTTCGCTCACGTGATCTTCGGCACTGTGGCTCTGTTCGAGGTTCGCGAGCAGGTTCGCGTGCGTCAGCATGGCGGCGCGGGGCTTGCCAGCAGTTCCGCTCGTGAAGATCAACGTGGCCAGATGATCGGGATCTACGTCAACGCGTTCGACCGGTTCGGATGCGAGCAGCTCGTCGAATGCCAGCGCCCCATCGGGGGCACTGGTGGCGTCACAGGAGATGACGGTCTCGACCGACGCCACCGCATCACGACTCACGTTGCCCCAGGTGGCGGTGCTGAGCTTCTCGATCACCACGACCTTGGCGCCGACACTGGCAATCTCGGCTTCGAGTTCGGGTGCCGGGCTGAGCGGGTTCAGCGGAACCGCCACCGCACCGAGTCCGAGTGTGGCGAAGTAGGTGACGACGAAGTGGCGCGAGTTGCTGCACAGCAGCGCCACGCGGTCGCCGTCGCTCACACCGATCGACGCCAGCCCACCGCGCAGGCGATCGATCTGCTCTGACAGCGCACCGTAGGTCGTCGGCCGATTCCGGCTGATGAGCGCAGTGGCCTCGGGGTCGTGTCCGTCGATGACAGCAGCAAGATTCATCGGTCGAACCTCAGAGCCGCGCGAGGGAAACGATGCCAGCGATCAGAATCGCAGCGAGGAGCAGACCGAGCGTGAGTGTGACAGCGGGGCGCATCGAACCAGACGCTAACGCCTGGTGAGGTCGACACTCACCGCCGGAGTGCCGGCCCGCGTTGCCGAGCCTTCGTCGAGGGGGCTGATGACGACCTGATCGCCATCGTCGATGCCCAACTCTTCAGCCGCCGAGCGCTGGTTCATCACCACAGCGAGCATGCCGTTGGAGTCGGTGACCAGGCCAACGGCGCCCGAGTCCACGTCAGCAAAGGCGGTGGTTCGGGTCGCAACTCGTGTGGTTCCGCCGGTCGCGTCCGCCGGGGCACTGAAGCGAAGCTCCACCATGTCGCCGAACGATTCGGGAAGATCGTCGGGCCCGACGTTCAGCTGCACGTTGCCGAAGCGATCGATCCAGAGCGCTTGAGCAATCACCGTGCCATCGTCGATCTGTGGGAGCGGCACGACGCCGGGAAACAGCAGGTCCGCATCGACGACTTCGCCGAGTTCGAGGAGGTCCACACCGTTGCACAGATGTGCAGCTGCAGGAGCGAAGACGTCTCGCCCATCAAAGGTGGCACCCGGCGCAAGCAGCTGATACTCGGCGTTGGTGAGCGACACCGCCCGGCCAGCACCGCCCGCCATCGCAACACCCGGCGCGAGCAGCCCATTGTCAGGACCCACGAGCACCCCTTCCCCGTCGGCCACCTCAACGGCGATACCGCGTCGTGCAGTTCCCACGCCCGGGTCGACCACGGCCACGATCACACCCGATGCGACGTAGCTGATCGAGCGAGCAAGCGCGAGTGACCCGGCGCGTACGTCGAACGGAGCAATGCCGTGCGTGAGGTCGATCACTCCGACATGCGGAGCGAGTTCACGAATGACCGACTTCACGACGCCGACGAACTCGTCATCGGTGCCGTAGTCGGTGAGCAAAGAGATGGTGTCGTACCGGCGTCCCATGAGTGACTCGAAACTACCGGGGCGAAGCCGAGCCTGCCTCCGGACGCGACAAGGGCTGATGCCAACCCCCCGAAGGCACCAGCCCTGTCGGCGCTGTCCGAACGCCAGTCGAAGTCCCGACCGACGCAGAACGCGTCTCCACGTGGCAGACGATACGTCGATTGTGGCTGTGTGAAAAGGGGCACACGCAAAAAACAATCATGTAGTTCCGCAGAACCGGACACCGGAGTTCCGATGTTCGACGGCTCAGCCCAGTTCGCGGCTGCGCTGCGTTGCTGCCCGAACCGCGTCGGAGACCATTGCATCGATGCCGTTGGCTTCGAAGCGTTCCAGACCAGCCGCCGTCGTTCCGCCCGGCGACGTGACGTTGATCCGCAACTGCGTTGCATCGCCATCTCGGTCGAGCAGCGTCGCCGATCCGAGCAGTAGTTGTGACACCACGCGCTCGGCCATTTTCTCATCGAGGCCTTCACCGACCGCCGCTTCCACAAGTGCTTCGGCGAACCGGAACACGTACGCAGGCCCAGACCCAGCGACGCCGGTGAATGCGTCGAGACGGACTTCGTCCAAGCGTTCGACGATTCCGACGGCGCCGAGAATCTCTTCGGCCCACACCAGGTCCGACTCGGCCGCGGTCGACCCCCCAGCGATCGCAGCGGCGCCCTTGCCCACGAGGGCCGGTGTGTTGGGCATCGCTCGCACCACGGCGATTCCAGATCCGGCTGCTGCCTCGAGCGAAGCAATCGTCACGCCTGCGGCGATCGAGAGGATTCTCGTCGCTCCCGCCTGAACCGCAGCGGTCACTGCGGCGTCGACGCCGTCGGGCTTCACGGCGATCACCGCGGCGTCACAAGCGGGCATCTCGGCGGAGACGAACACACCGGAGAACAGCTCACCGAGTTCGATGCGACGGGCGTCGAGCCGCTCGACCACTCCCAGTCGGCCGGCGTCGAATCGTTGCGATGCAATCATCCCGCCGAGGAGCGCGGCGCCCATGTTGCCGCCGCCGACCATCACCACATCGAGGTTCATCGCCGAGACGGTAACCCACGGGTTCGTTGCGAGCCAGGCCGATCAGCAGTCGGGGCTCGGGTGGATGCGGGGAACCGACTCCCCCGAGATGCACCCACCCGAGCACACGCTCAGTGGGTGGTCACGATCAAGAAAGGGAAACACCCAATCGGGTGGAACGCAGGGAGGTCGGCGCCGCGCGGTCAGGTGTCGCCGGCGAAGCGGCTGGCGAACCCAACCCGCAAGAGCGACATGAACATCTGCTCCACCGTGGCGTAGAAGATCCCGAGAATCCGGTCGATGTCGTCTTTGCCGACGGCATCGGCTGGGACTTCGCCACGCAGGAACACCGCGTCTTCGGCACCGATCGAGAAGTGCGCACCGACGAGTCGCTCGTTGCGCCGCAGCAGGTTCTCGTACAGCTCGCGTTCGTTCTCTTCAGGCGCGGGCATGAAGTATGTCTCGTACCGAAGGGTGCGCTGACCGAGGGTGAGCCACACCGTGGTGAACTCTTTCTCCTCGCCACGCATCCGCACGTACCACCGGATCGTGCCGTCGTCACTGCGGTCCACCGCGACGATGTGTTCATGCTCGGCATCGAGCTCACCGATCCACTCGTCGATCCGCCGTTCGAGCACGGCGAGCTGCGCAGCACTCAGTGCTCCACCGGTGTCTTCACTGCTCATGCAGGCCTCTTCTCTCCAGATCGAACGGTCTCGGCAATCTGCACCCCAGCGAGCGGATCCACGTGGGGGTCGGCACAGCTGACCAACTCGGACCCGATGAGCACGTCGTACACCCGGTCGAGTCGCTGAGCAGCAGCGCGCCATGTGTAGTTCGACGCACGCTTCACCGCAGCGGCCGACATCGCTGCGCGCATTACTGCGTCATCGAGGATCTCGGCGATCGCAGCTGCATAGTCGCGTGGATTTCTCCCCGAGATCAGCCGACCGGTCTCGCCGTCATCGACCAAGCTCAACAGCCCGCCAACGGCGCTTGCCACCACGGGTGTGCCACAGGCCATGGCTTCGAGAGCAACGAGCCCGAAGCTCTCCGAACGGCTCGGCACGATCACCACGTCGGCGGCCCGGTAGTAGGTGGACAGGATGTGGTGCGGTTGCGGCGCTACGAACTGGATGTGGTCGTGCAGACCCAGTTCGTCGACGAGGTCCTGCGCTCGCTCGGTTTCGATGTCACCATCGCGGCCAGACGACCCGCCGACGATGAGCAGCTGCGCATCGGAGTGGCCGAATTCGCGCAGCCGGGCGAGTGCACGAATTGCAACGTCAGGCCCCTTCAACGGCTGGATGCGGCCAACGAACACCACGAGCGGAGCAGTGGGATTCGCTCCAATCGCCCGTCGGGCACCCGACTGTTCACCCGGCGTGAAGAACGCATGCTCCACACCGGGTGCAATGATCTCGATCCGGCCATTCGGGTCGCCGTAGAGCCGGCGGAACTGTTCCTCTTCCTCGACGCAACTGACACAGATCGCATCCGAACAGCGGATGATTTCCGCCTCGGCACGATCCCGCCATTCGGGTTCGGGGTCCCCGCCTTCGGCTTTCACCCTCGCCAACGTGTGGAACGTCGACACGAATGGCACGTCCAGTGCGTGCTTCAGGTGATGACCCACGACGCCGCTCAGCCAGTAGTTCCCGTGGATCACATCCGGCTTGCCATGTTCGTCGAACCAGCGCATCACCCCGGCGCAGAACTGATCCGAGATGTCGGCGAGTGCCTCTTTGGGCAGGTGATGCGGACCGGCTTCGATGTGGACCACACGGTGATTGGGTTCTACGAACACTTCCGGAGCCAAACCTTCGCGGTCGGCCCGTGTGAACGTGATGCACTCGACTCCGGTCTGTGACAGCGACGACATCAGCTCGCGCACGTACACGTTCATGCCACCGCTGTCGCCCGACCCGGGTTGCAACAGTGGCGATGTGTGGAGCGAGATGACGGCGACGCGCCGCCTGGGGTGGTCGCCTGAACCTGCGACTGCGGCACTCATGTGGTGGCGGCGCTCGATCAGTCGCTGAGCAGCGTGTCGACGCTTGCTTCGCCGTCGCGGTACCGGCGCACGAGTTCCGCGCTCAGTGCATCGAGGCGGTCGAAACGCTCACGTCGATCAAGCGAGACTCGTCGCTCGAATTCACCGATCGCCGCAGCGAGTGCTGCGAGCTCGACCTCATCGAGTTCTTCCACTCGGCTGAAGTGGTGTTCGGCACAGATGGCATCGAGCTCGACGGACAACTCGTCGTCGCTCAGATCCTCCGCCGGGCGCGGTGGGCGGGGCGGGCGAGCGGGGCCACCCCCACCGAGGTGCTGCGCCAATACATCGGTGACCTCTTCGCTGACCTCCGCACCGGAGCTTCGCCGCGCCATTTCGCTCTCCACCAGATCGAGTCGCGCTTGTGCAACTCGGCGAGCGTACGACACGACGTCATCACGACGTTGCAGGTCGGTTCGCATGGCACGAAGTTCGTCGAGCGACAGCGCCGATGCATCGACCTCGTGCTCTTCGTTGCTGTTGTTCGTGTCGTTGCTCATGTCGCTCCTCCCGAGACCGGCGGGAGCACCGCCAGCTCGTCATCTGGCCCGACTGTCGTGTCGAGCTCAGCACCATCGCCGTTCACCCAGATCCGACATGTTGCCAGCACGTCGGTGAACCGCTGGCCATACCGTTCCTTGGCTGCTCGCAGGACTTCGTCGACCGTGTCACCGTCGACGACATCGGTTGCTGTTCCCGCGGCGTCGCGAGCCGACGCAAACAACCGAACTTTGGCCACGTGAACAATGTACTCAGTCCCCTCGCCAACCCGGAGCTTCACCTCTGAATCGCACCCGCCATCGACTCCTCTTGGTCGTTCCGCTCGATCGTTCCAACCGTGTCGCGTGCGACACTGTCGAGGTGGGAGGGCGCGGCGCAGCTTGGGGCCGGTGGATCACCCGCCCATGGCGGTCGGCTGGATTGATCACCGCGCTCATTGCATCGTTCGCCCTGCCCGCGTTCATGGCCGCGAGCGCGGACGTGTTTCTGGTGTCGGCCTCCGACTCGATCACCCAGCAGGTTCTGGAAGACAACCCGGCGGGCCTCGACCTGACCGTTGTTGCCCAGGGACGGTTGACCGCGAGCGGTGTCGACGACCTCGACACCGCCATGGCCAGCCGACTGGACCGGGTTGGACGGCTCGGCGCGCCCGACCGGATCGTCTATGCCGATCTCGCGCTGCAAATCCCAGCTCCCGACCTCATGACGTCGGCCACCACGATCATCGGCTCAGGTGGCCGGTTCTTCGCACGCGACGGGGCGATCGAGGCGCTCGACGTCATCGACGGCGACCGAAGCGTGAATGGCGTCTGGATCTCGGAGCGGGCAGCGAATCGACTCGAACTCGGCCCCGGGTCGCTCGTGTCGATCGCCGACAGCACACCGTTGCCCGTCGCCGGTGTGTTCGCCAACCTGTGGGAAGGCGAGCGAGACCCGTATTGGGACGACGTGCCGCCCGCGTTCGTTCCCCGGTTCTCACGCGTCCTGTCCGGGCCACTCTTCGAGACGGTGATCCTTCCCGAGTCAGTACTCACCGACCTCGGGGTCGACGGGTTCGTGCGGTGGGATGCGGCCGTCATCGATCCGCCCGATTCACTCACCCGCCTGTCGTCGTACACCACTCGAACTCGCGGGATCGAACGCTCGTACACCGAGTCAACGGAGATGGCCACTGCGCTCGCCGCGTTCGCCGGTGCCGGTGGCGCGACACCCACCCTGTCGACCGAGGCGTTCGACCTCTTTCGGCAGCTGGAGCGCATCGTCGCCGAACTCGACCAACCAATCGCCACCGCCGCAATCGGTGGCATCGTGCTCGGGCTGATCGTGACCGCGGCGGGTGCGGCATTCGCTGTGCGCAAGCACGAAGCGGAGTTCCGACTCCTGAGCGCGGACGGCGATGCGCCATGGCGCTTCGCCGCGCGGTCGCTCCCACAGTTCGCTGCACCCGCCGTGGCAGGTGCAGCACTCGGGGTCGGCGCGGCATGGCTCGTGATCGCTGCACCGGGCGACGGTGATCGATCCGGAGCGATCGATGTGTGGGCGGTCGCGATCGTCGCAGCGACGGGACTCGCCGTTGCCGCAGTCGTGACCGGCTGGTCGGCCAGCCAGGTCAGCCAGACTCGACGATCGGCCATCGGATCGATTCGGGCGGCGTGGATCCTGCCGATCCTCGGCATCGCGGTCGCGGCATGGGTGCAGGTCGGTGCGGCGGGTGACGCCGGCGAGGTCGACCCACTGGTGATCGCGTTCCCCCTCGTCGGACTCGTCGCCGGCGTCGGCGTGATCGTGATCGCCTCGCGCTCGCTGATGCGCCGGGCCCACCGCAGCGGGGGCGCACTACCGCCCGCACTGTTTCTCGCATGGCGGCGAATCACCTCTGCTGACTCGAGCGCATCACTGTTGTCGGCCGCGATGGGGATCTCTCTTGGACTGATCATCTTCGCGTCGAGCTTGGTCTCGGGGCTCGACACCGCCGCTGCAGCAAAAGCGACGACTGCGATCGGCGGCCCCACCCAAGCGCGGGTCGATGGTCCGTTCGAGGCGGAGCTTCCCGCCGAGACCACCCTCGTGCGCGTGCTGTCCACCCGCACCACGATCGGAGACGCACGGGTGACGGTGCTCGCGATCGACAGCGACACCTATGCGACCGGGGTGTCGTGGCATCCGACGTTCGGTTCGTCGGCGGCCGACGTCGTCACCGCACTCGATCAGCCCACAGAGCCCGGCGAGACCGCGGACGTCACCGCGGTGGTTGCGGGCCGCTTCACTGCCCCGGCACGTGCCGGGTTCGGCACGACGATCGTCACCTCGTACACCACGGTGGCGAGCATCAAGGCAGCGCCCCTCGCCTCCCGGGTCGCCCCGACGTTGCTCGTCGATGCCGATCAACTCGAAGCAGCCGCTCGCGACGCGCACGATGATCAGCGCCCTGCCGGAGTCGACGTGAACGTCTGGGCAGCAGAGTTCCGGTCGCCGCTGCTGCGGTCCTCGCGGGTCATCATCTCACAGCTCGACGACGCTGCGTTGGTTTCGTTCGCTGAGGACAACGGCATCCGCCTGGGCGACGTGGTGACGCTCAGCGACCGGCGCGACGAAGCGGGAAACCGTGCGGCCAGGTGGACCTTCGAGTACGTCCGCCTGCTCGCGGTGATCGCCGGGTTGGCAGCGTTGGGAACGTTGCTCTTCTACTTGACCGAGCAGCGCGCCCGCCGCCAACTGTCCACGGTGATGGCCGAAAGGATGGGCCTGCGACGACGTACCGCGGCAATCGCCGCGGTTGGCGAAGTACTCGGTTTGGTATCGGTGGCACTCGTGGCCGGCACATCCACCGGACTCGTGATCGCACACCGTGTGTTCGCCAGGTTCGAACCCGAGCCGGGGCTGGCACCCGAGGTCGGGCTCGAGGCTCCGTGGTCGGTGGTGATCGCGGTCGCCGGTGCTGCGGTGGTGGTCGTGGTGGCTGCGGCGTTGGCCAACCAGTGGCTGGCGAGGCGACGAACATATGCCGAGGTCCTCCGTGGAAGCTGACGATCGGCGACCGGTCATCGAGTGCATCAGCCTGCTGCGCGTGTTCGAGTCCGCTACGGGACGAGTTCAGGCCGTGCGCGGCGTCGACCTGACGATCGAGTCGGGTCGCACGGTCGCTGTGGTCGGCCCGTCCGGCAGCGGCAAGTCATCGCTCCTGCGAATGATCGGTGGGCTGGACACCCCCACCGCTGGTGACGTGTTGGTCGACGGCGTCAACCTGGTTCACCTCAGCTCGTCGGCCCGACGCCGCACCAGGGCTCGCCTGCTCGCGCACGTCCATCAGCGACCGATGGACAATCTGCTCGGCCATCTCACTGCACTCGACCAGGTGGTGCGCGTGGCCCGACGGCGCGGCGTTGGAATCGGCGAATCGGCCGAGATGCTCGACTCACTCGGGCTCGCTCACCGTGCCGACCATCTGCCGGATCAACTCTCGGGTGGCGAACAGCAACGTCTGGCGTTCGCGCGCGGCGCGGTGGGTTCGCCCGCGGTGATCATCGCCGACGAGCCGACCGCGGAACTCGATACCGAAAGCACCGACCTGGTGCTCGATGCGATCGAGCGATTGACGCGCACCGGGATCACCGCACTCGTGGCCACCCATGATCCACGGGTGCTCGAGCGGGTCGACCAAGTCGTGACACTCCGCGACGGATCGATCGCGTCGGTCACCGAATCCGGCACCGAACTGGCCGTGATCGACCGCGCCGGCCGGATCCAGCTGCCACCCGAAGCTCGGGCGCACTTCGCCGACCGGCGAGCACGAGTCGTGTGGGACCCCGATCGCCAGACCTTCACACTGGAGCGGCCATGAGCATCGTCACCCGTCTCGACGACGTGACCAAGCGATTTCGGCGCGGCAGCGAAACGGTCACCGCGGTCGATGGTGTGTCCTTGGAGTTGTCGACCGGCGAGATGGTGGCGTTGGTCGGCCCCTCCGGATCTGGCAAGACCACCCTGATCAACCTGATCGTCGGCGGTGACGAACCGGACTCCGGGACGGTCGACACCCCGGATCGATCCGATTGGTCGCAGCTGGCAGTCGTGCCCCAGACCCTCGGCTTGCTCCCCGAACTGACGATGGGTGACAACGTCGACCTTCCGCTCCGACTGGGTAGGCCGGGCGACACCGATGCGCTCACGGCGATGCAGCGGCTCGGGATCTCTGCGCTGTTCGATCGTCCACCCGACGAGACATCGCTCGGCGAACAGCAGCGGGCAGCGGTGGCGCGCGCCTTGGTGACCTCGCCGATGCTCCTCGTGGCCGACGAGCCGACCAGCCATCAGGACGAAGCCAACACCGATCGCGTGACCAACGCACTGGTTGCAGCGGCTGCTTCGGGGTCGTGTGTGTTCGTCGCCACTCATGACGCTCGAATGCTCGATCGGTGTGACCGCGTGTTGGAGATGCGCGACGGCATCGTCACCACGATCAGGTAGCCGACGGCCGTGCGCGGGCCCCGTCGGTACGATCATCGAGGTGGCAAGTCGACAGCGTCAGCGCAGCAAGCTCCTCGTCATTGCGTTGGTCGTGCTTGCGTCGTGCTCCTCCGGCGACGATGCACCCAACGTGTCGAGCGAGGAGGCGGCTGCACTCCCGACCGACGTGGCCGTTGCGGACGACGTGATCGTGGCGACCGAGGACGGACTGATTCCCACCCCGTCGACGGTGCCCGAGTCGATTCCGGCCATCGATCTACCGCCCGACGATCCGGCGTCAACCACCACGGCCGCCACCACCACGACCGAAGTGACCGGTGATCCCGCCCCGACGACCGACGCAACGTCCGGCCCCGGCCCATCGGAAACGACGGTGGCTCGCGACAGTGACACAGACACCCAACCGCCCGCGGCCCCGGTTCCCGGGCAGCCACTCGTCACCACCATCCCCCCGAGCGTGGACATCGAGCCGCCAGCGGCTGACGAGACGCCGCGCGTCGTCTCGTTCTCACCGTCACACACCGAGATGCTGTTCGCGATGGGTGCCGGCGACCTGGTGGTGGCCGTTGCACCTGAGAACAACTACGTGGAGGCAGCCGCCAATCGAGAAGAACTCGCCCTCGAACTGCAGACCTCACGGCTCGGTGAGCTGACCGCTGCATTTGGCCCCACCCTTGTGATCGTCGCATCGAACGAGCCGGTGACCACCGCAACGCTCGGCGCCACCAACCTCCCGCTGTACGCAGCACCGCCCGCGTCATCGCTCGACGAGATCTATGACCAGGTACTCGACCTTGGCGAGTTGACCGGCCGCCCCGATGACGCCGCCGCGCTGGTCGAGCGGATGCGTGGTGATGTCGAGGGCATCATCTCCGACCTCGGAACACGCACCGATGCAGGGCTCACGTTCTTCCACGAGGTCGACCCGTCGCTGGTCACCTTCGATGATTCGTACTTCCTTGTCGGGCTGCTGTCCGAGCTCGGGCTGACCAACATCTTCACCGGTGACAGCAGCGCTCGATTTCCGCAGATGACCATCGCCGAGATCGCGGCGGCCGACCCTGATGTGATCACCCTCGGCGACATCGAGTGCTGCCGGGTCACGCCTGAGTCAGTTCGCACCCGCGCGGGATGGGAACAGTTGAGCGCGGTTCGCACGGGTGCGATCGTGCCATTGACCGACGCGCAGTACAGCGGTTGGGGGCCCGGCGTGATCGAGGTGTTAGGACAGGTCGCAGCCGCCATGGCTGCCGCGTGATCAAATCGTCTGGTTCTGCGACGAATCCCCACTCGCCGTGAGCGAGTTGACCACTTTGTGACGAGCCTCGCGCGCTGCGTGTCGAATTGTTGTACAGAACTTGATCTCGGCCGCCGGTCGGGGCGTTCGACGCTCAGTTAGCGTTGAGTGCAGATAGCTGGCGTACGGAAACTTCGGAGATCAGTCAATGGCGGAACGACAGACACGACGAACGGGGCGTCTTGCGCTGCTCCTCGGGCTCATCGGCGGCCACCTTGCGCTCACCGGCGCAACAGCCATCACGGTGAACGCTGCGGATGCCATTCCCGACGAGGGTCTTCCCGAAGTGCTCGTGGAGGCCGAAGCAATCGTCTCCGAGCGGACCGAACCACTCGCAGCCGGCGTCACCGGTGTCAGCAAGGTCAACGACGGGTTTCCGCAGATGGATACCGAAGTGCTCGCCATTGCCGAGCATGACGGGATCATGTACATCGGCGGCAAGTTCACGCAGGTCGAGATCGCCGCAACCGGTGAGCGTTTCGATCAGCCGTTCCTCGCTGCGTTCGAACGCGAAACCGGCGAATGGATCTCCTCGTTCACGCCGACGATCGATGGCAATGTCTGGGACCTGAAGGTCACCGACGACGGCCAGCTCATCGTCGCCGGGCAGTTCCGCAACGTCGACGGCGCCGCGAACACCGCCGGTGTCGCCATGATCGACCTCGCCACCGGACAGGTGAACCCGAACTGGAGCGTGAACCTCGTCGTCACCGGCACGACCCGCTGGGCACTCGGACGCACCCTCGACATCGAAGGTGACCTGCTGTACATCGGTGGCAACTTCACTCGCATCACCGGTACCGATGGCATCACCAGCAGCGTGGGCCAAGCCGCTCGCGTGCAGCTGTCCACCGGCATCGTCGACCGTTCGTTCCGCCCCAA